>NZ_VAWF01000001.1:1265608-1898413 GCF_005869845.1 Fodinibius saliphilus | reverse complement strand
CGACCGGACGAATTGAGCGTGGTGTGATTCAGCTCAATGATGAGATTGAAATTGTCGGAATTATTGAAGATCCGATGGATAGTGTAGTAACCGGTATTGAGATGTTCCGCCGGATGCTCGACGAGGGACAGGCCGGAGATAATGCCGGAATTCTGTTGCGTGGAGTTGACAAGGAAGATCTGCAGCGCGGAATGGTACTCTGTGAGCCTGGCTCAATTACGCCCCACAAGGAGTTTGAATGTGAGGTATATGTGTTGAGTAAGGATGAAGGTGGGCGACATACCCCATTCTTCGACGGATACCGTCCGCAGTTCTACTTCCGTACCACCGACGTGACGGGCTCTTGTGAGTTGCCTGACGGCGTTGAGATGGTGATGCCGGGCGATAACGTAACAATGGATGTTACGCTGATTCAGCCGGTAGCGATGGAAGAAGGCCTGCGCTTTGCGATCCGCGAGGGCGGCCGCACAGTAGGCGCTGGTGTTGTGACTGAAATTAAGGACTAGGTTGCTCAACAGTACTAAAAAAAATTTGCAAAGAGAATAGGCTCGTCTGAGAGTCTATTCTCTCTGCGTATACGGGTGTAGCTCAATTGGCAGAGCAGCGGTCTCCAAAACCGAAGGTTGTGGGTTCAAGTCCTTCCACCCGTGCAAGAATTGAACTGATTATATATACATGGATAAGATTAAAGAATTTATAGAAGACGTACGAAAAGAGATGAGAAAAGTCTCTTGGCCAGACCAGCAAGAATTGGTTGATTATACTATTGTCGTCGTCGTCTTCACTATACTCCTTTCCGCATTTATATTTGCGGTTGACCAAGTATACAGCACGGTATTAGAGGCAATTTATCAATGACACAAGAAGATCAGCATAAATGGTATGTAGTTCGTGTTTTTTCCAGTCACGAAAAGAAGGTTAAGCGCTATTTGGATCGAGAGATCGAAATGCAAGGGCTGGAAGATAAGATTACTGAGGTGTTAATACCTACAGAAACTGTTATTGAAATACGTTCTGGTAAGAAGAAAACACGTGAAAAGAATTTCTTTCCAGGCTATATATTGCTTAAGACCATATATGATGAGGAGGTAAATAATCTTATTCAGGGGGCTCCGTCTACAATTGGATTCCTTAAAAGCGGTAAGAACGATCATGTGCCAAAGCCACTACGTAAGGCCGAAGTGAATAGAATACTTGGTCGTGTTCGTGAAGGTGAAGGTTCCGCTGAAGAGGGGGGTAAGATTGAGATCCCCTATGATGAAGGAGATATTGTAAAAGTTATTGATGGACCCTTTAAGGATTTTGATGGCACTGTACAAGAGGTTAATACTGATAAACTCAAGTTACGTGTCATGGTAAGTATTTTTGGTCGAAAGACCCCGGTTGAAGTTGATGTGAACCAGGTAGAACCTGCAACTTAACCACTTTAAAATCACTTGATGCAAAAGTGAGCTATTACGCGGCAAATAAACATAAGTACAAGCAGTAAATTAAAATGGCAAAAAAAGTAGATCAAGTACTTAAGCTCCAGATTCGAGGTGGACAGGCAAACCCTGCTCCTCCCGTCGGACCCGCATTGGGTCAGGCTGGAATTAATATTATGGAGTTTTGTAAGGCTTTTAATGCTGCTACTCAGGAAGACGCCGGTACTATTATTCCGGTTGAAATTACTGTGTATCAGGACAAGTCTTTTACATTCAAAACTAAAACTCCACCTGCTGCAGTTCTGTTAAAGCAAGCTGCTGGGATTAAATCAGGTTCTGGCGAGCCCAATAGAACGAAAGTTGGTAGCGTCACCTGGACTCAGTGCAAAGATATAGCAGAACAAAAAATGCAGGATCTTAATGCTTTTGAGGTAGAAAATGCTGCTGAAATGATTGCAGGTACTGCCCGAAGTATGGGGCTTCGAGTGCAAAGAGATAAATAGAAGGTAAATTAATTTATGGCACAACGAGGAAAGAAGTACCAAGAGTCCGCAAAGCTCATTGATCCCGAGTTGGAATATACTCTGGCTGAAGCTTGTGATCTTGTGAAGAAAACCTCTAAGGCTAATTTCGACGAATCCGTTGATCTGGACTTGCGTCTGGGAGTTGATCCCCGACATGCCGATCAAATGGTGCGCGGATCTGTAACCCTGCCAAATGGTACGGGAAAAGAGATACGTGTTTTAGCTTTGGTAAGCGAAGCTAAACAAGAAGAAGCTGAAGAGGCCGGAGCAGATCATGTAGGTCTTGATGAGTATATTGAGAAAATTGAAGATGGATGGACAGATGTTGACGTAATTGTTGCCACTCCTGATGTTATGGGAAAAATCGGAAGGCTTGGACGTATTTTAGGTCCACGAGGACTGATGCCCAACCCTAAGAGTGGAACTGTTACCAACGATGTGACTGATGCTATTAAAGAAGCAAAGGCCGGTAAAATTGATTTTCGTGTAGACGACTACGGTATTCTACATGCATCAATAGGACGGGTTAGCTTTGATGCTAGTGAACTTCGTGAAAACGCTTTGGAATTTATACGAGAGGTTATGCGGCTTCGACCCGCTTCTGCTAAAGGTTTATATATCAGAAGTGCGTTTATGAGCTCCAGCATGGGCCCAAGTATTCCATTGAGTCGTTCATCTGTAATTTCTGCATAAAGATTTAAAACTAGGAACTGAATAATGCCAACATTAGCAGAAAAGAAAGCAACTGTTGAAAAAATTACTGACGATCTGAATAACTCTGGTGCGGTCTATATCACCAATTATTCGGGTATGACAGTAAAGGAAATCAACACTATGCGTGGCGAATTCTTCGAAGGCGATATTAAATACAAAGTATATAAAAATACTTTGGTTAAAAGAGCCATGGACGAAGTTGGAGGGTACGAAGATTTGTATCCCCACTTGGTTGAACAAAATGGTTTTGCCTTTGTAGAAGAAGAGCTTGCCGCACCCGCTAAAGTGATTAAAAAGTTATTTGAGGAAACAGAAAAGCCTAAGTTTAAAGCTGCAATCATCGATGGGGATTATTACGGTGAGGATGAGCTGGAAACCTTGGCTGCAATGAAGTCTAAGAGTGAAGTTATTGGAGACATTGTTGGTCTCTTGCTTGCTCCTGTTTCTAATGTGGTTAGTGCACTACAAGCTCCCGGTCGAAATATCGCCGGAGCCGTTGAAACAATCGCCGAAGAAGGCGACGAATAATACATACAACAACACAACGAATTTTCAATTCAAAAGATCAATCGGAGAATAATCAAATGGCTGACGTTAAAGAATTAGCTGAACAATTAGTCAACTTAACTGTAAAAGAAGCAAACGAACTCGCTAACTTCCTAGAGGAAGAATACGACATTAAGCCTGCGACTGCTGGTGTAGCTGTAGCAGCTGGTGGCGGCGAAGGCGGTGGCGAAGAAGAACAAACCGAATTCGATGTAGTTCTGAACGGTCCTGGCGACAAGAAGATTGCCGTTATTAAGGAAGTTCGCGGAATTACTGGTCTCGGACTTAAAGAGGCTAAAGAATTGGTTGATAATGCGCCAAACCCAATTAAGGAAGGTATCTCTAAAGATGAAGCTGAAGATCTTAAGTCTCAGCTTGAAGATGCCGGTGCTGAAGTTGAACTTAAATAATTAAGGTTCAATATCTTATAATTTGTCATTAGCCAATATCGTCTTGTGCGGTATTGGCTATTGGCGTCTATTTGCATGCTAGTATTTCACTTGTTATAAAGTGTATTAGAAGCGGCAAATTATGCTCATCACCATCTAATTAATTTTAAAGGAGAGGTTCCTTTGAGTAAACAGAGTAAAATGGAGAAAATCCCTTTCACCGACCGCTTGTCATTTGCCAGTACTGAACATGTTCTGGACTATCCTGATTTTCTGGATATCCAATTAGAATCGTTCGAACAGTTTACCCAACTGGATGTGGCACCTGAAGATCGTAAGAATCAAGGTCTTCAAAAGATTTTTAACGAAAATTTCCCAATTCAAGATTCCCGGGAAACACATATTTTGGAGTTCATGCATTATAGTGTGGATACTCCTAAATATAGTATGAAGGAATGCCAGGAACGTGGCCTTTCTTATGCTGTACCCTTAAAGGCAAAGATTCGTCTTTCTGCTGTTGATGACGATGACGAAACAACAGAAACGATTGAGCAAGAAGTGTTTCTTGGCGATCTCCCTTGGATGACTGAAAAGGGTAGCTTTATTATAAATGGATCCGAACGTGTAATCGTAAGTCAGCTACACCGTTCGCCAGGTGCATTTTTTGGACAGAATGTACACCCTAACGGCACGCAGTTATATAACGCGCGAGTAATTCCATTTAAAGGCTCTTGGATAGAGTTTTCTACCGATATCCGTGATGTATTATGGGCTTATATTGATAGAAAAAAGAAGGTTCCATTTACGACTCTACTTAGAGCGCTTGGATATTCTACTGACGAAGAACTGTATAACTTATTCGGTAATTCTGAAGTCATAGAACTTGAAGATAAAAAGCAATATAACGATGAGCTTGTAGGCAAGCGTCTTGCGGTTGATATCGTTGAAGAAAAAGTCGAAGAAGTTGTAGACGATGAGACTGGAGAAGTTACTGAGGCGATGACTCGTAACACGCTTCTGGAAATTGACCATGAGCTCACTGAAGATGATTACGGTTTGCTTCAAGAAGCTGATGTTGAAAAAGTTCGGGTTCAAACAATGGAGCCTGAGGATTCTGAACGCGATGTATTTATGAATACGCTTCGTAAAGATCCGACACACGATGAAGAGTCTGCTCTTGGAGAAATTTATAAGCAGATTCGAACTGGTGAGATGCCGGATCCAGAAACAGCACGACAAGTGCTTGAACGTTTATTCTTTAGTGATAAAAAATATGACCTTGGAGAAGTAGGACGATATCGTTTGAATAAACGATTGAAAGTGGATGTGGATATGGATATCCGCTACTTGGTGAAGGAAGATATCGTAGCTATTATCAAAGAGGTTATCCGACTTAAAAATATGAAAGCTCAGGTGGATGATATTGATCATCTGAGTAACCGACGTGTTCGTACTATTGGTGAGCAGCTGGGGCAGCAGTTCTCTATTGGGTTGGCTCGAATGTCGCGTACTATAAAAGAACGAATGAATTCACGCGATGCCGAGCAGTTAACCCCACAAGATTTAGTTAATGCTCGTACCATTTCTTCTGTTATCAATACATTCTTTGGTACCAACCAGCTGTCGCAGTTTATGGATCAAACCAACCCCATCGCTACATTGACGCATAAGCGTCGTATGTCGGCATTAGGGCCAGGAGGTCTAACTCGTGAACGCGCTGGCTTTGAGGTTCGTGACGTCCACTATACGCACTATGGTCGTTTATGTCCTATTGAAACACCAGAGGGCCCCAATATTGGCTTGATTTCTTCGCTCTGTGTGCATGCCAAAGTTAACGACTTCGGATTTATTGAAACTCCGTATCGTAAGCTTGAAGATGGAAAGGTTACAGAAGAGATAGAATATCTATCTGCTGAGCAGGAAGATGAAACCGTTATTGCTCAGGCCAATGCCCCTCTCGAGAAAAACGGGGTGTTCAAAAATGATAATATCTTCTCTCGTTTCCGTGATGGTGAGGTTGGATTGGCAGAGCCGGAAGAGATCCACTATATGGATGTTTCTACCAACCAGATTACTTCGGTTGCTGCAGCACTTATTCCATTTATGGAGCACAATGATGCGAACCGTGCCCTTATGGGTGCAAACATGCAGCGACAGGCAGTACCATTGCTTCGCCCGGAAGCACCGGTTGTCGGTACAGGTCTTGAGCACAGAGCTGCGAAAGATTCTCGTGCAATTATTGCTGCAGAAGAAGATGGTGAAGTCGTATACGTATCTGCCAAAGAGATCCATGTGAAGTACGATCGTACGGATATGGAGCAGCAATGCTATTTCGACGAAGGTATTAAGAAGTATAATCTTACCAAGTTTGAACGCACTAATCAGGACACAACAATCAACCAAACTCCTATTGTAGAAGTTGGTGATAAAGTTAAGAAAGGACAGACTCTGGCTGATGGTTGTGCTACTGACCAAGGTGAACTTGCACTTGGGCGTAACCTATTAGTAGGATTTGTCCCATGGAGAGGATATAACTTTGAGGATGCCATTGTAGTAAGTGAACGTGTAGTGCAGGATGATATCTACACATCCATCCATATTGAAGAGTTTGAACAAGAAGTTCGTGATACTAAACGTGGTGAAGAAGAACTGACACGTGAAATTCCTAACGTGAGTGAAGATTCTACTAAGGATCTTGATGAGCAGGGAATTATTAGAACCGGTGCTAAGATTAATCCCGGTGATATACTGGTCGGTAAGATTACGCCCAAAGGTGAAACTGATCCTACTCCCGAAGAAAAATTGCTTCGAGCAATTTTCGGTGATAAGGCCGGCGATGTGAAAGATGCGTCGTTGAAAGTTCCACCAGGAGTTTCTGGTACTGTTATTGATACCAAACTCTTTAGCCGTAAGCGTGATGAACAGATTTCCCGTAAAGAGGAGAAGAAGCAGGTTGAGCTTGAAAATGAGCGTCACCAGAAGAAGGTTGACGAACTTAATAGCCAAATGGTTGATAAGCTATATACGTTGCTTCGTGATAAAACCTCACCGGGTGTTTACGACTTTAGTGGCGTAGAACTTATTGAAAAAGGACAGAAATATCGTAAATCAGACTTTGAAGAACTTGATCCCGTAAATATTAATGAGAACATCGCTTGGGCAACTGATGATGAATTGGTTGAACATGTGCGATTACTCTTTAAAAATTATAGGGAACTGCGAAGAGAAATTGATACAGAAGCCAAACGACGCAAATATCAGATTCAGGTAGGCGATGATCTACCCCCTGGAATTATCCAGAAAGCAAAAGTTTATGTTGCCAAGAAGCGTAAGCTTCAGGTTGGTGATAAGCTTTCAGGACGACACGGTAACAAGGGTGTAATCGCCAAGGTAGTCCCACAAGAGGATATGCCTTACATGGAAGATGGTACCCCCGTTGATATTTGTTTGAACCCACTTGGTGTACCTTCCCGAATGAATCTTGGTCAAATTTATGAGACCATTCTGGGATGGGCTGCTAAGCGATTGGGTGTCAAGTTTGCATCACCCATTTTTGACGGTGCCAGTGAAGAACAAGTTAAAGACATGATGGAAGAAGCCGGGCTGCCCCGCGACGGACGTGTAACATTATACGACGGCCGTTCTGGTGAGCCAATGGATCAGAAATCTACTGTAGGTTATATCTACATGCTTAAACTCAATCACTTGATTGAAGATAAGATGCATGCTCGTTCAATTGGACCGTATTCGCTTATTACTCAGCAGCCGTTGGGCGGTAAAGCTCAGTTTGGTGGACAGCGTCTCGGTGAAATGGAGGTTTGGGCACTATATGCTTATGGTGCTTCCAGTATACTCAAAGAGATGCTTACTGTTAAAAGTGACGATGTGAAAGGTCGATCGCGAGTTTATGAAGCTATTGTAAAAGGTGAAAACTTGCCCGAAGGTGACGTTCCAGAATCCTTTAAGGTACTGCTACGCGAAATGATGGGTCTTGGCCTTGAAGTTCACATCGACTAATTATAACAACAGAATTTACACTGTTAAATAAAGTCAATCCGGAGGTACATCCTTGCCGACTACTAATACATTAACAGTTTCGAAAGACTTCGATAAAATTGGTATATCCCTTGCGTCACCAGAGACTATTTTGTCTCGGTCGCATGGCGAAGTCTTAACTCCCGAAACAATTAACTATCGTACCTTTAAACCGGAAATGGACGGTCTTTTCTGTGAAAAGATCTTTGGTCCGGTTAAAGATTATGAATGCCACTGCGGTAAATACAAACGAATCCGTTATAAAGGGATTATTTGTGACCGTTGCGGCGTTGAAGTAACTAGAAAGGCAGTACGCCGTGAGCGAATGGGACATATTTCGCTTACCGTACCTGTAGTTCATATCTGGTACTTCAAATCACTACCAAATAAATTAGCATACTTACTCGGATATTCTTCAAAGAATCTGGAGAAGATTGTCTATTACGAAACATACGTCGTGATGAATCCCGGTGTTGCTCGTGATCTTGGTTACAAGAAAGGCGATCTGATCTCAGAGGAAGAATATTATGACATCCAGGAACAACTCCCTGAAGATCAATGGGAGATGGATGACGATAATAAAGAGAAATTCCGCGCTAAAGAAGGTGCTGAGGCTATTCAAGAGCTGCTCTCTACGCAAGATCTTGATGAGCTTGCCTATCGTCTTCGTTATGAGGCACGGAACGAAACTTCGCAGATGCGTAAGAAAAAGAAGCTGAAGCGCCTGCAAGTTATTGAATCTTTCCGAGCTGCAAACCAACACACTGAAAACCGTCCTGAATGGATGGTCCAGAGTGTTATTCCGGTAATTCCACCGGAACTGCGGCCATTGGTACCTCTTGAAGGCGGCCGATTTGCTACCTCTGATCTTAACGATCTTTACCGTCGGGTGATTATTCGTAATAATCGTCTGAAGCGTTTGATTGATATTAAAGCACCAGACGTTATTCTCCGCAACGAGAAGCGCATGTTGCAAGAAGCAGTTGATTCACTTTACGACAATTCGAGAAAATCTAACGCGGTACGTAACAACAATCGACCTCTGAAATCTCTCAGTGATATGCTGAAAGGGAAGAGTGGTCGTTTCCGTCAGAACCTGCTCGGTAAACGTGTTGACTATTCGGGTCGTTCTGTTATTGTTGTTGGCCCTGAGCTTAAGATGCACCAATGTGGTTTGCCGAAAGAGATGGCTGTAGAGCTTTATAAGCCATTTATTATCCGCCGACTCATTGAGCGTGGTTATGTTAAAACGGTTAAATCTGCAAAGAAAGTTGTAGACCGCAGAGATCAAGTTGTATGGGAGGTCCTTGAGAACGTGATTGACGGACACCCAATCATGCTGAATCGTGCTCCAACATTGCACAGGCTTGGTATCCAGGCGTATCAACCCGTGCTTATTGAAGAGAAAGCAGTACGTCTGCACCCACTTTCATGTACAGCATTTAACGCTGACTTTGATGGTGACCAGATGGCTGTACACCTTCCATTAAGCCATGATGCAATATTAGAGGCATCTGTATTAATGTTAGGCTCTCATAATATCTTAAGTCCTGCCAATGGTGGTCCTATTGCGGTACCATCACAGGATATGGTCTTGGGTATTTATTACCTGACCAAGATGGCCAGTGATCAGAAAGGAGAGGGTAAAACCTTTGCCAACCTCGATGAGGTGCTTATTGCATATGATCGCGACCGCTTAGATATGCACGCGAAAATCAATATCCGTATTCCAAAAGAAGACGGTGATGGTTATGAAATCATCAAATCTACAACAGGTCGAGTTGTCTTTAATAAGATACTGCCTGATGAGATGGGGTATATTAACCGTACGCTTGGTAAGAAAGAACTGCGTTCTCTTATTGGGGATGTTCACTATGAAGTAGGAACATCACGTACTGCTGAATTCCTTGACGAAATGAAACGTCTAGGCTTCAACCAAGCAACTACAGGCGGGCTTTCCTTTAGCCTTGAAGACATTGTAATCCCTGATGAAAAACAACAGTTAATACAGAAAGCTCAAGATGAGGTTGCTGAAATAACTGATCGTTACGAAATGGGTTTCATTACCGATAACGAACGATATAATCAGGTTATTGATAAGTGGACAAGTACCACTAACAGGGTTTCTGAATCATTGTTTGAGGCATTGACCTCTGATCGTGATGGATTTAACCCAGTATTTATGATGGCTGATTCCGGTGCTCGTGGTTCAAAAGAGCAGATTCGTCAGCTTGGTGGTATGCGTGGACTGATGGCTAAGCCGCAGAAGAGTTCTATGCAAGAAGGAAACGAGGTAATTGAGAATCCAATTCTATCCTCATTCAGAGAGGGTCTTACGGTTCTTGAGTACTTTATTTCTACTCACGGTGCGCGTAAGGGTCTTGCCGATACTGCACTTAAAACTGCTGATGCCGGTTACTTAACGCGTCGTCTTGTAGATGTTTCTCAGGATATTATTATTAATGAGAAAGATTGTGGAACCCTCCGTGGAATTAAGATGAAAGCTCTGAAAGATAACGAAGATGTTATCGAGAGCCTGGAAGATCGTATTCTTGGACGAGTTTCATTACACGATATTTATGATCCTATCTCTGATGAGCTTCTTTGTGAATCAAATCAGATGATTGATGAAAAGGTCGCAAAGAGTATTGCGGAGACTTCAATTGAAGAGGTAGAGATCCGTTCTGTACTTACGTGTGAAACCGAACGCGGTGTATGTTCAAAATGCTATGGACGTGACTTGTCACGTGGTACAATGGTACAGGTAGGTGAGGCTGTAGGTGTTATTGCAGCTCAATCTATTGGTGAGCCTGGTACGCAGCTTACACTACGAACATTCCACGTTGGTGGTACTGCTTCTCGTATGGAGTCAGAATCACAGCATAAAGCGAAGTTCGAAGGTGAAGTTGAGTTTGAAAATATCCGCGTTGTCGAATATGATGACGGTGAAGAACTGCATGATGTTGTATTAAGTCGTGCCGGTGAAATTAAAATCGTAGATGAGGAAGGAAAGGTTCTTACGACCTATAATATTCCTTACGGTTCAGAGCTTCTCGTTGAAGAAGGCGATGAGATACCGAAAGGAGTACCACTCTGTAAGTGGGATCCTTATAATGCGAATATTTACGCTGAGATCGACGGTACTGTTGAGTACAAAGATATCATGGAAGATATCACGTTTTCTGAAGAGACTGATGCTCAAACAGGTCACCGCGAGAAAGTTGTAATTGACTCTAAAGATCGTTCACTGGTTCCAACCCTGATGGTTAAGGGCAGTGATGATCGCGTTCGTGAGAAAACATTGCCTGTTGATACACATATCGTTGTGGAAGACGGACAAGATGTTTCTGCAGGTCAGGTTCTGGCTAAGATTCCGCGATCAACCGGTCAGTCTAAAGATATTACAGCGGGTCTGCCGCGTGTTACGGAGCTCTTTGAAGCTCGGTCACCAAGTGATCCTGCTGCTGTATCTGAAATTGATGGTATTGTACGATTCGGCGGTCGTAAACGTGGTAAGCAGGAAGTTATCGTTGAAAGTAAAGATGGTAAGACAGAGAAGACATACCTTATATCTCTTTCCAAGCATATCTTGGTTCAAGAGAATGATTATGTTGAAGCTGGCCAGCAACTTTCTGATGGTACTATTCCGGCCGAAGAGATTCTTAATATTCTAGGGCCTTATGCAGTACAGTCTTACCTCGTGAATGAGATTCAGGAGGTTTACCGACTACAGGGTGTGAAAATCAATGATAAACACATTGAGACGATTGTACGCACCATGATGCAGAAGGTTGAGGTAACCGATCCCGGAGATACTATGTATCTTGAAGGTGACAAAGTTGATCGATTTGAACTCAATAATAAGAATGATGAGTTGATCGGTAAATATGTTGTTACCGATGTCGGTGGAAGTGATCTCAAACAAGGAAGAATCCTTGATCGTCGTGAAGTTCGAGATATTAACAACGAACTTATTAAAGAAGGTGTCGAAGAAATTGAAACACGTGAAGCAGAACCGGCTATTTCTAAGCCCATACTGCTTGGTATTACACGTGCTGCACTTTCAACAGAAAGCTGGTTATCTGCTGCTTCATTCCAGGAAACAACTAAGGTTCTTACACAAGCATCTATTGAGGCTAAGAAAGATACACTTCAAGGTCTTAAAGAGAATGTGATCGTTGGTCATAAAGTACCTGCTGGTACGGGACTACGTAAGTATGATGATCTCATTGTTGGTAAGAAAACTGAACTGGATGAAGATGAGCAAGAAGTAGCCAAAGTGTTCGAAGAGCTCAGTGGAGCTGGCGATCCTAATGGTGAAGAAGCAACTGCTGAAACTGATGTAGAAGAAGACGAATCATAACTTCGATAAACATCATTAGTAACTAATATTTAAAGCGTCTGGCCACTATGGTCAGACGCTTTTTTTATCGTAGTGCCCTTACTAGTAGCCGACAAATAAAAAAGCCCCCGATTAACCGGAGGCTTTAAAAAAATTTGGAAAGAAAGTGACTATTAATCAGCTTTGTTCTCACCCTCTTTAGTATCTTCAATAGTATTAAGGAGATCTTCTGCTTCACGAATTAAATCTTCTGCACGATCTTTCGCATCTTCTACTACTAAATCCCCTTTTCGTTTCGCCTCAGATATGGACTTTTTCTCGTCGGAAAGTTTATCAATGAGGTGAGTGAGCTCATCTAGGTAGTTACTAAGTCTGTAGGAGAGAACATCACGGGTGTTACTTCCTTTATCGGGTGCATATAATAGTGCGATAGCTGATCCCACAAGAGCACCTGATATTAGGCCAAGTGTAAAATCTTTTGATTTACTCATAATAATATGATTTAAAATTTAATCTCGTTTTCTAGATGCTTTGCATAAATATACAATCTTTTTGTCCAATATTTCCATCTTCTTATTAAATCTCAGAGGTAATACATGTAACGTGAATTTTGAATAATTGTTTTGATAAGAATAGATTATCAGTCTAAAAAATTGATTATAGATCATTGACAATGTACTGACTGAAAGTATTATTTAGAAGAAGTTCTGTATTCATTGATCGCGTTTCTTCTTTTTTTACTGATCCCCATTACAAAGGCGGGAATGATATAAAGTGTCAAAACTGAGCCGAAAAAGAGGCCGCCAATAACAGCACGTGCAAGCGGTGCCCAAATTTGGGCACCGGTACCGATGGCTAATGATAAAGGTATCATTGAACAGATAGTGGTAAGGGCTGTTAAAAGAATAGGGCGAAGTCTTCTTTTACATGCTTCAATTACATTGTTGAAAAGTGAATCGGAGTGTTCATTATATTTCGAATACAAGTGCATATAATCAACGAGAACGATACCATTATTAACAATAATACCTACGAGCATAAACATACCAATATAGGCAGTAGCACTCAGTGGGGTTTGTAATATCCAAAGGCCCACTAAAGCACCAAAGAATGCAAGCGGTATAGTGAACCAGATGATAAAGGGGTCACGAAAGTTCTCAAATAAAGATGCCATAATCATGTATGTAAGTAATATGGCAAATATCAGAGATCGTAATATTTCAAAAAAGCCTTCCTCAGAGTCACGGGTCCCTCCGGTAAACTCGTAACGGTAGCCCTCGGGTAATATAATTTCTTCTTTGAGGAAAGAAGTTATCTGTTCTCGGTATTCGCTGGGATTTCCATCTACTTCGATATTAATATCCAGTACAGTTTCTCGATCTCGACGTTCAATAGAGTTAAAGCCCTCTGCACTTACAAATTTTCCTAGCCCGGCAACAGGAATACGTTGACTATCCGCCTGAATTAACTCAAGATCATAAAGCTGTTCACGGCTTGTAAGGGAAGATTTATTGGCTCGTACTTCAATAGGTATTTCTCTTCCTTCTTGGCGTAGAAATCCTACTCGTGTTCCTTGGACTTGTGTTTTTAAAGAACGCGCAACTTGATTAAGCGAGCTTCCTACCCGGCTAATACGTTGTCTGTCTACATAATATCTAAGTTCGGGTGTGCGGTCTGTCCAGCCATTATCGACAGAAATAACAGTTGAATCTTGAAGTAAGTTTCTTTCAATTTTGTCTGATATACCTTGTAATATATCAATATCAGGACCTACTACACTCAAGCGGATTCCGCTGCTAAAGCCGGAAAAACCACCGCTCCCTCGAATATTTACTTCTACACCCGGTGCTTTAAGAGTTTGGCGAAGGTTTGCTGAAAATTTATTCGTAGTAATATCACGCTTATCAGCTTCAATCAGATTAATATTGAGTTCTCCTTCATTGGTCCGTTGATTCCATCCACTTTGGCCTATTTGAGTAATAACGGTTTCAACCACCTCTTTTTGCTTGAGTTCTTCACTAAAGCTACGGAGAACCTGTGCTGTTTTAACAAGTTTTGTACCGGTAGGTAGTTCAACCCCAACAGAGATCTGGCCACTATCAGTATCCGGCAAAAATTCAGATTCAAGATTTGAAAATAGAAGGTATGTTCCTCCAAGAATTAATGAAACAAAAACGATTGTTGTCCACTTATGAAACATGAGCCAACGGAGTGAATCTTCATACCAGTTTTCAATCTTATGAATAGCCTGGAATGAGGAACTGTGACGTTGAAACTCTTCTTTATTCAGAAAAAGTAGAGCTAAAACAGGGACCAATATGATGGAGGCTAAGAAAGAGATTGCAATAGACATGCTGATTGTTATGGCGAACTGAGCAAAAAACTGACCTGCAACTCCAGACAATCCGATTATGGGAACAAAAACACCTAATGTGGTCAATGTTGCCCCCAGCAGCGCTCCGATCACTTCGTTTGTTCCCTCCAGTGCTGCCTGCATTTTTGGAAGATTTTCTTCGAGTTTACGAGCAATACTTTCTGAAACAACAATAGCATTATCAACAAGTAAGCCAATGGCAAGCGCAAGAGCAGTAATCGTCAAGATATTAAGAGTAAGTCCTGCCGCATACATCGCTGCAAAGGTAGCGGTCACCGAAACGGGAATGGAAGCCGCTACCACTAATGAAATTCGCCATCCGCCCAAAAATATGAGAAGTACTATTATAACTACGATAAGGGCGGCTAAAGCTGACTGGGTGAGGTTAGAGATGGAATTTTCAACATTTTGACCATCGTTGGTAAGTACTTGTAAGCTGACACCTTTTGGTAGATTGGCATTAATGGTATTGAGCTGAGTGGTTACGGCATTTGCCACATCTAGTGTATTAGCGTCAGACTTTTTGTATATATCAAGAGTAACACTGTTTTTGCCATTGATTTCAACGAGCGTAGAGATATCGGCGAAGCTATCGCTGACATTCGCTACATCTTTAATACGTATGGGAACATCATTATTATTTGTTTTGATAATCGTTTGTTTAATCTCTTCTACTTGCCCATACATCGACTGTGCCCTAATGCTATAGCTTTTTGTACCTGCCACAATATCGCCCACAGGAACCTGCACATTATTAGACCGTAGTGCGTTCTCTAGGTCTGATGGAACCAGGCGATGTTGTGCCAGGGACATAGGGTCTACATTCACAAATATTTTGCGTTCAAGTCCACCCCGGGTATCAGCTGAGGCTACCCCTTCCAGTCGCTCGATACGCGGTTCAACGAACTCTATTCCAAGGCGTCGGAGTTTATCAAGACCTTTTTGTTCGGCTTCAAGGCTAAGCCGCATGATGGGCATATTTTCGGGATCAAACTGGAATATAATCGGTTCGGAGGCTTCGGCCGGTAGTTCATTTCTAATCCGCGATATGGCTTCCCGCACCTTCAGTTCCGTTCGGCGTATATCGATGCCATTTTTGAGTCTAAGGATGATAAAAGCGCTACCCTTGTCAATGTTCCCATCCATGGTTTCGATACCCTGTATGGCTGATACCGCGCCTTCTATTGGCTCGACTACGAGTTCTTGCATGTCTTCAGGAGCAACATTGCCATAGGTGGTCTGTATAGCAAGCACCGGGATATTAAAAGAAGGATACATTGTGATTTTAAGATTCGAGAGCGCAAATGACCCAAAGCCGATAATCACTAGTGTAGCCATGATCACTGTGATAGGTCGTTTAAGTATACGTTCAGCTAACGAAAACTTTTTCATAGCAGTATTGAATTAGGAAACTTCAGTTTGAAGGAGAGGGTCTTCTTTATGCACCGCATCAAAGCCGAAGTTCTCGACCATACTGTTTATCAGTTTGTATAAGCAGGGCACTACAAAAAGCATTAGCAGAGTGGACATGCCCAGTCCGCCAATAACCGTTCTTGCCATAGGGCTCCAGGTTTCCGAGCCTGACCCAAGTTCAAGGGCCAGCGGTACCATTGAAAGAATAGTGGTAAAGGCAGTCATCAAAATAGGTCGTAATCTTCGGGTAGCTCCTTCAACAATTGCTTGGTGTCGTGAATAAGCACGAGCTTGTAATATTTTGATGTAATCAATCATGACAATTCCATTATTTACCACAATACCAGATAACAAAATTAGACCAACCATTGAGGTTACACTGATAGAGGTGCCGGTAATCCAGAGGATTAGTAAAACTCCCGTTAGAGCAAGCGGTATAGTTAGTATAATAATAAAGGGTTCTACTAAGCTCTCGAACTGCGAGGCCATAACCATATATGTGAGTATTCCCGCAATCATGAATGCCAGTACCAAAAAGTTGAAGGATTCTTGTTGCTCTTCTGCTGAGCCGGCTATTTCATATCGATATCCTTCGGGCCAATTAATATTCTCTAGCTTTTCCCGGCTTTGCACTGATGCTGCTTTGAGGTCCATTTCTGATAAGTCGGCAGATACTTCAGTAACACGCTCTTGGTTAATTCTTAAGATATTTGTAGGCCCTTGATAGCGTTCGATTCGGGCTAGGTTAGATAGAGGTACCCAACCATTGGAAGGAGTTTGAATTTGTAAATTTCGAAGGTCTGATACAGCTGCTTTATCCAGTTCATCCAGTTGAACGAGTACCTCAAATTCAACTCCCTTGTCAACATAGGTTGTTGCAATATTGCCTTTGATGGCGTTGCTGAGTGCATTAGCTACATCTGAAGTGGTCATTCCGATACGAGAAATTCGCTCTCGATCCATGGTTACGCGCAGTTCGGGACGCCCTTGGTCGGCGGTGCTAAAGACATTTACAATTCCATCAATCTCACGAAGTTTTTGTTTTACACCATTGGCCAGATCTTCTTTTGTTTGCGGTTCATAACCATAAATTTGGACTACCAGCCCACTTTCACCTTCAGGGCTTAATGGATCTTGCTGAATTTCTTTAATATTAGTTCCAGGAACATCTTCAAGCTTTTTAAGCAGACTGGATACAATGACGGATTCTGATCGTTTTCGTTGATCTTGAGAAACCAGTTCAACACTAATGGTTCCTTGATAGCCGCCGGGGCTGTCTGCACCTTCTATTCCTTCTTTATCTCCAAAGTCTGCGACTACTAGTTTCGCCTCAGGTACATTTTTGTTGATTATTGATTCTGCCTGGGCAATTGATCGTTCCAGCTCGATGAGGCTAACCCCAGGATTTCGTTGTACATCCAGAATAAAGGAGTTATCATCAACCTTTGGAAAAAACTCTCCCCCCAGCTGATTAAAAATGGGAAGAGTTACCAAGAATAAAATTACTGCTGATATTATAACAGTCCCACTGTTATTGAGGAGTGAATCTAATCTGCGTTTGTAAGATTGCTCTAATCTATCTAGAAAGTTACTGGTAACTGGGGCAATTTTGTTACTAAAGAAGGAAGCGATACTGTTCCCGACCAGTCGAATTATCCAAAATATTGGATATAGAATAGCACCTAATAATAGAAGCGGAGAAGCAAGAATGCGCTTATATATATTACCACGGCTCCAATCCAGAAGTTGCTTTAGGTAAGAGTCTTTGTTCTTTTGTTCACCCTCTTCATCAGTATCTAATAGAATTGAACTCATCATAGGTATTAAAGAGAGTGCTACCAGCGATGATACGATAAGTGCGAAGGAGATAGTAAGAGCTAAATCGCGAAACAAGAATCCCGCAATACCAGGTACAAAGAGAATTGGAATAAAGACAACGAGTGTTGTAAGTGTTGAAATAACGACTGGGACTGCTACTTCCTGAGCTCCAAAGACAGAGGCTTTGCTTTTATTATGGCCCTCTTCTTTGAAACGGAAAATATTCTCCAGAACTACAACAGCATCATCCACGACCATACCTACAGCAAGGGTAAGTCCTGAGAGTGAAATGATATTCAGGCTAAGATCTGTCCAGTCCATAATACTGAAAGTGGAGATAATCGATACAGGTATTGAGATAGCTATAATAAGAGCAGATCTACCACTGTGTAAGAAAGCCAATAAGATAAGAACCACCAGGATAATGGCCTGTAGGCCTGTCCAAAGTAGGTTGTCAATAGACATTTCTATAAATTCGGCCTTGTTTGTCAATACATCCACTGCAACTCCACTGGGAAGAGGTTTTTGGAGGTCATCAAGATTTTCGACAACTGCATTTGCAGTAGTTACAACATTAGCATCACTTTGCCGATATACATTGATGATAACCCCTTTATTATAATCAACATGCACATCGCCAATAGGCTGAGCAACTCCATCTTCTACATCAGCAACATCTTTCAGGCGCAGAGGTTTATCATCTGTTTGCGCAATAACAGTATTGCGTATCTGGTCGACATTTTTAAATTCACCAATGGTCCTCAGTGAATATATAGTACGGCCTTCTATGAGCTCGCCGGCTGGAATCTGGATATTCTCTTGTTCAAGTTTATTAGCAATGGTAGAGATATCTAACCCATAGGTGCGCATCTGCTCATTGCTGATATCAATATTGATTTGGCGCTCATAGCCGCCGGCTGTTTCACTGGAAGCTACCCCTGGTATTCGTTCAAGTCGCTGCTCAATCTGCTGGCGAGCCATGGTACGAAGTTCTCTAGGGCTCTGGGTTTTAGAGGTTAAGGTCAGAACCATAATTGGTTCTTGGTTTGGGTCATACGAAAAAACAATCGGCTGTTCAGCGTCGTCGGGTATGGTTCGCCTTACAAAGTCAAGCTCTTTACGTACGTCTGATTCTGCTTGGTAAAGGTTGGTACCCCAGTTAAATTTTAGTTTAACGACAGAGGCACCTTGTTTGGACGATGATCGTACTTCACGAACTCCACTAATGCTACCTACAACTTCTTCTATGGGACGGGTGACAAGGGTTTCCATATCTCCCGGTGCTACCCCTTCATAAGTGGTGTAAACTGTAATTGTTGGAAATGAGACATCCGGATAAAGGTTGAGCCGCAGGTTTGACAGCCCAAAAAGGCCAAAACCGATGACGATAAGACTCGTCATAAAAAAAGTAACAGGCCGCTCAACCGCTTTTCTTGCTAGAGCTTTCATAGATAGTATGTATTCTTTATTACGAGGTTGAGCTTGTATCTTGTGATGTCGCCTTAGTTTCTTCCTCTGTCATATTATCAATCGGAACTTCTTTTTGAGAGGGATTAAAGTTTTGAGGATCAGCAATGCGTACCTTTGTACTGTCAGATAACCCATTTTGGCCTGTTGTGACAATTTCATCACCGGCCTTAATGCCTCTGATAATTTCGACTTTATCTCCTTGTTCAATTCCCAATGTAATATCACGTTGTAGTGCAAGTGAATCATCTTCAACAATAAAAACCGAATAGCTCCGATCTAGTTGGATCGTATTTGATTCAGGTTCAATAAGAGTTTGTACATTCTCGACTAAGGCAGAACGGGGAATAACCACGGCATTGTTATGAGTTTTTACTGTGATATTAGATTCTACCAAGACTCCTTGATAAATAGATTGTCCGGTTTCAGTGAGGCTTATGACAACTTCTCCAAGGCCGGTAGAAGCGTCCAGGCGGGGACTTATCTGTGTAACACGCCCTTTGCCACTGACATTTGATTGGTTGGATACACGGAAGCTAACTTCTTGTCCGATCTCAACATCCCGCCATTCTTCCATCGGAAGGTGAACGCGCGCTTGAAGGCCAATAAGGTTTGCAACTTCATACGCTACTTGTCCGTTACTGGCCAGGTCACCTTCAGAGATATTGCGACTGAGAACAACTCCGTACACTGGGGATGTTATCTCAGTGTTAGCTAGGTTCTCTCGGCTCTCGGTAAGATTAGCTTTAGCCGATTGGAGCTGAGCTTTGCTGCTTTCAAAGGTCGCTTTTGCATTATCAAATTCTGTAGAGCTAATTAAGTCTTTTCTATGCAGTTCCTTTTGACGTTGAAATTGCAGGCTGTCCCGAACATACGATGCACGGTTCTGTTCAAGTTGTGATTTCGCCTGTTGGTATTGGTCACGATAAGTGGCATCATAAATTTTGGCGAGTACATCTCCTTGTTGGACGGTATCGCCAAGGTCGGCATAAATTTTTGTTATACGATTTGAAACCTGGGGAGTAACTTCCACAATCTCTTGTGCCCGAACATTACCAAACGATTTTATTTGTTGGGAAATATCCTGGGTTGAAGCTGTTATAGTTTCAACACTTGTTGCATCTTCTTCTTGATTATTTCCTCTAAAGTTGTTGGTAGGTTCGCCGGAGCTACCGCCACAGGCCTGAATAAAAATGACAAATAAGGGAACAAATACGTACTGTAAATTTTTCACTGGATCCATTTTTAATGATATAGATGTTAAGCAACAGTTGCCTTACGAGAGGATACAGCAAATGATTCACTATAACGACAGATTAAGATAGAAATTGATGATTTTTAATTTTTTTAACATTCGAAGTAGCGTTTGAGTTCTGTAAAATATAAATAATTAATAAGGTGTTGCTTTAAGAAAGAGGTATAAAATTTGTTATTTTTAGCCTACCATAAATAATCACAAAGCCACTAAGCTAAATATGAAATTTTTTATTGACACCGCCGACCTTGATGAGATTCAAGAAGCCCATGACTTGGGTGTTTTGGATGGAGTAACAACAAACCCAAGTTTGTGTGCAAAAATAGGAGTTGCTGATTTTGAAGGGCATATTGCAAAAATCTGTAACTTAGTTGATGGGGATGTTTCGGCAGAAGTTGTTTCTACAGAATATGAAGAGATTATGGCCGAAGCGCGTAATCTGGCCAAGATAGCAGATAATGTAGTAGTCAAGGTGCCGCTTATTAAAGATGGTATAAAAGCGATTCGTAGCTTATCTGATGAAGGCATTCGAACGAATTGTACCCTCTGCTTTTCTGCAACCCAAGCACTATTAGCTGCAAAAGCGGGAGCAACATATATTTCTCCATTTATTGGTCGTCTTGATGATATTTCTGATGACGGAATGCAGCTAATTGCTGATATTGTAACTATCTATGAGAATTACGATTTCGAAACGGAAGTATTGGCAGCAAGTATCCGTCATCCTATGCATGTATTCGAATCAGCACGGTTGGGTGCAGATGTAGCTACCATGCCGCTTAAAGTTATTGACCAGTTAATGCATCATCCACTAACAGATCGCGGACTTGAGCGATTTTTGGCTGACTGGGATGCCTTGCAAGAAGAGCTCGAAAGTAAATAAATATTCCTTATTGATTTTTAATCCCCCGTCATATCGTTATGTCGGGGGTTTTTTAATGTAGCCTGTTATTTGATGTTTGCTATCGAAGGAGGCACTCGAATATTTGTAGCTTGCTCAAATGCATATGCGATTTCTAAAAGCTTTGGTTCACTCCATGCTTTGCCAAAAAATGAAATGCCAACAGGCAGATCATCAATATATCCCATGGGAACAGTTATATTCGGATAACCTGCACGTGCAGCAGGACTACTTGAGGAAACGGAGAAATTATCCCCATTAATTAAATCTGTTTTCCAGGCGGGGGCTCCGGTAGGACTCACAATGGCATCCAGGTTGTTCTCTTGCATCACCCTGTCAATGCCTTTTTCACGAGCATATTTAAGCATCTTCTTAAGTGACTTAGTGTATTCCTCGGAATTGAGCTCTCCCTTTTCACTGGCCTTAATCAGTAAGTCGTGGTCGAAGTATTGCATTTCAACAGAGTCGGCAAGTGTTAATTTGATAAGTTCGTCAAGATTGTCAACAGGGGCATCTGATCCCAACGATTTAAAATACTTGTTTAGCCCATCTTTGAATTCATAGAGTAAAACCTGGAATGAATCTCCTCCGATATTCTCTTTTGTAATCGTTTCCAATTCTACAATTTTGGCACCCTGCTCTTTCAAAACACGAATTGTTTGATGCATCAAGGTGTCTACTCGATGATGCTGACCAAGTGGTCCCGTCCAAAACCCAATTCTTTTTCCTTTAAGACCGTCTTTATTAAGGAATTTTGTATAATCGTTTACAAAATTACCCTCACTTTTTAACGTCTTAGAATCAACTTGGTCTATGCCAACCATTGTACCTAAAGCAATAGCTGCATCAGTAACTGTTCTTGCCATAGGACCGGGCGTATCTTGTGTGAAGGAAATAGGAATAATACCTGATCTACTGAGCAGTCCCACCGTAGGTTTTATGCCAACTAGTCCATTTGCAGAGGAAGGACAGGTGATGGAACCGTTGGTTTCTGTACCAATTCCCCAAACAGCTAAATTGGCAGAGATTGCTGCACCTGTTCCAGAACTTGATCCGCACGGATTACGACTAAGATCATAAGGATTATTTGTTTGTCCACCCAAACCACTCCACCCGCTGGAAGAAAAACTGCTGTGGAAATTGGCCCATTCACTTAAGTTACTTTTTCCTAGAATAATGGCTCCAGCTTCTCGCAACTTTTGGGTGATAAAAGCATCATCCGGAGGTATGGACCCTTCCATCGGGCGTGCTCCGCCAGTGGTAGGCATATCATGGGTGTCTACATTATCTTTCAAAACAACAGGTATGCCATGAAGCGGTCCGCGCTTGTTGCCTTTGGCAAGCTCAGCATCAAGTGTTTTAGCTTTCTCAATGGCATTGGCATTGAGAAACAGCATAGAATTAAGGGCAGGCCCATTTTGATCTATTTCCTCAATACGTTCCAGATAAGCTTCCGTCACATCAACAATGGAATAATCACCATTTTGATAGCCATTTTGTAGCTCCGTAATGGTGATTTCTTCAAGACCA
This sequence comes from Fodinibius saliphilus, assembly GCF_005869845.1. Taxonomy (NCBI): domain Bacteria; kingdom Pseudomonadati; phylum Balneolota; class Balneolia; order Balneolales; family Balneolaceae; genus Fodinibius; species Fodinibius saliphilus. The sequence goes on along the minus strand of NZ_VAWF01000001.1, from coordinate 1,875,681 downwards.
AGTTGTTGAAACTTTGATTCCTTGGGTTGGCACGCAACAATAAAGAAGAGAAGTGAGAATAAAAGATACGCTTTTTTAAATCCCATAATGGAAAAGGTATAATGGTTATTGTAATATACTTGCCATAGCAAATATATAAGAGATGCAGAGCAATTCCAGTTATCTCCTGATTAAACTAGAATTAAGGATTGCAAATCAGTTGTTCCGCAATCTTGGCTGAGGAAAGAACGCCCGGTAACCCTGCTCCAGGATGTGTACCAGCGCCGACAAAAAACAGATCATCAATATCTTCTGATTTATTATGTGGCCGGAACCATGCTGATTGCGTTAGTATCGGTTCTACTGAAAAAGCTGAACCTTTGAAACTATTAAGAGTTTGTTTAAAGTGCAGGGGATCAATATGATGTTCTACTACAATATTTTCTTCCAGATTGGGCAGATAATTTTCTTCTAAAAAGTTAATGATGGCATCGCGATAGGGCTTAGCTTTGGCTTCCCAATCAGTTCCACTGTCAAGATGGGGAACGGGAGAAAGTACATAGAACCCTTCACAACCTTCTGGAGCCAATGAGGGATCTGTTTTGGTGGGCATATGGAGGTAGAGAGAAAAGTCTTCAGCCAGTTTTTTATCGTGGAAAATATCAGACAGCAATTCTCGGTAGCGTTCACCCAAGATAATATTATGGTGTTCCAGTTCTGAATTAAGGTAACGCCTTTTGGTACCGAAGTATATCACAAAAAGAGACATACTGTATTTCATCCGTTCAATCTTTCTGTTACTATAGGTGCTGCGATCCTTTGCATCAATCATATGGCGATATGTAAAGGCGACATCTGCGTTAGAGACGACCTGATTTGCTTTATACTGGGATCCATTGGTAAGTTGAATGCCTGTTGCTTGACCCTCTTTCACTAAAATCTTGTCTACTTCGGCATTGAGATGTATTGTCCCCCCTTGCTCCTTGATAAGCCGCACTAAGGCATTTACAATGGCTCCTGTGCCCCCCATGGCATAGTGCACTCCCCATTCCCGCTCCAAGTAGTGAATCATGGCGTAAATCGAGGTAGTGTCAAAAGGGTTTCCGCCTACCAATAGCGGGTGGAATGAAAAAACCTTCTTCAAAAAATCATCGTCAATAAACTTGGAGATGTATTGGTAAACCGTTTTGTGTGACTGGAGCTTAATAAGATCGGGTATAACTTTAATCATATCCCATAAGCTCAGAAACGGTTGGTCAGCCAACTCTACAAAACCTTTATTGAAGATAGCTTTAGTCGATTTTAAGAACTTAGTATATCCTTCTTTGTCATTGGGATTCCATTGCTCAATTTCATTAAGGACAAAGTCATGGTCCCCGTTGTAATCAAATTTTTCACCTTCAGCATTGAAGATGCGATAGAAAGGATCGCAAGGAACTAAGTCGAAATAATCCTCCCGTTTTTTGCCGGCAGCTTCAAAGATTTCATCAAACAAAAATGGTGCAGTAATAACCGTAGGGCCACCATCAAATTTAAACCCTTCTATTTCATAAACATAGGCACGGCCACCGGGCTTATCACGTTTTTCAAATAGTTCTACTTCATACCCTTGCGATAGCAGGCGTGATGCCGTTGCAAGTCCCCCAAAACCACTGCCGATGACAATAATTTTCTTCTTCATATATAAATTTTAAGTTTTAAAACAGATTGGTACAACCAGAAAGAGGGACGCTTCCATTCCCATGAATAGCATCAATTTTCAATTTGTTTAACGTAGCCTTCATATCCCTTTCTTTTAAGTTTACGTTGATTTTGCCGTGCCTCTGTTTTATCAGTATAAACGCCATAATAGACCCGATATACTGTTCCTTTTTGCAAGTTGACTGTTTCTACTCGAGCCCCTTTAATCTTTTGGGAGTGACTAAAGGCTTTGTTCTCTTTTTTATATGAAGCAAGTTGTACGGTATAGGTAGGTACTTTAAGATTTTGGGGGAGGGGGCCAGCCAGGTTTTCACTCATTAAAACTAGTTTTACATTAGCGGTGCCAGGACCAAGCATTTCTATCTTTTGTGCGGCTTTTTTAGAGAGATCGATAATTCGATCTTTTGCATAGGGGCCACGATCATTAATGCGGACTTGAACTGATTTATTGTTGTCTAGGTTCTGAACTTCTAATATGGTGTTAAACGGTAATGTGCGGTGAGCTGCCGTGAGACCATACATATCGTACTTTTCCCCATTGGCAGTCAGTTTTCCATGGAATTTTGGACCGTACCAGCTAGCTCTACCTTTTTCTATAACAGCTCCCTTTTTTAATGGTTTCGACTTGCCTTCGGCCTCAGTTTTATTAAAACGTGAGGTGGTACCACAAGAGGTGATAAAAAGAGCTACTAAAATTGTAAGTAGTAAAATATATCGCAAAATGTATGCTACTCTTCTTTTTCTTTTTAGCTGATAATATATTTTAGAGGAGTTAAAATCCGTATAAAAAAGGATTGTAACAACCTATATGTTGTATTCCCTAAGAAAATGGTTTTCTGCCCCTTGCTGCTACAAAAATAGATAAATATGGGAGTATAGATTTGAGGAAAGAAGATTCTGAAAGGTAGTTCTTGCGGCAGTTTTTGTTTTTAAACAAGCACTATTTTTTCTGAAAATATTGAGCCGAAGATCGGATTCGAACCGACGACCTACGCTTTACGAGAGCGTCGCTCTACCAGCTGAGCTACTTCGGCTAATAGATTCTCGGGAGCTATCTGCCTGTACATTTCATTAGTAGACGCATAATATAAACAGTATCGGCAAACGTTAGCAAGTAAGTTGCATGTAATTCAATCGAAAAATAAGATTGGCGATCGGGAATACTGTTGTCTATTTTCAGAGATCAAAAATTAGCTTTATGGAAAGTCTTATTTCAAATAGTCCCGTAACATTTTACTTATTGGCAACAACGATTATCGTTTCGTTAGTTGCTTTGTTTGTGTATCCTCCGCTAACAGAATGGGGATATCTAAGACCTTATCGAACAGTAAGAGAAAAATCATGGTATGAATTGTTAACCTCGGGATTCTTGCATGCCAATGTTGGTCACCTTTTTGTAAATATGTTTACACTCTACTTTTTTGGTACTGTAATGGAGCAGGTAATTGGGGGGAAATATCTTCTGGGACTATACTTGACCGGTTTAATTGTGGCAGGCATACCGTCCCTTGTAAAATTTAAGGATGATCCTAATTATGCTACATTAGGTGCATCGGGAGCAGTAGGTTCTGTCCTTTTTGCCTTTATTTTATTATTCCCAATGGAAGGAATTATGTTGATGTTAATACCTATTCCTATACCGGCAATTATCCTTGGTGTCTTGTACCTTGTTTACAGTATGTATGCAAGTAAACAGGAGAGAGGGAAGGTGAATCATGAAGCGCATGTGGCAGGAGCACTTTGGGGAATGGTTTATTTAATACTGTTTGTGCCGAATACGGTTGATCATATTTTAACCGTATTCGGACTTATCTAAACAGCGATCAAGAAATAGTATTAGCCGTTATTCTTCTTGAACTCTTTCATAAAGTTAACCAGTGCTTGGACACTTTCACGGGGACAGGCATTGTACATGCTGGCTCGGATTCCTCCAACACTTCGGTGTCCTTTGAGTGTCATAAGGTCATGTTCTTTTGCTTCAGATAAGAATTTTTCTTCAAGTTCTTCAGAAGGCAAGCGGAAAGTTGCATTCATTAAAGAACGAGAATCTTTTTCTACAGCGCCTCGGTAGAAATCGTCTCTATCGATCTCATCATAAAGCAACGCTGCTTTTTCTTCATTAAATTTTTTGAAGTATGAGAGTCCACCTTTGTTCTGAACCCATTCCAGTACAAGGTTAACCATATATACATTAAAAGTGGGAGGGGTATTAAAGATTTTTTCTGTATGGGTCTTGTACTGCAGAATGGTAGGTACATTCTCGGTATGGGCTTGGGCAAGAAAATCCTTGCTAATAATTACGATAGTAACACCGGCAGGTCCTACATTTTTCTGGGCTCCTGCATAAATGATACCATATTTTGACACATCGATAGGTCGTGAAAGCAGATCCGATGATGCATCACAAACTAAGGGTATGTCACCGGTTTCTGGTTCTGTCGAAAACTGTGTGCCCGCTACCGTATTATTAGAGGTAAAATGGACATATTCGGGACTATCACTTAGGTTCAACTCCTCATTGGAGGGGACACGATCATATCCGGAATCAGCACTTGAAAAGGGACGGTGCACATTTCCAAAAATATTGGCCTCTTTAATTGCTTTGTTCGACCAGCGACCGGTATCAATATAATCAGCTGTTTGGCCGTCGCGTAAAAAATTGAAGGGGGCCATCATAAATTGTGAACTCGCACCGCCTTGCAAAAACATGATTTCAAAATCATCACCCAGGCCAAGTAATTCAGTTAGGCGGGCTTTAGCTTGTTGGTCTATAGCCTCGTATTGAGGGCTTCGGTGACTAATCTCCATAATGGAGCGTCCCATACCTTGATATTCAGTGAGTTCTGCCTTGGCCTTATTTAATACTTCCAGAGGGAGTGTTGCGGGTCCTGCACTAAAGTTGTGAACGCGATTCATAGTAGTAAGAATTTAAAGATGTTAGGAAATTAAAAAGTGTGAACTAAAAGTCCGGATCGAAGTTTAGGTTCAAACCAAGTTGATTTGGGGGGCATCAGAAGACCTTCATCAGATACTTCTACAAGTTCTTCTATACTTGTAGGATACATGCTAATGGCCATTTGGGCATCACCATTATTGACAAGTTTTTCCAATTCTTCTGTGCCGCGTATGCCACCGACAAAAGAGATGTTGTTATCTCGTCTGGGATCCGTAATATCCAGCAGGGGAGATAGTAGATGTTCTTGCAGCCGATGCACGTCTAGCTGTTCTACGCTATTTGGATTGTCAGCAATCGGTAGTTCTAATGCATACCACTTATTGTTGATATAAATACTGATATTTCCCTTTTGGGATGGACTGGATGCGGCTCCGGCTGTCAATTCGAACTTCTGGCCCAATGTTTCTATGAAGTTATCCGGTATCGAATGGACTATTCGGTTATAGGCCATAATATTCATGTTCGACATGGGAAAAAGGACCGCGGGAAAGAAGTTATATTCTTCATCTCCTGTATGTGCATCGTTTTTTTCTTTTTCGACTGCAGCCGCGCGAGAGGCACTTTTGCAGCGATGGTGACCATCAGCAATATACAAGTTAGGTATAGACGAAAAAGCTTCTACAAAGGCATCAGAGTCTGAGGCCCGCCATACCTTGTGAACAACACCATCCTCTGCTTCAAAATTAAAAAGAGGTTCTTGTTGAACAGTTTCATCAATGAGTTCTTGTGTACGTTCATCATCCTTATAGGTAAGCATTACCGGTTCAGCATGGGCTTGCTGTGTCAGAAGATGTCGTGTCCGATCATCTTCCTTCTTAGGCCGGGTAAGTTCGTGTTTAAGAATAATTTCTTTATTATAATCATCGACAGACACACAAGAGAAAATTCCTGTTTGGGGTCGCCCTTGTCTAATTAGCTGATAAACATAAACGTGAGGTGTGTCCTCTTGGTGTAGTGTTCCATCAATTAAAAATTCTTTGAGGTTTTCGGCCCCCTTTTCATAAACACGATCTTCATGGGGGTCAGTGCCTTCGGGTAGATCTATTTCAGGACGTATCACATGCAAGAAGCTTTTAGGTTTGCCTTCTGCAAGGGTCCGTGCCTCCTCAACACTTATCACGTCGTAAGGTACACAGGCAATTTCTTCTACAGTATCGGGTATCGGTCGCCAAGCTTTGAAAGGATGTAAAATGGCCATTGGTGAATATATATGTGAGTGTAATGAATTAGATGTTTAGAGCCTCTAAAGGTACTTGGTTGTTTTCAATATTTAAAGAACTTTGTTGATAATTTATAGTTAGTGTTAATTAATTCTTTCCTTTAAAGATCTTATCTTAGGACCAAATTTTAATAAAAAAGACTTACAATGGACCAGAAAAAAATGAATGGCGATAATTTATCGGAAGATGAACAGCAGCAACTGCTTTTTATGATGCTTGTGCAACAACATCAGCAGATTGCTCAAATGGGGTTGGGGCAATTGGAGAACCCTCAGACCGGTGAAAAAGAACGCGAGTTAAAATCAGCAAAATTTGCCATTGATACTTTAGTGATGCTCCAAGACTATACTGAAGGCAATTTGCCTGATAAGCTTGATAATTATCTAACCGAAACTCTGAATAATCTTAGAGTAAGCTATGCTGATGAAAAAGGTAAAGAAGAAGGTGATTCTGGGGAGAGTGAATAATATTGATGGCAAATATTAAAGAAGTAACGGCAGCAGGCGGGGTCGTATTTCGGACAGTTGCACAGGACGCGCTTCAGGTAATTCTTATTTACAGAAGAGGAGTTTGGGATCTTCCCAAAGGAAAAAATGAAGAAGGGGAGACGATAGAGGAGTGCGCTGTTCGTGAAGTTGCAGAAGAGATCGGTTTATCTGGTCTGCCTGATATCGTTGGGGTTCTGCAGAACACCTACCACGAGTACCAACAGAATAATATCCGATATGGTAAAACTACCCATTGGTTTGCGATGCAATACAAAGAATGGGAAAAAGAAAAGCTGGTGCCTCAGTCTGAAGAGGGGATTGAAAAAGTAGAGTGGGCATCTGTTGAAGAAGCTATAGATAGAGTAGGTTATAAAAACCTTGTTGACGTGCTGGAATCATTCTCTTCTTGGGTTTCATCATAGAAACTAATTAAAGAATCGGAAGGGCCTATTTTTAACTATAAAAAAAAGGAGATACATCGTTTGATGTACCTCCCAATATAAAAGTGATTTATGGTTAGTTCTGCAGTCGGAAAGTTATTGGCAAACTATATTGCACACGGACTGCTTTCCCACGCTGACGACCGGGAACAAATTCGGCTTCTTTGACAACTCTTAAAGCTTCTTTGTCAGCACCACCGCCAATACCTCGAATTACACGGGGGTTCTCGACCTTACCATTTTCAGTTACAACAAACTGTATAATTACTCGTCCCTCAATACCAGCTTTTCGGGCCATTTCGGGATAGTTAATTTTCTTTTGTAGTGCAGCTAGGCCTCCTTTAAGTTGGGGCATTTGTTCTACAGCAACAAAAAAGTCTTCTTCATCTTCTTCCTCTTCAGGTGGTGGAGGCATCTCAAGGGGTTCGTCCAAACTCATTTCCGCATCCAGGTCAATACTTTGATCTTCAATAATTTCGTCGTTAGGTACTTCAACGGGTACCTGGGGGCGAGGAGGTGGAGGAGGGGTTTCTTCCTGCTTGGTTTGAACAATATCCTCCATTTTTGTGATTTCCTGCTCTTCCGTCAGGTCTGTATTAGGCTTTTCGGAAACGAACTCCACCTTCATTGCTACAATAAAAATGAGAAGTACTGCTACCATGCCCAACTGTAAAAAGACAGTGTAGTAGTTTCTCAGATCAGACTTAGGTTTCTTTCTGTCTGAACGCATAATTACCTCCGCGTAAAATTTTATAGAAAAAGTTTTTATTAGGAAACCTAATGAAACGAATAATTCTGTTAAATCTCCACTCTAATAACAGGAAAAACTTATTATTTGTTTCATTGGTTGCCTGTTAGAAATAAAACGTAAAAGGTGCGTCTTTATTATCATTAAGAATGATGTAACTCTCATCTTATACGGCTAATTATTCAGTTTAAACACTATGCTTTGTGACATTTGTACCGGCACAGCTCGTCCTCTTTGACGTCCAACCTTGAATTCAGCTTTTTTAAGAACGTCTTTAGCAGCTTGCACACAACCACCCCCTAATCCTCGAAGAACTTTTAAGTTTGTGGCTTGTCCTCTTCTATTTACGATAAACTGTATAACTAAACGTCCTTCTATTCCTGATCTTCGAGCTGCTTCAGGATAGGTTATATTTTTGTATAGCCATTCTTGTCCTCCTATCATTTTTGGCATCTGTTGAACTGCAATAAAGAAGTCTTCTTCATCTTCTTCCTCTTCAGGTGGTGGAGGCATCTCAAGGGGTTCGTCCAAACTCATTTCCGCATCCAGGTCAATACTTTGATCTTCAATAATTTCGTCGTTAGGTACTTCAACGGGTACCTGGGGGCGAGGAGGTGGAGGAGGGGTTTCTTCCTGTTTGGTTTGAATAATATCCTCCATTTTTGTGATTTCCTGCTCTTCCGTCAGGTCTGTATTAGGTTTTTTGGAAACAAATTCAACCTTCATTGCTGCAATTAATACAATGAGGACTAGAATAAGGCCTGTTTGAAAGAAAAGAGTATAGTAGTTGCGAAGGTCGTTAGTCGGTTCTTTGTAGTTATTTCTCATAGGCTATAATTATTATAAAGATAATACTAATAAGATAGTATTAATAAATAAAAGCCTCTATGAAAAGTCAAAAAAAGAATTTAGCTAGAAGCTATTCACTAGGGATGGTTTTCTTTAGCGCCCATACTGCAATCAAGCATCCAACGGTATCAGCAAGTAGATCGGCCCAGTCACCATGTCGGTTTAGCGGGAGCAGGTATTGTAAAACTTCTACTGCTAGACCAAAGGTAATTCCGATAAGACATATTACCCATAAATTTGTAGATGATTCCCATTGGATATCATGGTATAAACCGAGGATATAGGTCCAACTTCCAAAAAGAATTAGGTGGCCAATTTTGTCATAACTTATTAACTCACTATTAACAAAAGTACTGGATGGTAACAATGTTAGTACCAACATGACAAGTGTAAGTCCTATGATAGCAAGGGGCAATAAAAACCTATTTTTAGAAAGAAAGGAGTAAAACAAATTAATCTTCATATAAAGTCTGTAGGTTCAGGTAGTTCTTTATAATTTCTTAAAAATTGGTCAAGTTTTTGTTTCCCATTAAGTAGTCCCATCGCACAACTTTTATCTGTGGAATACCCCAATGCTAAATAGGCCGCAACTTTACCTGCAAGAACATCTCCATTACCGGCTCGGGCAAAAAAGCTTGTGTCGTAATTTGTTAAATAAGACTTAGGTTCTAGTGTTCCGATAATTCCAGGCATTCCTTTTGAAAGTATTGTTACTTGCTGTTGGTTAGATATTTTTTGTACAACCTGTAATCTTTGATAATCTGAATCGAGCTTATCATCCACAAGTTGTTTTAATTCTCCCGGATGCGGAGTTAATACCCAGCTTGCTCCCTTGGGTTTAGGCCATTTTGCTAATTGCCCCAGGCACCATAAGCCGTCAGCATCAATAAGAGTTGGTTTTCGATTTGTCGTCAGTATTGATTTTACAAACTCAACAGTACTATTGTTGCGCCCTATACCAGGGCCAAGAAGCAGTGATCCTTTTTTTTCTTTAATTATTTGTAAGGATTTTTCTGCATGCTCTTTTTTGAAAAAGAAATCATTTCTGTTTCCCACCGGTTTTTTTATGATTGAGGGCAATGTTTGCTCATAAATGGGAAGCGTGCCTCGGGGACAGATGAGAATCACTGCACCCAAGCCTTCTGCCCAAGCGCTCTTTGCTGCCATTATTGCTGCTCCAGTGAGACCCTCAGAACCAGCAATGATATAAAGTACGCCCGAATCATATTTATGTTTTCCTGTCGGCGATATATCGGTAGATACCCAGCTTTCATCTAGCAAGAAATTGCTACAGTTCTTTTTATACTTATGGGGAAATGGCAGTTTACAGTAATCTATTTTTCCTGTAAGGGCAGGTCCCTCTTCAAGGTAAAAGCCCTGTTTAAGGCCACCGAATGAGAACGTATGGTTTGCCTCCAGGGCAGTTCCCATTATTTCACCGGTGTTGGGATGCAAGCCAGTAGGAATATCCATTGCAAAAGTAGGTAGTTCTTGTTTGTTACACCATTTTATAGCCTCTGCATATTTCCCTCGAACATTACTATTTAATCCTGTTCCCAGTAGACCATCAACAATAAAGTCAAAGTTTTTAATCGGTTTGGCGTCATTCCAGTTTTCATACACGTTGAGTGTATTATCATGATCATATTTTTGGAGCAGCTCCAAGTTTCGTTTAGTATTTTCAGAGAGATCGGAACTGCCGCTAATAAAAACTACTGAGGCCTTAATCCCATTTTGTAAAAGATATCGAGCAAAAACTAAGGCATCCCCGGCATTATTTCCTTTTCCACAGAGGTAGAGCCCCTTAGAGAGCTGTTTGTAGTGATCGAGAAATAGTTGGCTTGCTGATTTACCTGCTATCTCCATTAATGTAAAACCATCAAATTGCATTTCTCCAATGGTCTTACGGTCTATCTCTTGACTTAATTCCGCAGTTAGTAAATAGTGAGAAGTCGGGGCATTCAAGCTAGTAGTTACCATATGGTTGTAAGTATGGTTAAATCAATAATAGTGAGCAAAAATCCCGTTACAGCGCCTCCGAGTAGTTCTGTCCATGTATGAATCTTTAAGTGATATCGAGCCCAAATCATTATTGGTAAAAGTAGTAAAAGGATAAATAATGATAAAATGAGGGCTGCATAAAATGATGATAGTATCTGATATTGAGAAATAAAAAAGAAAATTGCTGCAGTTGATGAAAGAGAAGCTGAATGTATGCTTATTTTCCAGTATAGGTTTACGACAAAGGCAATTGCAGCATTTATTAAAAAGGTTAAAGCAACTAACGGTATTATAGTATGGGTATGTTGTTTGGAATAAAAAAAGAGAAGAAAAGCAATGGCAGAAGATGCAAGTGAAATTAAAAAAAGTCTACTTCTTGATTCTCGTTCTGGCAGGTCAAGTGAAGAAATTGTATTCGTTTTTAATAAATAAAATGAAGTGCAAAGTGGTATTACAGTATAGAATATCAGCGATACACCCGTTATCCAGCCAACGGAAAGGTATGGCAGTTGCAGCTGTATAGCCAGCACTATTAAAACTAAAAGAGGAAGAAATAGAGGATTAAAAAGATCGGATATCAGGCCTGCTATGCCGGTGCTTTTAAAGCGTTGCTTAATACTAAATCTGTTTTCTGCTTCTGATATCCGATCCAATTTTATGTCGTTTTAGTAGGCACGGGCAAAGAGTACCTTTTGTTTTGAGGGCTTGCCCGTTATCATACATTCCCCTTCTTCACCATCTTCAAGTGGAATGCATCGAATAGTGGCTTTTGTTTCGTCTTTGATTTTTTCTTCTGTTTCAGCTGTACCGTCCCAGTGAGCATAAACAAATCCCCCTTGATCATCGAGCACCTTTTTAAACTCTTCATAAGAATCAACGGAATGGGTGTTATCTTGGATCCTTTTTTGTGCTGTATCAAAGAGTTTATCTTGGATGGTGTCAAGAAGATCATCTGCTTTTTGAGCAATTCCATTACGGTCAACAATCTTTTTGTTACCAGTATCTCGTCGTGCAAGTTCAACATTGTTATTTGAAAGATCACGAGGCCCAATAGTTAGGCGAAGCGGGATACCGGCTGCTTCATGTTCATTGAATTTCCAACCAGGACTCATGTTCTCGCGATGGTCAAGTTTAATTCGAATATCCAGTTCTTTCAGTTCATCCATAATTTCATGGCAATAATCGAGAACTTGTTCTTTTTGTTCATCATTTTTCCAGATAGGTACAATAACGACTTGGTTTGGTGCTAGCTTGGGAGGTAAGACCAAACCTTGATCATCAGAATGAGTCATGATTAAACCGCCAATGAGACGAGTAGAAACACCCCAGCTGGTTGCCCATACATATTCATGTTGCCCTTCTGAACTTTGAAACTTTACATCAAAAGCTTTAGCAAAGTTTTGCCCCAAAAAGTGTGAGGTTCCCGCTTGCAGTGCTTTATTGTCTTGTAGCAGTGTCTCAATGCAATAAGTGTCTACCGCTCCGGCGAAACGTTCAGACTCCGTTTTAACACCAGTTACAACCGGCATTGCCATATATTCTTCTGCAAAAGTACGATATACTTCAAGCATCTGTTTGGTTTCTTTTACAGCTTCATCTTTGGTAGCATGTGCTGTATGGCCTTCTTGCCACAAAAATTCCATAGTTCGCAAAAATAACCGGGTGCGCATCTCCCAACGGACTACATTCGCCCATTGATTGATCAGTATAGGCAGGTCGCGATATGATTGAATCCAGTTCCGATATGAATCCCAGATAATAGTTTCTGAAGTTGGCCGAACAATGAGTTCTTCTTCAAGCTTAGAATCCGGATCAACTTCGACACCATCATCCGAGCTTTGCAGTCGGCTATGAGTTACAACGGCACATTCTTTTGCAAAACCTTCTACATGTTGAGCTTCTTTTGATAGAAATGATTTAGGAATAAAAAGAGGGAAATAGGCATTCTCATGGCCCGTATCCTTGAACATCTGGTCAAGAGCATCTTGCATGTTTTCCCAAAGCGCATATCCATTGGGACGAATGACCATACACCCTCGAACAGGAGAGTGGTCGGCTAGCTTGCCTTCACGAATTATGTCTTGATACCATTGCGAAAAATCTTCGTCTTTACTGGTGATTTTCTTTGCCATGAGAGATATAAATATTCAATGCTTATAGTTTTTTGAAATTAATAAGTTGGAAAATAAGGTGATTTAAAGGAGCCTCAAAAAAAGATGTCTTATTTATATGGGGAAAGATAAAAAAAAGGAAAAAGTACTTAATATTTACTGATTAATGCTTTATATTTGGCAACTCTTGATTTGATCACCATACCGTGGTAGCTCAGTTGGTGAGAGCGTCGGATTCATAACCCGGAGGTCGGCGGTTCGATTCCGCCCCACGGTACTTTTTTCTAGAGTATTTTATAGAAAAAGTGCTTTAGAGCTTTTTTAAAACGGTTCCAATTTATTGAAAGCCTCTCTTTTTATTAGTAAGTAATTAGCCGAAAATACTGCAGGATATTATAGAGGTAGTCAATATTTAGTTTAGTCGCTAATAATTGGTAATATTTATTACAATGAGTGTAGTACGGGTATAAGGTAGGACATTATTTCTCAGTTTGAGGACTGTATTATGTACTCCTCTCTTTTTTAGAGGTTGTAATTAGCTTTCTTTCATATCAAAATTAATATGTTGGTAAGCATTTCTTCGTCGAATTAGTAAAAATCATATTATGATTGGCTTACTGAATAGTATTAGCAATAATAGGAGTCGGATTGCTATTATTTTAGTTTTTGTAGTCTTGGCTTTGTTCATGATGGTGGGCACCTACTATGGAACCAAAACACTTTCATCTGTTCGTGCCTACATCGCAGGTGAAGGTCAGTGGACGAAAGCACAAAAAGAAGCGGTTACTTCATTGCTAGAGTATAGTATTCACAAAGAACCTTCTTATTATCAAAAGTTTCGTGATAAGTTGGAATTGCATCAGGGGTTTGAAAGAGCACGTAAGACATTAATGTCTGATAATCCCAACTTAGAAATTGCATACCAAGGTTTTAAACTGGGCATAGGGCATGATGAGGATATTAGCTTGCTCATCTGGCTTACCCAAAACTTTAAGAGTTCTGAGCAACTCCAAAAAGCGATTAATACCTGGCAAAAAGGGGATGAGCAGATTGCCGAGCTGGAAAAATTAGGAGCGAAGCTGCATGAGGCTATACAAAAGGGGGAGCTTGGAATTCAAAAAAGAAAGAGAATTGCATCAGAAATTTCCTCAATTGATCATAATCTTACTGAATTAGAGGGAAGTTTTTCACATACCATGGGGAGCATGGCAAGTTGGGTTAAATCGTTTATTTTCTGGACAATTATTATTGTAGGGATAACACTTCTAATAATTGGTTATTTGGTAGTCAACTCTTTTTTCAGAGAGATAAATAATTTAAATGAAAAGCTTTCCAGAAGTGAGTCAAAATTTAAAAAGGTATTGCAGCATTCCCGTGATATCGTTTATCAGTTAGATATTAAATCGGGACAGTATGAATACATAAGTCCTTATGTAGAAGAGATGCTGGGATATCCGACTGATGATTTCTTAAATAAAGGCAGGTCATTTGTATTGGGGCACGTCCATCCGGAAGATTTGGAGAAAATGAAACAGGAAATCGAGAGCATGGAAGAGAAAGGTCATTACGACTATTTTGCAGATGAGACGGAGTTTAGAATTAGGACCAATAATGGAAATTATATTTGGGTGAATAATCAGCGGGCATTGGTGAAGGGTAAGAATGGGACTGCCGTGGCTATCGTGGGAAGCGTAAGAGATATATCAGATCGAAAGAAATATGAAGTGGAGATTGAACGGTCTTTAAAAGAGAAACAAACTCTTTTAGAGGAAATTCACCACCGGGTAAAAAATAACCTTGCCGTTATTTCAAGTTTATTAGAATTGCAGAAGCATGAATCTGAAGAGCCGCTGGTTACTGTTTTTGAAGATACCCAGTCGCGGATCAGGTCAATTGCAATGATCCATGAGAAGTTGTATCAGAATGAGACGCTGTCTGCAATCGATATTCAAGAATATATCGAAGATTTTGCCGGAATGATTTCTGATGCTTTTAATTCTGAGCAAAAAAATATAACAATTAAAAATAAGGTTGAGAGTTTTGATCTGGATATAACAAAAGCAGTTCCCTTGGGGCTTATTGTAAATGAGCTGCTAAATAATGCTTTTAAGCACGGTTTTGAGGATGTCAATGATGGGGAGATCGTAGTTGCACTTGAAGAGACAGATGGTACGGTACAGTTTTCAGTAAAAGATAATGGTAAGGGGCTGCCTGAAGGTTTTACAATTGCCGAAAGTAATTCTTTGGGGATGACTCTTGTTAAAACGTTAACTCAACAACTTGAAGGGGAAATCAATATTTCAGAGGATAAGTGGACAAAATTTGAGATCTCTTTCCAAGTTTAAGTTTTACCGTTTTTAGAACGTATTCTCAGTTTTTTTTGATTTGAAAGAAATATTCGAGAGCAAAAAAAATCTAACTTATTTTCAATGCTAGTTATAAGAACGGTGCAGATATAAATATTTAGTGAAAGGCAAAAAATTAGCAGCTATCCTGTCACAGATAGCTGCTAAATATCATCTACAGACGGCTATTACCCCATTTGCACTTACAATGTAATAGCCGAAGCTTTTAGCATCAATAGAGATAGTATGTATTTTAGGGTACGTATTTTTACGTATTGAAAATCAACCTATAGAAACCAGATCGTGTTCAATAGCATAGCGTACAAGTTCAGCAATATTTTTCAGTTCCAATTTTTCCATCAGATTGGCTCTATGGGTATCGACAGTACGGGGACTGATGTATAGTTTTTGGGCGATTTCTTTACTTGTGAAACCGTCTACTATGAATTGTAATATTTCTTGTTCACGATCTGTAATAGAGTGGTTCGTGCGATTCTTTTTACTATTGTTGCTATTTAGAAATGATTTTTTGATAAGCTCAGAGATTGGGTCACTAAAAATTTGTTGTCCCTTCATAACAGCACGAATGCCGTGCAAAAGGTCAGACTTTTCGGTGTTTTTCAAAAGATAGCCGTTTATATCTGCTTCCAGAGCGTCATTGAGCATCTGCTTATCAATATGCATTGAGAGTATAATGATTTTTGTTTCATCATTGAGGCTTCGAATGCTTTTGGCGGTTTCTATACCATTTTTCTTGGGCATACTGATGTCGAGCAGGCATACATCCGGCTTTTCCTTTTGAAAAAGGTTTAGGCATTCTTCTCCACTTGAAGCTTTCCCTACAATGTCAATGTCTTTAGCAGATGATAAATATGTACTGATACCATATCGAACAATCTCATGATCATCAGCAATAAGAACGGAGATAGATGTCATAGATATCCCTCTTTTAGCGATCCAGATCTGCAAAAGTCAATTAAGTCTGGAAGTTTAGAACTAATAATGTAACGAAAGCACAGTAAAGTGGGAAGTGTTTTTTAAGTCAATCTCAAATAAAGCTATATATGGACCAAGTAATGATTTAAAAGTTCATATAACAGTTCGTATCCACTTGCTGTGAATTAACTTTTTTACAGGCTCTGGGTGAAATGTTTTTGAAGGTATTGATGTATAGGAGTCTGAGGTGCAAAGGTGGAAATCAAAATAACTACTACCACGATGAGCCCGGTAACATTAGAATACCATAAGGATTCGAATATTATTACCAAGCAAACTGATGTTTCAAGCTCAAGAAGCATGGGAGGGATAGCCACAAAGGTTGTTCACCTAATATGATTTTTATGATATAAAAATAGGTTGTCGTCGCCTAAAACCAGTAAATAGGTATAATGAACAAGCTGGATATACTAGGTGAGTTTGGTCTTAAAAAGGGAAGATGTAATATTTGAAACAAGAAGAAGCTCAAACATAAATTATCACAATATCAGTAAGCGATTGGTCTTCATAATACTTATTTTCAACATTTCTAAAAACGCATTTTAAATTTATTAGTATTAATAGTAGCTCATATGACCTGGAAACGAAGTCATCATTGTTCTGAACTTACAACTGAAAATACAGGCGAAGAAGTCATACTCAATGGATGGGTAGCCACTCGGCGCGATCTGGGTGGGGTGATTTTCATTGATCTCCGAGATCGAAATGGAATCACGCAGATTGTTTTTTATGAAACAGATGAAAACCTGCATCAAAAAGCCGAACAGCTTCGAAGCGAGTACGTAATTGGTATTAAAGGTGTTGTTGAGAAACGAGGTGAAGAGAATATTAATGAGGAACTTACTACCGGCGGTGTGGAGATTCGTGTGACGGATCTTAAGATTTACTCAGAGGCAGAAACAACACCTTTTGAAATAAAAGAAGATATTGCTACAAATGAGGAGACTCGTCTTAAATATCGGTATCTAGATCTACGACGTCCTGATATTCAAGAAAATATGAAGTTACGGTCTGATTTTTATCAGTCTACTCGGGCGTACTTTCATAACAATGAATTCTTAGAGGTTGAAACGCCTGTACTTATGAAGAGTACCCCTGAAGGAGCTCGCGATTACTTGGTCCCCAGTAGGGTGAATCCAGGTAGGTTTTTTGCACTACCCCAGAGTCCGCAGACCTACAAACAGTTGCTAATGGTTTCAGGTTTTGATCGTTATTTTCAGATTGTAAAGTGCTTTAGGGACGAAGATCTGCGCGCAGATCGTCAACCTGAGTTTACACAAATCGATGTTGAGATGTCGTTTGTGGATGAGGATGACGTCATGGAGATGACGGAAGGGCTGATGAAAAAGTTACTGAAAGATACGATTGATGAAGAGGTGTCTGCCCCTTTTAGTCGCATGACCTATAAAGAGGCAATTGAAACCTATGGTACCGATAAACCGGACACGAGATTTGGGTTAGAATTTGCTGATTTTTCTGAGCTGGTTGAGGATTCTGAGTTTAAGATATTTTCAAGTACTGTCGAAAAAGGTGGTGCGGTACTCGGTATCACGGTTCCCGGACAAGGCGATATGGGACGTGGTGCAATCGATCGCTTAACCGAACGGGTACAGCATGAAACAGGTGCTGCAGGACTCATTTATATTAAGTTAAATGAAGACGACGGAGTAAAGTGCAGTGTAGGTAAGTTTCTTGAAGAAAAAACTGTTGATGCAATGGTCGAGACTGCTGAGGCAGAAATGGGAGATCTCGTATTGATCTTAGCAGGTCCTGCCCCTGAAGTCCACAAGCAATTAGGCCAGCTTCGTTTAATGATGGCCGAAGAGTATAATCTTATTAATGAGGATGCATATGAATTTCTGTGGGTCACTGATTTCCCGCTGGTTGAATACAGCAAAGAGGATCATCGCTATCATGCATTGCACCATCCGTTTACATCACCTCACCCTGACGATTTAGAAACGCTGAATGATAATCCTGATGATGTACGTTCTCGAGCATACGATTTAGTACTTAATGGGTATGAAATTGGTGGAGGTTCAATCCGCATACATGATCGGGAACTACAAACTAAAATGTTTGATTTATTAGGTATTGATAAAGAAGAAGCTGAGAAGAGGTTTGGCTTTTTGCTTGAAGCATTTAAGTATGGCGCACCCCCTCATGGTGGTATTGCATTCGGGGTAGATCGCATTGTTATGATCTTAACGGGCGGAACAAGCCTTCGGGATGTTATCGCTTTTCCCAAAAATCAGAAAGCTCAGAGCTTGATGGATAGTAGCCCTGATTATGTAGATCAAGAACAACTGGATGATTTGCATATTACTCTAAAAGAGTACGCGAAAGAGGAACAGCAAGAACAACACTAAAATTATTTGCGGTGAAAACATTAGGAATTGACGGCTGTCGGGCTGGTTGGATAGCAATAAGTTTGGATGAGGAACATGCAGGCTATTGGCTACTAGAGTCGGACCAGGAACTTAAGGAGTTTTTAGAAAAATTTGATCGCACTTTTATTGATGTGCCCATTGGCCTATCAGCATCTGATTATGTACGAAAGTGTGATGATAAACTCCGGGATGTTTTGGGCCCTGATTACCAGGCCAGTGTTTTTAACCCGCCCATACGTCCGGCTTTGCATGCGCCCACTTATGCCGAGGCATCTATGACCAGCTATGAAGAAACGGGAAAGAAAATATCGATTCAGGCCTGGAATATTACGCCGAATATTCGAACGGTAGATCAGTTTCTGCAAAATAGTGAAGATTTAAGAGATAAAGTTTTTGAAAGTCATCCCGAGCTTCTTTTTCGGATCTTAAATGGAGACAATTCTATACTCCAGAAAAAAGCTACAAAGAAGGGACTTCGCCATCGTCTTAAGCTGTTGAAAGATCGCAGCAAGTTTGCAGATGACTTTTTTCGGGATATCAAAGAAGAGTACCGGCGTAACCAAGTTGATGAAGATGATATCGTTGATGCTATGGCATTGGCCTTGTTTGCCCTAAAATCAACTGAGAAGGAGATGAAAACATTGCCTGATAATCCTCCGAAAGATGAAACAGGACTGCCAATGGCAATATATTACGTTTAAGTTAAGCGGCCGTTTTAGTCCGTCATCTTCTTTGATTAGTTATTGTCCTTATTTTCAAGGATGTTTTTATATTTTACGCCGGCTTTATATACCCGGTTTACTCCATTAAATGCTGCAATACGGTAGGCCTCACTTAATGTAGGATAGTTCATGACGTGATTTATGAAGTATCGGATATCCCCATCGTTTGCCATAACCGATTGGCCCAAGTGAATAAGGTTTGCGGCCTCATCACCAAAAATATGAACTCCCAGCAGCTTGAAATTATTGCTGTTAAAAACAAGTTTGAGAATCCCATCGGTATGGTTTGTCATATCAGCTTTGGCAATGTTTTTAAAATAGGCGCGACCCACTGATACATTAATATCCATCTCTTTTGCCTGCTCTTCGGTAAGGCCAATATTTGAGATTTCAGGAATTGCATAGATACCGTATGGAATTTGGTCAGGCACTTTAAGAGCTGGAATCCCAAACATATTACATGCGGCAAGGCGCCCCTGTGAGAAGGAAGCAGAGGCAAGACGAGGAAAGCCTATCACATCACCAGCAGCATAAATACTATCAACATTGGTTTTAAACGAATCATCAGTGGTGATGAAATCATTGTTATCGGTTTCTACTTGTACCGCTTCCAGGTTAAGCCCGTTAGTGTTAGGTTGCCTTCCACCGAGAAAAAGCACGTGTTCGGTTTCAATGACCTGCAATCGCTGATCGCCGGATTTTTTATTGAATTTTACTTCAGTATGGTTTCGCAGTGAGTTAAATGCTACCTCTTGTATAGCAACATCATTTTTAATATTGATTCCTTTCTCATCAAAATGATGTTCAATATGTTCTTTTATTTCATGATCCAGAAAAGTGAGATATTCTTCGCGGTCGTTAAGTATTGTTACACGAGTACCCAAGGCAGCAAAAGTAGTTGCATATTCAATTGCATTAACCCCTGAACCTATAACCGTTAGTCGTCGCGGTATATGTGTTAGTTCGAGAATTGATCTGTAATCTAGAACTTTCTTGTGGTCAATCTCAAACTCCTTGGGTTCTACCGGATTACTGCCAGTGCAAACTAGGATATAATCGGCAGTATATTTTTCGGTAGATCCAAAATGGGTTTCTACTTCTACAGTGTGTTCATCTACAAGTCTCCCTGATCCTCTTGCTACATCAATTTTGTTCTTGATTAGGTCGTTTTTGACCTTGCGGTTTTCCTTTTCCAGAATCTCCTGTTTGTATTGCAGCAGGTCTGCCATGCGGAAGCGTTCATAAGGCTTCTTATTCTCGTGATCTCCAAATTGATTGTTAAATTCCAGAATTGTTTTAGCTGCTTCACGAAGAGCTTTGCTAGGCACGGTGCCAGTATTAATCCAGGTTCCCCCGAGATATTCTTTATGTGCTTCAACCACCAGGGCTTTTTTATCAAACTTTGAACTTTGCATAGCACATGAAAAGCCGGCTGGGCCGGATCCAATAATAATAACGTCGTAATCTTGGCTCATATTAGAATATAAAAGCTAACAGCGATATTTTAGTTAAGTCCCTAAAATAGGATAAAATCATCATGATTTCTGCTTTTTTCGAGGGATTATTTCTCGAAAAACTAATGGAACGATAAGATATAGTTTTTTGATTGGGAGTATGAATCTTAGATGCTAAATTTAAGGCATTGCAGCGTAATGAGTTAACATTATTCATTATTATATTATTAACAACTATTTGAAATTTAAAACTAAAAAATAACTATGGCTTACGAATTACCTGACCTACCGTACGATTACGATGCATTGGCACCGCATATTGATGAACAAACCATGAGAATTCATCATGGTAAACACCACCAAGGATATACAAATAAGGTAAATGCTGCTCTTGAAGGGCATGAATTTGCTGAATTGCCTATTGAAGAAGTCTTACAGCGTATTACTGAAGTACCTGAAAATATTCGTCAGGCAGTAATCAACAATGGCGGTGGTTATGCGAACCACAAATTATTTTGGACTATTCTTTCTCCTAATGGTGGCGGTGAACCAACCGGTGATATTGCAGGAGCAATTAATGAAGAGTTCGGTGATTTTGCTTCATTCAAAGAAGCGTTTAATAATGCCGCAACAGGACAGTTTGGTTCTGGATGGGGTTGGTTGTGCGTTAAGAAGGATAGCAGCTTAGAAGTGCTTTCTACTGCGAACCAAAATAGCCCGTATATGAATGGCTTAACACCAATCCTCGGTGTTGATGTTTGGGAACACGCCTATTATCTAAATTATCAGAACGAGCGTGGAACTTATGTTAATAACTTCTGGAACTTGGTCAACTGGGATCAAGTGAATGAATATTATAATGATGCTCGATAATATTAAGAGCATATTTTAGCGAAAAGTGGAAAAGCACTTCATGTTCTCATGGAGTGCTTTTTCTTCTTCAATACTTCATATTAGAATGTTATATTTGTTTTTTGAATACTAAGCAGAAATAAATACGATTACTTATGCAATTTGGACTAGGAGCAGGCCCCGATGTCTCATGGATGCGAGAAGAGTTAACAGAACTTGGAATTGAAGAATTGGAGACGGTTGAAGATGTAGATCGTGCTATGAAAGAATATAATGAAGGCACGATGCTAATGGTAATTAATTCGGTTTGTGGATGTGCTGCTGGAAATGCACGCCCGGGAGTAAAGATCGCACTTAATGAATCGGAGGTGCAGCCTGATCATATGGTTACTGTGTTTGCAGGTCAAGATAAAGAAGCAACAGCACGCGCACGTGAATACTTTAGTGAGTATCCTCCATCGTCTCCGGCTTTCGCATATTTTAAAGATGGAGAAATAAAAGCAATGATACCCCGTCACCGTATCGAAGGTCGCACAAAAGTGGAGATTGCTGATGACCTAAAGATGGTGTTCGAAGCGTTTGACGGAGAGACGGAAGAAGCAGAGAGTTAATTACCAACCGTTCTTTTCTGATAAATAATTTTAGAGCCGATGGGCAGCTTGTCCATCGGCTTTTTTTATGATCTTAGTAAAGAACTTTCTGTATTTAGTATGTATTGGCAATCTCAGATAAAGTACAGATTTGAATTAGAAAATTGCAATACAGATAACAAATAAGCTTAAAAAAACGTAAGGTTTTCCTATACAAGATGTATATTTGAGTGTGATTTAATTAGGCGATACTCATAAATGAATGGGATGTTTTACAATAAATCTCAGTTGGTAGTAAATACTGATAATTAATACTGAATTGATGGGGCAGCGATTAACATACTGGGTTTTTCTTGGAGTGATGGGTTTTGCAGCTTTTTTCTTGTTGCACTCTTCTATTTCATTTAATGCCAATGCTCCTGTTGATCACAGTAAGTTGGCTATTGAGGGTAAAACGCAGCAGTTGGCAACTCAGTTGGGATTTTCTGTTGATAGTCTTGCCATGATGGCTACACGCACTCAACATTTGAATTACTATAAAATACTTCAAGATTCTACTGAGAACAATCTGTCGTCAGCGGGGGTGTTAAATAAAAAGGGGGTTAACCTTACTGGGTGGCTTGTACAAATTGGTGTTGAACAAAGTCCGGGTGACAGAGTCGTTTATGATAAGACCAGCTTTATGTCTGAGTTGGGCCAGTTAGATATTAGATATGACCAGCAAGGCAAAGTACGACGCATATCTTCGTATCCACAAAATCTTAATCCCACCTTTGTAGCAGGAGACTCTTTATTTGCCATAGCTGATCGTATTGTACGTAATATATTTGGCTATGATTTAGATCGGTACGCACTAAAATATGTAGATGTTCAAGATACGTTGATGAGTTCAGAGCCCGGCCCCAAAACTCAGCCTCTTAATATGTCTAACAGTAGTGTGGGCAATAATATGGTCTTTAGCTGGACTAAAAAGCAGATAGGTACGCCCGGGCCTGAGAATATTTCTTTGGAAGTGACACCAATGATCAGGGAGTCTAATGTTTCTAATATTGCTAATATCCGGTATGGGGTTGCGATAGATAATTTTGAGGCATTGGAAAAGTATGAGCCTGAGCAACTAGGCTCATTTCAAACAATTAGCAATTTTGATCTTACGGTCACTTTTTTGTCTAGTGGGATTTTAGCCTTCCTGATCTTCTTTTTAGGTATTAAGTATATTAACAAAGGACAGGTAGAATGGCGTCGGGCAATAGTTATTATGGTGAGTGTAACAATTGCAGTTATGCTATGGCGTGTTTTGTATATGTTCAATACCATAGACGTATTTTTGCATGCTACAAGTGAGGCGGTGTACCTGCTTAATAATTTATTATTTGCAGCTGTAATGGGGTTGTATGCAGCAATGGCATACATCGGTTGGGAAGTACTGGCACGATCAAAAGATCAAGTACAGCTTCAATTAGTAGATGCTTTTTGGCAAAAACAGTTTTTTTTCCGGGAAACTGGCGAAGGGCTATTACGAGGGTATGCTGTTACAGGAGTAATGCTGGGAATTTTTGCTGCGGGGGTATATGTATTTGGTACGCAATATTTTCAGGCTGACAGTCAATTTGGTTTTGCAGAGGCGAGCATGCAGCCCAAGTTATTAACTATAAATATATCTATATGGGTTAATGTGGTACTTGTGTCATTGGGTCATGTTGGGGTTGTCACAGGTTTTTTATCCTCAAAAGTTGAAAGTAAATGGCTCTATTATGGGCTCGGTATGGTTTTGCTGGGCTTCCTCTTTGCAGGATCTGCTATACTCATTGGTATCGTTGGACCGGGATGGTATGATGTTATTATTTTTACATTAATTGGAGCCGTTGTTTTATATGTGATAGAGAAGGCTGGCTTGGTGTCATTTGCCACAGGGTGGTGGGGCTTTGTTGCTATCATTATGATTATGCCGTATTGGGGATCTTCAAGTTTAGATGTCGCTTATATATCATGGACACAGTTTGCGATTCTAGGCTTACCTCTTATTTATGGACTTATTGCATTTAAGTATGGCAATTCTATTCACGAATTGAGTGGATATATTCCTGCTTATCAACAGCGTATGGCGAATCATTTAAGGGTAGAAAAAGAGATAGAAATTGCACGGGAAAGCCAATTTAAGTTAATGCCGTTGAAGCCTCCATCTCTGGATGGTGTTGATGTTTACGGATTCTTTATGCCTTCATTTGAAGTGGGAGGAGACTACTTCGATTACATTGTTGGGCATAACAGTTCAGAAAATAGCAAAGTGCTTAATATGACTATCGTAGATGTCTCAGGGAAGGCAATGAAGGCGGCGATGCATGCGGTATTCACCAGTGGATTGTTACTATCACGGCTTCATCGCGACCGGCCCGAGGAAATCCTTCGCGAAATTACTCCAACACTGCACAGCCGTACCGATCCTCAGACCTTTATTACCTGCATTATTGCACAATTTCATTTAAAAAGCAGAAAATTAATGTTGGCAAATGCAGGTCACTGTTTGCCAATTCTAAAGCGCAACGGGAAGGCCGAATTCGTTAGTACGCCAGCTCCTAAATATCCGCTGGGCATACAGGATACGGTTGATTATCAAGCCCGGGAAATGCAGATGCAAGAAAATGACTTTTTATTACTTTACTCCGATGGATTACCAGAGGCAGTGAATTCGGAAGGAGAGCGTTTTGGTTTTGAAAACCTAATGTCACTGGTTGAATCCTTGGATACAGAAAACCGTCCAAGTAATGAAATATCAATGGATATTAAACGGCGGGTTCAAAAATTTAGCGACTATCAATTGGCAGATGATACCACTATCATATGTCTTAAAATTTAAAATGCAGTTTCTTAACATTGTTGGTTTATTTTTTATTTTCATCTCTATTCTCTCTAATCTGAAAACATAGTACTAATGGCTCAAGATAATTTTTCTGGCATGGATATGCCGCCACAGCTCAAAAGTTTGAGCAAAAACATCCGGTTTATTATTCTGGGTGTTTTAGTTTTTATCGTGATTTTTGCCTCCTTTTTTACGGTTAATCCTGAAGAAGTAGGCATTGTAACACGATTTGGTGAATTTACACGTACAGCACAGCCTGGTTTGAATTTTAAAGCGCCTTTTATTGAAGAAGTTCGCTATGTGCCTGTTGAACGTCAGCTAAAGCATGAGTTTGGTTATCGAACGACGAGTGCAAACGTTCGATCAAGCTATCAGAAAGCTGGATATACGGATGAATCACTTATGCTTACCGGTGACCTTAATCTTGCTGACGTAGAATGGGTTGTACAGTACCGGGTTTCAGATCCGTATAATTTCTTATTTAAAATTCGAAATCCGGAACAAACACTGCGCGATATCTCTGAGTCGGCAATGCGTCAAATTGTTGGAGACCGTACAGTGAATGAGGTGCTAACAGTAGGACGTGCCGAGGTTACTTTAGAAGCACAACAGTTGATTCAAGAGATCTGTGATGAGTATGAGGCAGGATTGCAAATTGAACAAATTGTACTTCAGGATATTAATCCGCCGGATCCGGTGAAACCATCTTTTAATGCTGTAAACGAAGCACAGCAACAAAAAGAGACGCTGATCAATCAGGCGAAATCGGAGTATAACAAAGTGATTCCCAAAGCAAGGGGACAGGCCCAGGAAACAATCCAAAAAGCTGAAGGTTATTCTATTGACAGAATAAACCGGGCAGAGGGTGAGGCTTCACGTTTTAATCAACTCTATCGTGAATATGTTAAAGCCCCAGAAGTTACCAAGCGCCGAATTTATTTGGAGACGCTCGAAGATATTATCCCGAAGATGGGTAATAAGATCGTGACGGACCAAAATGGCAACAGCGTACTGCCACTGTTACAAATGCAGATGGATGGCGTAAAGGCGAATAATTCAAATACAAACGCACAGGGTAACTAACTATGAAGAATTGGAAAAGTATTACATTATTTATTGTTCTTGGCCTACTTGTTCTCATTGGACTTGATGGTTTCTATATCGTTGATGAGACTGAGCAGGTTGTCATAACACAGTTCGGTGATCCCGTGGGCGAAACGATTACCGAACCGGGAATGAAGATGAAAATTCCTTTTGTACAAACAGCTAACTTCTTTGATAAACGTTACCTAGAGTGGGATGGTGATCGAAACCAAGTGCCGACCAAAGACAAAAAGTTTATTTTTGTTGATACATATGCTCGATGGCAGATTACCGATCCCCTGCAGTTCTTCAAACGATTACGGGATGAGCGTGGAGCGCAATCTCGCCTCGATGACATCCTGGATGGGGAAACACGTAATGCCATTGCTTCTCATGATTTGGTAGAAGTCGTACGATCGACCAATCGTGATCCTGAAACAGGAGCTACAATAACAGAGATTGTGGAAGACTCACTGGCAGACATCGTGGTAGGACGAGATTCCATTCAGACAGCTATTCAGCAGCTGGCAAATAAACGTGCTTCCGATTTAGGTCTGGAAGTTCTGGACTTCCGATTCAAACGCATTAATTACGTTGAGGAGGTCCGAAAAACAGTATACGATCGTATGATCAGTGAACGGAATCGTATCGCGGATAAATTTCGATCTGAAGGACAGGGAGAAGCTGCCCGCATCAACGGTGAAAAAGAACGTGAGCTGAAATCAATTCAGTCAGAGGCATTTCGTGAGGCAGAAGAGATACGGGGAAAAGCGGATGCGGAAGCAACTGCAATTTATGCAGAAGCGTATGATCAATCCCGGGCGGCGCGCGAACTGTACAACTTTACTCGAACTATGGAATCATATGGGAAGGTCTTTGATGAGCAAACGTCAATTATTCTTTCTACAGAAAGCGAGTTCTATGAGTATCTAAATAGTATTCAAGACTGATCTGGAAACGAACTAGCATTGAGCCCGCACGTTGATGAAAACGTTGCGGGCTTTTTTTATGCCGCTTCTTGCTCCATCACATCAATCATGGTATGGGTTAATTTTTTGCTCCGTTCTGTATCTATTTGCGCCTGTAATTTCATTAAGATGTTATAAAGTCCCATATGTACCTTGGTGCTGTAGATAAAGTTCTTGTCACCTCGCGGTTCGTTTTTAATAGGCAGCTCTTTGGCAAATCGTGTTAAATTTTCTTTGAATTCGCGATCACCAAAATCAAATTCATTTCCCATGTACGGTTGGGCAAAGATATCTCCATAGGCCTTACAGAACTGGAAAAATTCCTCTTCCTTTGCTGGATTTTTAG
Organism: Fodinibius saliphilus; assembly: GCF_005869845.1. NCBI lineage: Bacteria > Pseudomonadati > Balneolota > Balneolia > Balneolales > Balneolaceae > Fodinibius > Fodinibius saliphilus. The sequence goes on along the minus strand of NZ_VAWF01000001.1, from coordinate 1,848,582 downwards.
GGTTTTCTTTGATGATATCCAACTGCTTATAGAGTTTGCGAATCTTTTGCTCATCTTGTTCCAAGTGTGTGGGCAAAAGTTTCATGTAGTTGTGCGTAAACTCTTCTGAGAACTTTTTGACACAGCCAAAGTCGATGACCCCAAGTTTGTTATCTTCCCGAAAGAAAAAATTGCCCGGATGTGTGTCGGCATGAATAAAATCTCGTTGTTCCACTTGATCATGGAAAAAATCCCAGAGCAATTGTCCAAAGTGGTTTTTCTTTTCTTGGCTGGGATTGTCAGCTAAAAACTCTTTTAGGTGATGCCCCTCAATAAAAGACATGGTTAATACTTTTTCCGTGGATAACTCCTTAATATATTCAGGAGTAATGACCGCTCCCTCCGAAAATCGGTTATGGAAATATTCCAGGTATTCGGCCTCTTGATGGTAATCTGTTTCTTCCATCAGTGTCTCTTCAATTTCTTCAAAATACTCATCAAAAGAACCATTTCCACTAATAACCCTGTTCACTAACGTTTTGGCCATCGCCATATCAGAATGAATGGTATTCTTCACATTTGGATATTGGATTTTTACTGCTACCTTTTGTCCATTTTTTAGTCGTGCTTCATGCACTTGTCCAATAGAAGCGGCTGCAAAAGCTTCAGGGTTAAATTCAGCAAAAAGTTTTTCAGGATAATCACCGAGTTCTTTTCGAATAATAGAGCGTGCAAGGGCTTTATTAATAGGCGGGACACTGTATTGGGATTCGCTCATTACTTCAGCAAACTCTTCAGGGAGCATACCATCGTCCATACTCAATGATTGAGCTATCTTAAGTGCTGTACCGCGAAGCTTGGTGAATTCATTAAATACGTGCCGTGCATTTTTAGTATGGAACTCTTTGCCTTCTTCTTCGGATTCTTTTTTACCAACTGATTTTTTGAGGTATCGTTTAGCATAGTTGGTACCTACCTTAAGCCCGGTTTTAGCAAAAATTTTACCGCGCTCAAGCTTTGATGATGGAAAATCGTTGCTCATAGTTTATTTGATTTCAATTTTAGAACAAACTTGTTTTACAACAGGAATATTTTTGAAAAATTCTTTCCGATTGGCATTTATGAATTTTAGTAGATCAAAGCTTTTGTCAAGAACGGGATTGTAGAGCATTTCTTCGAGAACCCCGGTGAGCTTATCTGTTAACTCCATTGTTAATTCTTTATCGTCACTTGTGTCATTCAACCAAAACCGGATCAGCTCAAGGTATTGGCGTCTTAAAAAAGAGTAAGCATAAGAATTGAGGGCCAGGGTAGAGGTTATAGATATTTGATCATCATTTTCAAGAAACTGCTTGGTTAATCGTTCTACCTCTTTTTCATAATCCGTTTTAGAATAACTATGGATGATATATTCTTTGAATGTATCTTCAACAAATGCTTCTTTTTCGCTTAGTAGATCAAAATTAGTGAAGATAAAGTTTGAAAGCTTTTCTTTAATTGTATACGATTCAAAGCTATCTATCTCACTAATCATCATTTCATAGCGAATGACTAAGGAAGCATAATAGAATTCCAGAATCGACTTTTTATTCGCAAAATAGTTGAAGACTTCAGCGGGAGTGAGATCTGCTGCTTGTGCCACTTCTTTAATTAAAAAGTCGCCATCGCCCTCTATATACAGGTCCGTTGCGACATCAGCTAATTGGAACTTTAATTCAAAAATTTCAGGATCAAAAGTATCATCCATAATGATTGGTAGATAGTGTTATAGAACTGTTTTTCTTATAGCTTCAAGGCTTTGTTTTATCAACTGTTATGTATCTTTAATATTGTAACACCGTGAGTCGATATTTTTTATAATATAACATATCGAGCGGTTAATAACGCTGATGCCCCCTGAAAACATTCCCCATTTTATAAGTTAATTTTCTATAAGGTAGATTGCTGATATCTATTACTGTTTTAGTTTTTCATTTTACTCATAGGCGGCTTTGCAAAACCTAAACGCCCACAGCTTTGAAAAAATATACTCCCGTTAATAGGTAATGAGCCTCTTATATAATCTGAGAGTTAATCACTGAGATTGTCAAAGTACTTAAGTACTATCTAAACGAGGATGCAGAAGTCAATGTTATCATTATTGTTCGACACCTATTAAATATGATTTTAGATAAGGTCGTTATTAAATAATAATAAAAGATATAAGTATGGATATATTGATTTTTACAGGATGGATTTTGTTGGGCTTTGCAGGGATGGAGATCATTTCATACCTGGTCCATCGATTTATTTTTCATGGACTACTTTGGCAGGTTCATCGTTCACATCATGAATCCACACACGGTTTATTTGAGATGAATGATCTTTTTTCTCTCTTCTTCGCAGGTATCTCTTTATACCTCATTTATGTTGGTATTGATTCCCCTCTTACTTCCGTGAATTTTGCGATAGGCAGCGGTATTGCCATTTATGGGGTGCTATACTTTATAATTCACGATCTCTTCGCACACAAGCGCTTTATGCCGTTCAAAAGTGATAGTAAAATTATGCGACTAATAAGATATGCCCATCAGCGCCATCACCAGTCTATCGATAAAAAAGGGCAGGAGCCTTATGGGTTATTCTTATTTCCATATGACAAATATAAAGAATGACGGCTGCTATTGAAGTGTATGCAGTATTTGTTCAGCTTGCCAGAAGTGTCTTCTTTGATGGGCTTCGGCAAGGGCGAACGTTTCTGTCAGTGTCATCTTGATTAATGAAATTAAAGGATGTTTCATCTTTATTCGTCCCAGGTCTGCATGGTGATGACGGCCTTTCTCCAGTTGAGCAATAAATTGATCTTGCAGAGAAATATAATCATTAAGTAAATTCATGCGATTATAGCCGGAAACAGGATCCGGTTTCATTTGAGGTACTGTTTTTAATTTGATCTTGTATGGGGGTTCGAACCATGTTACTAGTTTTCTTACTAGCCAACGGGGCGGAAAAGGACGCTGGATATTCTTAGTTGTCGCCGAAGGGTTCGAGATACTGGCCGCTAAATCATTGAAATATAGGTTCCCATAATTGATTAAATGGCTAAAACATTCTGCAATACACCATGTACCCTTTGAAGGGGGTTGAAAAAGTTGTACTTCATCAACCGACAAGATAAAACTCTCAGCGTCTTTTTTAGTTTTTTCGAATTGTTCAATATACCAAGAATAACTATAGGGCTGTTCCATAAGGAGCAATTTTGATAATCCGTTTAAAAACTAATTTTAAAAAATACAAGATATTCAGGTTAATCAATCGAAAGTATAATGTAATTTGTGACTAAATATTTGGTCTTGGTAGAAGTTCGTAAAACTATACAAAAAAGGGAGTGAAAGAGTTGCAATAACAATATTATTTCTTCTCATTGTGTAAACAAAGTTTTTCTATTGTACAGGTGGTAGGAATCAGCAGATACAATAGTTATGGTAATCGAAAAAAAAGTCAGACATTATGATTAGTATGAAATGGGTACTGCGTTCTTTTGTAATGTGGATTACGGTAGTAATAGCTATACCGCTTTTGTCCACGGCACAAAATAAAAAGCTTACTTTTGAGGATGTGATGAAATGGGAGGATATTTCAGACTCTCACTTTTCAGACAATGGGGAATGGCTGGTATATAGTGTCTGGCCAGACAGAGGAGATGGTGAAGTGCGTATTCGTAGCCTGGAAGAGGATAAAATTTTTACCGTCAAGATGGGAGATGATCCTAGGATAACTCGCAATGGAAATTGGGTAGGAGCTTATCTAAAACCTAAACTCATCGATCAGATAAAAGCTGAAAAGGATAAACCTAAACAGGGGTTGGCTTTATTAAATACCGCTAACGGTACTACAATTGAAAAGGATAGTGTAAAATCGTTTGAGTTTTCTAATGATGGGAAATGGGCTGTAGTTCACTTTTATCAATCTAAAAGTATTAAGGATAAAAAGAGTAAAAATGATTATCTGGGTACCAAAATGATATTGCGTAACTTGGAATCAGGTCAAGAGTATAGCGTCCCTTTTGTAAAAGAAGTTGCCTTTGACAGTACTTCTCATCATTTAGCATATTCAGTCGTTGATACCAATGGGGCTAATAATGGGCTATTTTATCGTGACCTGGAATCGTCCTCATCAGAAAAGCAGACGGTAGTTAAGGCAGGAAACCAGCTGTTTGCCAACCTGGAGTGGGATCATAACGACGAAAAGCTTGCTTTTACTCAAGCCAGTCTGGATACTACGTTTGAAACAGATGATGCAGACCTGAGGATTTGGCAGGTTAATGATGAGGGTGTACGTACATTGGTTGAAGCTGGAGATGTTGATAAGGAATGGGCGCTGCGCACCAATAACGACCTGGAATGGACAGAAAATGGAGAGCGCTTATTTTTCGGATTAATGTCACGGGAAATGGCTGAAGTCAATCAGAAGAAAAAAGAGGAAAAAGCAGACTCTGTAGATATTTACAGTCGGGAACAGATTCTGGATAAAAAAGAGATGGATGTATGGCATTATGATGATCCCCGGATTAAAACTCATGAGAAGGAATCATGGACTTGGCGCAAAAAACGAACATATCGAGCGGTTTATCATATGGATAATGCCCAATGGGTACAACTGGCTGACCACAAGGTGCCGAATGTAGAAGTCAGCCAGAATCCTGATTATGTGTTGGGACAATCCCGGGTGCCATATCTGCAAGAGATGACTTGGGACGGGTTTTTCAGCGATTACTACATTATTGACTTGAAAACAGGTGGGCGCACAAAGGTTATTGAGAAGCTAAGATCTGACGCCGTTCTGTCCCCCAAAGGAAATTATGTAGTTTTTTATCAAGACAAAGATTGGCATCTGTATAATGTGGAAGAAGAACTGTATCGTAATCTCACAAAGCATCTGGATACGCCCTTTTATAATGAAGATCATGATTATCCCTATCCGGTACAGGGATATGGAATCGCTGGGTGGATGAAGGGAGATAAAGCCGTTATGATCTATGATAAGTACGATGTATGGAAGTTTTTTACAGATGAGGGTAAAGCCGTAAACCTCACTGAAGATGGCCGTGACCGGGATATAATATATCGTATTGAGCGCACTGAGAAGGATCGCAAAACTTTTGATCCCAGCGATGAAGTCTTAGTTCGGGGATTTTATGACCATAAAAAAAACTATGGTTTTTATACCCTGAAGCTGGATGAGCCTGGAACAGAAAAAAAATTGGAGACAGACCATAAGTACAATTTCGTGACTTCTGCTGAAGATTCAGATCGTATTATCTATAGCCGTGAAAAATATGATGAGTATCCAAACTTGTGGGTTAGCAACGATCTTTCGTTTGGGGATACCGAACGACTAACAGGGCTGCATTTAAATCTCCATGATACCTATAATTGGGGAACGGCTGAGCTTATTGAATGGTCGGATATGGATGACGGACAAACTATTCGCGGGGCTTTGATAAAACCGGATAATTATGATCCGGATAAAAAATACCCGGTATTGATCTATTACTACCGATTCTTTTCGCAACGGGCGTATGAGTTTAATAACATTACGACCGACGACCGTCCTACGCTCCCACAATGGGTGAGTGATAACTATGTGGTGTTTCTACCGGATATCCGTTTTGAAGTGGGCACGCCTGGTTTTGCATCAACCAAGAGCTTGGTGCCCGGTGTGCAAAAGCTAATTGAAATGGGGATTGCACACCCTGACAAATTAGGCCTACACGGACATTCCTGGAGCGGGTATCAAACGGCTTTCATGATTACCCAGACCGATATATTTGATGCAGCAATTGCCGGTGCACCTGTTTCAAACATGACGAGTGCTTATAGTGGTATTCGATGGGGATCGGGACTTGCCCGTCAATTTCAATATGAGCAAACCCAAAGTCGTATCGGGGGAAGCTTGTGGGAGTATCCCGAGCGTTATATTGAAAATTCGCCGGTATTTTATGCAGACCGCATTAATACTCCCTTGTTGATGATGTTTGGAGATGAAGATACCGCGGTGCCATGGTATCAGGGAATAGAAATGTACTTGGCAATGCGTAGACTCGATAAGGATGCTGTCTTTTTACAATACCGTGATGAGCCGCATCACTTGCAAAAGTATGCCAACAAGTTAGACTATGCAATCAAAATGAAAGAGTATTTTGATCACTATCTGCGGGGAGAGGAAGCTCCTGAATGGATTACCGACGGAGTGCCATACCGAGGGGAATAAATTATCCGGGCAGTGGTGAAAAAGCCACTGCCTGTTATTTTAACTGTGTTTTAAATCTTATAATACGTTTATAAGACTGATCAATTTGTTCTTCATTAATAACTCCCTTATCTACAAGTTCAGTTATTATGCGATGGGCTTTTGGTACGATATTCGGATCATAAATCGAATTATTTCCAAAGGCGAGGATATCGACGCCGGCCATAATAGCTTGTTTAATAGCTGTTTGTAAGCCGTACTCTTTGCGGATTGCTCCCATCATCATATCATCTGAAAATATCACCCCATCATATTCCAACTTGTTTCTCAAAAGGCCTGTGATTGTAGGTTTTGATAAAGTAGCAGGATAGCTGGAGTCAATTTGTGCATTGAAAATATGGGCCGTCATAATAGCATCAGCTTTACCAGTATTAATGAGCTGCCGGTAAGGAATAAGTTCTTTCTCTGACCATGTATCAGTTACATCAACAACCCCGAGGTGAGAGTCTTTTTTTGAGCTGCCATGGCCCGGAAAATGTTTTAAGACGGTTTGTATATCGTATTCATTTAAGGTTTGTATAAATGTACCGGCATGCTTTACAACAGTTGTAGGTTTGGAAGAATAACTGCGACCAAGTTTTCCAATAATGGGATTGTCCGGATTTACATTTAGATCCACGACAGGTGCAAAATCAACGTTAATACCAATTTTGGAAAGGGTATGCGCAGTGCGTCGTGCATACTTTCTGGTACTATCAATATTATTTAGTTCTCCCAAATATTGTGCTGAAACCGATGGAGGGAATCCGTATTTAGGTTTAAGGCGATTCACCTTTCCTCCTTCCTGATCTATTGAAACAATTAGGGGAGAATAAGATAACGCCTTAAGCTTTTTCACCAAGGTTTTAAGTTGTTCGGATGATCGTATATTTCTTTTGGCTTGGCCCCGAGGTACATCATAGTCAAAGAGTATGACTCCTCCCAAGTGATACTTTTGTATATCGCGGACTATATGATTGGTGTCAGCTATGGTCATGCCACGAAATCCAATGGTCAACATTTGACCAATTTTTTTATTCAGCGGTATTTCGTCAAGGGTTTTTGATAAGGATTGACCATTTATATTGCCTGAAAGAAATGAGAAAACTAAAAAAAATAGTAGTAAGCGAGCCATCTTTTATTGTTTCGGTGTAATTAAACTGTCTAGTAGTTTGGGGAGATTAAATGAAGGGCGCGCATCATTATAACGAACGATCTTTCCATCGGGGCCTACGAGGATATAAAAAGGAATACCGCCGCCCCGGTAAGTTCGAAATGTTTCTTGCTGAAAGCCATTTCCGCCATACAGTTGTGGCCAAGGATTCTTAAATTGTTGCAGTGATTGTCGCCAGCGTACACTATCTTCTTCAATGGAAATCGCCAATATCTCAAATTGATCACGAGAATATTTATTATACAGATCCTTCATGTGTGGAAATTCATCGAGGCACGGAATACACCAGCTGGCCCAAAAATCGAGAAGTACATATCGTCCTTCGTAGTCTTCCATACTCACCATCTCTTCATTTTTATTAGGAAGGGTAAAAGGTACTGCCGGTTGTCCGGGTGAGACCTTTTTAATCTGACTATAGAATGATTTTAGAAATGATGTGTATTTAGGATAGTTTTCGTACTTTTTTAAATAGTTTTTGTAGCTAGGCGTTGCAACTTCTAAAGACATTTCTCCGATGCGTTCAGCTACGAGATACATTTTTGCATATGCTTTAGCTTTTCTCTGATCGATATATTGGAGTACAGATCTGCGAGCTGAATCAAGGGTTTCGTATCCCAGTCGTTTAATGTCGTATTGCATCAGTTCCTGACCATATTTTTCTTCCAGGCTATCCTCAACTCCAAAGGTGTTTGCAAAGGCATTGGTGAAATCACGAATACCTGCACGTTGTGAATGCAATGATTCAAAGGTGAAGAAGTTAAGCTCTTGGGCTTCTTCAAGGATTTGCTTTCGTCTGGATTTTGGAGAGATGTCTGGTTTTGTGCGTTGATAGGTAACTTCCTCTAATTCTTTCACTAAATATTCACCCACTGCTTTATAGTATATATCTACCAGCGGCGTGTTAAATAAATGTTTTTTCGCTATTTGATATCGTTTTTTGTATAAGTCGGTGATATTCGTTTGTTTCCCTTCCCGAAAATCAGGGATAGCATTGTTAATTTTTTGTTGTATGGGCTTAAGTTTATTACGATAATCTGAGTAGCTTTGGTCCCATGGTTTAGGATATCCACTAACAGATACAGAATCAGGGAAGTGAGAAAAAGATATATTGAGCTTAAGGGGTTGTGCCGGTTCAGCTACAACTGGATAAGTTTGTTCATTAACATTAAACTTAATGAGTTGTGTAGAATCAATTGGTAGGGAAAGTGAGAAATTCCCCTCCTCATTTACAGTCACCGGGAAATGTTTTTTGGGAGCATACTTATAGTGAACCGGTTGTTTTGAGATGAAAATATCTGCGGAGCCAACGTAGTCAATACTGCCTGAAATGGTAGAAGTATATTCTGTTTGACACCCGGATAACACTATGAGGAAAATGATTAGTGTTGATAGGCCATTTAATTTAGACATAGATTTTAATCCGGAAAACATTAGAAAATTTTAATATTTAAGATTAAAGTACTTTTAAAGCTGTTCAAAGCTAATTAGTATTTGGCTTTAATCCTAAATGCAAAAATATTTTGTAACAAATGGGATTTAAAATACTCTTGTTACATGAATTGATGAAAACATAATTGGATTACGATAGTCATTATGTTGGGTTGCTGCAGACATTATCCTTTGAGGGTATTGTAAGATATATTTAAGTAAAATTTAAACGTGAAGAATCATGATTGAGAGCTATAATGAAAAGCAGTTGGAAGAAAAAATTGACAAGTATGTCAATGGAGAGCTTTCGCCAAGAGAGACAGACGAGCTATGGGCAGAATTGATCCAGGATGGTTACCATCTGGACTATATGAAAAGTGTTGCAAATGTGAAGGCTGTTATTGAAAAGAAGAAGGAAGAACGTCAAATTCAGAAAAGAAGAAAAAAATGGTTTTATGCTGCTGCAGCCATAGTTATCTTTTTAGTTGGCGTAGTAGGTTATATGAATATTTATAACCAAAATAACACACGATCTTTAGAACCAATCTCTAGTATTGAGCTTGATTATTATCGTTCTGAAGATGGTAATATGGCTCAGGATGACTCTAAGGTTATTCGGGATGCAATACGTCTAGCCAATACAGGGGCAGTCACTGAAGCCATTAATTTATTAGATAGTGAGTTGGAAAAGGCGTCAAAACCTTCCTGGATTGCTGAATTAAGTTTAAACTTAGGATCTCTCTATTATAATGAGGGTAATTATCGAGAATCCATTAATCATTATGAGCGAGTGATAGAACACAAAGAGAAAGTGGATCTTCTTATGTTAGAAAAGGCATATTGGTATGTGGGTAACGCCTACTTCCATATAGATCAGCTTGTGAAGGCACGAACGCATATTGAAAAAGCGTATGATTTAAATGGGGCTTACCGCAGAGTTTCTAAAAGTTATCTTGACGCCCTTTCTGACTAAAGAAAAAAGCAACTCTTCTAGTATCAGGAAATGAATAAAAGGCCGGAAGGAAATATCCTTCCGGCCTATTCTATTTTTGCTAGATGTTATGCTGCTTATTCCCATTATTGTTAAAAAAGATTCCCTGTTCTGCCATGTAAGATAGACCTACCATCAACAAGAAATAAAAAACGAAGGTGCCGGCTAAAGCCATATTTTTGTTGTAATCGGGCCTTACAATAGGTTGTGAATCCCCTATTAACATATAGGGACCCCAAAAATGAGGGCTGGCATTTTTATTCTCGAGGAAATACCGTTTTGTCGCTTGTAGGGCTTCAGCTTTCGATTTTCCTTCATTTAATTGTTCATAAAAATGGACTGCAAAATCAGAAGCCAGCATGTCATTTACCGACCATAAATTCAAGACTAGCGACTCTGCACCGGCATAACGAAGGGCCCGACTAATGCCCATGACTCCTGTTCCCTGTATATATGACCCTGACCCAGACTCACACGAGTTTAGCATAATCATATCGCTGTTAAGGTTCAGTTCAAAAAGTTCATAAGCAAATATTTGGTCTTCAAAAGTGGTATCTGCAGCTGCCTGCTGTTTGCTCATATACATCGTAGAGAACATAGGATCGCGTTCAGAGACAGAACTATGAGTAGCCATATGTAAGATACGTGCCTTTGGTGCTGTGCGTTTAAACGTTTCTTTGGTAGAGTTCTGGTTAATAAAAGTTTGTACTTCAGATAGATTTGTTAACCTATTCGCTATGGAAGTCACTTCTTTTTGGGCAAAGGGTAATGGTACAAGTTTTTTTTCTTTGTAAGAATTAAATTCGGAGACACCGTAACCAACATAACTCAAGGGGTTTTGAATATTAGACGGTTCATTATTTTTATTAATTACTTCGTCAAGAGAAGTAAGGTACTGTGTGTTATACTTTTCAATAAGGTATGTAGCTTCCCCATAACTGTAGTTGTGTGTTGGTTTCGCGAGAGGTAGAATATCAATAGGAAGCTGGTATAAATAACTGTCAGGGATAATGGTTATCTGTTCAATGTGCCCAGGTATATCATTAATACCAAGTAGCTTTGTGACTGTATATAAGGAGTCGAGATTTGTTTTATGGGTAGCTACTTGTGTAACAGAATTTGAAAATAGATTGCGAAGTGTTGAATCTAGTGAAACAGTTTGCATTTCTACATCCGACCGACTGATTTTAGCAATGTAATATTTATTTTTCAGCTCAGTCACATGCATGATCATTTCACGGGCAGAGAGTTGACTTTGGATTTTATGTATTGAAACTGTTTCTGATCCTTCTTTTCTAGTAAGTTTTTTATCCAGCTTCCGTTTTTTGAGGTTAAGTTTGCTTATGCGCTGGCGAATTTGAAACTGTTCATCCTCTGGAGCAGTCAGTAATCTTTTTCGATTGGCATCCAGCTGTTTGGTCAGCTTCTTATATTGGGTCAGCTCGGACTCATTCAATAAACTCGATTTAACAAGAGGGTTCTGATAATAACGGGAATCATTGATAGTCTTAAGTTGGTCTAGTACTTGTGTTGCTTTGTCCGGCTGGTCTTCTTTTAAATAAATAGATACGGCCAACTCAAAAGCATCTAAATACTCATCTTCGATATGCCAAAAACCAGATTTTAGATCTGCGCTGCTTCTGGCTCTAACAATTACCTGCTCAAGAGCGGGATTAAGAATGGCGAGTGCTTTATGAGGTTTCCCAGTTAGGTATAGATAGTTTGCTTCAATAGTTTTTGCTTTTATGATTTGTTCAAAATCAAGAAGCTTAAGGTTTTTGTTTTTAAACTCTGTGATTAGAGAGCCAGCTTTACCTTTCTGTTCACTGTTAAGGTAGTTTAAGGCTTTGTTTATAGTAGCTTCAATAAAGTTTGGGTTATTTTTATTGGGAGCTAATTTGAGAATCTTATCTTGTTTTTCGATTGCTTTTTTAAACTTTCTTTGCTCAGAATAAGTTTCTGCTTGTTCATTTAATAACTCTATATATGCTTTGGTATCAGTTGAAGAGGATAGATGCTCTTCAGCCTTGTTGAAAAAAATATGGGCTTTCTGAAAATCATTCCTGAATTTCCGATAAAAAGAACCATTCAGCATATACAATGTTCCCAAATCTGAGCTGTTATTTTTTTTCTGCGCCAATTTTCTTGCTGTTTGCAGGTATGCTAAGGCATTCTCCTGATCATTAGTTTTTCGATGGTAAATAAAAAGATTATTTAGGATTTCAATTTGGTGGTCGTAGTTCTCCTTATTTTTGGCTGTTTCTAAAGCCTGAAATTGTAGATCCAAATATCTTGCATACTGTCCTAGTTTGTAGTGAGTTAACGCTAAGTTATTATAGAGCGCTGAGAATTTAATCGGAGGATTGTTTTTTTCTATTTGTTTAAGTATCTCCAAATAGACTTTATTTGCAGCCTTAATTTTACCAATATTATATAGATTGATTCCAGTGGAATATTTAATCTGCTGTTTTAGTTTTTTGCGATTTAAGTAATCTGCTAATGGGAGCGTAATATTTCGAGCAATTTCCAGATTACGGTCATAGAAACCTAGTCGATACATTGAGTAGTCGAGGAGGCGGAATGTGCGCAGCTTAAGGGAGGAATTGGGAAAGAGTTTGTTATTAATCAGTGTATTATAAAGGGAGGAGGTGTTGGAATATTGGTCTTCAAGGTAGAGGGTTCTGAAGTAACTAAATTGGGCCAGCGTTTTTTTTAGGTCCTTTTCGTCTGAAATGCTTGTGTTCCAGCTTTGTATTATCTTTTCTCGGTAGGATTTACTCAATAGATCATTTTGACTACTGCTAAACAACAGGAAAAAGTGAGGAAGAACAAACTTATTCGGATTCAGACTCTCTCGGTCTATTGTTTTGTTTTGAACAATAGTTTGTACTAGTTTTTCATATTGGATATTACTAGTAGAAGGGAGGGTAAAGCGTGATATAAAATCAGTATAGAGATTCTTCTTTCTTTGAATAGTTTCGGTGCGGAGAAGCAGTCCGATAAATAGATCTACAGAGCCTGTATGCCAGACTACTTTTTTTAACTGCTGATGAAAATTTTTGTTGACCTCATCAAAAGATGGATGGAAATTTTTCTTTCGATTAAGTTGTTCAATAAAGTCTCTCAGCTCATCTTTTTCACTGGCTAATAAGCTGAGTGCCCACAGGTTCTCGTCGGTGTTTATTCCGTTTTCTATCTGTTTTGCATAGTGTTTGGCTTGTTGTTTTGAGTTATGTAATAGCTCAGAGCTATCAGACCCCGCAACAATTTGAAAGAAGCTGAATAGAATAACTAACAACATCAGATAGATCTTAGCTAGGATTGATATGCCATTTCTTTTGGTCGTTCTAGATTAAATCTATGGTACTATTACAGTAAAGCAAAATTTTTGTTAAAAATATAGATCTTAGCCTAGCTAAGGCAGACTGTCACTTTCATAATGATAAAAGTGTTTTGAGTTAAAAAGGTAACGTCAGGCAGTGATTACAGTTCGGGCTTGTCGTAGATGGTGCTCATGTCGGAGTCGGAGTCGAAGCCGTCGCGATCAGGGGTATCCTGGGTGACTTCGGAGTTGTTCTGCTCAGGTGTGGTATCGAGGCCGGGGTCGGTAACGGAAGCACAACCGGTGAACAGGGCAAAAGCGAAAGTGACAGCGAGTAGTTTTTTAGCGAGCGTTTTCATAATGATAAAAGTGTTTTGAGTTAAAAAGGTAACGTCAGGCAGTGATTACAGTTCGGGCTTGTCGTAGATGGTGCTCATGTCGGAGTCGGAGTCGAAGCCGTCGCGATCAGGGGTATCCTGGGTGACTTCGGAGTTGTTCTGCTCAGGTGTGGTATCGAGGCCGGGGTCGGTAACGGAAGCACAACCGGTGAACAGGGCAAAAGCGAAAGTGACAGCGAGTAGTTTTTTAGCGAGAGATTTCATAGTGATCCTTGGTTTTATTCTTGGTTAAATTGTAACGAGTATGAATTGTTGTACCTAAAAGCCTTAAGTATAAATGTTATTAAACATACCAATTCTCGACTACAAGAGTAGCGAATGGGGAGTTTGTTACAAGAAAGTCAATATTTCTGTAATATTACCACATATAATTATTTGTAACAGTAGTCTATTTTAAGATAAATTTTAGTGACTATAATTCAGTATACTCTATGATACAAGAGTATTTAGACATTCGTTTGTTACAAAAAATATCAGAAGACAAAAAATTTAATTACAATGATTGTATGAGTTTTCATTTGTATGATTATTGAATAGTTATATATTTGAATGATTAAACCATAGTACGTGGCTTCTTCATGTATCATTTTTCAGCAAATTGATTAGCTAATAAGGCTTTTTTTATTACCTTGAATAACTCCAGAGTTGATTATTCAGAGCTAGTTCATGCTCTCCAAGAAAATAAACAGGGCAAAGCCAATGAATTGCTCGAGGAGCTGCTATATCGCCTTAAGGACTATCTGCAGGTTGTTCTCAATGCCACTGAGCGCGAAGCTGAAGAGTGTACCCAACAAGCTTTTCTGGACGTTTTTGAGCAGATCAAAAAAGACAATATCCGGGAAGAAAAGTATATTTTCAGTTATATGATTCGCGCTTGCCGGCATGAATACTTCCGCCATTCCAAAGAGCAGCACCGTTTTAATAACCCAATGGAGGATCATCAAGAGCATCTGGTTGATCCCGCAGAACAGTTCACAAACTTGATGGATAAGGATCGGCAAGAAATTTTAGAGGCTTGTTTGGATGAGTTGCGGGAGAGCTCACGTAAGTTTATCGAATATTTTATTGATGAACCGGATACAACAACAAAAGAGGCAAGTGCCCATTTTGATATATCCGGAGCGAATGTGAGAACAAAGAAGTCTCGAATATTGAATCGTCTACATCATTGTTTTAAGAGGAAATGGCGACAATAGGTGGTATTGACAGAGAATGTTTCTGAACAATAGCATTTTGAGTATCTGTTATTAATATGCTGGTATAACTTGTCCTTCCACGATAATAAAAACGCTATCATTTTTTTGGGGAGTAACTGTATGGGTTCCGGTAAATGCACCGAAGGCTGGCAATATTCCATATCTTTGTCCAAAATAAAAGCAGGGAAACGTCATGGCCTGACGCCCTTTTCCATTTAATTTTGCTGCAGGATGTACATGGCCACTCAGTAAATAAGCTTCAGTTTTGTCAGAAGGAGTGTGAGGGTCTTTATCATGAACAAACAAAAAGGCTCCTATCTTCATTTTTTTAAAAATGTTGATAAAACCAGTATGGTACTTATCTGTACTTAGAATATCATGATTACCAACAACAAGGCTTACTTCAATCTGACAGTATCTCTTACGCCACTTTATAAATTGCTGCCACTCATGATTGAGGTTACTGTGGAAAAGATCTCCCAATATTATCAGATGGTCGGGTTCTGTTTTTTCAACCAGATGTTCTAAGCGATGAAGGTTAGATTCGTTCACCTGCTTTGGTACAGCGATACCATGTTTTCGGAAATGGGTTGATTTGCCTATATGTAGGTCGGCAATGAGAAGGATTTTCTCTTTTTGCCAATAAATGGCCCGTTCTGGCAGCAGCCAAAAACGATTACCTTTAAGGTTGAATGTCGTAGCGTTTTGAATCATAGAATGAATCTAAAAATAGCTGTTACACGATTCAAAGTTTTTCGGCAGTTCTTAAGAGAAATCTAGGTTTGTTTTTCGAGCTTTAGTTGCATGCGCTGCACGCGATTGGTCAAACTCTCTGAGCTAAGGCGTTCGCGCAGACGATCTACCATGATAGGAAAGGCAAAAGGCGTAAAACGTTCTGTTTCTTTGAGAGTTATTTGTTGAGATTGTATGCGCTTGAGGACTTTTCGAAGTCTCACTTCATCCAGTTGGTATGAAAGCACCTCATCGTAGGCTTGTTGAAGTAGCAGATTATCCGGTTCATATTGGTCAAAAACATCAAAAAATAAGCTTGAGGAGGATTGTAGGTGACGGCTGGCTTTGCGTTGTCCGGGAAAACCCTTAAAAATAAGGCCGGCAATGTGACAGATTCCACGAAAGCGTCGCTTGGCGAGTTCAGTATCATTCAGGCTGGAAAAGATATCTTCAACTAAATTGTTATCAGAAAACAGATCGTTTGCCAAAGCTTTTTTTAATGGAATCTCCTTATCTGACAAGAGCTCAAAGCCATAATCATTCATGGCAATAGAAAAGGTAATAGGTTTGAGCTGTGATATGCGATAGGCTATCAGTGCTGACATGCCTTCATGAACATACCGTCCCTCAAAAGGATAAAAAAATAGGTGATGGCCTTCGTTTGAAGTTGTCTGTTCAATGAGTAGTTCATCTTGGTCGGGTAGGGTAGACCAGTTCTCTTGCACATTTAATATAGGTTGAATCGTCTTAAGTTCAATGTCATTTGAAGTCTCCTCGATAGCCTCGTGCAGTTTATGGCGAAGTAATGCAGACATGTTTGAGGAGAGAGACATCCGGCCGCCCATCCAGCTGGGAACTTTTGCTTTTGATGTATTAGAACGACGTACATAAGCGGTCATTTGTTTTGTGCGAACCAGTTCGAGACTACGTCCGGCAAACCAAAATTTATCCCCCTTCTTTAATGAAGCAATGAACCACTCTTCAATACTCCCTAAGTGTCCACCATTAAGGTATTTGACACTCATCATGGTGTCACTGGCAATAGTACCAATCGACATTCGATGACGTCGTTTTATTTTGTGATCGGTAACCTTATAGAGGCCACCTTCTTCTATTACTTTAGAATATTCGTCATAAGCTTGTAGTGATTGCCCACCGGTTGTTATAAAATTCATGATCCAGTTCCATTCTTTCCGGCTCAGTGTTTGGTAGGCAAAAGTCGATCTAACTTCCTCATAGAGTTGGTCCGGTTTAAAGCCGTTGGAAACGGCTAGGGTGATGACATACTGAATCAGTACATCATAAGGTTTTAAGACAGGTATTCGGTTCTCCACAGCAACTTCTTGGGTAGCTGCTGTTTTTAGTGCAGCTGCTTCTATCAGTTCCAAGGCATTGGTAGGCACAAAATAGATACGGCTCGTGGAACCCGGTTGATGTCCGCTTCTACCTGCACGTTGCATAAAGCGGGCTACTCCCTTAGGGCTCCCTACCTGTATTACGGTTTCAACGGGTGTGAAGTCGACTCCTAAATCGAGGCTTGAGGTGCAAACTACAGCTTTAAGTTTACCTTCGTGAAGGGTTTGTTCTACCCATCGCCGAATTTTTTTGCTTAACGAACCATGATGCAGGGCAATAGTGCCTGCAAGCTCCGGTTTGGCATCAAGCAATTGTTGGAACCAAACCTCGGATTGTGATCGCGTATTGGTAAAAATAAGTGTAGATCGACTTTCTTCGATAATCGGTAATACTTTTGGCAATAGTTTAGTGCCCAGGTGACCTGACCAAGGAAATTTTTCTACATCATCGGGCAATACCGACTGAATACTTAGGGACTTCTCAATATTAGCTTTAATGGTGACTGCTTCATTCGATTTATAATTGTTTCCCAGCAGAACCTGTTTGGCTTCCTGTAAATTTCCAATTGTTGCTGAAATTCCCCAAATATTTATGTTGGGTTGCAAGTGTTTGAGTCGGGATAGTCCCAGTTCGGTTTGTGTTCCCCGTTTAGTGCCGATCAATTCATGCCACTCATCCACAATAACAGCATTAAGATCCGAAAAATAGTCTCGATATCCTTTTTGGGCCATCAAAATATGCAGGCTTTCCGGTGTTGTGATTAGTACTTCCGGCATCTGCTCTTTCATTTTCTTCTTTTTGTAGGAGGAGACATCACCGGTACGCCGAGCGATTTGCCAAGGAATATCCAGATCATCAACTACCTTCTGAAGGGCTTGCTCAAGATCACGTGCTAAGGCCCTAAGCGGGGTAATCCATAATAGTTGGAGGCCATTATCTGTTAATTCTTTATAGGTTTTGGGATGTCTATTAATCCAGTTGATAAGCACGGGCATCCACAATGCATAGGTTTTTCCAGTTCCGGTAGGAGCATTAAGGAGGCCGTTTTTGCCTGAAAGATATGCATCCCATACCTCTCGTTGGTATTCAAAGGGTTGCCATTGTTGTTGTTCAAACCATTCTTCAATTAGTTCCAGGCCTATCTGTTTCGTTGGTTGCAAATTAATCCTCTTAGTTACCAGTAATAGCATTGTGAATTTCTGACTACAAAAAGTGTAAACGTCAGAGCAAGCAATATAATTTATCTGTTTCTTGTTACCATTTGTTCAGGTTCAAAATATGAGCCAGTCTTTGTTTAACTGGCCCACAAGTGTCTAGTGTTCTCAAAATATATTTGGAGTTATGCTGCCCGAATTGATGAGGTTTCCCATATCTTTGTTATAGATAACACTGATTTTGGAAGGGCTTCCATAGATGGAAGATACCATTTCACAATTTTATACATTCCGTCACTTTTCATTGAGGGTGAAATCTTGTTTATTGCAAAACAGGTAAAAAAATTATGAATACAGAAGTAAAACGATTGGTTTCTTCTGTTGGCTTGATTATCTGCATAAATTATTTAATATGAGATTGTCCGCAAACAAATATTCCCAACCCAAATTCGATTATTATGTGGTTAAATATTGAATCATTTGAAGAGTATAAAAAAGTCTATAATGAAAGTGTTAATAAACCCGAAAAGTTTTGGGAGCATGAGGCCGGTACATTCTATTGGCGAGAAAGTTGGGATGAAACTTTCAGTGGGGATTTTGAAAGTGGTGATGTAAAATGGTTTGAAGGAGGAAAGTTAAACATTACAGAAAACTGCCTCGATCGACACCTCAACACTATTGGCAATAAAACAGCATTTATTTTTGAGCCCAATCATCCCGACTCATTTCGGCGCACAATTACCTATCGGCAACTTCACGAGGATGTATGTCGTTTTGCCAATGTTCTGGAATCAAAAGGGATTGAGAAGGGCGATCGTGTAGCAATTTATATGGCAATGACGCCAGAGCTAATGATTGCAGCATTGGCATGCGCCCGAATTGGAGCGGTTCACTCTATTGTATTTGCAGGTTTTTCGGCACAGTCACTGGCAGAACGTATCCAGGATTGTGATGCCAAGATGTTGATTACCAATGATGGTCTTCGACGTGGAGAAAAGCATGTTCCCCTGAAAGATATTTCTGATGAAGCGCTTGAAGACTGTCCTACAGTTGATAAGGTTATTGTATGTCAGCGAACCAATCGTGATATCAATTGGGTTGAAGGACGGGATGAATGGTGGCACTTGTTAATTCGTAACGCATCCAAAGAACATGAAGCGGTGGAGATGGATGCGGAGGATCCACTTTTTATACTCTATACCTCTGGTTCTACTGGCAAGCCCAAAGGGCAGGTTCATACCTGTGGAGGATATATGGTTTATACCAGCTATACCTTCCGGAATGTATTCCAGGTTGAGGAGGAAGATGTTTATTGGTGTACCGCTGATGCCGGATGGATAACCGGTCACTCGTATATTCTGTATGGGCCACTGCTAAATGGCGCATCCGGTATTATCTTTGAGGGAACACCAACGTATCCTGATCCGGGCCGTCTGTGGGAAGTTTGTGAGAAATACAATGTAACTCATTTCTATACATCACCGACAGCTATCCGGGCATTGATGAAAGAAGATATTGACTATGTTAATAAATATGATTTGAGTTCACTAAAGGTTCTCGGTACAGTGGGCGAGCCTATCAACGAGGAAGCTTGGCATTGGTACCACGACAACATTGGGAACGGGCAATGTCCTATTGTTGATACTTGGTGGCAAACCGAAACAGGGGGGATCATGATTTCACCCTTGGCCGGTGTAACTCCTACGAAACCCGGATTTGCTACATTGCCACTGCCAGGAATACAGCCGGCGTTAATGGATGAAAACGGAAAAGAGATTGAAGGAAATGGTGTGCAGGGGAACTTGGTAATCAAGTACCCTTGGCCCGGTATGACACGTGGGATATGGGGCAATCAGGAACGGTATATGGAAACATATTTTGAAGACTATCCGGGATACTATTTTACAGGTGACGGATGCCGTCGCGATGAGGATGGTTATTATCGAATTACCGGTAGGGTGGATGATGTGTTGAATGTCTCGGGCCACCGACTGGGCACAGCAGAAATTGAAAATGCAATTGATGAACATCCAAAAGTGGTAGAGGCCGCTATTGTTGGCTACCCGCATGATGTAAAAGGGGAAGCAGTTTTTGCCTTTATGACATGCGATGAAGAGATTAGTGATCCGGCGTCTTTTAAAGAAGAGATAAATAAGCTGGTCTCAAAAGTAATTAGTCCTATTGCCAAGCCAGAGAAAATTCAGATCGTGGAAGGACTCCCGAAAACACGGTCTGGTAAGATAATGCGGCGTATTTTACGCAAGGTAGCAGCTGGTGAAACGGATGATATGGGAGATACCTCTACCTTACTTGATCCTTCGGTAGTTGATGGGATAAAAGAGGGAACGGCCTATTAAAAACTAAAAATGGATTCGTTTATTTCTCAGGGATGCGGCTATGTCGCATCCCTTTTTAATATCTATAAGATAAGCCCTACAATAAAAAGCAGTACGCTGGTAACAAGGAGGATTAGACGAAAACGGGTTCGAACTAACATGGGATGATAGAGTAACCCAAAAGTGAGAGGGCGCTCATTTAGCCAATCGTAGTAATGGTGACGATGTGCTTCGCCCAGCGCCATTGTAACGTGCCCGTGTATAATGGTAATCATGAAGGGAACCGAAAAGAATATGCATCCAATATAAGCCATCGGCTTTTCGATACTGAATATATTAGCAAAATACAGGTAGGGCCAAGAAAAGAGAATGAAAAAAGGTATAGTCAATACCCAGTTGATGATACTTATTTTCTTAAAGTTCTTGGGATTTAACTCCTGATTCATAATTAGTATAGTGGTTGGGGTTTGGGGCAGAATCGGTATTCTAAATGTGCAGATACCAATAAAATGGCATTGAAAGACCATTTAATACAATGAGTACGACGAACCAAAGTCCTTTCTTTTCAGTATCCAAAAAAGGATTTCGAATAATATGAGCGAGATAAAAGATTCCGAGAGCTAAATAGAAAAGAGTATAGAAAAAAAGAAACGGTATTACGTATCCAAGGTATGATAAATACATGAGGGGATTAACGGCTTCAGGAGATAGCACCGTCTCAATGATTGTGTACATGCCCCACCCAATACTAGACAATATGATTAGAAACGGAAGGAAAGTAAGGACACCCAGAAAAATTTGAGTAGTTTTGTTCATGGAGAATTTTCATTTAAGCTAGATTTGACTGGCAATAAGCATCTCGATTTCCCGATATGGCATATCAAATATTTTTGACAAAGATTTTTTTGTCAAATGCTTTTTATAAACATATGTGCCGTTTCGGAGGGCTGTATTTGTCCAGAGACATTCTCGTATTCCACCAGCATCGCCAATAGCGAGAAGGTAAGGTACAATGACGTTATTAAGAGCGTAGGTGGCTGTACGAGCTACATTCGAAGGGATATTAGGTACACAATAGTGAATGATATCGTGTTTTATAAAGGTGGGCTTAGAATGAGTTGTTGCCTTGCTCGTTGCAATACAGCCGCCTTGGTCAATAACCGTGTCGACTATAACGCTGCCAGGCTTCATGCTGGTGACCATCGGTTCTGTTACTAGGCAGGGGGATCGCTTTCCTTCAAACATGGCAGCACCAATTACCACATCGGCATATTGAAGGGCTGAAGATAAGTACTGGTAATTAGCAGTGGCTGTGATGATTCGTCGATCAAGGGCATTCTCAAGATGGCGGAGCCGGGCTAAGTCATTATCCATCACAAAAACTTGGGCACCGTAACCCAAGGCTGTTCGTGCAGCATATTCTGCAGTAATACCGGCCCCAAGGATAACGACAGTCGCAGGGGGGATTCCTGAAATACCTCCCAGCATGATTCCTTGTCCTCCGTCGGCCTTTTCGAGGTAGTGGGCTCCAATTTGCACTGACATTGAACCGGTAATTTCATGCATCATGCGCACAATGGGAAACTCTTTGTCGTCGCCTTTGATAAATTCAAAGCCAATAGCCGATATGTTTTTATTGATAAGGGTATCAATAAACTCTTCTGTAGTGTTGCCCAAGTGCAGGGCTGAAAGCAGGATATGGTCTTGCTCCAGTAGTTCAAGTTCTGATTCTGAAGGGGGAGCTACTTTAACGATCAATTCCGACTTTTTATACACCTCATCGATGCTAAAGGCTATTTCAGCTCCGGCATCGGCATATTCCTGATCTGTAAAGTGAGCTTCAGCTCCGGCATCTTGTTCTACATAAACTTCGTGTCCGTTTGATGTTAATACCGATGTGCCTCCTGGAGTTAGACACATTCGTCGTTCATCATTGGAGACCTCCCTTGGTAACCCTATCTTTAAGGAGATTTCTGATTCGGATTTCATAAGCTGTTTTTCAAGCGTCTGAATACCAATTTTTTCCGTATCAAGTGGGTTAATATCCATAAAATAATTATTTCTAAGGGTTATTTAGGATAATTTACTTTACTAAGTACCACTTAGCAACATTTTCAATAGAACATATAAAAGACTTATACCGGCTAAAACGATTGTTTTTGAGAAATATCGATGCTTTCTAAAGGTTCGCTGTGAGTCATTATAGATTTTAAAATGAGTATAAAGCCAAAAAAGAGTTTAGGGCAACACTTTCTTACCGATGACAATATTATTGCAAAAATTGCGGATGCCATACCTGCGCGGGAAGGCGATCGAGTGGTTGAGATTGGTCCGGGAACGGGAGCACTTACCGAATCGCTGGTCGATCAATATAAAGATATAATAGCTGTTGAGTTAGACCAGCGTGCTATTGAAATACTAGAGCAAAAGTTTGATGATCTTGAGATTCGTCATGAAAATGTGCTTGACATAGATTGGGAGGAACTTTCTATAGGTAAAGAGAAAACCCATGTAGTCGGGAATTTACCCTATTACATAACCAGCCAGATCTTATTTTCTCTGCTTGAGCACAGAGAAGTACTTTCTACAGCATTACTTATGATGCAGAAAGAGGTGGCGGAACGGATTGTTGCAGATATCCGAACCAAAGATTACGGTATTTTAAGTGTACAAACGCAGTTGATGGCAACGCCCGAGATCCTGTTTCCGGTATCGCGCCACTGTTTCAGTCCCCAACCCAATGTGGAAAGTGCAGTTATGAAGCTGACTTTTGATAAAGGAGCCATGGAGTGTTCTGACAAGAATTTGAAAACGGTCGTCCGAACTGCTTTTAATCAACGTCGTAAAAAGTTAAGTAATGCACTAAAGCCTATCATTAGTAAAGAGAAACTGCCCGATGGTTTTGATTTTGATAAACGAGCAGAAGCTTGGGAGCCACCATTGTATGAAAAGTTGACAGCACAATTTGTAGAAGATGGCATTTTGACCTGAAATTTCGACTAGCCATAAATAGTGCCTGTCAGTTTTTTTTAAAAAAAAAAATTATAAATACCCAGTTCTTAGCCTTTCTAGCCCATTTTGACAGATCTTTATACTGAACCCTTAAAGTTTGGTATGGTACTTGCTCAACTATAACCCTGTTGAAATGGGATGTGATCTCATTACAAGATTTTTTAAGTATTTCCAGCAGATACTGCTGTAGATAAAGAATTTCAAATGTCAACTAATAACTTAAACTAGGAGTCATTACTTATGGCTAAATCTAAAATCAAACCGTTAAGCGATCGCGTTTTGGTTCAGCCAGAACCTGCGGACGAGAAAACAGAATCCGGCATTATTATTCCTGATTCGGCTAAAGAAAAGCCTCAGGAAGGAACTGTTGTTGCTGCAGGGCCCGGCAAAGTGGAAAACGGAACTAAGATTGATATGTCAGTTGCTGAAGGAGATAAAGTACTCTACGGAAAGTATTCAGGCACTGAAGTTACGCTTGAAGGTGAAGAGTACCTGATCATGCGTGAAACTGACATTCTTGGAATCGTTTCCTAAAGCAATTCTTTACACATTTTTTAAATATAAACTCAAAAAATTAATAGAGGAACTATGTCTGCAAAACTAGTTCATTATGATATGGAAGCGCGCGATGCTCTCAAGCAAGGCGTTGACAAGCTTGCAAATGCTGTCAAGGTCACTTTGGGACCGCGTGGACGAAACGTAGTAATTGAAAAATCATTTGGAGCACCAACAGTTACTAAAGATGGTGTTACAGTAGCAAAAGAGATCGAGCTGTCCAACAAGCGCGAAAACATGGGCGCTCAGATGGTGAAAGAAGTTGCGTCTAAAACTAGCGACAATGCTGGTGACGGAACTACAACAGCTACTGTTCTTGCTCAGTCTATTATTCAAACCGGTCTTAAGAATGTTACTGCCGGAGCGAATCCAATGGAACTGAAGCGAGGCATTGATACCGCTGTTAAAGCCATTGTTGCAGAGCTGCGTCAAATGAGTAACCCGGTTGGTGACAGCTTGGATAGCATCAAGCAAATTGGTACTATCTCTGCTAATGGAGATGACGAAATTGGCCAAAATATTGCTGATGCAATGGAAAAAGTTGGTCAAGATGGTGTTATCACTGTTGAAGAAGCGAAAGGTACCGAAACATACCTCGAAACCGTTGAAGGTATGCAGTTCGACCGTGGATATCTCTCTCCTTACTTTGTGACCGATTCTGAGAATATGGTCGCTGAAATGGAAGAGCCATATATCCTGATCTTCGACAGCAAGATCTCTAACATGAAAGATCT
Source organism: Fodinibius saliphilus (assembly GCF_005869845.1). Lineage (NCBI taxonomy): Bacteria > Pseudomonadati > Balneolota > Balneolia > Balneolales > Balneolaceae > Fodinibius > Fodinibius saliphilus. Next base: position 1,823,945 of record NZ_VAWF01000001.1, on the reverse strand, counting down.
GCTACCAATTCTTGAGAAAGTTATTCAAACCGGTAAGCCGCTGCTTATCATCGCTGAAGATATTGAAGGCGAAGCACTGGCTACATTGGTTGTAAACAAGCTGCGCGGGTCGCTGAAGATTGCTGCTGTTAAGGCACCTGGATTCGGTGATCGTCGTAAGCAGATGTTGGAAGACATTGCTATTCTCACTAACGGTACTGTTATCTCAGAAGAGCGTGGATACAAGCTCGAAAATGCTACGCTTGATTTCTTAGGTACTGCTGATCGTGTGAATATCACTAAGGATGATACTACACTTGTTGGTGGACAGGGTGAAGATGATGACATCACTGCCCGTGTAAACCAGATCAAAGGTCAAATCGAATCTTCTACTTCTGACTATGACCGCGAGAAGCTGCAAGAGCGTCTTGCTAAGCTAAGCGGTGGTGTTGCAGTATTGAACATCGGAGCTGCTTCTGAAGTTGAAATGAAAGAGAAGAAAGCTCGTGTTGAAGATGCACTCCACGCTACCCGTGCCGCTGTTGAAGAAGGCATCGTAGCTGGTGGTGGTGTTGCATTACTGCGCGCTCAATCTGCTCTTAATGATCTTGAAGGTGAAAACCCTGATCAAGAAGTTGGATTCGATATTGTGCGCCGTGCACTCGAAGCTCCTCTTCGAACTATTGCTAACAACGCTGGTGCCGAAGGCTCTATCGTTGTACAGAAAGTTCTTGAAGGCGAAGGTTCCTTCGGATACAATGCTCGTACCGAAGAGTATGAAGATCTCGTTGAAGCAGGCGTAATCGATCCTACGAAAGTAACTCGAACCGCTCTTGAAAACGCTGCATCTGTTGCCGGCTTAATGCTGACAACGGAAGCACTCATCTCTGACAAGCCTTCTGAAGGTGGAGACGATGATGATGGCGGACCAGCCGGCGGCGGTATGCCCGGCGGTATGGGAGGCGGTATGCCCGGTGGAATGGGCGGCATGGGCGGCATGATGTAAAATAGCCGTTTACGCTCAACCGTCTTTCGTTAGACGATTTAAAGCCTCGCTCCCTGTTGGGAGCGAGGCTTTTTTATTTTCATGAGGTACTCGATGTGATGAGCTAGACAGTAATGCAATATATACAATAGCATTAGAATGGATTAATGTTGGTAACAGTACGGTGTTTGGTTTCTCTTGACCGTAAATATTGCAAAAAAGATTAAGAGAGATGCTATGTAAAACGTCTTTAATACTGTTTATCAAACTACAACGTTGATTCCTCTGAGAAGTTGGGATCCTGATACCTTAAACTGGAACTAAATGTGGAGGTTTTTTGGAATTCTTAAAGAGGGTAATTCTAATTTTGTTTTTTGTAACTGTTTCTATTGCTGTTGTTATGGCACAATCCAAAAATAAAGAGAAAGAAATACGATAAACGTTTTACTTAGAGCTGGGAGGAACCGGGGCATCTATCAGTTTTAATTATGACCGGATGTACAGTGAAAAGTTTGTTTTTAGAACAGTAATTGGTGTCATATTAAACTTAAGTGAGGATGAAATACTCAGTCGTTTTAGCCAACATGAAGTGCATTGGCAAACATATGGTATCTCGGTGCCGGTAATGAGTAGTTACTTAGTTGGTAAAGACAAGAAGTTCTTAGAACTCGGAGGTGGTGTTACATTTCAGTGGGTATCAGAAAAGCACACATTATCAGAACGATATAACAACTTTGAAGCAATACCTTCTTTGCATGTGGGATATAGACGTCAACCAGCAGGTAAAGGGTTTGTATTCAGGGTGGTAGCCGGACCACTTTTATATGATAATTTAATATTTCCTCATATTGGTCTCAGTTTTGGGTTTGTCAAGTAATACCGTGCTATACTTGGCAACACCAATACTTGATGATGTCTAATAGGGCAACGACTACTGCTAACTATTGTTTAATATTGGCTACAATATGTACCATTGTGCACTAAAGTAATTTAATGCTGTGTATATTCGAACGGACATTATTGGGCGAGACTTTTTTTATTGAGTTATAGCTCATTATTAGAAAAATCTATAACATCAGCTTTAGTAAGAATATAGCCGCTTAGTGCGTCATAAACGTAACTTGAAAAGCTAAACCTGTTGGTAGAATTGCTGTTTTCAGTGGAGTAACTATAAAAGCTGTAACATTTGTAGACTAGATATCTCTTGTAAATGAGTAAAGTTAGGATTGGATTAATCAGAGGGTTTTAAATGTCGGATGACCAAACTATCTACATTCGGATAAATGAAAGACTTATACAAGATCTGATGTCATCATATTTGAAAGATGAAGATTTTAGGGTATTGGGAGTAGGTCAGGAAGATACTGTCTCTGAGCAAGATATTATTGATCTGAAACCAGATATTATTATCGATGAGTATCAACAGTACCAGAATAGCAGTTTTAGTGCAATTACGGTTTCGGCTAAAGATAAGCACTCACCGGCTTTTGTGATTTTGGATAGATTTGAGGTGCTATCCAATCTTCAGAGTTTAATCTCTGACGGAATAAGCGGGGTGTTATTAAGAAATGATGATAAGGATACTCTGCTAAAGTGTTTGGATGCTGTATCAAAGGGAGAGTTTTATTTTAACTCTTATCTGCAGTTTGAGCATACAAACAATTTCGCGAACGAACGGAATATAAATGATATTCAACAGTTGACTTCAAGAGAAGTTGAAGTATTACAAGAGATGACCAAGTTGAAATCAAATGAAGAAATTGCCCAATCGTTATCCATTAGCCATAAGACAGTTAAAAATCATAGATATCGCATTGGTAAAAAGTTGGGTCTGAGTGGTCGTGGGGAGTTATTACGTTATATATTGAGAAATAAAAAAGCATTGAATTTATCTACTTAGTGTAATGGATGGGCAAAATTTTAAACATATTGTTACTTAAGTCTCAATAAAAATGAGCCTTTTAGACCTATTTACATTTAGGAAACAAAATCCTCTCTTGTAGTTAATTCATTAAAACAGAATATAGCGATCAAAAAAATTTACGCTATTTGGCTAGGGGAGCTTTATGAAACAGTGTAACACATGGACTGCATTTTCAAAATTTATATCTGGCTTAGATATCCCGGAAGCGATTAAAGAACAAGAGGGAAATAAAAAGTTACAGGTCGATCATCAATTCTACTTGGATCTTTTTTCTATGTTGAGTCCGGCCTTTCCAAATGTTGACCAAGTTGTTGTTGAGCGCTTGTCTTTGGCAGGCTATCTATATTTTCGAACAACATTACTATTAGACCAACAGTTTGATACGGTTTCTGACAACACCAATACTTCGTCGATAAAGCGAATGATGTTATGTATGGCGTATCATGAACGGTCTATTAAAGAGTTAACTCAAGTATTTGAGAGTAATCACCCGTTTTGGGAAGAGTTTGATGTTATTAAGAAACGGTATTTAGAAGCTAATATGCTTGAAAAGAAGCTCTCAAAAGAGCAGCAATTCTTTACTGAAAAATTATTTGAGCAATTAGCCGAAGGCAAGTCGGGATTAAGTATTGCTTCGGTGTTAGCCCTGTGTTCGGTTAATAACAACTTTGATACAGAGAAGTACTGGAACGCTCGTTGCTGTCTTTTCATACCGGCTTCCAGCTTTTTGACGATATTGATGATTTTAAGCAGGATATGAAGAGCGGGCAGTGGACCTATGCTATTTACCGCGTTGAAAAATTTATTGAGCAAAATATTGAACATGATCAGATACTTGCCCCCGCTACAAAGAATAAGTACCTGTTTGTCTCGGGGATTGCCAGTAAGCTCCTGAATGAAGCCAAGGATTACTACCTGAAGGCAATGGCTCTGGTTGAAAAGATCCCCGTGGATAAGTATAAATCACGTATCAAGAGTGAGATTGAGAGATGTGATAAGTTGTTGTGGGAAATTGAACAGCTTTTACTTAAAACCCGGCAAAAGGCGAACAGGAATGGGGCATTCAAGAATAACTCTCCTCTTAAAAAGGTTCACGAAAAGGATATTGAAAATGCCATTGAGGATGGAGTTACATATTTAAAAGAGACTCTTGATGAATCTAACCGGTGGTCTGACTTTTTAACAAATGCTGGCCTGGGAAGCGGTTGGATTACGAACTACGTGTGCTATCAGCTGCATGAAGCCGGACTGGCCCAAAAGTGTGTTGAAGACGTTAGCCGCTCTTTGATTGAAGATGAAGAGTCGCTTGGCGGATATAACGATTTTATGATCCGGGATGGCGATTCACTTAATTTTATTATTGGCATAAATCCTTTATTGCCGCAGGAACAGCGAGAACGGCTCGTTGAACGCTGGCTGACCTTCCAAAGGGAAGACGGGGGATGGGGTACATATAATGATCCGGTTTTGTTAAGAAGAACTCTTGAGCTCCCTGAGGATGAGGACGTATCAGGATGGACGATTTCGCACCCCTGTGTTGCGGCGGTCGCAGCTTACATGCTAAAGGATTTGGATCAATATTCTGACGAGTTTGCTAACACAATATCATGGTTGGCGGAGCAACAGACTGCCGAGGGATATCTGCCGGCTTACTGGTGGACAAGCCCTGTTTATACCACTTCCTTTTTTGTAATGGCTGTTGCCGGGGTTGATAAGTATGCCAGGCAACAGCAGCAGGCTCTGCAATGGCTGGCTGCATATCAAGAGACCGATGGAGGATGGGATTCTGCTATAGAAGGGGCAAATTCCAATGCCTTTTACACTGCACTTGCATTAAAAGCTTTGCTCCTCAGTTACCCGGAAAAGTATGAGCAGCAGATTGAAGGGGGAATACATTGGCTTTTAAATCATCAGTATGAAGATGGAAGTTGGCCTGTTTCAAGAATATTGAAGCTGCCGGCGCCTGATGTAAAGGATCCGTCTTCGGTGGCACGCTGGCGAAAAAGTTCATTTGGAGTCAATATTCTGGTGGATGATCATCTCGGTAATTTCTCAACGGCAACAGTAGTTAATATGCTTGCTTGTTATCAAAAACTAAAGTTAGAACCTATAGAGGGTGAGAATGAAAAAGTGGAAACAAATTAGCTTAGCATTTTTTTGCGGTATCATGCTGCCGTTAACAGTGGTTGGTCAGCAGCCGGATTGGGAGAGGTTAACCAAAGAAAAGTCTATGGAGTACAAGCTGGATCGGTATTCGGTCTACCAAACAGATTTTAGGTTCTCGGGAGATCTCTCTTATCCCATAATCAAAACGCCCTATGAAGGTAGAAAAAAGGGATACAAGAATTTTGAGGTAAATATTAATCGTCGTTTGGAAGAGGCTATAGATAAATCTTTCCAGGTGAAAAGGTCATCCGGCTTTTATCAACTGTTGATGTTGGTTGCCCCCTTTGTGAATAACCGATTCGAATTTGGGCATTACAAGGCCTTCGATATACCGATTATCAGCAGGGAGCAGTTGCGAAGCTGGTGTAAAACTCGAACTCTAACAAAAGAAATACAGGGCCGGTATTTTTAATGACCGGCTCTGTTTTTATTTCAACTTCAAACACTTATCGGTTATGCACAAGTTTACAATTGTTGTATTATTGATCACTTTTTCATTATCCGGTGAATTACTGTATGGACAATCAGTGATTACGGGCAAAGTTGTTGATCGGGAAACCGGTCGTTCCCTTCCCGCTGCAAATATTATGGTTCAAGACAGTAGTTATGGCACGGCATCCAACAGCCAGGGATCATTTTCACTTAAAACAGATAGCTTACCGCTAGATTTGGTTGTAAGTTTTGTGGGGTACCAAGAACAAAAAGTGAAGGTCACAGAGAAAAAGCACAGAGAACTTGTCATTAGCTTGAAACCAACAGTAGTTAGGTCAGAGCAAATTACGGTTACCGATAATTTTGAGATCAATTTGGTAGAGAAAGCGATAGACAAGGTGTTATCGAGGAAAGAACAGGTATTCGGCCACGCCTTTTACCGGCAGCTTACCCAGAGTGATTCGATTTATACTGAATTTGTAGAAACGTTTTATCACGCTGAACTCTCCTCGAATGTAATTGACCATTTAAAAGTAGAAAATGGCAGATATGCAGTCATCCCTTATGATAGTTTGAAGGCTACAATGTACAATACTAATTTTTCCATTTTTTCCAGAATGGAACTTGTTGATCAGTACCCATTTATTTCGACTTTTATTTGGCCACTTCGAGTAGATTCAAGGGATTATTATAACTTTTATGTGGAGAAAAGATATCACCAAGAGGCAGAGGATGCTATAGCACTCCGCTTTGAACCCAAAAAGAATATTGAGGGGCCAGCTTCCACTGGTACAGTGGTAATTACCGATAGCAGCCACACTATTTTAAAATTGAATGTACGAGTTAATGATGAAGATTATGACCCGGTTAACCCCGTTGCCCAAAAAGCGGAGACGCGAAATTCAATTCTTAATATTGAATTTTCAAGAACGACATTAAGCAATGATATTTTGTATCCAAATATGATAAAAGTCGACTTGTCATATGATTATATCAAAAAGAAAGGATTATTTGGCAGGACTGATTTCAAGCGGCGGATTCATTCACGGTCGTTACTGTTCTTTTATGACTATGAAGTAGATGGGTTATCACAATATTTAACCGAGAACTATTTTGAAGGTGAAAAGACTGATGCTTCAGATTACCGTTTGATTGATAAGGCTGATTATAATCCGGAATTTTGGAAAAACAATCCGATTATTCTGCGAACACCTGTCGAGAACAATGTTGTGAAATCATTCGAGAAGTATGGCTCTTTTGGTAAGATGTTTAATTCTGAATCAACAAGTAGAAAGTAATCAGTAGCAGACTCAAAGAGCAGGTAGCTGTAGCGTTGTTAATTCCGGTGTTAATTGTTACTGATGTTATTAGAGATCCACTTTCTTCCCCCTTCGAAGCGGGGATGATGAATTCGGCGTCAGCCGAAGATAAAGGGGGATGTTTCTCTGCCTCACAATCTTCCCCATTCCGTTTTAAAAGAGTACCAGTGGCTTCCCTTCTCCTTCCGGTCTCTGCACCCTTTTTGTTCTTCACAGCTAATTTTTTGGGATGGATACCGACTTTTTAAATGAACTCCTATCATAGATAAGCGTTCTTCTTCTTGCTTGCAGGGAGAGAATAGGGGTGGGGATGGAGTTGAAATTAAAAAAAATCGGGAGAGTGGACGAAAGAAAATCCCGGCTATCTTCTGATAGCCGGGTGTTTTAGAAGTCATTTACTGATTATCAAACTTAGGTATCTTGTTTTCATAATGTTTGGCAGCATTAACACCCAACACATCAAAACGATCAAAATGCACATGCATACGTCGCCAGAAGTCAGTCCAGTTTCTTTTACTATGGGGGGACCAAACTACTTCTGAAAGGGCAGAAGCACGGGGATAGGCCATATATTCCACTTTATCTCCACTGTGCATATATTCGGTCCAGATATTCCCTTGTGCTCCAAGGATATATTGTGCTTCTTCAGCGTTTAACTCTTCTGGTACCGGATCGAAGTTGTATATTTTTTCAAGGCTGATAAATCCACCAATAGCCAGTGGCTCCGTTTCTTCATCTGCCTGGTAATAATCTAAGTATACATGGCTGGTAGGCGTCATGATCACATCGTGTTTCTGTTTGGCAGATTTAATACCACCTTCCATGCCGCGCCAGCTCATGACGGTAGCATTCGGGGCCAAGCCGCCTTCCAGGATTTCATCCCATCCGATAATCTGCCGTCCATTTTTGTTGAGGAATTTTTCAATACGAGTGATGAAATAGCTTTGCAATTCGTGTTCATCCTCCAACTCTTCGCGCTGTATAACCTGCTGAGCAAATTCACTTTCCTCCCATTGTTTTTTAGGTGCTTCGTCGCCCCCGATATGGATATACTCGCTTGGGAATAGGTCCATGACTTCCGTTAATACATTTTTAAGAAAAGTGAATGTTTTTTCTCGCGGACAGTAGATATCTTCAAAAATACCCCATGTTGTTTTTACCTGGTAATCTTTGCCTTCTATACACCCGTACTGGGGATAGGAAGCAAGGGCAGCGGAAGCATGTCCGGGCATCTCAATCTCAGGAATAACCGTAATATGCTTCTTTTGAGCATATGCAACTACTTCCCGAACCTCTTCTTGAGTGTAGTATCCGCCATAAGTTGTAGTATCGTATACATTTGAAGTGTAATGGCCTACAAGTGTTGAATCTCTCCATGCACCTATTTCTGTAAGTTTAGGATACTGCTTAATCTCTATACGCCACCCCTGGTCCTCGGTTAGGTGCCAGTGAAAGCGATTCATTTTGTGCATGGCCATCAAGTCGATATATCGTTTTACAAATTCGACCGGGAAAAAGTGGCGTGCCACGTCGAGGTGCATCCCCCTATACTCGAAACGGGGATAATCGTGAATCTCCACTGCAGGAATATGCCATTCGGTATCTTGGGATACCAGTGTATAATCGGTTTGGTATATTTGTGGAGGTAATAATTGTAGTAGTGATTGTACTCCATAGAACAATCCGGTGGCGTTGGGAGCCGATAATTTGACCGACTCCTGAGTAACTGATAGGTGATAAGCCTCATCATTTTCATATGAGGTGGTATTGTCATCAATCGTAAATGAGATGCTGTTTGAAGCAGTAGAGTTTGAATTTTGGATACTGAGATCAAAACCGGTCGCTGAATCGATGGTACCTTTTAGCTGTTTAGCCACATCGAGAAGTGTAGAATTAGACTTGTCGGCGTAGATTGTTGTTTGTCTATCAATTTGAAATGTACCGGATTTTAACTGTAATGTAGCTGGCTCGGGAATAATATGAGGGGCTTGTTTTTGGGTATGTTCAACCGGTTGACAGGCACAAACTATTAAAGCTGAAAATGCAAAAAGTAGAATTCGTAATATCATAAGATTGATTTGGTTCACAATTGCCATCGTACATTAATAAAAAATGCCCTGTGATAAAAAAGCTTGGGAGCTTGTTTGCGGAAGCCCTAAAAAAATGTACTTGAAGGTATATGGGCGAGCTTTTGGGCAGGATTTTAACCTATTTTGTATGAGATATCGGTATGTGGACGAAATATTGGAACCGCTCCCAAAGGTTGTGAAATGGAAATAAATGGTAGTTAGAAGTAGATATTTTGTCTCTTATTTATAAAAATAGGGCTGCGAATGAACTTTGAAAGAAGGTTGGTTTCCATTGCTAGGTGATAGTTACAACCAAAACATTAGCATGCTATCCTTGGAGATTATTATTGTATCAGCCATATTAAACGATCTTTTTAATTAGAGTCTACATTTATGCTATTAGCCCCTATAGATTGGGCCATTATTTGTGCCTATTTACTTTTTTCACTATGCATCGGCCTTTGGGTGGCCCGGCAGGCCGGCAAAAATTCCACCCAGTTTTTTGCTGCAGGTAAAAATATGCCATGGTGGTTATTGGGGATCTCAATGGTAGCCACCACTTTTTCTACGGACACTCCTAATTTGGTATCTAATATTGTTAGAACCGATGGCGTATCAGGAAACTGGGTGTGGTGGGCTTTTTTGCTTACAGGCATGCTTACAGTTTTTGTATATGCAAACTTGTGGAAACGGTCGGGAGTACTTACCGATGTGGAGTTCTATGAGCTGCGATATAGTGGTAAAATGGCGGCTTTCTTGCGTGGGTTCCGGTCGATCTATTTAGGATTCTTTTTTAATGTTGTGGTGATGGCAACCGTATCACTTGCAGCAATTAAGATTAGCGGTGTACTGATGGGGCTTACCCCTGTGCAAACAGTGGTAATTACCGGGGTTGTTACAGTTATTTACAGTTCGCTTGGAGGGTTGAAGGGAGTGTTACTCACCGATTTTTTTCAGTTCTTTTTAGCAATAGGGGGTAGTCTTATTGCTGCTTATGTTGCGCTGGATCATCCCGAAGTAGGGGGGCTTGAAGGATTGCTCAATCATAAAGAAGTAATCACCCAGCTTAATATTTTACCTGATTTTTCAGATCCATCCCAGGCCATAGGTATTTTTATTATCCCATTGGCTATTCAATGGTGGAGCGTTTACTACCCGGGAGCTGAGCCAGGTGGCGGTGGATATATTGCTCAGCGAATGTTTGCTGCCAAAGATGAAAATAACTCGATTGCTGCTGTTTTCTTCTTTAACGCCGCACACTATGCGCTTCGCCCATGGCCATGGATTATTGTAGGTTTGTGTTCTATTATTGTGTTTCCTGATATTGCATCTATGAAAGAAGCCTTTCCAGATGCTGCTTCTGTTGCCGATAATGATATGGGCTATCCGGCAATGCTTACTTTTATTCCTACAGGATGGCTGGGGATTGTGGTTGCGTCGCTAACAGCAGCTTATATGTCCACAATTTCTACTCACCTCAATTGGGGGTCCTCATATTTGGTGAACGATTTTTATAAACGATTTGTCCGTCCGGAAAGCTCAGAAAAAGAATTAGTTAGGGTAGGACGAATTTCTACAGCGGTACTTATGATTGTTGCCGGGTCATTGGCATTATTCCTGCGTAATGCTCTGGACAGTTTTCAGATTATCTTGCAGATCGGGGCCGGAACCGGCTTACTCTTTATTCTACGCTGGTTTTGGTGGCGTATAAATGCGGCCAGTGAGGTTGCCGCGATGGTGATCTCTTTTCTAGTAGCTATGTATTTTCAGTTTGCTCATACTCATACAGGGTTGCCTGATTTAACGTCTTGGCAAGAGCTTATTGCAGGTGTGATTATTACAACGATCGGTTGGGTGTTGGTTACGTTATATACCCGGCCAACGGACAAAGAAACGTTGGTTAATTTTTGTGAGGTTGCACGACCTGGTGGACCTGGTTGGCAAAAAGTTATTGAAGAAGCCGAAGCTGAGGAAAACAATTTGGAACCACTTCAGGATGAAGCATGGCGGGTGCCCCAAGGAATCTTATGCATGGCATTAGGATCTGTTGCAATCTATGGAACCCTCTTTGCTACAGGGTATTGGATATACGGACGTTGGACATTGGCCAGTGTTATTACCATTGTTTCGATAGCAGCAAGTGTTTATTTATTTAAATCATGGAGAAAACTCATACAAATAAGACCGGAAGACGAAGAGTTATTTGAGGAATAATACTGACTAGAGGTAGTGTACAGGCTTTCTTAAAAGTATTTGGAGATAGGTATTGTACCACATTAGGTGGTTTATTAGAACCAAAGAGTATGAAATATGAAGTTTGGAAACGTTTCCAGTGGGTTTACTCTAGAAGAGTATTATCGAAAATAGTAACATATATGGGTTAATTTTTTTTAACACTAAGGTAAAACAGAAGCTATAATGCAAGATGGTGTGGTCGGCGTAGACTTGGGCGGAACATGGACAAAATTCGGATTGGTATCTGAAGAAGGGGGGCTTTTGGCTTATAATGCTATTCCGACCAATTCATCAGTAACATATCAACATTTTTTTAAGCACTTATTCGATCAAGTGATTCAATTAAAATCATCACTTGATGTCGAATTAAACTTAAAAGGAATTGGTATTGGCGCTCCTACAGGCAATTCTTGCCTGGGCACTATAGAGAGTGCTTCAAATTTAGATTGGAATGACAATGTTCCTGTTGTCAGTGTGTTAGAAGAGTATACCAATTTGCCTGCTTTTTTAGTCAATGACGCGAATGCATCGGCAGTGGGAGAGCTGCTATATGGTGCCGCACGTGGAATGGAAAACTTTGTTTCAATTACATTGGGCACTGGGCTGGGATGCGGTATTGTTGCCAATGGAAAGCTTGTAATGGGGAAGAGAGGTCATGCCGGAGAGATTGGGCACACTACTGTATATTATGATGGACGCACTTGTTCATGTGGGCGTCAGGGCTGTTTGGAAACCTATGTATCTGCTCCGGGTTTAGTAAGAACGGTACAGAAAATACTATCAGAAAAGGGAAACAAAAGCACACTCCGAAATATTACGTCAGCAGAAATGGATGCAAGGAAGATTACGGAAGCAGCACGCTGTGATGATGTAGTTGCACTAGAGGCTTTTGAGTATACCGGTAGAATTTTAGGATTGAAACTAGCAGATATTGTAGCTTGTATGAATCCCGAAGCGATAGTGGTATCCGGGGGATTAGCAAAAGCAGGAGATCTTATCTTAGAACCGGCAAAAGAAAACATGGAAGAACATCTGTTGGAGATATTTAAAAATGAAGTAGATATCCTGCCTTCCAGCCTTACTGAAAAGAACGCTGCAATTTTAGGTGCCGCTGCTTCAATCTGGCAAGAAATTAAAAAGAAAAAAACTCATCATGCATGAAAGTTAATATTCCAGCAACCAAGAAAATGAATGTTATACTGAAAAGCGACTCAATAGTAGCTTTTGTGATCTTGTTATTTCTCTTTGTTGAGATCGGGAAAGCGCAAAATGAAGCTCCTGCTATCAAATTTAATCCCAAAACATATGTTGCGCCCAAGGTTTCTAATCCGTTGACAATCGATGGTAGCCTGAATGAGAACGGGTGGCAACGGACAATATGGACCGACCCGTTTTTGGATATTGAAGGGGAGAGTGCATCAAAGCCGAGATATCGTACAACCGTTAAAATGTTATGGGATGATACCTATTTGTATATAGCTGCTCAGCTGGAAGAACCTCATGTTTGGGCAAGACTCAAAGAAAGAGATGCCGTCATATTTCATGATAATAATTTTGAGGTGTTTGTAGATCCTGATGGAGACACCCACCAGTATTATGAGCTGGAAGTGAATGCCTTGGGTACCTTTTGGGACCTGATGCTTACGGAGCCTTATCGTACAGGAGGGAAAGCTATAGATTCTTGGGATATGAGAGATCTAAAAATAGGTATTGATATTCAGGGCACGCTAAACAATCCTGCTGATATCGATTCGGGATGGACAGTAGAGCTTGCAATCCCCTGGAAAGACCTGGAAGAAGCCTCTAAAGATGGAAACCGTCCATCTGTTGGAGATCAGTGGAGAATTAATTTTTCGCGTGTAGAGTGGAAGCTTGAATCCGAAGAAGGGGCGTATCGAAAGGTGACAGATCCTGATACAAACGAACCTTTATCTGAGGATAACTGGGTTTGGTCACCGCAGGGGGTTGTAAATATGCATTATCCCGAGATGTGGGGCTATATACAGTTTGCTAAAGAAGTTGGAGATTCTTCCAGTTTGGATAAAGAAGAAAATATTAAGTGGTATTTGCGAAGATTGTATTATCAGCAATATCGTTATAAAAAAAATAAAGGTTCTTTTACTTCAGATCCGCAACACCTGAAAAGTCAATTCATAGCAGATGAGCTTGGTTTGACGAAGCAGTTTCCAGACTTCTCGATTGTGGCTATCAATAGTAGTATACACACCTTTGAAATACAGATCAAAGAGCCGGAAAGTGGGAAACGTTGGTATATTCGTGAGAATGGCAGGGTTTGGAGCACTGCACTATAACAGTAAAAAGAAGTGTTATTTATGGATAGAAAGACATTTTTGAAGTATACAAGTTCTACATTAGCAGGAGTCGCCAGTGGCTTTAACCTATCAAAAGCATTTGGTGGTCAGAAAGTTAGATTGCGAAATCATAAGCTGTCAAAGAATTGGGCATGGATAACAGAAACAGAGGGGTCGGTTGATGATTGGAAATACCGCTTGGAGAAATTAAAAAAGGCTGGTTTCGATGCTATATTACCGCAGAAAAATTTTGATACCATTATTCCGGCTGCCGAGAAGGTTGGGATCGAGGTACATGCCTGGTTGGTGAGTCTACAGCGCGGTAGTGATACGGAGGCTCAACAAAAGCATCCCGAGTGGTTTATGGTAAATCGGAAGGGGCAATCTTCATTATCAGATCCGGCCTATGTAGACTACTATAAATGGTTTTGCCCGTCGCGTAAGCCTGTACATGAATATCTCCGCGAAGAAGTGTCTGAGCTGTTGGCATATACAGAAATTAAAAGTATCCACCTGGATTATATTCGTTATCCGGATGTAATCTTACCTATAAGTTTACAACCCAAGTATGATATTGTACAGGATAAAGAGTACTCCCAGTACGATTACTGCTACTGTTCGGTATGTCGACAGCGATTTAAAGAACAGTATGGGACAGATCCACTGGAGTTGAAAGATCCTGCTCAAAGTCGGGAGTGGAAGCTTTATCGGTATAACCAGGTTACTACTTTGGTGAATAAGATCGCTCTTGATGTGCATGAACAAAATCGATTGCTTACTGCCGCCGTATTTCCTACCCCTGATATTGCACGTACCTTAGTCCGCCAGAACTGGCCCGACTGGGATCTCGATGCTGTTTTACCAATGATGTATCACAACTTTTACGATAAGGGCCTCTCATGGATTGCTGAAGCAGTAAAGGAAGCTCGAAATGAACTTCCTAAAACAACGGCTTTATATAGTGGTTTGTTTGTACCTGCAATGGATGAAAAGGAGTTGGCCCAAGCTTTCGAATATGCCATGGATGCTGGTGCCGATGGTATATCACTATTTACTGATACAGCAATGAAGGGAAAGCATTGGAAAAACCTGCGACGTGTTATCCAAAAGGGATCATAAAAGAAAGCATTGAGATGAAACGTTAAAAGGACATTCTTTAAAAAAAAGAAACTGATTCACTTTTCTGTATAACATCAATGGGAAAGGTATATCTGTTAAAAGTGTATTTAAAGACCGTAAAGATGCATTTCGGTTGTGGAAGCGGTTCCAAAGTAATGGGGATTCTTGCTATATGACAGAACCCTAGTTTTTTTAGAATTGTATAACATCGATGTGATTATGCATCTGATGTATTAGAGATTGGCACATGTAAATCAGAGAAGGATATCATTCATACAAAAAAATAGGGGATAGTATTAGACGCGGATACTCAGTTCGATACGTCTTCTTATAAAATCAATCTAACACTAAAAAGATAAAATTATGAAAGATCAATACGATAGTCGAATTGCATCTTGCTTTGCGAAAAGCATCTTAGTAAGGGGGGGCATGGCAGTAATTTGTTTCATGTTCGTCTTGCTGGTAGGTGCTGTTCCCGCAATAGCACAAAGCAGTACTGTTTCGGGAACAGTTCTATCTGCTGATGACCAAAGTCCACTTCCGGGAGTAAATATTATAGAAGTGGGTACTCAGCAAGGAACAACATCTGATGCCGATGGAGAGTTTACACTTAATGTATCGAACTTAAATACTTCATTACGTTTTTCCTTTGTAGGTTTTGGAAAGAAGACTATTGAGCTCAATGGTCGGTCTCAAATATCAGTAACGTTAGAACCACAGACTGAAGCGTTAGATGATGTTGTAGTTACAGCACTCGGCCTTAAAAGAGAGTCAAAATCGTTGGGGTATTCTGTTTCAGAAGTAGAGTCAAAAGATTTAGTTACTGCAACTGAAACGAATACGGCTAATCTACTACAGGGAACGGTAGCAGGTGTTAATGTAAGTCCGACTTCGGGCGGTCCAGGTTCTTCATCTCGTGTTACTATTCGTGGATCTTCTTCATTAAATGGTAATAACCAGCCGCTGTATGTTGTTGATGGTATACCCATTGATAATACAAACTTTGGATCTGCCGGAAAGTGGGGTGGCTTCGATGGGGGAGATGGTATCTCATCAATAAACTCTGAGAATATTGAAAATATCAGTGTCTTAAAAGGAGCCGGTGCCGCTGCTTTATATGGTGCACGTGCTCGTGATGGAGTTATAGTAATTACAACAAAGTCTGGTGAAGGGCTTGAACGCGGTCCTGTTTTGAATGTAAGTAGTACTTTTACCTGGAATGACGCTATGGTTGGATTTGCTGACTATCAAAGTAAATATGGGCAAGGAAACCAGGGGCAAAAGCCACAAAATCAAACTGAAGCACGGAATACCGGTTTGAGTAGTTGGGGCGCCCCTTTAGATGGTTCTTCTGTAGTCCAGTTTGACGGGCAGAAGCGTCCGTATGTTAGTCATGGTGATAGGCTTAATCAATTTTATGAGACCGGCGTTTCCAGTAAAAACTCTTTGTCTTTATCGGGCGGCGACAAGAACTCGACTTACTATTTTTCGACTACTTATTTTGATTCAGAAAGTATCGTTCCTAACTCAGGCTTAGAACGGTTATCACTGACGTTACGTGGTTCACAGACGGTTGGAAAGTTGAAAGCAGATGTAAAAGCGAACTATATTGATGAAACTGCCAACAACAGGCCTTGGCTTTCTGATAGTCCGGGTAATGCAAACTTCTCTGTTGCTATCTTACCGCCGAATATTGGTTTAGATGCTCTTCAGAATAATTACATGACTGAAGATGGCACCGAACAGACGTTTAGTAGTAATGACTATGTAAATAATCCGTATTGGGTTGTTAATCAGTACGATACTGATGATAACAAAGATCGTATTATTGGGCACGTAGACTTGAGTTATGATTTGACAGATTGGGCTTCTCTGCAAGCTAGAACAGGGTTAGATTGGTATACACTGCGCCGTACGAGTTTTACCCCATGGGGTACTGCATATAGAATGGGTGGCGATATGTTAGAAAATGAATTCAGAGTGCTGGAAAATACTACTGATTTAATAGTTAAAATTGATAGACAGATAACCTCTGATATCGCTGTCAAAGCTACTGCAGGTGGAGCAATAAGTTATAGGAAAAATGAAACCGTTGGTGTTTCAGGGAGTGACTTCAAAGTTCCGAAATTTAGAACTATCTCCAATATGTCGAGTGTAACACCAAATTATGACTTTTCTGAAAAGCAGGTGAACTCTGTTTATGGTTCATTTGATTTCTCTTATAACGACTATCTATATCTTACTTTAACAGCACGGAATGATTGGTCTTCAACACTCCCTAAAGATGGAAATGCATTCTTTTATCCATCAATTAGTACAAGTTTTGTATTCTCTGAAGCATTTTCCTCTGCAATGCCTTCCTGGCTTAGCTTTGGTAAAGTGCGGGGATCTTGGGCCGAAGTTGGAAGTGATACGGATGCCTACCAGTTAAACCTTACATACGCTGTCCTAAACTTTACCCATCAAAGTCAATCTGCTGCTACAGTTGGTGGTGATGTGGTGCCATTATCAACATTAAAACCTACTTCAACGAAAGAACTGGAGTTTGGGTTTGACCTGCGATTCTTTGATGATCGCCTGAGCCTTGATGCTAGCTGGTATGATCGTCAAACAACAAATCAAATCTTATCAACTACTATTTCTAATACTAGCGGTTTTGGTGAACGAATGATTAATGCCGGTCAGTTAGATAATAGTGGTATTGAATTATTACTTAGTGGTATACCGGTTAATACAACGGATGTTCTTTGGGAAACCAGTCTAAATTATGCTCAAAATAAAAGCGAAGTAGTAGAATTAGCGGGAGAACAAGAAGTCCTGTTGATGGAACAAAGCCGAACCCAAACCGCTACTATTACCGCAACTGTTGGTGAGGAATACGGAACGATAAGAGGATATAAATATAAGCGAGATGCGGACGGTAATATTATTCATGAAAACGGATTGCCGGTTCAATCTGATGAGCAAGCTGTCTTGGGTAAAGGTACACCTGACTGGACATTGGGCTGGAGCAATACTGTTTCTTATAAATCCTGGAGCTTGAATACCTTAGTAGGTGTTCATTGGGGCGGGCAAATATTCTCTGGAACAAACTCATATGCTTACGGTGCCGGACTTCATAAGAACACCCTGGAAGGGCGTGCTGGATGTGATCAAGCAGGGACCCCTTATAGCCCTTGTTTCGTTGCCGATGGAGTAGATATTAATGGAGGTCAAAACAATACGGCTGTTTTACCTTCGGCTTACTATGGCAATATCGAGCAAAATATAGCTGAGGAATTTGTGTATGATGCAAACTTTGTGAAGCTACGGCAGTTACAATTAAGCTACCAGCTGCCTCAATCATTGATTGCCAAACTCCCAATTCGAACTGCAACACTTTCTGCAACAGGACGAAATCTGTTTTACATCTACAATTCAGTACCGAATGTAGATCCAGAAGCAACTATTAACAGAAATAATTCCCAAGGTTTGGAGCTGGCGGGAGTACCTGGTGCAAGGTCATTCGGATTTAGCATCGATATTGGCTTTTAAAAGCACTGCATAAACCTAATAAATGAATTCTATCAATTATGAGTACATCATACTTATCTAAAATAACACCTATAGTATTTGCTTTGTTACTGGTTGGAGTGCTTGTTACTTCTTGTGACTCTTTCAGTGATTTTGGAGACATGAATGAAGATCCAACAACTGTAAATCAGGTTGCCCCTGAGATGCAGCTTACTACCATTCAATTAGCTACAGCAGGGACACGCTATGAGGTCTGGCGTGCAAACCTTCTGTATAGTGAAAATATTGTGCAACACCTTGTGAATGTATGGTTTGGGGGTGGCAATAACTATACTGAGAGTGTTGGCTGGTTAACGTCTTTCTGGAATACAGCATTTTCTGGAACCGGTATTTCCAGCAGGGCACAGGTCAAAAATGTTGAGGATCTGGTTTATCAGCTCAAGAAAAAGAAAGAGGCCGGAGAAACCGTCGATAATCAACTCGCCATAGCACGAATAATGAGGGTGTTTATATACCATCGTATTACCGATCTATATGGTGATATGCCTTATTCAGAAGCGGGCAAAGGGTTTATTGATCGCGAGTTTACCCCGGTTTACGATCGCCAAAAAGATATCTATGACGATTTCTTTTCTGAACTGGATGCAGCAGTAAAGCAGTTGGATGGATCAAAATCTTCGTTTGGTAGTAATGATCTGCTTTATAACGGGGATGTCACAAAGTGGCAGAAGTTTGCTAACTCACTGAGACTGCGACTGGCACTTCGGTTGGTTAAGGTAGATATCAGTAAAGCCCAGAACCAAGCAGAGGCTGCGATTTCGGCTCCTGGTGGTGTCATGACCAGTAATGAGGATATTGCTATGGTTAAACACCAAGATGGGCCAAATAATGGTCCGGCAGGTATGAATAGTAATCCTGTTAGCGAAGTATTAAGCCACAGTAGCGATCATGAATATGTTGCACAAACGCTTATTGATTGGTTAGATAACCGCAATGATCCACGTATTGATATTTATGCTCAGGATAATAAGCCCCCTTTAGGATTCCCAAGTGGATATACTTCTACTTCCGTTCAGAGTCATTCAAGCTATACCGGAGATATGGCTGACTACTCGCGGGTGAATCCTATGCTGGCAGATCGTGATGATCCGACTTTCTTCCAAACTTATGCCGAAGTAGAATTTATGTTGGCAGAAGTAGCTGTTCGTGGTTGGTCTGTTTCGGGTACTGCCGAAACACACTATAATGATGGGGTTCGAGCTGCCATGAACTACCTATCACTTTATGATGCTGATGGAGGGGCAGATATTGCTTCGGCAGAAATTAACAATTACCTGGCCAATAATCCCTTTAATACAGGTGGTACTGAAGCACAACAGTTAGAACAAATAAATACCCAATACTGGGCAGCCGTATTCCTCAATGGTTATGAAGCCTGGAGTAACTTCCGTCGCAGTGGATACCCTGACTTGGAGCCAGCAATGGTAGACAGTAATAATCCACCGGCCGGTAACCAAACAAATGGACAAATACCACGCCGAATGATCTATCCACAAGGAACAGAGTCGGTTCTCAATGCAAAGAATTATAAAGAAGTAATAAGCCGACAAGGACCAAATGATATGGTAACCCGTGTTTGGTGGGATAAGCAATAACCTTATGCTTAAACCTAATTGATCTGCCGGGACTTTTGTTGTAAGACAGGGTCCCGGCGGGATCATTATAATATAACATTAACATTTGTCTGCTAGGTGTAGCAGATTTTAACCTATGATAACACGAACTGATTGTTAAGGTTCAGCGACATTACAATCATTTGAATGAGTTGAGATCTATTATTTTAACTAAAAACTAACAATGAATTACCGAGCTTCAGAAACGCGATTTAGTTATTACGAAAATATACCCACTAAAATTTTTGATGAATCTATACAAGGTTCTAGATATGTGGCTCAGCTTATTGCTGATGAAATACGTCGAAAGCAAGAGCAAAATGATTCATTGGTATTGGGCTTAGCCACCGGGTCAACCCCAACTGATGTATATGCTGAACTCATTCGTATGCACCAAGAAGAGGGGCTTTCTTTTCAAAATGTAATTACGTTTAATTTGGATGAATACTATCCGATGCAACCGAACTCGTTGCAAAGTTATGTTCGGTTTATGGATGAGCAGCTTTTTAACCATGTAGATATTCCTGAAGAGCAGGTTCATATTCCGGATGGGACAATTAAAGAAGAGGAGATTGAGGATTATTGCAAAGATTATGAGCAGAAAATTGCTGAAGTGGGGGGGATCGATATTCAACTTCTGGGTATTGGTAGAACAGGACATATTGGTTTTAACGAGCCCGGTTCACGCCCAGATTCCAAGACTCGCCTCATTACGCTGGATAAAATTACTAGAAAAGATGCAGCAAGCGACTTTTTCGGTGAAGAGTATGTCCCAAGACGAGCTATTACAATGGGGGTAGGTACTATTCTCGATTCTGATCGTATTATTATGATGGCTTGGGGCGAAGGGAAGGCTCCTATAATTAAAGAAACGGTAGAAGGGGAAGTTCGTGAAAGTGTTCCTGCCACCTATCTACAAAAACATGATAATGCTGAAGTAGTTTTGGATACTGCATCGGCGGATGAACTGATTTGTAAGAAAACACCCTGGTTGCTAAGAAGTTGTGACTGGGACGATCAGCTGATACGGAAAGCTGTGGTATGGCTGTGTCAGAAAGTTGATAAACCGGTTCTCAAATTAACGGATGAAGACTATAATGAGCATGGCATGGGAGATTTGCTTACGCAATACGGCCCCGCCTATGATATCAATCTAAAAGTATTTAATGAGTTACAGCATACTATAACCGGTTGGCCCGGTGGTAAACCCAATGCTGAGGATAAAAATCGACCTGAGCGAGCCGAACCGTTTCCTAAAAGAGCTATCGTCTTTAGTCCCCACCCTGATGATGATGTAATATCGATGGGGGGTACGTTGATTCGTCTTGTAGAACATGACCACGAAGTACATGTTGCCTACCAAACATCTGGTAATATCGCTGTTTTTGATGATGATGTTGTGCGGTTCGTAGATTTTGTTTCTGATTATAACGATACGTTTAGCATAGAGCAGGATGAAGCTAATAATATGCTGAAAGAGATTAAGCAGTTCTTAAATGACAAAGAGCCTGGTCAAGTTGATACCGATGAAATAAAAGAGATCAAAGGTCTTATCCGACGAGGCGAAGCCAAAGCCGCAGCGCGGTATTGTGGAGTACCTGAAGATCAATTGCACTTCCTTGATATGCCGTTTTATGAGACGGGCCGTGTAAAAAAGAAACCGTTGTCGCAAGACGATGTGGATATTATTGTTGATCTTTTACGCGAAGTTCAACCCCATCAGGTATATGCAGCGGGAGACCTGTCAGACCCGCATGGAACACATCGTGTTTGCCTTAAGGCAATATTCTCGGCTCTTGAAGAGTGTTTAGACGACGATTGGTACCAAGATTGTTATGTGTGGCTATATCGCGGTGCATGGCAAGAGTGGGAAATTAACGAAATTGAGATGGCTGTACCGTTAAGCCCAGAAGAGTTAGCTAAAAAACGCCGTGCTATTTTTAAGCACCAGTCACAAAAAGATCGCCCGTTATTTCCCGGCCCTGATGAACGTGAATTTTGGCAGCGATCTGAACAGCGTAATCGAGGAACAGCAAAGCTCTATGATAAGCTTGGCTTTGCTGAATACGAAGCTATTGAAGGATTTGTTCAGTATAGAAAGAATCAATAAAAAGAAAAGGTGGTGTGCCGACTGGTACATCACCTTTTTTTTACTCTATTTAATACAAATTGTTGAAGAGATACCAAGTAGGGGAATCCATTATTTTTGTGGGGCAATATCGGAGCTTTGGCGAACTATTAGTTCGGCCTCTAAATTTTCATGCACAATATTCGCCTCCTTATTTTCAATTTGATTGACAAGAAGGTTAGCAGCTCGTTGCCCTTTTTGATAGATTGGTTGTTGCACTGTGGTAAGAGGGGGGATGGTATATTGAGCAATGGGTAGGTCATCAAAACCGACAACCGAAAATTCCTCTGGAACTGGAATGCTTTCTTCATGTAGAGCAAGCAGGGCCCCCATTGCCAAGGTATCGCTCATGCAGACAACCCCTGTAATATCCAGCCCTTCTTTAATCCATTTTTTCATAGTCGAATAGCCGTGGCGTTGCGAATAGTCATCAACAGCAATGTATTTATCAGTAATAGGTAAATTGGCTTCATTCAGGGCTGCTTTATAACCGTTAATTCTATCAACCGATTCTTTCATATTGGGACTGGCCATGATAGCTCCAATACGCTTATGCCCCAATTCAATTAAGTGGGTTGTGGATTTTTTTACACCGGAAAAGTTATTTACATCAATAGAGGTTATTTCATGGTTTTGTTCATCATGGCCCACAACTACCATTGGTACATCTTGTTCTTTGAGTTTATTGATGACAAAGTCTGTCACCTCTTGGGTCAATAGGATGTAGCCATCCAGACGCTTCTCGTCCAAGATATTTTCATTAATGTCAGCCCCTTTATCGGTAGAGATGGGTGATAAGGTCACGAAATATCCATTATCAATACATTCCTCAAAAATGCCAAGGTGTAAAAGAGACCAAAAGCCATTTCCTAGAGTTTCATCACATCGGCGAGGGGCTACAATACCAATTTCATAATTTCTATTGGTTGCAAGTCCCCTTGCAACAGAGCTTGGCTGGTAGTTATGCTCTTCTACCACTTTCATAACACGTTCTCGAGCTTCATCACTTACATTTTTGTGATTATTTAGAACACGGGAAACTACCGAACGAGAGACATATGCTAATTCTGCAACTTGGTCAATACTCAGCTTTTTCATAAAACATACTTAACACTATGTTAAAACCTGTTTTTTATGGTACATAGATTTTACTAGGTATACAAGTGATGCATATTAAAATAGATTTGGAAGCGGTTTCAAAAAAATAATTAACCACTCTCAAAGCTACATTGTAATATTCTAAGGTGCTTTTTACACGTAGTTTAGAACATTTTAATAAAGGGTTGTTTGGTTATAATAGAAGTAACTATCACCCTTTTTCGTAAAAGAAAAAGCGGACATAGAAGTGAATTACTTTCTCTGTTTTTTCTCTTTTTCGCTAAGTATCCAATTCACAAACATAAATTCCAATGCTGCCGCCTCATAGCCTTCCCATTTAGAGATCATATCCTGGAAGTTATCTTCTGTTATTGTATCCGGATCTCCTCCATAGCTCATAACAATCCATTTTCGAAGCCCTTTCTCTTCCCCCGATGTTTTATTACTGGGAAAACAAGCATTGGTATGGTTCCTAAATAGCATAAGTTGTTGAGCTGAGGTAGGACCAACCCCTCGTACTTCTTTAATGGTATTGTAAAATGTTTGTGGGTCACAGTTTTCCAGTTGTTCTAAATTTTGCTCTCCTGAAAGAATATCTTCGGCAAAACCTATAATAAATTCTCCCTTCCTTTTTGTAGGTCCCAATTTGCGAATAGCAATAGGGTTGGCTTTTACCAATTGATGTGGTCTGGGCCAGGCGGGTAAACTGTTGCCGTTAGTTGTAACAAGGGAACCATAGTTTTCTCTGATCTTGTAGACCATTTTTTTTGCTGTGGGCTTGTGTGACAGGCGCATCTCAATAATACGGTTAATGGTATCTTCAAAAAGGTTTGCCCGGGACATACGTTTTAATCCATAGAGTTCTGTTAACTTAGGACCGATAACAGGATCATCATCAAGTGTATCATACATTGGGCGTAGATCCAGATCGGTGCCAAAGATACGGCGTAAGCTTTTGTTTGCCTCTTCAATCTCTTCTTTGGTAAGTGATTCGGGGCTCTCAAAATGAAACTCTGGATTTTCTGGGTCACCATTAAAAAAAGAGGTAATTATAGTGTCACGATCTCCAATAGGAATGGGGCGGGTGAATCCCTCTTCAAAAGTCTTTTCGGGATCATGTTCGTGATCAAAATATTGATCGATATCGAGGCATAAAAACCAGTCGTGGGGTGGTATTGATTTGAGAGTCCAACTACTCATGTTAGGAAAAGGTTATTGTTTAAAAAAACTACATACTTTTGATAATGTATAAAATTATGCCATTATTAAAAGAGAATTAATTATCGAGAGAAAAATAAGGGGTACATATGAAATCAATCATTATAAATTTATTGATCGCTGTATTTTTAATGGTTAGCTGCGCAGGCAGTGGGTCTGTTTATCAATTGCCTGATAACCAGCAAAAAGGACTTACTTTCCAAACTTATCAAGAATCACCAGAACAGGCTTTTGATGTAGTCAAAGAGGAGGTGAAAAACTATAAGTCAAAAATGCTTATACAGGACGGTTGGGAAATCACTTCTTCTAATAAGAAGGCAGGTACCATAAAAACTGATTGGAGGCAAGCAGGCAGTTCAGCTTCTGTAAGTGGCGGGCGTACTATGGGATCTGATAGTGACGAACGTTATAAGTTAAGTGTACGGGTTATCGAAGTTGATTCAGGTTCTAAAGTATCAATTCAATTAATAAAGCAGGTTAAGATGTCACAGTGGCGAACCTTTGACGTCAAGAAAAAGACTGCTCAAAAACATATTCAGCCAATTTTAAAGAATATAGAAAGTAAATTAACGGTTCAAGGTTGAGGTGTTTACACAACAAACCCCTCATTGTTCGAATGTGAATGAGGGGTTTTCGTTTTGCTTCAATCGGTCTTGATCAATCTTTTTCTGATACATTCGTTCTACATCTTTAAGGGTATCCGTATCTGAGGGGGCGAGGTCCCAGCGTATAGCTTTAAAACGCGGGAGCCGAAGTGTATAATTAGCTTTGGTACGTTTATTTATCTGGATGTCATCAAATTCTAGCTCTACTACGATTTTGGGAATCAGACCTAGGGTAGGTCCATACTTTTCAACTGTTAAATCTTTAATTTTTTTATTCAGTCGCTTCATTTCTTTATCTGTATAGCCCCCATACGCTTTTCCAATTGGGATGAACTCCTCTTCATATCGCTCATCTTCTGCTACCCGAATACCTAGGGTGAAATCAGAATAGTAGCCACCACGTTTGCCGCTGCCGGCATGGGCATACATCAGTATGGTATCGAGAGTACCAGCAGGTTTTTTAACTTTTAACCACGACTTTCGTCGTTGTCCGTATTCATATGAGCTTTCTTTTTTCTTTAGCATTAATCCTTCATTACCGTGAGCGAGGGCCCTGTTAAATAGCTTTTCCAGATGTTCATGGTTGTTAACTTTGAACTGGTTGGTAATAGGTAGAGTGTGTGTATCTGCTAACGATTCCAGTTTTGCTCTTCGCTGGTTAAATGAATTGTCAAAAAGTGGCTGACCTTCTTTAAAGAGTAAGTCATAAGAGATAAATAGTACAGGAAATTGGTCAATGAATTCTTGGGTCGGTTTTTTTCGCCCCATGCGTTTCTGGAGCAGTTGGAAGGGGAGAATTTCGTCATCTTTAAATACGCAGATTTCGCCATCCAGTACGGTGCCGGGTAGTTTGCGTTGTGCAAAGAAGTCAACAATTTCGGGAAATGAATGGGTAATATCATTAAGGTCGCGGGAATATAGCTCAACTTGTTGATCATTTATATGTGCTTGGGCACGCATGCCGTCAAACTTTTCTTCTGCGAAGTAGGGTTGCAAGTTATCGATACTCCGGCTTTCGATAGGAGAAGCTAACATAAATGACAAAGGATGGAACAGCTTAAAAGTTGCTTGGTCTAAACTATCGTTTTTACAGAGTACAGCTGTTTTTCCAATACTTCCGGTAATCATGTGGGCATAGCGCACATTTTCCAATTTTTTATCAAAGGCAGTTGCCAAAGCCGAAACTACACTCTTGGTTTCAAATCCGATGCGGAGTGAGCCTCTGCTCATTATTCGGATAAAGTATTTTATTTCCAATGGGGTCATTTTCTTCCAGCTATTGCGCAGAACTTTTTGTTTGTCTGCACGCGAAGAGAGCTCTGCAAGTTCTTGGTATCGTTTTTCTACCTGTTTTAGTGATAACTGAGTAGGAGTTCTTTTAGCTCTGGCTACCTCAATATTGCGCATAAGTTTTTCTATCGCTTCAGAGGCACTTCCCAGAGCAGTTTTACAGGGTTTAAATACTTTTTCGTAATCAATTTCACAGAAGTTAGCTGCACAGGTTGAATAGGTTCGGCTGCCAACAGAAGCACGTAAGCCCGACAAGTCAGAAAAAGCACCTTCACCCAGAAATTGGGCAGCCCGATTTAAATCCTCATCTTGTTTAATTGATTGAAAGTAATCCGCACAGATAGCAATTTTTGTATTCGTACTCCGAGTCTCGTTAATCTCTTGTACTGTCTTAGCTAATTTTTGGAATGCGTTATGAGTCATAGATAAAGTTGTTAATAGAAAACAGCTACTAGTATTAATCTCTTTTTTTTAGAGGTCTAAAAAACGAGAATTAATATCTCGCTGTTTTAAGTAATGGCGAACAACATCAGCGTTAGGAGTATGAGTGATATGAACTTTTTTAGGCCTTAGTTCCTCACATAGTTGTATAAGTTCAAAAAAGTCAAGATGGTCAGAAAGGGGAATTAGTTTATGGACAGTAAGTTGGGACCTCGTGGCCTCACGGCTAGCCCAACCTGAGCAATAGGCAATACGTTTTTTTCGAACATTTGAAGCAAAACCGTTGTTGAGAGCTGAATTAGTAGTGATTAAGATATTGCCTTCGCAGCTCTCGCGATTGTAGGTAGAGTACCTGCCCAGATCAATGCCAGCTTCTTCATATACTGCACACATTTTATAGCCTGCACCATGAATTTGTACAGGATGATTCAATGGAGACAGGAAATGCATTACTTCTTGTGCTTTGCCTAGGTTATAAGCCAAAAAAACGGGGGTATGATTATCGGCAAGCGTTTCGGCTGCAAATGTTCGAATTTTGTTGCCCAGCTCTTGATGAGAATCCCAGCGATAAATGGGCAGGCTAAACGTGGCCTCTGTGATGAGGTGATCAACTTTCCTGGGCATGACAAAACCTTCGCTGGCGGGAGAGGGCGGTGTTCTATAATCCCCAGTGTATAGTACTGTCCCCTCCTCACTTTCGACATAAACCATAGCTGAACCCAAAATATGACCCGCCGGAAAGAGCGTGATACGGGCACGATCTGTATCAAAAGGTTCATTAAAATCGAGTACTGTTGCCTCACCCTTGAACCCTCGGCGTTGCATAAGCTTCAAGGTGTTTTTTGTGCAGTATACGTTGCTGTTACGGTTACGAGGCATATGATCGGCATGGGCATGAGAAATAAATGTATGTTGGGTCTCAGTACCGCTATAATCAAAGCCAATATTCAAATTAGGAAGCAGAATACCGTGATATTCCGCTTTTGTGATATTCATTAAATAGGAGTTCGGTTAATTACTAAGTATGCAAGCAGGAATATTGCAAAGCCCACTGCCACCATTATGGCACCGCATCTTGAAATTAGCATCGGTAAGTCTTCAGAATTAGCTTTTATCAAAAGGCGATTTTGTTTCCAGCGGACCAATTGGATTCCTGCTATATAGACTACTAGTAAACTCCAAATAGTGAACAGAAGTTCAATTAATGAAAAGGGAGTAAAAGAAAGGAATAAGCCGGGCAGCGTAAATAGCAGAAAATACTTAATGACTCTAATGAATATAGGGGGTGGCCTTTCTTGGTCTGCGGCCTTTTGCAGAAATTGGCTTAACTGTTGTTTTTTTAGGATGAGATAGCTGCCACTTCCGATAAGAGATATTCCTAATACAACATAATAAAGGGCAAACCATTTTATGGAGAAAGCTTCTAAATTCATGAGAATAAATTATTCTTCATCAGGCATATCTTCTTCGGCAATTGGAGCTTCGTTTTGCGGATACATAATAGAAGCAATAACAGAAATGGTGAGAGCAAGAGCAATAAATGCGAGTGCAAAAGGTGTAGGTATATGATAAAAATCAGTAATCAGCATTTTAATACCCACAAAGACTAATATAATTGAGAGTCCGTAATGTAAGTAATGGAAGAGTCTCATAATACCGGCCAAGGCGAAATAAAGAGCTCGCAACCCCAAAATTGCAAAAGCATTTGAGCTATATATGATGAATTCATCACGGGTAATTGCAAGAATTGCCGGAATAGAATCAAGAGCAAACACAACATCGGTTGTTTCAATAACTACGACCACCACAAAAAGAGGGGTGGCAATTAGTTTACCCATTTTTCGTATGAAAAAGGCCGATCCATGATAGTTCTTTGTCGTGGGAAATATCTTGCGGACAAGCTTCAAGATTGGATTCCGTTCCGGATGGACTTCCTTATCTTTTTCAAAAGCAAGTTTTATGCCAGTAAAGACAAGGAACCCTCCGAATACATAGATGATCCAGTGAAAACGTTCGAGAAGGGCAACACCCGTAAATATAAAGAGAAATCGCATGATAAGAGCTCCAAAAATTCCCCAGAAAAGAACTTTGTGCTGGTATTCGGCAGGTACTTTGAAGTAAGAGAATACCAACAAGAAGACGAAGATATTATCAACACTAAGCGATTTTTCAATTAAATAACCCGTATAGTAATCCAGAGCTGTTTGGGTACCCATATAGTAGTAGACGCCAATACCAAAAATTAGGGCTAATGTAATCCAAACGCCGGTCCAGATGAGGGCTTGGCGGATTGTTTCTTTGTCATCTTTGTCGTGGAAGACGGTTAGGTCAATAATTAGCATCGCAATGATGAAAATATTGAAGACCGTCCAGAGTAATATAGAATGATCCAAAGGTTATGCGGGTGTTTGGCAATTCAAAATAAGCCTCAAAGGTATCGAACCTGTTGCAAAATTACTAAGTAAGCTTTTTGCATATTCCTTACTCAACAAGCAATCCCTCATCAGGCTGTGTTAACTCTTGTGGGATAACATTCATGACTTCTTTTTTGAATGCCTGGATCACATTCGTCTTAAGATATTCTCGGCTGTAAACAACTCGAACTTTACGACGGGGTACCGGATCACTAAAATGACGTAGGTGTGCTTTGGCACATTGTGCATCAATTTGATTTTTGGCAAGGTATGGGAGGAGTGTCATACCAAAGTTTTGTTCAACAAGCTGTTTTAAGGTAGCCAGATTCCCGCTTTCAAATTCAATACGCTGTTCGTCAAGTTGGTTTTTACGGAATTTTTTGCACAGTTGGACGGTTTGGTCCCGAAAGCAATGTCCTTCATTTAGTAGCCAAAGGTCACTACCTGTTAAATCATCAACAGATATTTCTTCTTTTTTGGCCAGTGGATGGTCTTCAGAAACATATCCCAGGAACGGTTCATAATAGAGATCCTCTTCAAAAATATTACCACGATCGGCTGGTGTGGCAATAACTCCAATATCTAGGTGGTCTTGATCCAACAGATCTAAAACATCATCTGTTATAACTTCTTCAAAAATGAGACGCACATCTGGATACTTCTCTCGGAAGTTACGTAGAAAAAGTGGTAGCAAGTATGGTGCTATTGTGGGAATTATGCCAATACGAAAGGTACCGCGAAGTTCTTCATCACGCAGCGATGCCAGATCTTCAATATGTTTTTCCTGTTTCAGCATCTTTTTAGCTTCCGCAATAATTTTTTCGCCAATTTCAGTTGGTATCACTGGCGACTTAGATCGGTCAAAAATAGTAATATCAAGCTCATCTTCCAGCTTGTGGATCTGCATACTTAGCGTTGGTTGTGTAACGTATGACTTTTCAGCAGCTGTAGCGAAATGGCGATACCGGTCAACAGCTACAATATATGAGAGTTGTGTAAGTGTCATATTAAATTTATGAATCTTTAAAAATCAATGTAAACAAGTTCTTCTCCGGAAAAATACAAACTTTAAACTTATAATTCGTTTTTAGTTAGAGAATTCCTATTAGATTGCTACATTTGCCCTGAACGAATAGTTCTAAACATATTATTGAGAGTTAAAGAGTTAACATAAAGAGTGTTTGTGATATGCAACAAGCTCATGTATTTATCGAAGGAAGGGTACAAGGCGTTGGTTTTCGCCATTTTGCACAAGTTAATGCTGAAGAAGTTGGCGTATTCGGATGGGTAAAGAATTTACCTGACGGACGTGTCGAAGCTGTATTCGCAGGCCCCATTGATCATATCCGGGAGATGCTTAACCGATGTGAACAGGGGCCCGGTGCCAGCAGGGTAGACAATATTGATGTTAGCCTAGAAGAGGCAACGGACGAATATGAAGGTTTCGAGGTACGTTATCACTAATGCGACTTTTTATTGCCATTCCTATACCGAATTCAGCAAAGAAAAAGCTTGCTGAATTACAGAATGCTATGGAGGGGGTGCGTTGGCAATCACAAAACCAGCTTCATTTGACGCTCAAGTTTTTAGGAGAGACCGAAGTTGAAAAAGCTGAAAAATTACAAAAGCGATTATCAAAAATTCAGCATCCGGTTTTTTCGTTAGTTATAAAGGGGATGGGATTTTTTTCGCAGGGTAGAAAGCCACGGGTATTATGGGCGGGAATTGTCAAAAATAAACGTTTGGCAGAGTTACATAATAAAATAGAACAACTATGTGCCGCTATGGGGTTTAAAACAGAGGTTCGCCCCTTTAAACCTCATATTACTATGGCCCGGCTAAAAGGGTGCTCTAAACAAAAGGTAACTTCTTTTATTAATGAGTATAAACAGTTTCAGTTGCCCAGGGTCCGTGTTTCTGAATTTGTGCTATATGAAAGCAAACTGAGTTCGGAGGGAGCGACACATCACCGATTAAAAACCATAAACTTGCAGAGTCAGTAGATCTGGAGTCAATAGTAAATTGAATATGAATATGCGTATGCTGCAGACGATATTGTGGATAGGAGTCAGCGTACTAATCGGCTATATGCTGATTCTCTTATTAATGTACCTATTGCAATCAAAGTTGACCTATCATCCTCAAAAAGAGTTGATCGCTACCCCGCAAAGTATAGGCCTTTCTTATCAAGAAGCTAACTTCCACACCGAGGATAACCTCAAGCTCCATGGATGGTTTGTGACTGCAAACCCTTCAGCCCCTACCATACTATATGCACACGGTAATGCCGGGAATATTTCGGGTCGTCTTCAGAGTATTCAGCTTCTTAATAGTTTGGGCTGTAATGTATTTATATTCGATTATCGTGGATACGGCAGGAGTGAAGGGAAACCCAGCGAAGAAGGAACCTATCGTGACATTTCTGCAGCTTGGAGTTATTTGGTGAATCAAAAGAAGATGAATAATGATGATATTGTAATTATGGGACGGTCACTGGGGGGAGCAGTTGCTGCTTGGCTGGCCGCTCGTAAAGATCCTGCCGCCGCAGTTATTGAATCCACTTTTACTTCAGCAGCAGATCTGGGAGCAGATCTCTATCCATGGTTGCCGGTACGTTGGTTGCTAACATACGAATACAAAACAAAAGAGTATGTTCAACAAATTAATGCCCCTTTGTTTATGGCCCACAGCCGAGATGACCGAGTCGTGCCTTTCCATCATGGGCAAGAGTTGTATGCGGTAGCCAACGAGCCCAAGACATTTGTAGAGCTAAAGGGCAGTCACGGTTCAGGATTTTGGGAATCAGGAGAGGTTTATTCAACAGCATTGCTGGATTTTTTAGGACGTAATACCTCATTAAAGTCAAAAATGGGAAAATAGCATGGAGATCATTAGCAAACAGCTAGTCATTGATGCAGAAGGGTTTTCAGATATTAAAAATATTACCAGAGAGGTTGAGCGGTTTGTTGCCGAAAGTGATTTTTCAGAAGGATTGATACACATTTTTCCAATCGGTTCAACCGCATCAATTTCGACTATTGAGTTTGAAGCTGCGTTGGTGCAGGATATGCAGGATAAACTTGAAGAGTTTGCGCCTCACGATCAGAAAACTCGACATGGGGAAACATGGGGAGATGATAATGGGTTTTCCCATATGCGAGCTACTATGATGGGACCCGGTATTACGGTGCCGCTTCATAATGGGGAACCGGTACTGGGCACTTGGCAGCAAATAGTTATCATTAATCATGATAACAGGGCTCGTGAACGCTCTATTTTCTTGCAGTTAATAGGTGATTAGGGGTGGAAATTATAACCAAATCTGTTGCATCGAGATAACGGTTTAAGACTGAGAATGCTTCACTAACCGCCATTTTTGAAGCCTGGAATGACTACAATTTCACAATACAATATTCTGGATTATGCCCTTAATATTGTGGCTCAGGAATCGTATTATTGTCACAAGATCAGATCTAAATTAAATCGCCTGAATGAACTTTTCACACCTCCACAATCACACACAATTTAGTATGCTGGATGGTGCCGCCAGCATCAGTCAGCTCATAAAAAAATCTAAGAAGCATGGGATGCCCGGGATTGCTATTACCGATCACGGGAATATGTTTGGGGTACCGGAATTTGTTAATGAGGCGCATAAGCATGATGTAAAACCGATTATCGGTTGTGAGTTTTATATCACCCCTTCGGGGATGCAAGACAAGCAAGACCGAACGCGATACCACCAAGTTCTTTTGGCAAAGAATATGACGGGATACCGAAACCTGTCAAAATTGTGTTCGCTGGGATATACCGAGGGTATGTATTATAAACCCCGCATTGATAAAGAAACACTTGCAGAACATGCCGAGGGGTTGATTGCTACTACTTGTTGTATTGCCAGTGAGATTAACCAAACGATTATTAATGGCGAAGAAAAAGATGCCCGTGCACTTTTTGAATGGTATCTAAATGTATTTGGGGATGATTATTATATCGAACTACAACGCCATGGCTTGGCAGACCAAGACCGTTGTAATGAAGTACTTGTAAAATGGTCGAAGGAATATAATGTAAAGATGGTGGCTACTAACGATTGCCACTATGTCGAAGAAGAAGATTCGGAGGCGCACGATATCCTATTGGCCTTACAGACTAATGCGGATATCAATGATCCCAACAGGTTTCGGTTTACAGATGATAATAACAATCTAAACACCGATTTCTATTTGAAGACTCCGGAGGAGATGGAAGAACTTTTTAGTGACCTGCCTTCGGCTATTGACAATACAAATGAAATTATTGAAAAGGTCGATAATATCGATCTTAGTTCTGAGCTTTTGCTACCGCATTACAGTATTCCGGATGAGTATGATTCGATGTATGAATATTTGCGGAAACTTACCTACGATGGAGCAAAAGAGCGATATGGTGAGATAACGCAAGAAGTTAGCCAGCGTATTGAGCAGGAGCTGAAGATCATTAGCGAAATGGACTTCGTTGGTTACTTTTTGATTACCCAGGATTTTACCACAGAAGCGCGTAATCGTGGAGTATTTGTTGGGCCGGGTCGTGGATCTGCAGCCGGTTCTATCATTGCCTACTGCCTGGGCATTATTAATATTGATCCGTTGAGGCACGATCTTCTTTTTGAGCGGTTCCTGAATCCCGAGCGTGTAAGTCCACCCGATATTGATATCGATTTTGATGATACCGGGCGCCAGGAAGTGATCGATTACGTAGTAGAAAAATATGGGCGTGATAAAGTAGCCCAGATTGTCACTTATGGTACAATGAAAGCCAAGACAGCCATACGGGATGTAGGTCGTGTGTTGGGCGTGCCATTGCAGGAGGTAGATCGTATTACCAAAATGTTTCCCGATCAGCCGGGAGTAAATACTTTTGATAAGGTATTGGATCCGTCAAAGAATCCAGAGTCGGCCAAAGATATTAAGCAGCTTTTTGATCATCCCGATCCCCAGGTGCAGAAAATGATGCGCTTTGCCCGAACATTGGAGGGGTCGGCGCGACAGACGGGGATTCATGCTGCCGGTGTTATTATCGCTCCGGGCGAAATAAGTGAATATGTGCCGGTAGCCCTTTCTAAGGATAAAGAGCTTATTACCCAGTACGATGGACCGCATGCCGAGGAATGTGGTTTGCTGAAGATGGACTTCCTGGGATTGAAAACTCTCTCTATCTTGAAGACTGCTATTCAGTATGTAGAAGAGAACCATGGGGTTCATTACGAGCTGGATGAGATTCCCGAAGATGATGAGGAGACATTCGAACTGTATCAAAATGGGAATACTATTGGGACTTTCCAGTTTGAGTCGGATGGGATGCGTAAATACCTCAAACAGCTGAAACCTACCGAGCTGGATGACCTTATTGCTATGAACGCCCTGTACCGGCCGGGTCCTATGCAGTTTATCCCCGAATATATCGATCGTAAACACGGGCGTAGTGAGGTAGAATATCCACATCCCGACCTTGAGGAGCTACTTAAGCCCACTTATGGTATTATGATTTACCAGGAGCAGATTATGAAAGCTGCTCAGAAGATTGCCAATTATTCGCTTGGAGAAGCGGATTTGCTGCGTCGTGCGATGGGTAAAAAGAAGAAAAAGGTAATGGATAAGCAGCGCGAGATTTTTACCACTCGTGCTATTGAAAACGGTGTTGGTGAAGAGAAGGCCGAAGAGCTTTTTGACATTATGGCCGAGTTTGCCAACTATGGTTTTAATAAGTCTCACTCGGCGGCTTATTCTGTAGTAGCTTATCAAACGGCCTTTTTTAAGGCCAACTATCCTGCAGAATATATGGCAGCAGTGTTGAGCCATAATATGGGAGACATCGATAAAGTCTCGAAGTTTATAGAGGAGTGTAGTCGAAATAATATTACCGTAGATCCTCCCAATATAAATACTGGTGCAGGTAAGTTTGTAGCTGTAGATGGGCATATTCAGTATGGGATGGAGGCCATTAAGGGGGTTGGGTCAAATGCGGTACAGGAGATCGTTAAAGAGCGTAAAGAAAATGGTAAGTTTGAATCCATTTTTGACTTTGCCCGCCGTATCGATTCCCGATTATGTAATAAGCGCACACTCGAGAGCCTGTTCCAGGCAGGTGCTTTTGATTCACTGAATCCCAACAGGCGGCAGTTATTACAGCACATGGAAATTATTATTAGCTATGGGTCACGTGTGCAAGAGCTGGAAGATTCGAACCAGTCAGACCTTTTTGGCGATGGCGGTGATAGTGCTTCGGCTATTGATGAACCAGAGTTAGAACCTATTCAGCAGTGGTCAAATATTGAACGTCTCAATAAAGAGCGCGAATTAATTGGCTTTTATCTGAGTGGGCATCCCTTAGACAAATTTAGTGAAGATGTGCGCATTTTCTGCTCCCATACTCTTGACTCTGATGAGCTTGAACAGCTTAATGATCGCACCAATGTTCGGGTAGCCGGTATTATAACCAAAGTGAACAGGGTGACAGACAAGAAAGGCCGCCCCTTTGCATTTTTGGAAATGGAAGATCGAAATGGTGTAGTTGAAGTAGTAGTATTCAATGATGTATATGACAGTAATCTGGGAATGATTCAAGAAGATACCCGGGTAGTCGTGGATGGTAACTTTGATTCATCCCGTGGAAAGTTGCAGATAATTGCAAATAGTTTTGAACGGATCGAAAGTATGAGAGAAAAATACCAAGACCAGATAGAACTCAAGATTGATATTGACACAAATTATATTGCTGAAAGTGATCTGGAAGCTATGGCAGAGCTATTTAAGCAAAACCAGGGAGAAACAAATGTAAGTTTTAACGTATTGAGTAAAGAGGCAAAACGTCCTTTTAAGATGCACGTGCGCAAGTTTGTTGTAGATCCTAACGAAGAACTTTTAAGTGGCTTGAAATCGATTTTAGGCGACGAAGCGGTTGCTTTAGATCGTTCTAAGGCTAATGGACGGTAAGATAAGTAAAGGTAATGCGTTCAATAGTAAAAAACGATGTGATAATGTATTCGCTTTATGCGATATTATTGCAGAATAATTTTGATAACCTATTAATTTAATGTAGACGAAGGTGTTGATATGAGTAAAGCTCTAGAACTAACAGATGATTCTTTTGAAGATGAAGTGCTAAATGCAGAATCTGGCAAGCCAGTTCTTGTTGATTTTTGGGCTGAGTGGTGTGGTCCATGTAAAATGGTTGGCCCTGTTGTAGAAGAACTTGCCGGTGAATTTGAAGGTCAGGCAAAGGTAGGTAAAGTTGATGTAGATTCTAATCCGGAAACATCTACGAAATATGGTATTCGCAGTATCCCATCGTTGCTTATTTTCAAAGACGGTGAAGTTGTAGATCAAATTGTTGGAGCTGTACCAAAAGCTCAGCTTAAAAAACAGTTAGAAGCACAGGTGTAAGTATAGTAAGCCTGTTTTTTTGAGTCTAAAGTAAAGGCGGTGAATGTATTCACCGCCTTTTTTTATTGTCGTCTTTTAAGAAGATAGGAGAACAGAAGGGCAAAATTCTAATCGTCAAGGTAGAAGATCACAGATACTTCTCGTCCTTCATCATTAAACTGAATTTCATCAGCATATTGTTCCATAAGGTAAATGCCGCGGCCTCCCTCATTAAGCAAGTTTTCTTCTTTAAGAGGGTCAGGGGTATCGGATGGATCAAAACCGTCTCCTTCATCTCTTATAGAGATTGAAAGGGTTCGGTCGTTAAGTTTGACGTTAATATAGGTGTTTTTATCCGGGTCTTGTTCGTTACCGTGTACGATTGCGTTGTTTACGGCTTCACTGAGTGTGAGTAAGATCCTGTTAAAATCCTCTTCTTCCAGGTCGGCCCATGTTTTCAACTCATCGACAAAAGGGGGTATGCGCTCCATCTGATCAAAGGTAGAGCTCAGGATAAGATTTTTTTCGCTGAATCCAGACATAGATTATGAACTAAAATAAGAAAAGCATCTCCGGAGTTGGAGATGCTTTAGATTCAGTTAAGCATATAGCCCGCGCATCTTCAAGGTCATAGCCACCTTGTTAATTCCGAATACATAGGCAGCTTGTCGTAGCGTAATATCATGCTTCTCACGTGTCTCGAACAGGTTGTCAAAAGCATTGCGCATCATGCGGTTAAGACGACGGTTCACTCGTTCTTCAGTCCAGAAATAGCCTTGGCGATCTTGAACCCATTCAAAGTAAGAAACGGTGACGCCACCAGCATTTGCCAGAATATCGGGAACTACCATTATGCCTTTATCTTCAAGAATGGAGTCAGCATTCGCTGTAACAGGCCCGTTTGCACCTTCTGCAATAATACGTGCATTAATGCCAGCAGCATTCTCGCGATTAATTTGATCTTCTTTGGCCGCAGGGATGAGAACATCACATTCAAGTTGAAGCAGTTCTTCATTAGTAATTTTTTCTGCTTCCGAATATCCTTCCAGTGAGTTGTCATTATTTTTAGCATACTCCATGGCTTCGGGAATGTTGATACCATTTTCATTGTAGTATCCCCCAGAAATATCACTTATAGCAATAATTTTGGCTCCTTGCTCATACATCAGCTTTGCACTTACAGAACCTACGTTACCAAATCCTTGAACAGCAACAGAGCATTTATTGGGCAATAGTCCAACTTTATTTAAAGCAGCTAGTGTTACCGTTACAACGCCACGGCCGGTAGCTTCTTTGCGTCCATATGATCCTCCTAAAAGGATTGGCTTACCGGTAACCACAGCAGTTTCCGTTTTGTGAGCATTCATGCTGTAGGTATCCATGATCCAAGCCATAACTTGCTCATCGGTATTCATGTCAGGGGCAGGGATGTCGCGATCCGGACCAAATACCTCAAGCATGTTGGCTGTATACCGGCGTGTTAACCGTTCAAGCTCTCCTTTTGAAAGTTCATTCGGGTCACATCGAACACCACCTTTTGCACCACCAAAAGGCACATCAACAATAGCACATTTCCAGGTCATCCAAGCTGCCAGAGCATTAACTTCTTCCAGGGTAACATCCGGTGCATAGCGAATTCCCCCCTTGGATGGTCCTAGTAGGTTATTGTGAATGACACGATACCCTTCAAACACTCTGATTTCTCCGGAGTCCATCATAATTGGGACAGACACTGTAACCTGTTTCACAGGACTGGCCAGATATTGAAACATTCCTTCGTTTAGTTCGAGGACTTCAGCTGCAAACCGAAATCGTTCCATCATTGATTCAAAGGGGGATTCTTCATCGAGCTTCGGACCGGGCTCTTTATAGTAGCCAGTTGTGTACATATTCTTGTTGTAGGGCCTTAGGGTTAAAAAATCTGTTCTTTTTCAGCATGACTTATGAAGGACTGATATTACAATAATTCTGGAACAATCCCATCAGTAAGAAACCGAAAGTTATGAAAAATTAAGAGATGATATAAGCTAAATTTTGCACAGATTTGTGGGAAAAATGGGAAATTTGAAAAAATGGCCTTTGAAGCTTATGAGGGTGAAAATTTAAGGCTGAGATTGTTATTTCCAGAATTAGGGCAAGAATTGTTAAGAAAGTGTTTGTATCCTTCGATACTTAAGTTAAAGTGTTGCATTTCAACAAAATTTAATGTTGATTCAACATTCTAAAGTATTTTTTTTGTTCTATAGCGCTTTGACCATTATTTAAAAATGCATTTACAATGGATGCACGTGTGCTGGTCTTAAATAAAGATTATCAACCGTTGAGTGTATGTTCGGTTCATCGCTCCATCAAGTTGCTGTTTCTGGATAAAGCAGAAATGCTGCATGATTACCCAGAGCGTAAACTTAGAACGGTATCAAAGGATTTTGATTATCCTTCTGTAATTCGGCTGCGTCGGTATATCAATATCCCATACAATAAGATTGTATTATCGCGGCATAACATCATGAAGCGCGATGCTAAAACATGCCAATATTGTGGTTCATCCCATAACCTTACTATTGACCATGTATTCCCAAAAAGCAGGGGAGGGAAGGATACTTGGGAGAACTTAGTTACGGCCTGTGACAGATGTAATGTAGAAAAGGGGGACCGAACACCTGACGAAGCGGGGATGCCGCTGAACAGAAAACCTTTTCGACCTATTCACATTACGTTTTTGCAATCAGTTCTGGGTACGGTGGCCGATGATTGGAAACCTTATCTGTATATGTAATAGTGTATTACAGCGCATTATTGAATGCTATTAGTTTTTTCCTGTTCCTTCATACGAAATACATAAAAAAACCTTACCTTTGGAAGGTTAGTTATTTTTTTAAAATCCAATCTGTTATGAGTAGTAAAGGACGTGTATTAGTTGCTATGAGCGGAGGAGTAGACTCTTCCGTAGCGGCAGTAATGCTCAAAGAACAAGGTTATGATGTCATCGGAATTACGATGAAAACGTGGGATTACTCTCGCGTGGGCGGTAAGTCTGATAAGGAAACAGGCTGCTGTACACTCGAATCAATGAATGACGCGCGCCAAATAGCTGTTGAGCACGGTTTTAAGCACTTTATTGTGGATATCCGTGATGAATTTGGCGATTGGGTCATTGATCGTTTTGTGGATGACTATATGAGTGGCCGCACGCCCAATCCATGTGTTTTATGTAATACGCATATTAAATGGGCCGCCCTGTTACGAAGAGCTGATAACCTGGGCTGCGATTATATCGCTACAGGACATTATGCAAATGTACGGGAAGAGAATGGCCGGTATGTGATTTCAAAGGGATTGGATCCTCAAAAAGACCAGTCATATGCCCTTTGGGGGGTAGAACAGAAGCATCTGGCGCGCACAATTTTTCCGCTGGGTAGCTACAAAAAAACTGAAATTCGTGATATGGCCGAGGAATTTGGTCTTACTAAAGTAGCTGATAAGCCTGATTCCTATGAGATCTGCTTTGTACCGGATGATAATTATCGCCGATTTTTAAAGGATCGGGTTGACGGTTTAGAAGAGCGTGTTAAAGGCGGTAAATTTGTGGATCAGGATGGCAATATCGTTGGTGAGCATGAAGGCTATCCTTTCTATACTATTGGCCAACGTCGAGGATTAGATTTGGCGCTGGGTAAGCGTGTTTATGTCACGGATATCGATCCGGAAACAAATATTATTACCATAGGTGAAAAGAAAGATTTGGTAAGCACTACATGCCGTGCCAAAAATATTAATCTCAGTAAGTATGGTGAGGTTCCGAGAGGAGAGATGGAAATTACCGGTAAAATTCGCTATAACGATGATGGGGTTATAGGTACACTTAAGCAGCTTGGAGAAGATGAAATCCAGGTCGAGTTTCCAACAGGTCGTGAGGCCATTACTCCGGGACAAGCCGTTGTCTGTTACGAGGGGAATGATGTTGTAGGCGGAGGTTGGATTCACAAGGTGAATGTTGATACTGATGCCTTGCTACAAGACGCATAATTTTATTTATTATCCCTCGTTATGTAAGCCTGCTCAAAAATTTGAGCAGGCTTTTTTATTAGTTAGTATGAAACATCGCATTTACTTACCATGTAAAAGAAATACTCAAATCTCAATTTTGAACAGCTATTTATTACTATGAAAAAAGCAAGCTATCTACTGTCGGCCATGTTAATGGTGGCCTGTTTATCTCAGCCGGTTTCAGCACAGTTCGAAGGTCAGATTACCTATACTTCATATGAGTATGCTGGAGCGGAACAGGAAGAAAAAGATGAGTTTAACTTATTTATTACTCCTGATCGGATTTTACTGCAGGGAGAAAATAAATATGAATTTATGGGATCATTAAAAACGGAAGGAGTTTTAGTCCGTCTCGACTTTGAGGATTTCGTTTTTTTAACTGGAGACGATAAAGTGCTGAAGATATCAAAATCGGACATTACCTCGATGATGAAGATGTTTGATAATGGCGGTAATACCCAAGAAAAAGTTAAAGATAAATCAGAAGATGTCAGTTACGAGCGTACCGGTGAGACCAAAACTATTAAAGGATATAAATCTGAGAAATTTGTGTTCAGGGACGAGACAGAGAAGGATGAACATATGGAGGTATGGATGACGAAGGATATCAACGTTAATTGGGGCATGTTGGCTGAACCCTGGAATGGCAGTGCACAGACGATGATTGATAACTTTCCGATGAGTATTATTTTTCAAGAAAAGTATTTTCCCATTCGAGTAGAAAGTTTTGACGGTGGACAAAAAGAGTCACTTCTTGAAGCTTCAAATATTAATGAATCTTCAGTTGCCCGTGCCATGGTAAAAGTCCCATCAGGAGTACAAGTATTGAGTTTACAGGATTATCTGTTTCAAAAGATGAGCGAGCAGTAATATATAGAGTGTGTGGTTTTGCATATTGAGTAGTGAGATCTATGTCCAGTTCTTTTTTAAGAATGATAAAAAGATCCTGCTACTCATACTCTCAATATCTTATTCCATACTACTCATTATTAACGTTCCCCATTAAGTACATATCGCCGGTAGGTTGAGGCACACCGCCTTTAGGCTCCATCGTAACTGCAAAAGCGTTAGCTGATTGTTCGGTAGCCTCAGCCATCTCTTCAATTTTAAAGAACTTGTCTTTTTCATCTTTTACAGCAAAGACTCCCGCACTAACAGGTTTATTATCTTTAATCAACCAAAGTTGATAGTCTTTATCTTCTGGAACAGTAGGTAAGTTAGAAACTTGAAGTAAGGCCTGTTGTCTTTCAGCATTCCAGATAATCTTGCCATAGCCACTGGGGTTAACTTCAAGTCCGGCCATCATCACTAAATCGATTTCCCGTGCTTCCAGTATAGAAAGCATCTCTTCTTTACGCTGGAGTTCACTTTTAAGCTCTGTAATGGTTGTTTCTTTCTTAGCAATAACTTCTTCTTTCTCGGTTATGGTAGAACTTAAATTGAAAGAGTAAAATATAAGGCTCAGGCAAACAACAATAAGAGCAAAAGAGGCAGCAACAGCAAAGGCAGACCAGTTAAAATCGTCATCGCCAGGGTCTTGAGTGTCATCAATGGAACTAATATTGTCTGCACCTTTGGTATCAGCCTTATCTTCTTGAGCACGGATTTCATCCATCAGCCGATCTTTTAGCTCAGGGGAGGGCGCGCTAGGTTCAAATGTGAATGCCAGCTGATTTGCAGCCGACCACATTTCTTGGTAAAGGGTCCGTTCTTCGTCAGAAGCTTCACTAAGCATCTGTTCAAACTCTTTGCGTTCCTCCTCTTCAAGTGCATGGAGGACATAGCCCGCACAAAGCTCTTC
Organism: Fodinibius saliphilus; assembly: GCF_005869845.1. Lineage (NCBI taxonomy): Bacteria > Pseudomonadati > Balneolota > Balneolia > Balneolales > Balneolaceae > Fodinibius > Fodinibius saliphilus. The sequence continues at coordinate 1,781,774 of NZ_VAWF01000001.1, read as the reverse complement.
AAATTTATCGCTATCTGTTTGTTGATTAGCCATCAGTTGATATAAATTCTCCTAAAATACGTTTCAATTTTATCATCCCTTGTCGGGTACGAGTTTTGACCGTTCCCAATGGAATATCTAAATGATCAGAAATTTCTGATTGAGTCATACCCCGGTAATAAGCAATTTTAATAACCTCACTTTGTTTCTCCGGGATTTTATCTAAAGCCTTTTTTACCAATTCTGCTCGATCCGAAAAGATCGTTGTTTCCATAGGATCATATTTATCGCCTTCTAGCGAGAATAATGGCTCATGAATACTAACAGATTGCTTTTTCTGAGTTTTATATCCTTTCGAACGAATACGATCGATTGCTTTATTACGTGCAACAGTTACAATCCAGCTATACACATTGCCCCGCTCAGGGTCAAAAGACTCGGCTTTTTTCCAAATTTTAACAAATATTTCTTGCAGTAAATCTTCTGCTTCTTCTCGTTTTTTTACAATAGAAAGAACCATGCTGAACAACAGCCGCTCATAAAGCTCATAAAGCTCTTCAAGTGCATAAGCGTCACGCGACTGTATCCGCTTCATTAATTGTACTTCGTCATCGGAATTGCCGTGAGCCACTTTTCCGATGGTTGCAAGTAAGTTAAATATGAACACGTTGTTATCTCATTATTAAACTACGCAAATTGTTGCGAAGCAGATTTATAGCAATAAATATTTGGTTGAATCCCTAATTTCCATTAGGCTAATCATTCGAAAATATAATAAGAACTTTTGAACAATTAGAATTGTGTCTTGGTTACTTAAAATGACGGTGTTGGTATCCGGCCTGATGGCGCCTGCCGCACTCTATTTATCTTTCCGGCTATATAACCTTATTAAGAAAAGATGGCAAAATGTGCCTTCTATAAAGTGGGCTGGTCCTTTATTGATAAGTTCTTTTTTCCTTTTTCCATTGGCAGGGTTAATCGATTATTATACTACAAACAATGTAGATCTGTTAGCCTATCCCAAGATATTAACCTATTGGTTCTGGTTTGGATTAGTATTTCTGTTTCAGCTTATTAGCTGGGTTGTAATAGCAGATCTTTTGAAGCTTGCTAGCAGGTTACACTCATCAATAGAATCCAAAGTAGATCGATGGTATTCTCATTTTATAATTGCTGTATTTGTTCTCGTCTTTATTTTTGTTGGGCTAAAAATGCATAATAATACAACTCAAATTGTAGCCGAAACACAAACAATCCCGGTAAAGGAAATACCTCAACCGCTCAAAGATTTTAAGATTGTTCATATTTCTGATATACAGGGAGATGAGTATACAGGGAGACAAGATATCGCACGTTATATCCAAAAAGTGAACAAGTTGAATCCCGATTTAATAATTTTCACAGGGGACCTGATTTCATATGGAACCGATTTTATTGCGATGGCAGCCCGTGAGCTTGGTAAGGCAACGGCTACCTATGGCACGGTTGCGGTTGTTGGAGATCATGATTATTGGGCTGGTACCGATACTGTTGAGAAAGCCTTAGAAAAACAGGGTATATCATTACTGAGGGATGAAAATTATAGCATCAGGCTGGATAGCGTCAATTCATTTGTAGTAACGGGTGTTACTGAGGTATACAGTAAGGCTTCATCGCCTAATGTGGTGGATTCACTAACACGAAATACCGCCGATCCACAGCTGAAGGTTTTTGCTTCGCATCAGGTAGATAAGCATTTGGTTAAAAGTGCCCAGCAAAATAACTATGATCTCATGCTGGCAGGCCATACCCATGGTGGACAAATTAGGATCCCATTCATGGGTATGAGTTTTTCTGCTGCTGAACGGGAAACCAAGTATGTAAGTGGGTTATATCAAGAAGGAGCGCTTCCGATCCATATAAATAATGGACTTGGTTTTACTTTGGGGCCTGTTCGATATGGGGCCCCTCCTACAGTTACGTTACTCCGACTTTATAAAAAGTAGAGAGAGTTATTGGTTAAGAAGCTCAACCATTTCTTTAGTACTATTTACGGGCAGTTCACAGCTATAGTTTTGGCAAACATATGCGGTAGGTTCACCATCTTTCATTTCAAAATCTTTAGCAAAAGAAGCTAGCTTATTGATGGAATCATTTTTGGGCTCTTTTAGTAAGACTACTGTGTTTGGTAGAAACCGGCTATTCAATTCACCCAGCATTCTCCGGGTAGTTGAATGACTTTTGTCCCCAACGATTATCACTTCCTTAGAATATGCAGAAGTGAAAGCAACACTTTGCAATGCAAATCCAAAGCTGGTAAGGGCTTTTTCAATATCAGAAGAAAAGAGTTTGTTGCATTGATCTGCCATCTCTTCCCATCTGGCATTTCCCGTTAGTCGTCCCAATCTGAGTAAATTTAACATTGCTACGGAATTACTGGAGGGCATTGCCCCGTCATATACTTCCTTTTTACGTCCCAGTAACTTTTCACTATTTTCAGAGGTGAAATAGAAACCACCATCTTCAGTATCCCAAAACTGTTCAATAAATTGCTTGTTTAGGGATACCGCTTTTCGAAGGTATTCTGTTTTGTAAGTTGTCTCATAAAGTTCTATCAGTCCCCATATCAAAAATGCATAATCATCAGCGTGGGCGTTAATAGCAATTTCTCCATTACGATACCGATGTTTAAGCCCATCGTCTGTAATCATATTAGTATTGATGAATTCCCAGCAGTTTTCAGCCTGTTTGATGTAGCCCTCATTAGAGAAGGTACCCCCTGATTTGGCAAGCGCCGCCATGACTAGTCCATTCCAGTCTGTCAGAATTTTATCATCGAGCAGGGGAGGCACCCTTTTCTGACGGGCATCAAGCAGTTTTTGCCGTATTGATTCGAGGACTTCTTGTAACTGTGTAGGTGACATATCACGTTCATAAGCAAGTTCCGTTATTGATGAACTGAGGTGTAGAATGTTTTTACCGGTACGTTGACCGGTGGCCTCATCTTTATAATTTCCTTCTTCAGTTAGATTATAAACTTCTATGGCAAGTTCTGCCTCTGCCGTTGGTAGTACTGCTCGAACTTGATCAATGGTCCAAACGTAAAATTTACCTTCTTCTCCCTCACTATCGGCATCTTCGGCCGAGTAGAATCCACCTTTGCGGTCTTGCATTTTGCGTTTTAGATAATGAGCTATCTCATCTGCGGTATTCTTGAAGAGTTTTTTATTGGTCTTTTCCCAAGCTTCGGTATAGGCGAACATCAGCATGGCTTGATCATAGAGCATTTTTTCAAAATGGGGTACCAGCCATTCGCGGTCAGTAGAATAACGGTGAAAGCCCAGTCCCACGTGGTCAAAAATACCGCCACGACGCATTTTAGTTAGCGTTTGTTCTACCATTTCCAATGAGGTATCGTCACCCAGCTGTTCTGCGTAGCGCAATAGCAGCATTAAATTGTGAGGGCTTGGGAATTTAGGAGAGATGCTAAAACCACCATAGGTCTCATCGTACTGTTCTTTATATTGTTTGACAGCCATCTTAATGGTATCGCCTGTTAAACGTTCGCCGCTTTCAAAGGTAGTTGATTTTTGAAAAGCATCAATTATTTGTTGCGAAGAGGAGGTGACCTTTTCGCGTTCATTTTTCCAAAGTTGTGAAATCCAGGGGATGAGCTCACGCATTCCAGGTCGTCCATGGCGGCCTTGGCGGGGAATATAAGTGGCAGCATAAAACGGTTCTTTATCGGGAGTGAGGAACACATTTAGTGGCCAGCCTCCACTTCCTGTCAACATCTGACACACCAACATATAGGTATTATCGATATCAGGGCGTTCTTCACGATCCACTTTGATATTTACAAAAACTTCGTTCATCAGTGAGGCAATCTCATCATCTTCAAACGATTCGTGGGCCATCACATGACACCAGTGGCAGGTAGCATAACCGATAGATACAAGCACCGGTTTATCTTCCCTGCGTGCTTTTTCGAATGCTTCTTCGCCCCATGGATGCCAGTGTACCGGATTATCAGCGTGTTGTAGCAGGTAGGGGCTGGACTCTTGAGCTAAACGATTTTTGTTATAATTAGTGGAATCTGCCATTTAATTGTTGTCAACGTCTTTGGTGAACCTTTTACTATAGTCAACAATAAACCGATCATACTCTTCGTCAATGAGGTCGGTAGAGATTAGAAAATCAGCTGATGATCGATTACAAGCCATCGGAATATTATAAAGAACACCAATGCGCAGTAATGCTTTGACGTCCACATCATGAGGTTGAGCACGCAGAGGATCCCAAAAGAAGATCATCATATCAATCTCATTTTCTGAAATAGAGGCACCAATCTGGAGGTCGCCTCCCAACGGGCCACTGTTGAAGCGAGTAACTTCTAGGCCTATCTGTTCAGAAATAAGTTTACCGGTTGTTCCGGTTCCAAAAAGGTTGTGTTTTGAAAGAGAACCTTTATTAAAGTCGCACCAGTCAATTAAATCATCTTTTCTATGATCGTGTGCAATAAGTGCGATGTTTTTTTTCTTTTTCATTTTTTTGGATCCCGGTGCAACAGGTTGTTCAGTCTTTTTTTTACCAGTCATTTATCTGTGATTTTGATAGTGGGATAATAGGAGTTTGTGAAAATATTTGTCAGTTAATAGAAGGGAGTAAGCTACTGTAAGAAAGGATGGCTCTCAAGCGATAATTTAGCTTGCCGCTTTTGAAACAGCCAAGCGGAGCGGGGTATCTTCAATTTTGATACTTTTTACAGCAAAGTGCTTGGTTTCAAAACCTTTGAGCTGGGTGTTCATGCTCTTTACTGTGCTAATATGTCCGGATTTTTTGACCATCGATTGGAGCTTCGATTTTGAAAAGGTGTTTTCGGATAGGATAACTTCGTTTTCTGACGCCAAATCAACAAAGCGCGAAGCAATATTAACTGTAGATCCAAAATAATCAATACGGCTATTGAGATTGACTGCTACGCAGCTCCCATGGTGAATACCTGCTTTAAGCTGAAGATGCTCATTGAAGCGTTCATCATGTGAAAGCATTTTTTGAGCATCAAGATAGGCCTTAAATGCATCTTCTGGTTTGCAAAAAACGGCCATCACCGAATCTCCGATGGTTTTAACAATAGCCCCTTCATGCTTTGCAATTGCTTCTTGTAAGATTTCGAAATGATCAATCATTTGGGATACAGCCTGACTATCGCCTTCTTCATTGTAGATGCCGGTTGAGTCAAAAAGGTCGGTAAACATCAGGCTGAGGTTATCCACAGAGATTTTTTCCCCTTTACGTAAAACTTCATCGGCAAAGAGATTCCGAAATAGTTGTGATGAGGTTGCTTCAGCAGCACTTACGCCACTATTTTCCCACTCTTTGCGTTCCAAAGTAAATATCTGAGGCTCAGCGGTGTTGTTCTTGAAAGTTAAGTTTGGTTCTTGACTTATGTTAACTTCTTCACCATTAAACCCCTTTTCCTGTAGGGATATGAGTACGGTATTACTTGAATTTTTCTTGACGGTAATTAGTGCTTCTCCGCTACTGTTATTCGTTCGAAGAATATATTTTCCTACAGGAAGATCTGTTTTTAAAAACCGTTTCTCGTTTGGATCAAGGTACTGTTGAACATAAATATGGGAGCGAGATTGTGGACCTCGATTACAATATTGTTCATCCTTAACTTTTCGAATTAGGGGATGAGGGCGAAAGCTTAACTGAATTGTTTTATTGAAGTTAACATTGAAATCTTTATCACAATCGCTACAGTAAATCGGTTCATGGATTTGACTTAGTGTTTTTACCGAATGTTGTATAGTGCGGCATTGCGGGCAGTATAGGTCCCAATTAAACGTTAATAGATCGGCTTTAGCCGCATGGATAAAAACTTTAAGCACTTCTTGGTGGGGAAGATTCCAATAGCTAGCAAGATCATATGGGTTAATACGTTTTAGTACCAGGTGGTCGGCTTTTTTGATATACTCAGTAATACGTTCGAGTATCGAAGCGTCAACTTTGCTATTATGCAGATCTTCTAAAACTTGCTTTAGCCGTTTTCTGCCCCGTCGCGGAAGTTTGTTCTTTGTTGCTCTTTGGTATGGTCTAATTTCTTGGAGGGCAAGTTTATTATACGTAAATATCGCATTTTTAACCTTTCGCTTAATTAAGGTTTTGAACTTTAGCGTGCTGAATGCCGCCATGAGAGGCATTCTTGGTGTGATAATAAACTGTATTTTTAGCCTCGTGCCATATTCCGTAGGGTGAAGTGTTACTTGAATTTTAATATCCTTATATGCCCCCGCTTGGTAGTGTCTTACTACGCCAAAGTTAAAGGGATATTCCCATTCATATGGTTCTTCTTCCCATACCTCGTAGCGATTAATTTTGTTATAGGAGAGTTGTGCAAAGCCAGCTTCAACAGTTTGGCTGATGTCTGTTTGTCGTATACTGGGTCGTCCGATATCTTTAAAAAGCCTGTTCGTATCAGAAATAAATGGCCATATTTCTTCCGGTAGAGCACTAATGTGCCATTGCCACGAAATATGAATGGGTTGCGAGAACATTGATCCCTTATTTTGTTGAAAACAGCATTCTTAGCTTCCAATTTACTTCGTTAATTAGCCGTGGAAGCCTTATATTTATCGTCCTTTTACTTAAAAGAGAAACGAAACCGTTAATTGTTACAAATTTTTTTAATTGATTATGGCTGTTGAACGAACTCTTACTATTTTAAAACCAGATTGTGTACGAAAAGAATTGATTGGAGAAGTGACCCGTCGTATCCAGGAAGCTGGTTTTGATATCGTTGCTATGAAGATGACCCGCTTGACCAAAGATACGGCCGGTGGGTTTTATGCCGTCCACAAAGAACGCCCTTTTTATGATGAGCTTTGCGAATTCATGAGCAGTGGCCCATGCGTACCGATGATACTTGAAAAAGAAAATGCTATTGAAGATTTCAGAGCATTTATCGGAGCTACTGATCCTAGTGAAGCTGAAGAAGGAACTATCCGCGCTGACTTTGCAGATAGTGTCGGTGAAAATATTATTCACGGTTCTGACTCTGTTGAGAATGGTCTAAAAGAAGCGAACTATTTCTTTACCGAAGCAGAAGTGGTAGCTAATAAAGCATAAAAATAAATTCAAGAGGTTATCCAATTCGTGTTGGGTGACCTCTCTTTTTTAGGAAACTACCTATGACAAAGATAGCATATTGTTTTCCAATTCCGGACGAAAATGTAGAAGACTGGTTTGCTTTTGCAGAAAAGGGAAAGGCGAAAAACGTGAAGTATTTTCCGAAATGCACGCCTGTATTGGAGTAATAAAAAGAAAGCTGGTACCTGAAAGAGAAGGAAGAGGGTTATGAAGTGCCTGTATACACCGAGGCCGAGGATGAAAATTTTATAGGGCATTCAAGTAGGATCAATCAGAATTTTCGAAATGCTGCAGAAGCGAAATAGCTTGCATTCAAGAATTGGATGTAACCCAAAGCCCCTCCTCCATGCCTCAGTAAGTTTAGATTAGAGCGAATAACCGACATACAATTAATTCTCACCCCAAAAGTAGTATTGTAATGAAGCGAATGGCAGTATTAGTTTTTTATCTCTTGTTTTGTATGCTGGTTACAGCGTGCAGTTTTTCGCAATTACAACCCAAAGTGAAAGTAGGGGCAGAAGTATTGCTGGAAAACCATATCACTGAGTTGGAAGGCAAGCGTGTAGGGTTGGTAATGAATCCGACAGCACGAGTAGCCGGTTCGCATATGTTGGATACCTTGTTAGCAAGTGGTGTCAATGTTACGGCCCTTTTTGCCCCTGAGCATGGTTTTCGCGGAGATGTAGGAGCAGGAGAAAAAATAGAGGATGGGATAGACCAGGCCACTGGGTTACCTGTATTTTCACTATATGGAGATACAAAAAAGCCTACTCCCGATATGTTAGAAAAGGTTGATCTCTTGCTTTTTGACATGCAAGATGTGGGAGGTCGATTTTATACCTATAATGTAACCTTGGGTAATATAATCTCTGCAACAGCTTCAGAAGATGTTCCTATTTGGGTGCTTGATCGTCCGAACCCTGCAGGTGGAGAGCTTATATCGGGTTGGATGATGCAAAAAGATCATCAATCATTTGTAGGGCGATACCCTATCCCGATGGTACATGGAATGACGTTGGGAGAGTTAGCTAAAATGATGGTAGGCGAGCAGTGGATACCGAATGCCGATGATGCTGAAGTCAAAGTTATTCCGATGAAAGGATGGGAGCGTTCCATGCGTTGGTCACAAACCGGTTTGGATTGGATATCACCTTCGCCCAATTTACCTACTTTCGACCATGCTTTTGTTTATTTAGGAACGGTACTTTTTGAAGGTGTAAATATATCAGAAGGGCGTGGCACCTCCGATCCTTTTCTCAAAATTGGGTCTCCTACAACTCAATTGAATTCAGGCCATATTGCCCAACTTCGCCGTTCTTTTTCTGGAGTTAATATTGAACGTATCTCATTTACACCAAAAGCTATACCCGGTAAGTCTCGGAATCCTGATTTTAAAGATGAAAGGTGTCATGGTATCAGAATTCAGGTGACAGACCCAACGGCTTTTGATCCTGTTAAGCTCGGTGTCACTCTACTTTCTGTTATGCTGGACGCTACACCTGACGCTGAGCTCAATGATTTTATCCAAAAGTTAAGCGGTATTGATAAGAAAAAGTTATTAAGGCAGCTCAGTAAGAATACCTATCTTGAAAACTGGGAAAAGACGGGAAAAGAATTTTCAGAGAAACGGTCAAGATACTTGTTATACAACGAAAGTAGCATGTAAGCTAAAGACGTTTTTTTCTAAAATGTATAACCAAATTGAAACATTGCTCCCCCGAAATTGGTATGCGAAGCTAATGCAATATTAACTCACATACCAAGGCGATGACTCTATTAATAACTACCATAGTAATGACATTTGTAATTGGCTTAGGCAGCATAAGTTTTTACCGGGATGAGGTTTTATAAAGCCTGAAAGCAGTAAATTATTTTTTTCGATGCCACTCATAACATAATAATGCAGCACTAACAGAAGCATTGAGCGACTCTACGTGGTTTTCCATAGGGATGGAAAATTTATAATCGCAGTGTTCTAAGGTTTTTTCGCTGATTCCGGAACCTTCATTACCTATAACAAAAGCAAGGGCCCGGTCTACTTCTAGGTCCCATAATGACTGATCGCCGCTCATATCCAGTCCTCCAATCCAAAATCCTTCATCTTTGAGTTTTAAGATGGCTTGGTTAAGGTTGCCTGCACGGACAATAGGAATGCGTCCTGCCGTTCCGGCCGAGGTTTTATAGACGGTAGCATTCACTGGGGCTTGGCGGTGTTTAGGAACCAAGACTGCAGAAATACCGGCAGCAGCGGCTGTTCGTAACATTGCTCCAAAATTGCCGGGATCTTCAATCTCATCGAGCAGTAGTATTGCCGGATAAGTAGAGGTATCGATAGAATCGAGCCATTCTCCAAAGTTTAAATAACTGACTTCACTTCGTAATGCAACCACCCCTTGGTCATTAACCCCACCCACCAAATCATACAGCTTAGAACCAGGTACATGAGAGATGGGGATATTGTGTTGCGAAGCTACTTCAAATATTGTTGAAATATTAGAATCATGAATAGAATCGCGGACAAATATTTTCTCTACCTTTTCTGCTTCATTGGTAAGGGCTTCTCGAACAGTATTTCGCCCATAGATGTAAATACTAGTATCTTTGTTGTCCATAAATATTAACTGGGATTGAAAAAGTGAAAATTAATCTTAAATTGATAATTGATTACGGTAAAAAATAAGGGGACATACTATGGATAAAAAGAATAATGACAGTGAATGGTACACGCATTCCAATTTGTCAAATATACAAGATTCAACGGGCAATTCCCGAGTGTCAAATTTTGTTGAACAGGTACATACCTTAAATACGCTACATTTTATTGTAGGTATCTGTCAGATTTTTATGGGGCTTACAGTGATAGGAGCTTCAATTCTGGGATTTATTAATCCATTATGGGTATCAGTTGCATTTACAATGGTAGCTAGTGTAACAACAATGATTGGATTATATTTTCTATATATTACGGTATCAAAATCGTATGATTCGCGCTCTTTGCTTCGCAATGCAATGAAGCGTGTGATGAAAGCCAAAAATTAAGATGACTGATTTTAGTAATACCGAAGAACAGGAACGCCTTAACTCATATTTAAATATTCATCTAAAGAAGGACAAACTTTCGTTGCCAATCGGCGAGCAGGTTGAAGCCTTGCATAAAAAATATCGCAATAAGTGGATATTGCTGGCTGTTAATATCGCTGCTATTCTCTTCTTTGGATATTCATTTTATTACGATATAACTCAACTTGGCGACACTTTTTTAACCATTATAATCGTAGTATTTGTGTTAAATGTAGGGCTCATTTTTTACCAAAGGAATCAGATTCAAGAGCTCATCGATTATTTACAGTGGAAAGAGAGGAATGAAGATTAAAAAGTTTTGTTTAATCTTTACGATCTTTTGTTTGGCTAATATTAATATCGAAGCGCAATCAATCATGGCAAAAGATCCCAATTTACCTCTATTGTATTCTGATGATGGTGACGGCTTTATTGTTATTGCCCATCGCGGAGCCAGTGCTTATTACCCGGAAAATACGATGCCTGCTTTTGAAGGAGCTGTAGCCATGAATGCCGAAATGATTGAATTAGATGTATTGATGAGTAAGGATGGAGTACCTGTTGTCTTTCACGATTTGTCACTGGACAATCATACCGATGGCAACGGTTATGTTCCGGAATACACACTGTCAGAATTGAAAAAACTGGATTCCGGTTCTTGGTTCAGTAAAAATTATGCAGGTCAGCAGATACCAACGCTTGAAGAAGTATTGCAATTTGCAGCCGGAAAAATTGCCCTCAATATTGAGATTAAAACCGAAGCTGTAAGTGATATCATTGATGGAGGGGTAGAACAAAAAAGTCTGGAGTTAGTCAAACAGTATGGAATGGAAGAGCATGTGCTGTTTTCCAGTTTTGATTATCGGGTCATAAAGCATTTGAAAAAACTGGATCCGACAATTCCTGTTGCATTGTTGTATAATAAGCACCAGTCCAAGAATCAATTACCTCACCAGCAAGTACGAGAATTCTCTGCGGATGCTTTTAATTGTAGCTTCCGTCAATTCAGTAAAAAATGGGCGCGTGATTTAAGAGAACACGGAATCCCACATTTTATTTACACGGTGAATAGTAAAAGGAAGATGAAAAAGTTGATTAAATCCGGTGTTACCGGCATCTTTACAAACAAACCTGATGTATTACATCAGGTAAAAGATCGTTTTTAGGGTAGGATCTATTATTTTTAAAAAAACTGATGCTCACATTTGAATGCTGAGCGCAAACCTTCTATTTTCTTTTCAAATATGTAGGAATCCCAATATTGATTCTTTTCTGAGGTTATTTCAGGGTCAAAATACTTTTATAAGTTATAGGTGATGATCTTGAGATAAATTCAGGATGATATTTCGTACTATAAACGCCTCAATTAATTAATAACTGCTCTCATGGCCACCAAATATATCTTCGTTACAGGCGGAGTTACATCTTCACTGGGAAAAGGAATTATCTGTGCTTCTTTAGGGCGACTTCTTGTTGCTCGGGGATTACGGGTGACAATACAGAAGTTGGACCCCTATATTAATGTGGATCCCGGAACGATGAATCCCTATGAGCACGGCGAGGTATACGTTACTGAAGATGGGGCGGAAACAGATTTGGATCTAGGTCATTATGAACGATTCCTTGATATCCGTACATCTCAAGAGAATAATGTAACAACAGGCAGGGTCTATAACGATGTTATTTCAAAAGAACGGCAGGGAGCATACCTCGGTAAAACAGTACAGGTAATACCGCATATTACCGATGAAATTAAATCGCATACTCTTGCACTGGGTGAATCCGGTGATTACGATGTGGTAATTGTTGAAATAGGGGGAACGGTAGGGGATATCGAGAGCTTACCGTATATTGAGGCTGTTCGTCAGCTTCGTTATGATGTAGGTAGAGAAAATACTCTTTCCATTCATCTTACATTAGTGCCATACTTATCAGCGGCGCGTGAGCTTAAGACGAAGCCAACTCAGCATTCTGTAAAAACCCTTTCTGAAAGTGGGTTACAACCCGATATTATTGTAGCACGTTCGGAGTATGAGCTCGATGATACCATCCGTAATAAAATTGCACAGTTTTGTAATGTCGAGTATGATGATGTTATCGCTTCTTTAGATGCCGAAAGCATTTACGAGGTTCCTTTATTGATGCAGGGTGAAGGATTGGATGAACGTGTTATCAGTAAATTAAACCTAAAATCCACCGATCCCGACCTTGAGCGATGGATTGGTTTTGTGGAAGCTGTTCGCAACCCATCTACTGAAATTAATATAGCATTGGTCGGTAAATATGTGGAGCACCATGATGCTTATAAATCGATTGTTGAAGCGTTTATTCATGCTGGGGCTGTCAATGATTGTTCTGTAAATATTAAATGGCTGCAATCCGATGATTTGACTGGAAAAAATATCGCGGATAAGCTCAATGATGTATCCGGGGTGTTGGTTGCTCCCGGCTTTGGAGGGCGTGGTATAGAAGGAAAACTCGTTGCGGCGCGGTATTCCCGAGAAAATGATATACCGTATTTTGGTATCTGTTTAGGTATGCAATGTGCTGTTATTGAATATGCTCGCAATGTATGTGGATGGGAAGGCGCCAACAGTACAGAATTTAATGAGGATTCGGAGTATCCTATTATTGATCTGATGCCCGACCAAAAGAATATTGAGGATAAAGGTGGCACCATGCGCCTTGGCCTGTACGACTGCAAGGTGAAGATTGACTCAAAAGCTCATGAAGCCTATGGTAAGGAGCTGTTCAAGGAGCGCCACCGTCATCGATATGAGGTAAATAACAATTTGCGATATAAGCTTGTTGAAGAAGGAATGGAGCTGACGGGTTTTAATCCTGAGCGTGATCTAGTTGAAATCGTTGAGCTTCCCGATCATCCTTGGTTTGTAGGGGTTCAGTTCCATCCAGAATTGTGTTCTACCGTAAATAATCCACAACCTCTTTTTGTGGATTTTGTAAAAGCCAGCCTAAAATATGGAAAGCAGCACGAATTGAATTTTCCGGTCAATAAGGATAAGGCGACTGTAACATAATTGCTTCTTTTATGAATGCTGATGTATCAGCTTTTGCCCATAAACTGCGTACTCGTGTTTGTGGGTTGATGGTGTATTCAGGTGCGATATTGCTTACCCAAATCCATTCTCCAGTTACGGATGAGCAGCTTTGGATGCCACCGGGAGGGGGAATTGATTTTGGAGAAACAATGACAGACTGTTTAAAACGGGAATTCCGCGAGGAAACCAATTTGGAAATTGAAGTTGGCGAGTTATTGCACCTTAATGAATTGGTATCACCTCCCTTTCACGCAGTGGAGTGTTATTTTGAGGTCAAAAAGAAAAGTGGTAGTCCCAAGCTTGGTTATGACCCTGAACTGGAGAAAAATGAGCAGCTGTTGCATAAGCTGAAGTGGATTCCTCTCGCGGAACTGGAAAATATTGATTGGGCACCCCAGAGTTTAGAAGACAAGTTAAAGAATTGGGAGAAACGGTACACTTATCCTGTATTCACTGGTACATCAAAGATCTAAATGAATACATTTTTTATCCTAATTTGATTGTCATAAATTTAGAGGCTTAAATTCTAACGAATTCTTTCCCATGTCTACCTTGCGATCTTCTTTAGTCCTGTTCCTATTTTGTGTATTAGCTATTTCTTCTTGTCAGAAAAACAATAAGGCAGAAAAAACGGTTATAAAAAATGTACAAGGATATACTTTTTATAACGGCGAGCTCAAAGCGTTTTCTGCAATAGCATTTGAAAACGGTAAGGTTATTGATGTATATAGTGACGCCTCATCTGTGGAAATGGAAACCGCCAAAGTAATTGACGGGGAGGGCCAAATTATGTTGCCCGGACTTATTGATGCCCATGGACATGTGATGGGGTTGGGTTTTCAGCAGATGAATGCTGACCTTACAGGAACCCAATCGTTAAAAGAAACTCTCGCTCGCGTTGACGATTATACAACTAAATATACTGATATAAATTGGGTAAAGGGGCGCGGCTGGAACCATACGCATTGGAATATTGGTCGGTTCCCAACGGCTGATGAGCTTGATAAAATAGAGCATGAACGTCCTGTATGGTTAACACGTGTCGATGGCCATGCTGGCTGGGCAAACTCCAAAGCAATGGAAAAGGCTGGGATTACTGCAGATACGAAAGCACCCAAAGGGGGTAAAATTATTCGTGATAAAAATGGAAAGCCAACCGGTGTATTCGTGGATGCCGCTATGAGTCTTATCGAATCTGAAATTCCCGAGCCTACTGATGAAGAAAGAAGGCTCGCTTTTGAAAAGGCGCTGCAACAGATGCGCAGTCATGGATTAACAGGAGCGCATGATGCCGGAGTATCTGTAGAGGCATGGAATCTATATAAGGATTTTGCTGATAATGGGAAGTTAACGACTCGTATATATGCCATGATAAGTGATGATGGCAATACCTTTGATACCTTGTCAGAAATTGGTCCTCTAAGTTCTTACGCTAATGATAAACTAGCACTACGAAGTGTAAAGCTCTATGCCGATGGTGCACTGGGAAGTCGTGGGGCAGCTATGATCGAGCCTTATTCTGATGACCCAAATAACAAAGGATTATTATTTGTATCAGAAGAGGAACTGACTGATAGGATTTCAAAAATAGCATCCGCTGGATACCAGGCAAATGTTCATGCTATTGGAGATCGTGCCAATAGAGTGGCACTCAATAGTTTTGATAATGTGAAAGACAGCCTTGGCGAACAGGGACTTCGACACCGTATTGAACACGCTCAGATTGTATCTCTCAATGATATACCTCGCTTTAAAGAGTTGGATATTATCGCTTCTATGCAGCCCACTCATGCTACAAGTGATATGAATATGGCCGAAGATCGTGTTGGTCCTGAACGTATTAAAGGAGGGTATGCATGGCAAACCTTTTGGGAGCAAGGAACAGTAGTTGCATCGGGATCTGACTTTCCGGTAGAAAATGTAAATCCTTTTTACGGTTTATATTCCGCTATTAGCCGTCAAGATCACCAGGGAAATCCTGAAGGAGGCTGGTATCCTTCTGAACGTTTGAGTAGGGTTCAGGCTCTCAAATCATTTACAATAAATGCTGCATATGCGGGGCATCAAGAAGATGTGCTAGGTAGTTTGGAACCCGGGAAATGGGCCGACTTTATTATCATTGATCGAGATATTTTTGAAGTTCCTGCCATAGAAATATGGCAGACCGAAGTGTTAGAAAGCTGGGTTGCCGGCGAACAAGTATACAAAGCAGAACAGTAATTTTTGGTGATCTAATTTTTATATGAAAATACGTTTAGGCCAACTTAATACAACTGTTGGTGATCTCGAAGGGAATTTCGAGCTCATCAAAAAGGCCATGATAGATGCAGAAAATGCGGATGTAGACTTGTTAGTACTTCCTGAACTGGTTGTTCCCGGATATCCTCCGATGGATCTTGTAGAACGTTCCCAGTTTTTGGAGTCCGTTTATAAAGCTAATGAAGGTGTTATTGATCTCACTAAAGATAGATCAGCAATACTATTTGGTACCCTAACAGCAAATGCTGGCGATAGCGGACGCAAATGTTTTAATAGCGCAATACTTGCTGAAGATGGTGAGCTTGTGGCAACCGTTAATAAAGCATTGCTCCCTACTTACGATGTTTATGATGAATTGCGATATTTTGAGCCCAGTACCAATTTTGAGTGCATCGAATTCAATGGTAGAAAGCTGGGAATAACAGTTTGCGAAGATATTTGGCATAATTTTGAGCTTTCGTATCTCAGCTATGATGTAAACCCTGTAGAAGAGTTGGCAGAAGCAGGAGCTGAAGCGATACTCAATGTTTCGGCCTCACCCTATACCCGGAATAAGCCTGAAAAGCGCAAAAAAATGCTGCAACAACATGCTCAAGAATGGGGCATTCCGATATTTTATGCTAACCAGGTAGGGGGCAATACAGAACTTGTTTCTGATGGTGATTCAATGGCTATTGATGGAGAAGGAGAACTTGTGGCACGTTGTAACCTGTTTAGAGCTGATTATGTAGATCTCCAGTGGGAAGAGGATGCGTCAGCCCTACAAGCAAAATCTGATAGTAGTTCGTCAGTGCCTAAGCCAATTGCACAGATGTTTGAAGGTATAAAGGTAGGGCTTCAGGACTATCTGAAGAAAACGGGTATTTCCGATAAGGTAGTACTAGGACTGAGCGGCGGAATTGATTCTGCATTGGTGGCGACAATAGCTGCTGAGGCATTGGGAAAAGATAATGTTGTAGGTATCACGATGCCATCAGAATTTTCGTCTGTGGGGAGTATAAGTGATTCTGAAGAACTGGCTGGTGATTTGGGCATTACTTGTCATGAGCTACCGATCGGGGATATCTATGACCAATTTAATGAGTCTTTGAGTCCCTATTTTGATGGGACTCCTTTTGGAGTAGCTGAAGAAAATTTACAACCTCGTATTCGTGGTACGTTATTGATGGCTTATTCTAATAAGTTTGGACATATGCTGTTAAATACCGGCAATAAATCGGAGTTAGCCACAGGTTATTGTACATTATATGGGGATATGGCCGGGGGATTGGGTGTTATTGCTGATCTCTATAAAACAGAAGTATATGAGATGGCTCATTGGCTGAATAATGAGTATTTTGATGAGGTGATTATCCCAAAGAGTATTTTGGAAAAACCGCCAAGTGCAGAGCTTCGTCCCGGTCAAAGCGATGCGGATAGTTTGCCGGAATATGAAATTCTGGATGCTATTTTAAAGGCTTATATTGAAGACCAAGACTCGCTTGAAGAGATTGTTAGTCGAGGTTATGATAAGGGGCTTGTTAAACAAATTCTTATCTTGGTCGATAATATGGAGTATAAACGCTTTCAGGCAGCACCGGTTTTAAAAATGAGCGATAAAGCTTTTGGCACCGGAAGAAGGGTGCCTATAGTACAAGGCTGGACCAAAAATCGATAGTAAATTTTTTTATGCTAAAATAGCGTTGTATTCGTTAATTTGTTTCGGTGAGGTCTGGGGGAGCTTTCACTAAAGCGATATATCATAAAGCATTGTACATCTTAATCTATTAAGACTGAAATTTCTATGCAGAAGAAGCTACATTTATTTTTAATTTTATTTTTTGTTGTCGGTGTTTCTTCGGGGATTGCACAACAAGAAGATACTACGACTATTCAAATTAAAGAGGTTGAAATTCCAGCAAAGCTGTTGCCTTATGATAACCCTATGGTGTCGGAAGATGAAGCGTTTTCTGCCTCTGGTGAGCCAGCAAAACAGAAACTGGACAACTTTGAAAAAGATGTAATGCGTCGCATTTCTGATATATATCGCACACATGTAAATGCTGTAGAGGCACAAGTTCAGGATGATCCCCTAAGTGCAGAAAAGCATATTAAAGATGCTCTTAACTCTTTGCAGGAACTGCTGGATACCTATCCCGAGGTTCAGTCGAATCCTCGTTTTAGTGAGCTGTACCGATCAGTAATGACTGAATACCGCGAATTTTATGGAATTAAAGATACCTTTAAAGAGGAAGAGGGGGAGATTTTTGCGATTCAAGAAGAATTATTTTCGGATAATGATGAGTGGGTAAAAGAAGAGTATGTGCTACCCAAAAATATTACTACTCCTAAAACAGAAGTACCCCTTGTGCAAAATAGGCAGGTAAATCGTCACCTGATGTATTTTACCCTTAAACGACCGGAGGTTATGGAATCGTGGTTGCAGCGGAAAGAGAAGTATTTTCCAATGATGCGTCAAGTTTTTGAAGAAGAAGGCTTGCCTACCGAACTTATTCACCTTGCTATGGTAGAAAGCGGTTTGAATCCACGTGCAAGAAGTTGGGCAGCGGCAGTGGGAATGTGGCAATTTATCCGTGCTACCGGTTCTATGTATGGTTTAGAAGTGAACTGGTGGATTGATGAACGACGTGATCCAGAAAAAGCAACCCGTGCTGCAGCCCGGCACCTGAAAGACCTGTATAATATTTGGGGCGATTGGCATTTGGCTATGGCTAATTATAATATTAGTCCACGGGGGTTAAAGCGAGCAATTCGTGCTGCAGGAAAAGAAGACTATTGGGCCGCCTACCCTTATCTTCCCCGAGAGACACAGGGATATATTCCGGGTTTTATTGCAGCTACTATGATCAATATGAACCCTACAGAGTTTGGATTCAAAGAAGAGTACAAGAATGAGGAGTATAATTACAAGGTTTACGAAGTAGCTCCACTAATGCCGTTAGATGCGTTAGCTGATGCCGCTGGAATCAGTACGGATAAGCTGAAGGAGTATAATCCAGAATTATTGAGGTGGGCAACACCTCCCGGAAATAACTATCCTCTGAAACTACCGGTAGGAACTAAACAACGATTCGCATCCAACTATGAGGATATACCTAAAAATAAGCGTAGCCAAAACGTAGCTATGCACACCGTAAATAGCGGAGAAACGTTGGGATATATTGCCCAAAAATATGGAACTTCGGTTAGAGCACTTTACGAGAGTAATGAACGTTTATCCAGTACTATCTATCCTGGTCAGAAAATTGTTGTTCCTCTTGCTCCAGGAAGTAATGAACAACTTGCCGTAAATCGACCGACCAATCAGCCACGAGGTAAAACCTCTACCAAAAGTAAACAACGTTCAAAATCAAAAGCGCCGGCTAATTCTGCTACTCTTAGCTACGAAGTTAAAAGCGGCGATACCGTAGGACATATTGCAGAGTGGTATGATGTTAGGGCATGGCAAATTCGCTCATGGAATGGTACTTCAAATGTTATCAGGGCTGGAGAAGACATCACAGTATATGTTCCGAAATCGAAAAAAGCGTATTATAGTCAGGTAAATACGATGTCGTTTAGTAAAAAGCAGCAGATTGAACGAGAACAGCGATCGGGTAAAGACGTAACGGAAGCTTACTTAGCTTCGGCATCTGATTCTGGAGAAACGATACAGTACACCGTTCGAAGTAATGATACTCTTATTGAGATCGCAAATTCTTTTGGGGTGTCTGTAAACCAAATAAAACGTCTTAATAATTTGAATAACTCCAGAATTTATGTGGGACAAAAGTTGAATATAAAGCCTGAATAGAACGGTTATTTATGAGGAAATGGGAAAAAATTATAGCCGGAAGTGTGCTGGCGATTACTTCACTGGTATTGGTGGGAGTCGTACGTAATCCGGATATCTATTTCCTCATCAAAAAAAACTTTACCATTTTTAGCGAGGTTTATCGTGAGGTTTCATTGCACTATGTGGATGAAGTTGATCCTGAGAAGCTGATGCGCAAAGGCATCAATGCAATGCTTAAATCTTTGGATCCATATACCATATTGATTGATGAAGCTGATAATCAAAATATGGAAATAATGACCCGGGGTAGTTATGGTGGAGTTGGAATGGATGTGGGCTACAGGGGAGATAAAATAGTAGTTATTGCTCCGATGGAAGGGTATTCAGCTCATAATAAAGGAATACGAACAGGAGACGTAATTACGGCTGTTGATGGTATTCCGGTTAATAGTTTAAGTCCGGAGGAGGTACGTAACTTGACAACCGGTGAGCCGGGAACTGCGGTTACAATGACTATTGATCGGTATGGAATTGATCACCCGTTAAAGTTTGAGCTGACACGCCAACGCATTGAAATTAAAAGTGTATCTTATTTTGGTTTTGTAGGTGCAAAAAAAAGAGTTGGCTATGTCTTACTAAATCGATTTTCTCAAAATGCAGCTAATGAAGTGCAAGATGCTGTTGAACAATTAAAGGCTGAAAAAGAACTTCAGGGTTTAGTTTTGGACCTAAGAAATAATCCGGGAGGATTGTTGGATCAGGCTGTACAGTTGGTAGATAAATTTGTGCCACAAGGTAAAACAGTGGTCGAAACACGAGGACGATTAAGCCAGCATAATAATAGTTTTAAATCGAAGGAAACTCCATTGCTTCCCAATTTGCCGGTTGTGGTACTGCAAAATGGAGGGAGTGCGAGTGCCTCTGAAATTGTGGCTGGAGCTATGCAGGATCTGGATCGGGCCGTTATTATGGGGGAGCAAAGCTTTGGAAAAGGGTTGGTACAGGTTGTACGCCCGTTATCGTATAATACTTCTTTAAAGTTGACAACTTCTCGATATTATATTCCAAGTGGTAGAAGTATTCAATCAGTTACCTATACCCATGATGAAAATAATAGTGCAGTAAGTAAGCCAGATTCTATTCGGAAAAAATTTAAAACAAAGAATGGACGTACTGTATATGATGGGGATGGGATTGCACCAGATATCCAGATTTCTGAAGAAAGCCCAACATTGTTACAGACTTCATTGATGCAGCAGAATATGTTTTTTGAGTTTGCCAATAAGTATGCAGCGAATCATGACTCTTTGAAAGACCAGATGGGATCTGATGAATTGCTTTTGGAATTTAAGAGTTTCGTAGATCAGCAAGGTTTTGAATACGAAACACCTTCAGAAAACCATTTAGCAAAGATTGATTCTTCGCTAAACAAAACTCAAATGAAAAATGAGCATGTCGCTGCATTACAGAAACAAATTGAATTGCGTAAAAAAGAGGCATTTACTCAGCAGCGTAATGCAATCAATAAACTGCTTTATCAAGAACTTGTTGCTCGATACAAAGGTAAAAAGGGACAGCATTTAGCTTCATTGCCCTATGATAGAGTTGTAAATAAAGCGGTAGAAGTGTTGTTGGATTCGAGTCATTATAACAAAATCTTATCTGTTTCTAATTAGTGGCAAAAGCAGACTTACATATACATACAGTAGCATCTGACGGACATATGCAACCTGAAGATGTGGTTCGCAATGCCAAGCGCCACAAGCTTGATATTATTTCTATTACTGACCATGATACTATTCGTGGTTATCAAAAAGCTAAAGAAAAGGCCCAAGAGCTTGATATAGAACTGATACCTGGCGCAGAAATTACATCAGACTTCAATGGGCGTGAATGCCATTTACTTGCCTATTGCTTTGATCCGGACCACCAAGAAATAAAAAGATTAGTTGCCCGACACTATCATTCACGTTTAAAGCGTGGAAAGTGGATTTTAAACGAGTTATCCAAAGAGGGTATCCTTATTGATATTGATGAAGTAAAGGCTGAGGCTAACGGTGGAAATATTGGACGCCCCCATATAGCCGCTGTACTGATTAATAAAGGATATGTCGCCTCATTTAAAGAGGCATTCATTCGATATTTGAGTGATGAATCACTGGGTACTATTGAAAACGAATATTATACTCATCATGAAGTGATTGAGACGGTCAAAAAAGCAGGTGGGGCCGTTATCGTAGCACATCCTGGTAATTTGTACAATAAAGATGAGCTGGCAGAATTAGTTGAGGCAGGTGTAGATGGAATTGAGTATATCCATCCTAGTCACAGTTACAAGACCCAAAAATGGGTTGAGGCATTTGCTGATGAGCATAACTTGCTAAAAACCGGGGGTAGCGATTTTCATGGCGGAGATAAGGAGTATCAAAAGTTTTTTGGAGTAGTCACAATAAATGCTAAGTATGTGCATCGCCTTAAGCGAATGACAGATCAGCGCAAAAAGATATCAGTCCAAGGTTTATGAGTTACCAAGAACTAGTTGGGAATACAGACGATACCGATGTAAAAGTAGGTATTGTTGTAGCGAAATGGAATTCATTTATAACTGATGAGCTGTTGCAAGGAGCACTTCATGCTTTCAACAGTAAGGGGGTTAATGAAAACGATATTATCGTTGCACGCTGTCCCGGTGCTTATGAAATTCCATTTACAACGCGAAAACTATTGGAAAAGGTCGACGGTGTGGTTACCTTGGGCGCTGTTATACAAGGCGATACCCCGCATTTTGACTATGTTTGCGATGCGGTAAACCGGGGTGTGACCGATTTAAATATGATGGGTAATAAGCCGGTGGTCTTTGGCGTTCTTACAACGGATACTGTGGAACAAGCCCAAGAACGATGTGGGCTTCATGGTGATAAGGGAAACAAAGGTAGTGAAGCAGCGTTAGCCCTATTGGAAATGATATCTCTTGGTAAGTCTCTCAATCAATTATAATACTTTAGAGCTTGAAATAACGGGTATAATACTCTAATATTGATAGCTTAATAAACCAGTTGTATTTTATATTGGAACCAATTTCACTGACAAATAACGAACAGAATAGTCGCGACAAAGAGTTGCAGGCTGCCCTTAGCGAACAGGGGGAGGTCCCTCAACATATTGCTATTATTATGGATGGTAATGGGCGCTGGGCTAAGAGTCGTGGAAATATTCGTTCATATGGTCATAAAGCTGGTGTCGACTCTGTCCGAGATATAACCGAAGCGTGTGCACAAATCGGCGTCAAATATTTAACATTGTATGCATTTTCGACTGAAAATTGGGGACGTCCTAAAATTGAGGTAAATGCGCTGATGCGCTTATTGGCCAGTTCATTGCGCAAAGAAGCTGAAAACCTGAAAGAAAACAATATCAAACTGGAAACAATTGGTCAGATTGGTCGCTTTCCTAAAAAGTGTCAGCGTGAATTGCAGGAAGCGATTGATTTAACAAAAGATAATGATCGGCTTCATTTATGTTTGGCACTTAGCTATTCGGGACGATGGGATATTACAGAAGCAGTAAAAAAGATGGCTCATCGTGTTAAAGATGGTGATATAGACCCTGCTGATATTGATGATGAGATGATAGGGGCCCACTTATCAACAGCTGATATTCCCGATCCGGAATTGATCATTCGTACCAGTGGTGAATATCGCATTAGTAACTTTTTACTTTGGCAGTTGGCTTATTCGGAATTATATATAACGGAAACGTTCTGGCCGGACTTTCGTCGCGATGAACTATATAAGGCTATCCAATCTTTTCAAGAACGTGATCGTAGATTTGGTAAACTTTCTGATGATACACAAAAAAAATCCATGAATCGATACGTTCAAGAGCTGACATCTTAACCTTCTCATTCAAATAACGTAAGCTCCATTTTGTTTCAAGAATTAACTCACGTGAAAAAAATACTTTTTGCACTACTTGTTTTAGGCTTTTTAGTTGAACCTGCCGTAGCACAGGATACTACTTCTGATTCTACAAAGTCTATTAATATTGAAAATCCCATGAATGTCACCCCTCAACAGCTCGAGGTCTTGGGCGTTGAGGTTGAAGGGCTTACAACCTCTCGAGAAGAGTTTGTGATTGGAACTAGTGGGCTACAGAAGGGTACCCAAATTACGGTTCCTGGTGAAGACATTAGCAATGCCATTACAAGTCTTTACCGCACCGGACTTTTTTCTAATATTGAGATTGTAGAGTTGGAAAGGGAGCCTGGAGGTATTTATCTGAAGATTATTGTGCAAGAACAACCTCGCCTTGCTGAATATGAGATTTATGGGGTAAAAAAATCTGAGAGAAAAGATCTGCGAGAAAAAATTACGCTTTTGAAAGGCTATGCAGTAACAGAATCTTCTCTTGAACAGGCAAAAAATACAATTCGCAGGTATTACAAGGGGGAAGGGCACTGGAATATCAGCGTTGATGTCAAAAAAACAAGAACGGATACTGTCAGAAACAGAGTTACCGTTGCATTTAATATTGACGCCGGAGAGCGTTTGGAAATCAAAGATATATCCTTTGAGGGGAACGAAAAGTTTAGTGACAGAAAGCTGCGAAAGGCATTAGGTTCTATTAAAGAAGATAGATGGTGGAAGTTTTTTTCTAAAAAACTGTTCAAAGAAGATGAATTTAAGACGGCAAAAGATAATTTAAGAGCGTTTTATGGAGAGCACGGCTTTCTTGATTTCCGAGTCATTTCTGATTCCGTCTATACATTTCCATACACCCAACGACGACTGTTTGTTTTAAAGACACCGGCAAGGGGAATTAAAGTAAAGCTCAAGGTCGAAGAAGGGCCCCAGTATAAAGTTCGTAATATTAGTTGGGAAGGGAATACCGTTTATACTGATGAGCAGTTAACACAAACCTTAGGATTTGAAAAAGGAGAAGTATTTAATCAGAAAAAGTTTCAGAAACGGTTAGAGATTAATCAGAAAGGCCCGGATGTTACAAGTCTTTATCAAGATATTGGGTATCTGTTTTTTCGGGTTCAAGAGAATATTGAAGTCGTTGCCGAAGATTCTGTTGATCTACATATGAATATTTATGAAGATGAAATTGCTTATGTAGAAAAGGTTTCATTTACAGGTAATACGAAGACTCATGATGATATAATACGCCGGACACTCCGTACCGTTCCTGGCGACAAGTATAGTAGACAAAATATTATACGATCCATTCGTGAGTTAGGTCAACTTGGTTATTTTCGCCAACAGTCTATTGAACCGAACTTGTCTCCCGATAGAGAAAATAATACTGTAGACATCTCATATAGCTTAGATGAATCTCAAAGTACTGATAATTTTGAGTTTTCTGGTGGTTTTGGCGGGCAGGGGATTGGTTTAATTCTTTCTGCAAAACTGAATTTTAATAACTTTTCGATGCAGCGGGCTCTAAATGGTGAAGGATGGAATCCTATTCCTTCGGGCGACGGTCAGAAGCTGTCGTTGGGTGTGCAGGTAACTGGCCAGGGATATCAGAGTTATAGCGTTGGTTTTCAAGAACCTTGGCTTGCCGGTCATCCTTTGTCGCTGGGAGTTAATATGAGCTATGATCGTATTCGGTATCGCGGAAGTAATCAGCAAAATGAGATGTTTTCCAGCAGTGTCTCATTAGGAAGACGTTTGAAATGGCCGGATGATTATTTTACGCATCAAACAGTGTTGTCATATCAGCTCTATGATGTTGCAAATGCCTCATTTTTAGCAGAAGGTACATCCAGCATAATGAGTATTAAGCAGATATTGGAACGCAATTCTACAGATAATAAAATATCTCCGACAAAAGGGTCTAAATTGCGTTTATCAGGAGAACTTGCGCCCCCATTACCTGGTTTTTCTCAGTATTATAAGTTGAAATCAAGTTATCAGAATCACACAACATTGGTAGGGAAACTGGTGTTAACAAACACTGTTGAGTATGGTTATTTAGGTTACTTGGGGCAAGGACAACGAAGTGATTTCCAACGGTTCAAGTTAGGAGGAACACAGTTACAGCAGCGCCAAAGTTTCCTTGACGATAACATTGATTTGCGAGGTTTCCCTGGCGGACGGTCCGGTTCTATTACTCCGTACGTAAATGGTGAAGCAGTGGGAGGTCGCTTATATAGCAAATATTCTTTAGAGCTTAGATACCCTGCAGTTACAGAACAACAGGCTCAAGTTTATCCATATGCCTTTTTTGACGCCGGGAATACCCATTTGGATTTTGATGAGTTCAAACCGTTTGAATTAAAACGGGCAGCAGGTTTTGGAACCAGGATCTTCCTCCCCATACTTGGATTAGTTGATCTAAGTTATGGATACAGGTTAGACGGTATCCAAGTACCGGGTAATCCTGTTGAGGCTGGTCAGTGGCAGTTCCTCTTTAATATAGGTGCTCCATTCTAATGGTGAAAAGAGTAACATATCAACTTATATTCTTTTGTTTGATTGTACTATTTGCTGTGCAATCTGCAACAGCCCAGCAACAGAAAATTGGCTATATCGATACTGACTATATTTTATCTCAAATGTCTGAGTATGAAGGAATACAGCAGCAACTTGAATCAATAAGTTCTGAATGGAACGCCAGACTGGAAAAGATGAAGAATGAAGTTGAACAATTGAAAGAGGATTTTGCGGCTAAAGAGATACTCTATACGGATAAGCTGCGCAAAGAGAAAAAGCAAGAAATTGAAGCGAAGATGAAGCAACGCCAACAGTTTCTTGATCAAAAATTTGGAGCTGAAGGGGAATATTTTAGAAAACAGAAAGAACTTTTAGAGCCTATTCAGCGAAAGATTTTTAATGCTGTTAATAGCGTTGCTCAACGCAAAAATTTCGACTTCATATTTGATAAAGCACAAAAATCAGATATGATCTATAGTGCTCAAGAATGGAATTTAAATAAGGAGGTACTAGAAGAGCTTGGTGTTACGTTAAATGAGTCCAGCAATTGACAAAAATTGTTGTTATAATCAAAACGCTTTAATAAGAAGAACCAAAACAAGAATTTGATCAATGTTTAAAAAGTTATTCAGTTCTACACTCGTATTTCTTTTTGCTATCAGTGTTACTGCTTTTGCCCAACCCCAAATTGGGTATATGAATACCCAAGAAGTAATTAGCAATGTTCCGGAACGCTCTGATGTTCAAGAAGAATTAAACTCTTTCATCCAACAAAAACGCCAGGAACTTGAGCAGCAAACAGCAGCCTTTCAGGATTCTGTAGCTGAATACCAGCAAAACAAATCTGCACTGTCTGAACAAGAAGTCAAAGAAACAGAACAAAGACTTTCACAAATGCAGGCATCAATGCAGCAGTTCCAGCAAGCGATTCAGCAGCAAATTCAGCAAAAAAGGTCTGAACTTTTACAACCAATTTATAACCGAATGAATGAAGCTATTGATACAGTAGCTGAAGAAAAAGATCTCGATTTCGTACTTAACGAGACAACAAGTACTGGTGAGAAATTGGTTTACTTTTCTTCAAAAACGAAATTGGATATTACCGACGAAGTGCTCGCACAAATGAAAGCAATATCTGCTAAGAACTAACTGAAAACTGATTATAATTATGTTAAAACGACTACTATCAATATCTTTAATTTGTCTATTTGCCGTTAGCATTACCGGCATTTCTACTGCTAATGCTCAGCAAGATGATCTTACCATAGGATATGTTGATCCGCAGCTCATCTTAAACAAGATGCCACAAATGAAGGCTGTACAACAACGCCTCCAGAACTTTGTTGAGAAAAAAAGAAATGAGCTTGCCAATAAGCAGCAAGATTTCCAACAACAAGTCTCAGAGTACCAGCAAAAGGAGTCTGTTATCTCTGAATCTGCTAAAAGGAAAGAAGAAGAGCGATTGGGTAAATTAAATGCAGAACTGCAGCAGTTCCAGCAAAGCATTCAACAACAAGTTCAGCAAAAGCAACAAGAGCTTGTAAGCCCGCTACTTGATCAGATCGATACTGCTATTAGCACTGTAGCTGCCAATAGAGGGTTAACTTATGTGATTAATAAAACCACTAGTCAGGGTGATCGTATCGTTCTTTACACTTCTGCAGATGCAGAAAGCAAATATAATATTACAGAAGAAGTAATGGAAGAACTTGATATGTAATATCTTCTTCTTGATATGAATGTTTTTAAAAGGCAGTCAGTTTTGGCTGCCTTTTTTTATTTAAATCGCCGTTTACGGTTTTGAATGTAGTCTTCAAAAAGATATTCCCCAAGGGTGTCAAGCGAAGCAAAGTAGGCCCGTCCTTTGTTTGCTTCTGTTAATTCTCTAACAAAGTTTTGAAGGTATGGATCACGGGCAATCATGAATGTTGTTATGTTAATGTTATCACGTCTGCACTTAACAGCTTCATCTAACACCTTATTAACGATTTTACGATCCAGTCCGAAACTGTTTTTATAGATTTCTCCATTTTCAATGATGCATGATGGTTTACCATCTGTAATCATAAATATTTGTTTGTTCGCATACTTTCGGCGATGTAAAATGTGGCGGGCTAATTGAAGAGCCTGTTTCGTATTTGTATGGTAGGGACCTGCTTTAAGATAGGGTAGGTCTTCGATATTTACTTTCCAGGCTTCATTGCCAAAGGCAACAATATCAAGAGAATCTTTGGCATATTTATTCAGGATGAGCTCAGAAAGAGCCATTGCCACCTTTTTTGCAGGAGTAATTCGGTCTTCACCGTAAAGTATCATTGAATGGCTTAAGTCAATGAGGAGGACTGTTGCAACCGAGGTATAGTGATCGGTGTCGTGAACCCTAATATCGCCTTCTCTCAGCTCCAGTTTTTCAATGTTGCTATGCTTCAGCATATTCATCATTGTACTATGACTGTCAATATTTGTTATGTCATCTCCCTGATGCCATTTTCGCGTTTCAGGCTGTCGTTCAAGGCCTCGACCAGTATGATCTGTTTGATGGCTGCCGAATTCGCCTTTTTTTAAATTATCAAATATCTCTTCAAGTGAACGACGTCGTAAACTACGCTCTGTTTTTCGAGTCATCTGCAATGTGTTCTGCGCAGGATTTCTTTCTAGATATCCCCGTTCTTCCAACTCTTTAATAAAATCTCCAATACCATAATCATCAAAATCATCAGTTAGGCCATACTCATTATCAAGCTGATTGAGCCACTGTAGGGCTTGCGAAACCTCACCACTAGCTATTGTTAACAGTTCCTGAAAGGTATCCCACAGGCTGTCAAAGGGCGACTGGTACTCACCTTTAGAAAATCGCTCATCCCATTGTTGGTACTTGAAATGCATAGCAAAAAGGTTGACTTTAGCATGAGTAAACCAAACGCACTTGATTTTAGTTTAATTCATTTTGATGGATAGTTCTGCTAATATAAATAATGGTGAAATAGATCGCATTCATTTTGAACAGCGGTTATGGGATGAAGGTTTTAAACGGGTAATGGGCCTTGATGAAGTAGGACGAGGTTGCCTTTCAGGTCCAGTTGTAGCAGCAGGAGTTATCTTTGAACCGGATACCTTTATTGATGAAATAAGGGATAGTAAAACCTTATCCCTTAACGAGCGCAAAGCACTAACTCTTGAGATTAAAGATAAAGCTGAATATTGGACTATTCAGTGGTGTACGCCTGAAGAAATTGATAAATGGAATATATTGCATGCCTCTATTAAAGCAATGAATCGTTGTGCAGAAAAGGAGGGTGCTGCTCCCGATTACTTACTTGTTGATGGAAATCGTTATAACTCTGGTTTGTGCCCGCACAAGTGTTTAGTGAAAGGAGATGACCGTTCAATGACCATTGCTGCTGCCTCTATTATTGCAAAGGTTTATCGGGACGAATGGATGATTAAGCTACATGAAAAATATCCCTATTATGGTTGGGATACCAATGTAGGTTACCCCACTGCGCAGCATTACAGTGGATTGGAAGAACATGGTTATACCCCTTATCATCGCCAGAGCTTTAACTTGCGAACGGATAAGGTGTTGGAAGAAGAGTAACTTCAATTTGTTAAGCTATCGGTAAATACTAAATTGTCGCTTATAGAAATCCAGATTTAGGCAGATCCCCAGCATTATCGTGTTGGTGATAAGGGCGGAACCTCCATAACTGATAAATGGTAGAGGAACCCCGATAACGGGGAGCAGGGCAGTAGCAGATCCTACATTAATAAAGAAGTGCATAAAATAGATTGTAGTAACGCTAATAATAACTAGTTGAGCAAATGGGTGCTTGTGTGCTTCGGCTGCCTTAAGAAGGCGTATTGAAAGCATTAGGAGCAAGATAATTACGAAGCTTGTTCCCAGAAAGCCAAATTCTTCTCCTATTACGCAAAAAATAAAGTCTGTCCACTGTTCAGGTAAAAATCGTAGTTGTGTTTGGGTCCCCTGCATAAAACCTTTGCCGTATAGCCCTCCTGATCCAATGGCTGTTTTCGCTTGGATTACATTCCAGCCTGCTCCCTGAGGATCAAAAGAGGGGTTAGTAAAGGCCTCGATACGTGCCCGTTGGTGAGGCTGTAAAACTTGAGAGAGAGAAACCTGTATACCGATAACAATGATAATACCGGTAACAAAAGAAGCAAAAGTTAACCAGGTGCGCCGTTGCAGCATAAATATCAGTAAAGTAAGTATTACTGCGGCTATTAAACCCCAATACCATGCTATGATAGTTAGATAACCGATAATAGCAGGAGAGATGATGAAAAGAGAAATTCCATAAGGAAGCCCCGACCAGAATAAGATGACGGGGATCAGGGACGCAAAAATGATAGCGGTACCTGTATCATTTTGCAAAATTACTAAAATGGTAGGTACTAATATAATTAGAACTGTAGTTAAGGCCGATTTTATATTTTCGGCAGATATATTTCGGCGACTGGTTAGATAATTAGCTACTGCAAGCACCGTAGCAATTTTCATAAGCTCACTTGTTTGCAGATTAAAAGGCCCTATGACAAGCCAGCTTTTAGCCCCGTTTACTTCTTTCCCAAATAGCAAGGTCAAGATCATCAGTAAAATTCCAATGCCATAAAAGATATATGACCCCTCTTGAAAGGTACGCGGATTTATAAACTGTAAGCCTATCAAGAGGAGTATCGCGATGCCGAATGCTATAAGTTGCTTGTAGAAATTAATCTGGATATAGGTAGGTAGGAATTCAGCAACTGGCCCCTGAGTGGCACTATAGATAGCTACAAGGCCTACGCCAATTAAACTTGTCCATAAACCAATGAGTGACCAACTGAGTTCTCGTAGATTAGTCATCTGTTTGTACCTCCGGAGTTTCTTCATCAGTTGTTTGTTTACGGGGCTCAAAATTCTTTACATAGTCGTAGACGTAGGAACGTTTTACTTCTCCGGTCAGGTATTGTTCGATCATCAATGAAGCAATTGGAGCGGCCGAAATTGAGCCATATCCGCCGTTTTCCACAAGTACAGCTACAGCAATTTGGGGATCATTGAGGGGGGCAAAACTAATGAACCAGCCATGATCCTGTCCATGCGGGTTCTGTGCAGTTCCCGTTTTGCCGGCAACTTGTATACTATCTAAATCAGCGTAATATCGACCACTGCCATCGGTAACAACTCGCCGCATACCTTCTCGTACAGTTTTAAGGCTTCGCTTACTAAGCCATTCGATCTTTTCTTTATGTGGGGCTGTTTGTAATTTAGTGCCGTCATTTTTACTAATGGCCCGTACAAGATGGGGCTGAACATGATACCCGTTGTTGGCAATTTGAGCAGCCACCAGTGCCATTTGTAGCGGTGATGTTCCCACAAAACCTTGACCTACTCCTAAACTCAACTGATCGCCAATACCCCATTTCCCTTCACCCAAAACGCGATTTAGGTAGGTACTGTCTGGCAGGGTTCCCTTAGTTTCATTTGGAAGGTCAATATCATTTCGCTGCCCAAGGCCAAATGAAGAAGCTAGATCGTGCCATTGGTTCAGTCCTTTAGTTGTAGCAATTTTATCCATCAGCCAAAAGAAAAAAGTATTGCTGGATTCTTGTAGTGCTTTTTTGACATCATATTTACCGGGATCGGCTAGGTCATTATAGCGTCGGCCTCGCAGGTAATAACCCGGGTTTTGAATTTCAGTGCTGGAGTTTATGATCCCCATATTCAGCCCCATAAGTGCCATAAGTGGTTTGAAGGTAGAACCCGGAGGTTGACTGCTGGAGATTGCTCTATTGAAAAGTGGGTCTGTAGTATCTGAATTTATATCAACCCAGTATGTGGAGTCAATACGTCCCGCTAGTTTTCTTATATCATAGCTAGGGGCACTGGCCAGACTAAGCACTTCTCCATTATCTGGATCTAATGCGACAGCAGCTCCTATTTTGCCTTTCAGCAGATCTTCAGCTAATAGTTGAAGATCGGTATCTATTGAGGTAAGAAGATCAGCGCCTTTGCTGGGAGCTTCATCAATAGCTCCATCTTGATAAGAACCTAAGTTTTGGCCCATCGCATTTATCTTAATATACTTTGTTCCAAATTCTCCTCGCAATTGATCTTCATATACCATTTCAAGACCACTTTTACCGGTTTTATCTCCTAAGTGGTAGTTCTTTGTTCCAAGATACTCTTCTTTTGATACTTCCCTTAGATATCCTAGGATATGGGAGGCATCTAAACTATCGATCGGATATTCCCTTTTACTCTCGACCTGGTGACCAATACCCGGCAGTCGCCAGATGTTTTCCTGAATGATGGAGAAAGTTTTAAAATCTACCTCTGTAAATAACCGTGATGAACGATACCAAGAATATGTTTGTGCTTCTTTAACCCGTTCTTTTATGTCTTCAACAGACATATTAAGCAGCTCGGCAAGAATAGGGGTGTTTTTTTTCTTATAGCTGGCAGGGGTAATAGTAATGGTATAGATAGGTTGGTTATCTACGAGCAGATTTCCATTTCGATCATAGATAAGTCCGCGGGCAGGGGTTACGATCTCCTGTCTCAGTGAATTTTGTCGGCTCAGTGGTCCATAGCGATCATGTTGAATGAGCTGTAGTTGAACTAGTCGCCCCAACATAATTAGTCCTAATATAATAATGCCCACCTGTAAGACACGGATAGATACCTGGGTGCGTTTTTTCTTACGATGTTGCATTATATTTCAATTTATCGAATTCGAAATAAATAGATAATAGCAGCAATAAGTGCTGTATAGGAGCTATTGCCTATTAAATGACGCCAGAAAAATATTTCAGCAGTATAATTTACAATTACCCAATTAAGGCCCAGGAAAATAATATTATGTACCAACGCGCCAATAAGTATTGTTAAGAAAGCCTGACCAATTAATAATTGTTTTTGTGTGTTTTTGGGAATGAAATTATAGCTTATGAATATTAATAACGTTTTGGCAAACATATTTAGTCCCCACAAGTCGAGTAGTGCATCCTGTAAAAAACCCAAGCTTGCTGCCATTATTATTGCGGAGGTACGATCTTGACGAGAAGCATACCATAAAAGAAATATAAGCACCAGGTCGGGCTGAACCATATATATTTTCAAGTGTCGAAAAAGAGCGACCTGAATAACTAAGAAGAGAATCCCTAACCCAATTTTTTTAAGTCGATCTGGATTCATTTTAAAATCTCCTCGTATTCTTTCTTGAGTTTGGTAATAGCAGTATCTGGCTTAAATTTGACAATAAATCCTTCCGCTAACTCATACAAGTTAACATATGGTTTAAGGAATACTTTTTGTGTCTCTTTTCCTTGCCGAGGTTCTGTCCTTGTAACTTTTCCTATAGGGATATCAGGTGGAAATTGGTTACTCAAACCGGACGTTACAACTACTTCTCCGGTATCGATCTCAGTAGTTTGAGGAATATGGTCAAGTTGAAGTTCTACAATTGTTTCGCCATTCCATGATATAATACCATAGGCATTCGATTTTTGTAGTTTGGCGCTTACCCGAAACAGGGTATTAAAAAAGGGCATTATCTGGGAATAGTTTTTATTAGCTACAATAACTTTGCCTACTAAGCCATTCGCAGATACCATAGGCATCCCTCTCTCTATGCCGTCATTCGTACCGCCATCTACGGTTAAGGAATTGGTTACTTGGTTCAACTCTTTAACAACAATCTGCACCGGATACAGAGGTAATTCACTTTTACTGCTAAATTGCAGCATTTTACGTAACTCCTTGTTACGTTGTCCCGCTGCTCGTAGTCTGCTCAATTCATCCAGCAACAAAACGTTTTGTTTTCGAAGCTGGGTATTTGTTTTTAAGGCTTGCCTGTATACCCGAACGTTAGAAAGCGGTTCTTCCATATAACTGAATAATGTGATAGAGACCTTTCGAAGATTATCTAGCCCTCCTTGGTAGCGCCCAATCATCAATGCAACGGCTGTGATCAGTAAAAGGGCCGTTATTATATGGTCTTTAACATCAGCTATTCGGGGTATTCGGAACCGCATTCACTTATTGTATAGTTTAGGTAATAACTGTTCGGTAATGTTCGAGATCTTCCAGTATAGCTCCGGTTCCGCGCACTACAGCTGTTAATGGATCTTCGGCAATATGCACCGGTAGATCGGTTGTTTCCATAATTAGTTTATCAAGATTTTTAAGTTTAGCACCGCCTCCTGTGAGCATAATGCCCCTGTCAAGAATATCTGCTGAGAGCTCGGGTGGGGTTTGCTCAAGAGATTTGGTAATAGATTCGACAATGGTATTGACTGATTCTGATATCGCTTCCCGAACATCTTTGGACGTAACGTGCCGTGTGCGCGGTACGCCATTTACCAGATCACGACCTTTTGTTACCATATCTAACTCTTCATCGAGGGGAGCTGCGGACCCTATCTCACACTTGATTTTTTCAGCTGTTCGTTCACCTATCAGAAGGTTATGATTACGACGAAAGTAATTAATAATATCATCGTTTAGTTCATCACCACCCAACCGTACCGATTGTGCATATACAATACCGGAAAGTGCAATTACGGCTATTTCAGTAGTGCCGCCCCCGATATCAACAATCATATTACCAATTGGTTCGTGTACATTTAGGCCAATGCCGATAGCGGCAGCCATAGGCTCATCAACCAGGAATACCGATTTGGCCCCGGCATGTTCTGCACTATCGCGTACAGCTCTACGCTCTACTTCGGTTATTCCACTGGGTACACAAACGACCATCTGACGTGTTCCCGAATACCATTTCATTTTTACTTTGTCGATCATTCCCCGAATCATCTGTTCAGCAACTTCAAAGTCGGCAATGACGCCATCGCGAAGCGGTCGGACGGTTCGGATATTCTTATGTGTTTTCTCGTGCATAAGTCGTGCTTCGTGACCACTGGCTACAGGTTCGTTTTGCATGTTCAGGGCCACGATAGATGGTTCATTGAGTACTATGCCTTCACCTCGTGAATAAATTAGGGTGTTTGCTGTTCCCAGGTCGATGGCAATATCGGTATAGAGCCAGTCGAACCACCCTTTGTTTTTTTCGTTTTGTTTCTTTTTGGGGGTATGTCTATCCATGGTTAATAAGTGTAGATGAGCTGAAAGTAATCAGTTTTTTAGCTGAAACAATTACAAAAAAAGAAAATACAATTTTGTAACTCTATTTGCGAATTAATGGGTAATAAACAAAAAAATAAAACAGATGCAAGGTTAATGTCTAAAATGACGGTTTCCGGTAAATACCATTGCTAGGCCTAATTTATCTGCTGCCTTTATAACCTGTTCATCACGAATACTGCCTCCGGGTTGTATTACTGTTTGTGCACCGGCCTCTGCGGCGGCTTCTACTCCATCAGGAAATGGGAAAAAGGCATCCGAGGCAATAGCGGTACCTACTAATGAAAGTCCTTCTTGTCGAGCTTTGGCAATAGCTATTTCAGAAGCTTCAACTCTGCTTGTTTGTCCGGTACCAATTCCTATTGTTTGGTTGTCTTTAGCATAAACGATCGCATTAGATTTAATATGTTTCACTACTTTCCATGCAAAAAGCAGGTTCTCGACTTCTTTATCTGATGGAATTCGTTCGGTAACGGTTTTTAATTCTTCTTTGCTGATGGTTTTCAGATCAGCATCCTGGCTGAGTGCTCCACCAAAGATAGAACGGTATTGTCGGGTTCTGGTATTATTTGGCAATTTTTTAATTCGGATAAGTCGACGATTCTTTTTCTGTTGCAGTAGTTCCAATGACTCTTCACTAAAGTCGGGAGCAATGATAATCTCGGTAAAAATTTCATTAATTGCTTTGGCTGTTTCGGTATTCAGTTTTTGGTTAACGACTACTATGCCACCAAAGGGGGACATGGTATCGGTAGCAAAAGCTTTCTTCCAGGCATTGGAAAGTTTTTTGTCAGAGGCAACGCCACAGGGTACGGTGTGTTTGAAAATTGCACAGGTGGGTTTTGAGTCCCAAAAGTCGCTAATGAGATTTAGGGCAGCATCAACATCCGTAAAATTGTTATAGCTTAATTGTTTGCCATGGAAGCAATCAATGAATTCCGATTGATTGCCATATACAGCTGCTCCCTGATGTGGGTTTTCACCATAACGCAGTGTCTGTGATTTAGATAGAGAGACATTCAGTTGTTCCGGAAGTTCTTCGGGTTTGTCATCTAAGTTATTAAAGTAATTTGCGATAGCCGAATCATAGCTTGCAGTATGGTTGAAAGCATTTTTTGCCCATTTTTGGCGTTTTGAAAATGAAAGAGCATTACCTTGTTTTAATTCAGAAATACAATCTTCGTATTGGTCTGGTGATGTGAGAATTCCAACATGAGCAAAGTTTTTGGCAGCAGCTCGAATCATTGTAGGACCGCCAATATCAATATTTTCAGTAGCAATAGCAGGTGTGCAATCGTCTTTGGCTACAGTTTCTTTAAAAGGATAGAGGTTTACAACTACCAGCTCTATTGGCTTAATATCCAATCGCTCCATTTCATCAACATCAGCTTGATGGCTGGTTCGGCCTAATATGCCACCGTGGATGATAGGATGTAACGTTTTAACACGTCCGTCCAGGCATTCTTCAAAGCCGGTGATTTCACTAACATCAGTAACAGGAATATCCTGCTCGCGAATTTTACGTGCAGTACCGCCTGTAGAGATGATTTCTACACCTGCATTGTACAGGGCTCGGGCTAAATTGGTGATTCCTGTTTTGTTGGAAACAGATAAAAGGGCGCGATTAACTGTTAAAGGTTCTTGAGGAAGCTTAGATAGAGGTTGTAAAGCCACTGTTAATTATTGGATTTGGAGTTTAATTCGTTAGTGAGTTTAGCTATTACTTCAGGAAAGAGTTTATGCTCTTCTTTTAAAACCCGGCTGGCCAAGTCATCAGCATTGTCAGAACTTTTGACAGGAACTTTGCGCTGCCCAAGTATTGGACCATCATCATACTCTTCCGTAACCAGATGAACAGTGCATCCTGACTCATTCTCATCATTATCTATTACAGCCTGATGAACACGCATCCCGTAGAACCCTTTTCCACCGTATTTAGGGAGCAGGGAAGGGTGAATATTGATGATTCGGCCATGGTATTGTTCAATCACGGCAGTTGGAATTTTTATCATATAGCCCGCCAATGCAATCAAGTCGGTATTCCATTGTTCCAGTTGTTTTAACAGGCTTTCAATATATGTCGACTGATCTGTGAATTGGGAGGGAGCCAGTATTATATGAGGGATACGATGATTTTTAGCACGTTCTATGGCTTGGATCCCAGTTTTGTTGGTAATAAGACCGGCTAGCTGTCCATCAATTTCCCCGGCTTCTATCGCATTAATGATAGATTGAAAGTTGGTACCCGACCCAGAAGCAAAAACAACGATATTGAACAAGGTGAAAGAGATAAAAATAATTGTAGTAAGTTTGCCGAAAAGATAAGCAAAAAAGAATACAGATTAAGTTCGAATTTCAGAACTTTTTTAGCTGGAGTCGCTGACTGAGCTACTCCGGAAAACATAATAATTGTTGAGGCTCCAACGAATCTGGTTAATCGTAATTTTAATCATGGTAGCTATTGGGATAGCAACAAGCATTCCCAGTAAACCGCCCATCTGAGCTCCAATCATAATGATGAATAAAATAGCGACGGGATGCATATCAGCAGAGCGTGAAAAGATGAACGGTTGCAACACTACATTGTCGAGCACCTGTACCATCAGGATAGCGATAATACAGGGCAAGACCAGCGAAAAGTTACCAACTTCGATGATAGAAACAATAATTGATAGAATATAGCCGATGATGGGCCCAAAATAGGGTATAGTATTGGCAAGGCCCACTGCAATACCTACAGATAAGGCATTATCGAGCCCTACTATCGTCAATCCTACCCATGAAGTGAAAGCGACGATGATACTTTGTAGCATTACACTTCTAAAGTAGATTCCAAGACGTGTTTCAATTTTATCAACTAGGCTTAAGGTTGTTTCAAAGTATTTGTTGGGTACTATTTGAAGGATGTCACGACGGAGTTTCGTACCGTCTTTGAGAAAGAAAAAGGTTGCAAAGGGGATAATCAGTGCTGCAGAAAATATGTTAGTGAAGATTCCAATAATATTACTGAGCGCGGCGGGTAATTCCCCTACATCCAGTAATTCCTTGAGTGCTTGTGCCATGTTATCGCTTAAAAAGCCTTGAGGTAAAAAAGCGAACTCTCGGGTAAGACGTTCCTCTATTTGTCTTGTAATACTCTGGATGTTTTGAATGTTTAGTTGCCCTGCCAGTTCTACCATTTGGTTTGCAACAATGGGTATAATATTGGTAGAGATCCAGATTAAGATAAAAATAAGTGCACTTAGAACCAGGGTGATTGAGAAGGTTCTGTTTATTCCGGAAGCTTGCATGCGATTCACAATAGGGTCAAGCATATAGCTGAATATCATAGCAACAATAGCATATCCTACCAATGTGCCAAAATAATATAGCAGGAACCATACGACCGTGATACCGGCTAGGGCTAATACTGATTTAACAACACGTTCAAGGGTTATATTTGTCATTGTGCAATCGCCTTCATTAGCGCGTCAATATGCTTGAAAATATCCGTAGATCGATACCCTTTCCTTGCCAAGTGATCGACCACCTTCTTTTTTCTTTTATAGGGATCCTCTTCTCTCAAAAAGCGTTTTTTACGTTTTAATACCAAATCTAAAAAAGTCTGTTTAACATCCTGACCTTCAATAGCCTGCTCGATACATCGTTCAGCTACAGTA
The DNA here is from genome assembly GCF_005869845.1 of Fodinibius saliphilus. Lineage (NCBI taxonomy): Bacteria > Pseudomonadati > Balneolota > Balneolia > Balneolales > Balneolaceae > Fodinibius > Fodinibius saliphilus. The sequence continues at coordinate 1,743,264 of NZ_VAWF01000001.1, read as the reverse complement.
TTAGAAATTCCCTTTTTGAATAAGTGAGATTTAATCTTATTTGGCCCCCATTTACTGAGGTTGCTTTTATCTGCTGCAAATTTTTTTGCAAATCGTACGTTATCTAGAAAACCTTTTTCCTGAAGCTCATCGAGCACACTATTGATTACGTCTTTAGAGTAATCTTTCTTTATAGCTTTGGTAAACAGTTCCTTACGAGCATGTTCTCTACGCCCCAGTAGTTTTAGCATATATGCTTTTATGGCAAAGCGCCCTTCTTCGCGCTGGAGCTTGCGAAATAACGAGGGCGTTATTTCCATTCCCTTTTTTAGGTTAAATTTGAGGAGCGTCTGCTCGGAAACACCCAGCAAAAACTCCTCATCAACAAAAATGGAATAGCGTGCTTTATTTTTCTTTTGAACGCTAATAGAACTTATATCACCCGGTAGGTGATGTTCTGTTTCCTTACTCATGATTAATCGCCACTGTCGGAATCGTCCTTTGATTTTTCGTCTGAATCTGTCTGATCTTCTGCCTCTTCGTTTTCAGAAGGATTCATTTCGGCACGAATTTGTTTTTCAATTTTCTCGGTAAGTTCCGGATCAGACTCCAAGAACTCAATAGCATTATCCGTACCCTGGCCAATAGGTTCTCCTCCATATCGGTACCAGCTGCCTCGTTTCTCAATAATGTCAAATTCTACCGCCATATCCAGGATTTCTGCCATCCGTGATATCCCTTTTCCATACATGATATTAAATTCAACCTGCTTAAAGGGTGGGGCTACCTTGTTTTTAACTACTTTGACCTTGGTTCGGTTACCTACTACGTCATTACCCTGTTTAAGTGATCCTATGCGACGGATGTCCATCCGTACTGAGGAATAGAATTTAAGGGCACGTCCACCGGAAGTTGTTTCGGGATTACCGAACATAACTCCAATCTTCTCGCGAATTTGATTAATAAAAATGACTGCAGTTCTCGTTTTATTGATGATCCCCGTAATTTTACGCATTGCTTGCGACATCAATCGGGCTTGAAGCCCCATATGAGAATCTCCCATTTCGCCTTCTATCTCGGCTCGAGGTACCAAGGCAGCAACAGAGTCAACAACAATGACATCCAGTGCCGCAGATCTGATAAGGGTTTCTGTAATCTCTAGAGCTTGTTCTCCACTGTCGGGTTGAGAGACGAGAAGTTCATCGGTATTAATACCGAGGTTCTTGGCATAACGCGGATCAAAGGCATGCTCCGCATCAACAAAAGCAGCATAGCCTCCGGCTTTTTGTGCTTCAGCAATTACATGTAGAGCCAGTGTTGTTTTACCACTGGCTTCGGGGCCATAGATTTCGGTTACACGACCGCGGGGAATTCCGCCAACGCCAAGGGCATAATCTACCATGATAGAACCGGTAGAAATACTGGGGACATCAGAGGTCGCCTCATCACCGAGACGCATAATTGTTCCTTTCCCATGCTGTTTTTCAATTTGGCCGATGGCCATTTCTAGTGCCTTTTCACGATCTTGGTTGTCAGACATAAATTCGTAAGTAATTAGATTGTAGAGTTTTCACCCGATAATATATTAAATAAAACTGACAACATAGTGTCAGTCCAATTCCCAAAAACTGTTATTGTTTTGTTGCTATTTGCAGAACAGGAAATTTCCTGTGACAAGAGACTAATATATTTTTGTTATTCGCAGGCTATATTAGTTAGACCGCCAATATAGATATTCCTTACGAAATCAGGGATTTAGCTTGCCAACAACATCGGCTAGTTTGCCTATTGCTTGGTTAATTTGTTCTGAAGTTATATATGGAGCAGCACCAAAGCGTATGATGTCACCTCGTGCATCAGTAAAGACATCTTGTTCCATCAGTTTAGCCCGTATGGTACGGGCATATGGAGAGCGTAGTGCAAGAAAGCCGCCATTCTCTTTGAGGGGGCGGTTATGGTAGAGCGTAATGATCTCAGGATCAAAATCCTGTTCGAGGAATAGGGTTCGTAACAATCCAACCTGTCTCTGATATTGTTGTCGAAGTAGGTCTGCTGTTAATCCTTGCTTTTCAAAGAATTCTACTACTTTGGCTGCCCTGAACTGTGAAGCAGGATCATAGGTGCCAGATGCAAACCGTTGGTTCCCATCATCATAATGGACGGGTTCATCATTTCGAGGTTCATCCAGCGTGCTAAAAGAAGCAAACCAACCTGTTATTGCAGGTCGCAGTTCACAGCCTTTCGGGAATCGAAGAAAGCAGTTGCCTTCGCCCCATTGCAGGTATTTATATCCACCAATAAGCAGATAACAATCTTCTAAGTTTTCTTCTGTTATTGACAGAGGTATTACATTAGTACCGTGGTAATCGTCAATAAGTAGGGGGATCCCCTTAGAGCGAGCAAGAGCTGCAATTTCAGAAATGTGCTGGTTTACCAGTCCACTTTTAAAATAGACACGTGATAACATTATAGCAGATACTTGATCATCAATCTGTTCTATAATATGAGAGACGATATCCTCATAAGGGTCTACCTTAATTACCTCCAAGCCTTCTTCTTTGAGACGGTGCAACTGCCGAAACATGGAGTGGAACTCACCGGTTGTGGTGATAACTTTCGGTTTATTTTTTAAATCGAAACTGGATAACCATGCAACTAGCAACAGGTGTGTATTCTCGGCCAGGCTATATAACCCATCAGGATCATCATAATATTTACGCAAATAGTTGCGGAGAATCTCTGCTTTTTCAAAAGCAGGATCCCATTTATTATCTACCTGGGATGCCGCTGTTGTAAAAGACTCTTTTAGCCCTTCAAGTGCTATGTCGGGCCAGGCCTGGTGCGAGTGTCCGGTAAAAAGAAGTCGATTCTCTACGTTGAAATGTAAGTAATATGGTGTAAGTTTAGTTGCAAGCTGATCGATAGTATCCATAGTGAGTTTAAATCTCTGATCGGATTTCCCAGAGGTCCGGGAAAATACGGTTGTGTAATGTTTTACGGAGATACTCAACGCCACTGGAGCCGCCGGTACCAATTTTATTGCCAATAGTGCGCTCTACCATTTTTACGTGGCGATATCGCCATTCCTGCATTCCTTCATCAAAATCTACAAACAACTCGCAGAGCATGGCTGCTTCTTGATCTATATTCATAACCTCTAGAAGTATTTCCTGGTTATGGTCCGATGGGTCATATAGAAGTCCATGTTCATTATTTCTTTCTGGTATTTCGGCATCATATCCTTGCTGTTGAAGAAACATACAGAAGCACTCCCAAAGTGTTGGCTCTTCCATCCGCTCTTGTAGTCGATCTACATATTGCGGTTGGTGTTCATGTACTTTTAAGACATGAGGTGATCGATGTCCGCACAATATTTCAACTTCGCGGAACTGTACCGATTGAAAGCCGCTGGCTTCATCTAGAAATCCTCTAAAACTTTCAAACTCCAGGGGTGTCATCGTTTCCAGGATGTCAACTTGTCCCACCATCGTTTTTAAAATTGTTAAAATACGTTTCATGGTTTTAGCTGCTCCCCAGGTGGTCCCCTCTATCAGGTCATCTCGGAGCTTGTCCATCTCATGTAAAAGTTGTTTAAACCAGAGCTCATAGGTTTGATGGATAATAATAAACAGCATTTCATCATGCTCTTCTGGCTCTGATTGAATATTCTGAAGTTCTAAAAGTTCATCAATTTTTAAATAATTACTATAGGTAAGTTTCATCACAGAGTGGTATTTATTACGTTACTTAGCCGTTAAATGATAGGTAGAATTTAGGTTAGTCTCTATTTTAATTGTTTAATTACAGGAAGTGGCCAAAAATGCTTAGATTTGGCGCGGAATTATTAAGTGAAAAATGATATATGGCTTTTTTAATAGCAGATAGTGGTGCAACGAAAACGGAATGGAGTTTAAGTAATGGAGGTCAGCAGGAAACAATATTTACTGAGGGCTTAAATCCCTATTATCATACAACAGAAAGTATCGTTGATGTGATAAAGCATGATTTATTTCCAGAGCTCGATGAAGAGATTGAAAAAGTGCACTTTTATGGAGCCGGTTGCGATAGTGAAGCAAAAGAAACTATTGTGCGCCAAGCATTGGAGAGCGTTTTTGATAAGGCAAATATCAATATTTACCATGATTTGATGGGAGCGGCGCGTGCTTGTTTCTTACGGGAGCCTGGTATTGCTTGTATCCTCGGTACCGGTTCAAACTCTTGTCTGTATGATGGGGAAGAGATTGTTGAGCATATCCATTCCCTGGCATTTATTTTGGGGGATGAAGGGAGTGCCGGTTATTTTGGGAAGAAACTGATAAACAAATATTTTAGATTTGAAGTACCTGAAGATCTTAAAGAAGATCTGGAAGCGAACTATAATATGTCTTTAGAGCATATAACAAAAGGGCTCTATGATGGTTCGCAAAAAAGCCGATTTATTGCTTCGTATGGGGCTTTCCTGGGAGATCATCCGGATCATCCCTTTATAAGAGAGATGTTGTATGAGGGGTTCGACAACTTTATCAGCCGTATTGTGCTAAAATATTCCAATGCAACAGATCATGAGGTTCGTTTTATTGGGTCGGTAGCTCATGCCTACCAAGATTTAATTAAAGAGATTTTAGCAAAATATGATTTGGAGGCAGGTCTTTTTGTTAAGAATCCAATGAAACGTCTTGTTAAGTATCACTCTGCAGAGGTGAATTAAGTATTGTGATTGATACCCATTGCCATATTTATGCCGATCAGTTTAATGATGATATCGAAGAAGTGCTCAACCGGGCAAGTAAGGTCGGGATAGACCATATCTTTATGCCCGCCATAAATTTTGAGTCGGTTCCTAAAATGGATGAAATCGTTCATCCTCATATTAGGTTTCATAAAATGGCAGGCATACACCCTACCGATATTAATGGAGGGACTCGTACTACTGAAGAAGAGCTATTTAAGTATTGTAGCAATGATGAGATTATAGGTGTTGGAGAGACCGGCCTGGATTATTATTGGAGTGCTGAATACAAATCTGAACAAGAGCAAAGTCTTCGTATTCATTGTAAGGTAGCAAAACAGCTGGCTAAGCCAATTGTTTTGCATAATCGCGATAGCACAAAAGATTTACTGGATGTTGTAGCAGATGAACAGGATGGAAACCTTAGAGGGGTATGGCACTCATTTACCGGATCAGAAGATGAAGGTAAAAGAGCAATAGACCTTGGGCTTAAGCTTGGTATAGGCGGTATTTTTACTTTTAAAAATGCCGGTGTTGATAAGGTAGTGGGTCGGCTTCCGCTGGAACAGATGATACTCGAAACCGACGCCCCTTACTTAGCACCTGCTCCCAAAAGAGGAAAACGCAATGAACCTGCTTTTGTAAAATATACAGCTCAGCATTTGTCCAAGATAAAGGACTGTTCGCTGGATGATGTTTTGCAAGTGACTGACAGTAATGCATTAAACTTATTTGGCATCTCGCAGTAAAGAAAATCCCAAAGCATCCAATTGGGGAAAGCGATCAAAGTAAGCCGCTGGTAAATAAGTGTTTGAGAACTCTTCGCGCAAAGGAAATTCAGCTCTTAGCTCATTAAATTTTATTCCTCTTTGATTGGGAGCTTTTTGGATGATTTTTTCCAAATTCTTCTCATATTTTTTTATCGGATGGAGTTTTTTTAGTAACTCACCAATAGTATCAAAGTTGGTAATCTTTTGATTAAGAGTGTGGCTACTTTGTTGATTTTGCTGTTTTGGGGCTTCTAGGTTAAAGTGAGCAAGTAAGTCATCAACAACAAACTTAGAGGCATTGCTTTTGGCCTGCACAGAGTAACCCGCGATGTGGGGCGTTTTGAGAAAAGCCTGTTTCGCAGTTTCAAGACTGAAATTAGGTTCATCTTCCCAAACATCAATAATAATATCTCCAACCTGGTTTTCGGTCTTACTATCTAACATTGCTTTTTCATCAATAATGCCTCCACGGGCACTATTTATAATAATCTCAAAGGTATGCTGAGAAAGTTTTTCAAAATCTAACCAGTGATAGGTTGGATAAGTCCCTTTTTGGGTTAATGGTGTATGAAAAGTGAGGATATCAGATGCTAATACTTCATCTAACGTTGCAGAAATGTAGTCATCGTCTCTTAGCTCTCTGGGGGGATCGTAGCCTATTGTAGTAATCCCCAGCCTTTCTAATAGTTGTATCACTTCGCTCCCTACATTTCCAACCCCAATAACACCGACCGTTAATGTAGTTAGATCCTTTTGACGATTCTCTGCCCATAAGAGGAGAGCTGTGCCCACATATTCCGCTACGGAACGTGCATTACACCCTTCAGCATTGGCAAAAGTAACGTCGTGTTTGTTGAGGTAGGGAATATCAACATGATCGGTACCGGCCGAGCCGCTGCCAACAAATGATAGCTGATTCGGAATATCAGGCAGTGTTTCTTTATTAACAGGGATTACAGTACGGACTAGTAAGCCGTGGGCTGTTGATATTTCCGGGGGGAATCCATGGACTGGATCAAAAAGTTGCAGGTTAATGTTTTCGGGCAAATAAGACTGTATATTATACAGGTGCTGATCAGCTAAAATGTTGAGCATCAGAGACATTTAGATATCAAGTTTTGATCAAATATACATTATTACAACTCAAAAATTAATCCAATAACAGTAGTTTATGGCTTCTAAATCGTACAACGCAGTATCAATAATCCGTAAAAAGCGAGATGGTAAGGCATTAACAAAAGAAGAGATAACATTTTTGATAGATCAGTATACTGCTGATGAGTTGCCGGACTACCAGATGAGTGCTTTTTTGATGGCTGCCTATTTCAATACGCTTAACAGTGATGAAGCTTCGGCCCTTACCTATGCCATGTTACATTCAGGAAAAGTAGTTGATCTTAGTGATATTCCCGGTAAAAAAGTAGATAAGCATTCTACAGGCGGGGTGGGAGATAAACTATCGCTGATATTGGCACCTATCGTAGCTAGTTACGATGTGCCGGTTCCGATGATTTCCGGTCGGGGATTGGGGCACACCGGGGGCACGTTGGATAAGATGGAGTCAATTCCAGGTTTTACCGTTGATATTACTCTGGATCGGTATCGGGAGATTTTATCTAAATGTAAAATGGTAATGGCTGGGCAGACCGAGGATATTGCTCCTGCCGATAAGCGTCTCTATGCGCTACGAGATGTGACGGCGACGGTAGAATCGATACCTCTCATTGCCAGTAGCATCATGAGTAAAAAGCTTGCTGAAGGTATTGATGCCTTGGTACTGGATGTTAAATTTGGATCCGGTGCATTCATGAAAACCCAAGAAGATGCGAAAAAGCTTGCCCAAACCTTGGTGGCTATTGGTGAGGATTTTGGAAAGGAGACCGTTGCTTATCTGACGAATATGAATCAACCTCTTGGCTATAAAGTAGGAAACTGGCTGGAAGTGGAGGAATCTATGGAGGCCCTGCAGGGAAAGGGGCCAAAGGATATTATGGAAGTTACCCATACTCTTGCAGGCACTATGATTTTTCTAGGAGGTAAAGCTGAAACGGTAGGAGATGGGATTCAAAAGAGCAAAGAAGCTGTTCGGAATGGACAAGCTTTTGAAAAATGGCTGCAGTTGACCGAGCACCAAGGCGGAAATATAGAAGTACTTAAAGATTTTGATAAATACTCAAAGGCTAAGCATCAATTTGAGTTTACAGCTAAACAAACAGGAATAATTTCTGAGATAGATGCTTATTGTATCGGGATGGCTTCCCTGGAGCTGGGAGCGGGACGTAAAAAGAAAGAAGATACCATTGATTCTGCCGCTGGCATTGAATTAAAGCATAAAGTAGGCACAAAAGTTAAAAAAGGTGAAACATTAGCCGTTGGTTTTACGAACAACAACAAAGCAATAGAAACTGCAGAAGATACGTTGGATGACGCTTTTATCGTTGATGATACTCATGTTATTAAAGAACAGATGGTTACTCATCGCGTTGACAAAGATGGAATCCACAAAATATCGAAGAAACAGTGATATTAATTGCAATATCACGAAAATAACATAACTTTAAAGTCTTAGAGCTAAATTGTAGAATAAGCAATTAGTATTATAGGGCAGGGCAAAAATCAATAAAAAGAGATAATACCATGTTTAAACGATTCATTCGTGCTATTAAGTCGCTTTTCGGTGGAGTTGTAAGTTCCTTGGAAGATCCTAAGCTCATTTTAGAGCAGAATATTCGGGATCTTAATGATCAGATTCCCCAGATGAATGAAAATATCGCTACGGTAAAGGCGAATATGATCATGCTTCAAAAAGAAGTGAAAAAGTATGAAAAGCGCATCGAAGATCTTACGGCAAAAATTAAATCGGCTATTAATGCCGACCGAGATGATATTGCTGAAGGTTATGCAATGCAGCTTGAGAAGGCTAAAGAAAATCTGTCTAGTTCCAAAGAGCAGCTCAAATTTGCTGAACAAGCCTATGAGAAAGCTTTAAAGGTTAAAAAGGCCTTTATTCGTGAGAAGGATAGCAAAATACAGGAGGCTAAAGAAGCAATGCGTGCCAGTGAACGAGCCGAATGGCAAGGTAAAGTGGCTGATGCACTGGAACAATTTGAAACAGGTGGGCTCGATCAAACGCATGACGAGATGGTTAACCGTTTAAATGAGCGGACAGCTAAAAATGAAGCTCGTATGGAAATGGCCTTGGACAGTATTGATACAGAAACAATGGAAATTGAGGCCAACGCCGAAAAGCTTCGTGCCCATGAGCTTGTAGAGCAGTTTAAGGCTGACATGGGTAAAACGGAAGCCCCAAAAGAAGAGGAAAAGAGCGTAGGTTCTGCTAATGAAGGGGAGATTGAAATTGAGAAAGAAGCTCCTGAAAAAGAACAGGGCAAAACGATTGGCAATAAAGAAAAGTCAAAATCTTAATGATATAGTGCTATGGCCAACGATAGCCGGAGCGAACGTGAACGTTTGAAAGAAGAGTATAAAGCTCATTACCGTAAGATGCGTGAGATTAAAGAACGCGCTTCACGAGCTAATAAAACAAAAAAGATCTCTGATGCACTAAAAAACATGGACAAAAGCCAGATGCTTGATACCTTTGATGACTTCCTTTATTCGGTTAAGCATAAGGTGGCATCTGTAGAAGCAAGGTTAGATGTTGCCATGGAAAGTTTGACGGACGAAAAGAAAGAAGCCATAGATGAACAGGAGTTTGATGAAGAGATGGCAAAAGAAAAAGCAAAAGATACATTGAAGCAGGTTAAGTTAGAGATGGGGCTTTTGTATAAAGAAATTGAACAACAGGCTGATACCCTTGAGGTTAACAAAACTATTGGGTCGGGTGAAAAACCGTCTGATCAGTCTCCGGGTTCACGATCAAGCGAAGATTAAATCTGATTTTATGAGTGAAGAAGACAAATCCATAAATTTTACACGCGAGGCTTTTTTACACCCATTAAATATGGGAGTACTATTGGTCGCTACTATATCGGCTTTTCTGATGGACGATGTGGGATTGATGTCGAATCTGGTACTCTCAATGGCTTTTGGCGTAGAGCTTATGTACCTAGGTATTGTTCCGCGATTACCAAGATTCAGAAAAAGCGTTAAGCTAAGAAAGTTACGGGAACGTAATCCTGCTGCTGAAGAAAAATCAACATTCCAGGAACTCGACCAAAAGAGTAAAAAGCGATTTTTAGTACTGAAACACTTAGCAAAGCTTATTAAAGAAAATTTTGATAAGCTTCCGTATAGTTCTCAAGGGTTATTAGAAAATATTCGAAAAAAAATTCAAGAGCTGATTTCTAACTATCTTACCCTGCTAGATCTTCATAAGCGATATCAGCTATATATGAATACATCGGTAGAAGAAAGTTTAAAAGACGAGGTTCAGGAAGAGGAACGGAAGATTAAAAATATGAAGTCGGATCGGCTGAAGCGTACGAAGGCACGTCGGGTTGGTATCCTCAAAAAACGTCTTAAAAAGTTTGAAATCGCGAAAGAGAAGTATTTGATTTGCGAAACTCACCTGGAAACTATTGAAGATGCCATTCATTATATTTATGAACAGTCGATGACAATGAGTAACCCTGAAGAAATTGGTTTCCAGCTTGATAATCTTCTTGAAGAAGTGGAAGAAACATCACAACTTATTGACGATCTTGACAAAGACATTTTACCTTTACATTCTGACCTTGATGATCTTGATTTAGATTCGGATTTTCTTGAAATGGAAGAAGAAAAGGAACAAGAACCTGAGTCAGGATCGCAAGTTAACACTTCGAACCGGGTTAAAGAATAATATATTTATGAGTAAATCTTATGATACGGTCCTTTGTAAGACTGACGATCAAGGTATCGCTACCGTCACTATTAATCGGCCTAAAAAGTTAAATGCACTAAACGATAATGTGCTCAATGACTTGGTAGATGTTTTTAAGGCTATTCAGGTTGATGAGAATATCGAAGCTGTTATTGTAACAGGAGCTGGTGATAAGGCTTTTGTCGCAGGAGCTGATATCAAAGAATTGCGTGAACTTGATAATCGTTCTGGCCGCATGGCTTCACAAAAGGGACAGCAGATCTTTCAGCTTATCGAAGACACGCGACGTCCGGTTATTGGTGCAATTAATGGATATGCCTTAGGGGGCGGGGCCGAACTGGCTATGGCTTGTCATCTGCGTATCGCAAGTGAAAATGCTGCTTTTGGATTACCGGAAGTGGGGTTAGGACTTATTCCCGGTTATGGGGGAACACAGCGGCTTACTCGTCTGTTGGGGCGGGCCAGAGCGCTGGAGATGATTTTAACCGGTAAGCAAGTGAAGGCGGAAGAGGCTGCAGAGCTGGGGCTCGTCAACAAAGTGACCGATGGTGATCCTGCTGAAGCGGCAAGAGAACTTATTAAAAAGATTTTATCAAATGGCCCTGTTGCCGTACGTAGTGCTATTAAAGCGGTATATCACTCCGACCATCAAAATGGTTACCAGATAGAAGCAGACCTTTTTGGAGAGCTATGCGAGACAGAAGATTTTGTCGAAGGTACTTCTGCATTTCTTGAAAAACGGAAGCCGGATTTTAAAGGGAAATAATCGTTGCTCTTTTGTCTGTATTTCCATTTCGGTAGGATAAAAAAATATTTACTTAATAAGATTACGTGACTGAACTTCTACTTATAGTTCTTACTATTTTTCTGAGTGGATTTTTCTCTGGCTCAGAGATTGCGTTTGTAAGCGCTAATCGTTTGAAGCTGGAGATAGAATCCAGGAAGACGTCTAAAACGGGGCGTGTTGTTAATTATTTTGTGCGAAATCCGGAAACCTTTCTCACTACTACCCTGGTAGGTAATAATATCGTCAATGTGGTATATGCCACACTGATGACCATTTTTCTGGTAACGCCGATTACCCATATCTACCAAAGTTGGTTTGGTGCGGTTCCTTCAAATCTGATGATGCTGGTTTGGCAAACTGTTATTGCTTCGGTGGTAATTATGTTGTTTGGAGAGATTTTGCCCAAAGCTATTTTCCGCATTCATGCCGATTGGTGGGTAAAGGTGATTGCTGTTCCCCAGCAAATATGCAACTGGATTTTTAGGCCTTTAATTTACCTGGCAGATAAATGCTCTGATTTTATTATCAAGATTGTTGATCCGGAGATTGACAGATCTGGACGCGTATTTCGGCGGCAAGATGTGGAACTTATATTTCAGGAGTTGCGAGATAGTGGGGGACATGATCTTGACAAGGAAGACTCTGAGATACTACATAATGTATTGGAGCTGTCTAATAAACGGGTTAAGGAATCGATGATTCCCCGTACCGATATTGTGGCTGTTGAAAAGAATACAAGTATTGAAGAGACGCTCAAACTTTTTATTTCATCAGGTTTTTCAAAGCTTCCGGTATATCAGGAAAGTATAGATGATATTGTGGGAGTTATTTTTGCCTATGACCTATTTAGCAATCCCGATAATCTTATTGAGATTATGAGGCCAATTAAGCTGGTTCCGGCATCTCAAAAGTCAAAAGATCTGCTTTCAGAGTTTAGAAAGTCCAATATTTCTGTGGCTATTGTTATCGATGAGTATGGAGGTACCTCCGGAATGGTAACTATTGAAGATCTACTTGAAGAAGTTGTTGGAGATATTCAGGATGAGTATGATACAGAAGAGCATTTCGTGAAAAAGCTTTCAGAGCGAACTTATATACTTAGCGGCGGTATCGAAATTGATGATTTATTACAGGAACATCCCGAAATAACATTACCGGAAGAGTCTGCAGAGTATGAGACTATTGCAGGTTATGTTATTAATGCTTTAGGACGTATCCCCAAAGTGAATGAGGAACTGCTGATTGATGGGAATAAGATCATAATCAGTAAGGCCACGCCCAGTCGTATTGAAACGGTTAAGCTGGTAGTTATTGAGTAACTACTTGGTAATTTGTTTGTAACATTTTGGCCTGGTTTGTACGTAAGCCATACAGATAATAGTTCTCACTGGGGCATGAAAGTGAGCCTTCTTTCAATTTCTAAAAACGATTAGCGAATTTATGTTTGATCATTATCCCAAATGGGCCCAAGAGTTTGCCCAAAAATATTTGAGCCGTACTATAAATCAATTCATATTGCATGGCAATGTTCATGACTTGGTACCTCTACAAGATAAAGGAGGGACTGACTTTGTTCGGTTAAAATCATTTCTCTCGGAAGAATTTTTTGGGGCCCGTGACTATGTGATTTTTTATGATCGTTCCTCCGGTATATACTTTCGTGATAAGGAGACGCAAAAAGACTTTAATCAAGCCCTTGCCGGCCGTGATTCGTTGGTAGGAACCGATTATGCTAACAAGTTACCCAAAGATCCAGTCCGGGTTTTTTCACTTCTAGAACAGTACTTCCGCGTTCGTATTGATAGCAACAAGAGCATTGCCCTCATTGTCGATTATGCTGAAACGATTGTACCTATGAATGAGGCCGGTTCTACGGCTACCGAAGATCGCAATGCCTTGGTCTATCTTTCTCGGTGGGCGCATGATCCAATGTTTTTAGCAGCTGATTTTACTACCGCATTAATTACTGAAAATCTTGCTGACCTCAATAAAACGTTGGTTCAGAATCCTTATACCAATGAGATAAAAATAGGTATTCCAGAGCAAAAGGAACGTAAACAATTTATTTCGCATGAACTGCCTGGTGATGAATTTAAAGAGATATCTGAGGTAAGTAAGACGGTAGTAGCCCAGCAGACAGCGGGTCTCAATTTTATTAACATCAGAAGCATTTTGTCTAATGCTCTCCAAAATAAGGAGAAGATAACCCACGACCGTCTTGCAGAGGCAAAGAAAGAACTTATCGAGGCAGAAGCTTATGGGCTATTGGAATTTGTTGAAACAGATTACTCTTTAGATGACGTTGCCGGACATACCAAGGTAAAAGAACATTTGCGGCATGCGGTTGCTGCACTCAAAAATGGCCGGCAAGATGTACTGCCCATGGGATATTTGGTGTGTGGATCGGTTGGTACGGGTAAGACTTTCTTGGTAACCTGTTTTGCAAATGAAGTTGGAATTCCGATGGTGAAACTGAAGAACTTCAGGAGTCAATGGCAGGGAGTAACGGAGGGGAATCTTGAAAAAATATTGGGGCTGTTGAAAGCAATGGCTCCTGTAGCAGTAATGATTGACGAGGCCGATGCCTATTTGGGTGATCGGGATGCAAGTGGAGACAGCGGGGTATCGAGTCGTGTATTCTCTCAAATTGCTACTTTTATGAGCGATACACGAAATCGCGGACAGATTCTCTGGTTCTTGATGACGGCGCGTCCCGATCTGATGCCGGTGGATCTTAAACGTCAGGGTCGAGCAGAAGAGCACTTGGCTCTATTTCCTCCTCATACAGAAGAGGAGCGGATAGAACTTTACGAGGCTATGAAAAAGAAAACTGGTTTGGAGCTTACCGAAGATTATGTGCCTCAGGTTATTGCACAGGGATTAAAATCGTTTTCCGGTGCTGATATGGAAGCTGCCCTAACACGTGCTAAATTTCGTGCTGCTGCTGAGGGCAAAGAGAAGGTAACCCCCGAAATACTAGATCTGGCTCTTAATGACTTTTTGCCGCCTACCTATCCTGAAGAGGTAGAGCTGCAAACGCTTAGCGCTGTTATAGAGTGTACTTCAAAAGAACTGCTTCCCGAACGATACCAAGAAATGGATCGAGGGGAGATTCTTTCTAAAATTGAAGAATTAAAATATCGAATTGGCTAATAAGTACGTATCCGTTGTTCTAAAACCCGCCTGATATTTCTCAGGTGGGTTTTTTTATGGCTAATGAAAATCTTTATTGGATCAATCAAAAAATTAAACCAAATGGTTGAATTTGTTAGTTGGTACTGATATCTTGATCTGTAGTCAGAAAGCAGGAAGATTATGAGAGTTTTTTTTGATTGATGTCAACCAGATGGTTGAACAAGTAAGTTGGTTAATTTTTAACAGGATTTATTGATCATGACTAAAGAAGAGAAAGATACCGAAGAATTAATTTTTGATGCCGCATGCCGTGTGTTTCAGCGTGAAGGGTATGATGGGGCAAGAATGCAAGAGATCGCTGATGAGGCGGATATCAATAAATCGATGTTACACTATTATTATCGAAGTAAAGACAAACTTTTTCAGAAAGTTTACCAACGAGAGATGAGTCGTTTTTTTCCGGTTATTTTTGGGGTACTAGGCTCTGACATGCCGATAGATGAAAAGGTTGAGCAAATTATTGATACCTATTATGCTTTTCTGGAAGGGAATCCGAATATTGTTCAATTCCTGTTTCATGAGATGAATAAAAACCCCGAACGATTAAAAGAGTTTGTGGACAAGCAGGGAGCCCATCCGCCAAGAAAATTATTACAGCAGCTGAAAAAAGAGGCGGAAGAAGGAAAGATGGATAATGTTAAACCACGACAATTTTTAACAAGTATTGTCGGTTTGATTTTGTTCCCCTTTTATGCCCAGGCGATGATAAAGGGTGTCTTTGATATGGATGAGGAAGGTTTTGTTGAATATCTGAAAGAGCGAAAAGGCTTTTTACTCAATTTTATTTTGAATGGAATTAACTATAAAAGACAATGAAGATACTAGCATCCATTTTATTTATTGCAACTTTTACAGCCGATCCGGCACCATCTGACTCTGTGGGCCTGCAATATTGTTACGATAGTGTTTCAGAAACTTACCCAGTGGCGAAAAAGATAGACTTGCAACGCAAAATAACTGCGTTGAATAAAAAGATTATCAATACCGGATACTATCCTCAGCTGAATATCGGTGCTAAAGCAAGTTATCAATCGGAGGTAACGGAGTTTGGAATACCGGGTATGGCTACTGCTCCATCAGTAAGTAAAGATCAGTATGAAGCAAAAGTTAATGTTACTCAAAATATTTTTAACGGGGGTGCGGTAGGTATTCAAAAAGAGCTTGAACACGCAAAGGGTATGCAAGATATTCATGAGATTGAAGTAGAAATGCATCAAGTCCGATCTCAAATTAATCAGGTATATTTTGGAATTCTCTTATCGAAGCAGCAACAAGAGGTAAATGGCTTACTGATCGATAATTTAAAAGAGCAATTAGCTTCAGTAAAAGCAAAAGTACAAAATGGAGTTTTATTACGAAGTCAACAAAATATCTTGGAGGCTGAATTAATAAAGGCCCAACAGGATTCGGCAACTATTCAATCTACTATTCGGGCAAGTTACAAGGTACTCAGTGAGATCATCAATGACGATATTTCTCCTTCTACGCCTCTGACACTTCCTAAGGTTAATGTTAGTTATCGATCGTTACAACCCAAACGAGCAGAGTATGATCTATTTGATGCTACTCAAAAACTGATGGAGCAGAGAAAGGAGTTGGTCGAAACGAAAAAGTTACCCAAGGTATCAGCTTTTGGCTCTGCTGTATACGGAAGACCGGGTTATAACTTTTTGAACGATGATTTCCATGAATACTACATGGTTGGTATTCAGCTACAATGGAGCCTGTTTAACTATTTGAATTCAGATCGTGAATTGCAGGCGCTTAATATTGAACAGAAAAAAATAGAACAGAACAGAAAAGCATTTAATCGCCAATTGAATAGCCAATTGGAAAGGATAGGAGAACGTCTGACAGTAATAAGAGAAAATATTAAAGGCGATAAACAGATTATAAAACTACGCAAACAGGTTGTTAAAGAAAGCGCTAGTAAGCTAAAAAATGGTTCTATAACAGCAACAGAGTATGTGACGGAATTGAACCAGGCAAATAAGGCGAAGCTCTCTCTCTTTATTAACCAAGTAAAACTTAGCGAGGCTCAGATTGAATATGCAACGGTACTTGGAGTACCATTGAAATAAATTGAATAGGAGGTTTGTGATGCATATTAATAACAAAATTTATAGGCAATTTACGGTGGCTATTGTTGGGATCTGGTTAGCGATAGATGCTCTAAATAAGTTATTTGCTTCTCAGGTTTCTAGTCTTACGTACCGGTTTTACGAATATGGAATCCTGGATTTGATGATTCCCTGGGCTTGGATACAATTATTTGTTGTTATGCTGTATATACGAAAGAAAAGTCGTTCTACAGGGTACGTTTTGCTAACTGGAGGATTGCTATTGATAAGTTTTTTTCGCCTACAGAATGGAGATGGGATAGCAGTTCAGCTACTACTCATATTTGCAACAACTTTCGAGCAGTTGATAGGCTCTTTTTCGACTAAGAACCTTAGCAAAAAGATACAAAGTATGTTATGTAACAATTTTACGACTATAAAAAGACATTTTGACTGTTAATAAAACAAGGGCACTACAAATGCTGGTTTGCAGTGCCCCGAAATATAATCAGAGCATCATAAGATGCTCCTCAATCATTTAAAATGTACGGAGGTACATTATGCAAGTCAATAAACAAAAAGTTATAGGACTCACATTTATTCATATTATGATATTAATGGTTTGGGCCGGCGCAACTGTCAATGCTCAAACCACCACACCGTTACATTGGGGTGCAAAAGCCGGGGTCAATGTCTCATCGCTCTACGGTGATGCCGTTGATGATGTTGAGGCTTTAGCAGGATTTAACGGGGGACTTTACCTGAATTACCGTTTTAGCAAAAGCTGGTCTTTACAGCCAGAAGTGTTATTTAGTATGAAGGGGGGAGAAACAAAAAATAGTTTGTCCGGTCAAGCTATTACAACTGAGTATGAGTTGGGATATTTATCGATTCCAGTTCTGGCAAAATATCATTTCACAACAAATTTAAATATTGAGCCCTCCATATATTTTGGACCACAATTGGGTTTTGGGTTATATGGAGATGCTAACGGCCGGGAAATTGATGATAGTCTTGCGGATGCTGAGTTTGGATTGGCATTTGGCGGTGGTATAGATCTGCTCACTGCTAAACAGTCAACAGATTTAATACAACGTGTAGGCTTAGATCTGCGATATACATTAGGATTAACTGATACTTTTGACGTTTCCGGCGATCCCGAAGCTAAGAATGGCGTTTTTAGTGCGGTTTTTGCAGTTGGGTTTTAACCCACAATACGTACCCTAACCCACAAATCTGGCAGGATGGAACAGTTCCTGCCAGGTTCTATTAAAAAAGCGGAAGATATTATGTTTTTAATTAGTTCACGAAGGGGCTTTACAAGCAACAAAGCATTCAGCAATACTGATCTAGTCAGTATCATTGGGGATGTGAAAACTCGGGTTTTAACAACAGAAGAGCGATTCTTATCACATATTTTGTCAGAAAAAATACTGTTAATTGTACACGGCTTTAATAATCCCTTCTCGTATATATTGCCGGAATACATGCAGTTGAGAGAGCAGTATAAAAATCAGCTTGGTAATCATTATGACTACATAGTGGGATATACGTGGCCTGCAGGAGAATCTGAGATTGATTACTTCCAAGCCAAGAAGAACACCGATACCGCTGCAAACCGATTAAATGACTGGCTCTGTAAATTAGATGATATCAACTGTACAGTTGATATTGCCGGCCATAGTATGGCTGCTATGGTGGGATATAAATCCTTATCGCAAGAAACTTCTGCCCAAATTAGGAATATTTTTTCATTTGGGGCTGCTATACCAAAGAAAATGCTTTTGAAAGAAAATATAGTGAATCAGGCTTTAGGAAAAGTAGAACATGTGTACGCCTTCTATAATCGCAATGATCATATTTTGAAATATCTGTTTCGATTGATGGAAGGATCCCAAGCTTTGGGATGTGCCGGACTACCAAATAGTGGGTATTTTGAAAATCAAAAGGGAAAGATAACAGCGATAGATTGTACCGATATTAATATCAGTCATACAGGTTATATGCGGTCATCTGAAGTGACAGAATTTATGGAAGCTGTTTTGCGAGGTCAGGATACAGGGCGATTTACCAAGCTTGAAAAAAGAGATATGGATACTTCTTCCTCTCTCAGAATGGATTATGAGTACGCGTTAAACTGAAGTTAAATATTGAATTTTTATAACTAAATATATGTCAATCATGAAATCTTGGATACGTAAAAATATACCGACGATGAATGTGGGAAAATGGTTAATCGCGAGGTCAGTATATCTGATAATCACTTTAATACTAGTGCAGTTTTCTTTATCCGGCTGTGGAAATAATGGAAAGTCTGATGCATACGGGCAGTTTGAAGCTACAGAGACAACGATATCAGCAGAAGCATCTGGGAAGCTTCTACAATTTAAGGCCTCAGAAGGATCAAGACTTGATACCGGACAAAAAGTGGGGATGATTGATACTACGCAGATGGTACTTCAGCATGAAGAGTTGGAATCTCAGTTGGAATCTATTGAGGCCCGTATTACGAATATCAATGCCGAGGTAGAGGTGCAAAGAGAAGAACTGGCTTTGGCGCAATCGAACCTCAAGCGAATTCGTGCATTAAAAGAAGACAGGGCGGCTACTGAACAGCAATTGGATGATGCAGAGGCAAGAGTAAAGACGACAAAAAAGCGAATTCGTGCACTGCAGACACAGAAACAGTCGGTGCGGGCAAATATCAAAGCAACTCAGTCACGTATAGCCCAACTGAAAGAAAAGATATTGGATGCTCGTATTGTAAATCCGGTAAGTGGAAGGGTTCTGACTACTTTCGTAGAACAACATGAGTTAGTACAACAGGGACAGCCGCTCTACCAGATCGCCAATCTAGATACACTGGATCTTCGCATCTATATCAGTGGCGCACAGTTGCCTTCAGTAAAACTGAACCAACAGGTTGAAGTGTTAGTGGATAAAAATGCAGCTGAAAACCAATCGTTAAGTGGGAGAGTCAGTTGGATCTCCTCAAATGCAGAGTTTACCCCTAAGATGATACAGACCAAAGAAGAACGGGTGACCCAAGTGTATGCAGTCAAAGTAAAAGTTCCTAATCCGAAAGGGATACTTAAAATAGGCATGCCAGGAGAGGTTAATTTCAAATAAAAAAATCAAAAAATAGCTATCGGTTAATTTATTGGCCGAGTTATAACTGGTAATAATTAACGATTAACCAAACCTATGAAACCCATTAAGATCCAAAACGTTACGAAAAGCTACGGAACTGAGGAAGCCGTTAAGGGTATCTCTTTTGAAGTGGATGAGGGTGAGCTCTTCGGTTTGATTGGTCCCGATGGCGCTGGTAAAACAACTATTTTTCGGATTTTGACAACACTGCTTACGCCTGATAAGGGAGAGGCTTTCGTATTGGCCAAGGATGTGGTTGAAGATTATAGAAATATCCGCTCTCGTGTAGGGTATATGCCCGGACGTTTTTCGCTTTATCAAGACCTCTCGGTACAAGAAAATGTGGAGTTTTTTGCATCTGTATTCGGAACGACCGTTGAGACCAACTACGATCTGATTAAACCAATTTATAGGCAGTTAGAACCATTTAAAGATCGCCTGGCGGGAGCATTGTCGGGGGGGATGAAACAGAAGTTAGCATTGAGTTGTGCTCTTATTCATAAGCCGGAAGTCTTATTTCTTGATGAACCAACAACCGGTGTGGATGCAGTATCCCGAAAAGAGTTTTGGGAGATGCTACACCGCCTGAAAGAGCAGGACATTACGATTCTAGTTTCAACCCCTTATATGGATGAGGCTGAACAATGCGATCGTATTGCCCTCATACAGCAAGGTAATATCTTATCTATCGATACCCCCGAGCATACCACCAACAGCTTCGATTCAAGATTATGGGCAATTAAATCAAATAATAAATATCAGCTTTTAAAGCGTCTTAATGAATATAAGTATGCCGAGTCGGTACAGCCTTTTGGAGAGTATGTGCACTACACCGATCAGAGGGTAGATGCCAAAAGTTCCGATTTGAAAACCTATTTAGAATCACAGCAGATAAGCAGTCCGGAGGTTAAAGAGATAGAACCGGATATCGAAGATACATTTATGCGATTAATGGAGCAGGAGGATAATGATGGATGAATTAATGATAAAAGCAAATAGGTTAACCCGTATGTTTGGTGATTTTACCGCTGTGGACCATATCTCTTTTGAAGTTGGACAAGGAGAGATATTTGGATTCTTGGGTGCTAATGGCGCGGGTAAAACAACGGCAATGCGGATGCTGACGGGGCTTTTAAGTCCTACCGAAGGAGAAGCCGAAGTGGCCGGTTATGATGTTTATGAACAACCGGAACAGATTAAGAAACGTATTGGATATATGAGTCAAAAGTTTTCGCTGTATGAAGATTTGACCGTGCGTGAAAATATCAGGTTGTATGGAGGGATCTATGGATTGTCGGATAAAGAGATCGCACATAAATCAGGTGAACTCATTCAGACTCTGGATATGCAAGAACTGCAGGAAAAACGAATTGGCTCTTTGCCGCTGGGTTGGAAGCAGAAGCTGGCGTTTTCAGTAGCGGTGCTGCATGATCCCCATATCGTTTTCCTGGATGAGCCTACCGGTGGTGTTGATCCTATAACACGCCGACAATTCTGGGAGCAGATTTATAAAGTAGCTGATGAGGGGACCACCGTTTTTGTGACGACCCATTATATGGATGAAGCAGAATACTGTGACCGGGTATCTATTATGGTTGACGGGCGCATTGATGCCCTAGATACTCCGGCCGGATTAAAAGAACAATTTGAAGCTGAGGATATCGAAGAAGTATTTATTAGGCTGGCTCGAGGTGCCAATCGTAGTGAGTAACAGCATACAAAATAAGCTGGATGCATTTATTGGTTTCGTTGTAAAAGAGTTTAAGCAGATCTATCGTGATAAGCGTACCCTGCTTGTTCTTTTTGGGATGCCCATTATTCAGATGTTGCTATTTGGTTTTGCAATCCGAAATGAGGTGGAGAATGCTCATATTATGGTGCTGGATGCTTCGCAAGATCAGGTAACTCGACAGCTAATTAATAAAATTGATGCCTCTAATTATTTTACTGTAAAAGGAGAAATTTCGAATTATGATAAGATCGACGAGCTTTTTCAACAGGGGAATATTGATGAGGTACTGGTTTTTGAGGCGAATTTTGAGCGTAAGCTGAAACGTGGCGAACAGCCTTCGATTAACATTATTACGGATGCTTCAGATCCTAACCTGGCGCAGCTTATTCAGCAGTACTCTACCTCAATTATCATAGATTATCAGAAAAAACGGGCTCAAGGTGGGCAGCCGAGACAGGGGGGCGTTACCACCAATGTAAGTATGCTTTTTAACCCGGAGTTGGAGAGCGTAAACCTTTTTGTACCGGGACTCATTGCTGTAATATTAATGCTTATTTCAGCGTTGATGACCTCCATTTCTATCACCCGTGAAAAGGAAATGGGGAATATGGAGATCTTGCTGGTTTCGCCATTACGCCCCGGGCAGATTATTATTGGCAAAGTGCTGCCTTACTTGGTTTTGGCCTTTGTAAATGTATTAACAGTCTTAGCCTTGGCACGATGGGTCTTTGGAGTGCCGTTTCGAGGATCATACGGGCTATTCTTGGCAGAATCACTGCTATTTATCTTTACTGCCTTGGCACTGGGGGTCTTTATCTCGGCACGGGCCAACGACCAGCAAACGGCAATGATGGTATCACTGGCAGGGTTACTATTGCCGACGGTCTTGTTATCCGGATTTATATTTCCGATCTCCAGTATGCCTGTTCCCCTTCAGTTATTAAGTAATCTTATTCCCGCGCGATGGTTCCTCGTAATCGTACGCAGTATAATGCTCAAGGATTCTAGTTTGCTTTTTGTGTGGAAGGAGACCTTGATTTTGGGCATGATGACAGCCGGATTTGTTCTGATGGGGATCCGAAGTTTTAAGGAGCGATTAGAATAAAGGGCGGTGAACAAGTAAACTTTTTTTGAAAAAATAATTGTATAAAAAATAAAAGATTTAGCTAATGAGAACGATCAAATTTCTGCTGCAAAAAGAGTTTCTCCAGATTTTCCGTAATAAAGGAATGCTGCCGATTATATTTCTGATGCCTATAGTTCAGTTGGTATTGCTGTCTTTTGCTGCTACCTATGAATTGAGGGAGGTGAATTTTCACTTAGTAAATTTTGATCAATCGGCTACTTCTCAGCGCCTGGTTAATAAATTAGAGGCTTCGGGATATTTTAATCTGGACAGTCGTTCCTTTGATGTGAATGATGGTATTGAAAAGATGCGGAGAAATGAAGTCCGTATGATGTTGGTGATACCCGACGATTTTGATCGTAAGTTAAATGCTGGTCAAACCAGTTCGGTACAGTTGAATATTGATGCAGTGGATGGTACTACTGCCGGATTAATACAGGGCTATGGGCAGTCGATTATCCAGGATTTCAGCAGTGAGATTGAACCTGAAGTTAGAGTAACGAAGCAGCCCCAAAAAGCAGGAATAAATATTGTGCGTGCCAGCTGGTACAATGCGAACTTGGATTATATCAAATATATGGTACCTGGTATTCTGGTAGTACTGGTGTCGATGATTGGAATGTTTCTTTCGGGGATGAATATTGTGCGTGAACGTGAAATTGGTACTATAGAACAATTAAATGTTACTCCTATAAAGCGCTACCAGTTTATTACAGGCAAGTTACTTCCTTTTTGGATTATTGGTCTTTTTGAACTGGGATTGGGATTGCTCATTATGCGGTATGGTTTTCAAATTCCCTTTGTAGGTAGTGTCTGGATCTTGTTTATGGTAGCGGGCATTTACCTGTTAGTGGTAGAAGGTATTGGGCTTTTTATATCTACAGTAACAGATACACAACAACAGGCGATGTTTATTGCTTGGTTTTTGATGGTTGTCTTTATTTTGCTTGGTGGTCTTTTTACCCCTATAGAAAGTATGCCGGGGTGGGCCCAGGATTTAACGGTTGTCAATCCTATTGCTCACTTTATTGAGATCATGCGTAAGGTACTGCTTAAAGGTGCAGGGTGGGGCGAAATTGGTCAGCAGGTTGGGGTGCTTAGCTTGATGGCTGCTATAATATTGCCTGCTGCTGTTTTCCGATATCGTAAGGCTACTTCATAAAACCTTGTCATCTTATGCTTGCCATCGTTAGTGTCTATTTTTTGTTATTGCAAGTTGTATCCTGCGATTCGCCCCAGCCCTTTTTAAAACTCCATAAAAAACAGTGTCATTACACGGAAGAGTGTTTTTACTCTGACGAAGTAATCTTCTTTTTAAGGTTCACTTAGGCTCTGAAGGCTGCCCTTCAAAGTTTAAGTTGCTATGATAGGGAGATCGCCACGTTTTGTTTCAGGATTTCAGTATAAATATGAAAATTACAGTAGAGTAAGATGTGAAGATTAAAGATTGAGTCGCATAAATTATAAAGTTAAAATATTTTTAATTTCTCTTTCATAAGAGTATTCAATCCAATATTCTTAACGATTCACTTTATACAACAATATTTACCGCAGAGATGGCTGATAAGTTAGAATCGATAAGAAAATTACTCGACGAAACAGACAAAAAGATTATAAAAGCGCTAGCAAAGCGTCAGGAGCTGGTACGTGAAGTATCATCATTTAAGCTGGATGAAGAACGTAATATCCGTGATACTGACAGGGAGGAACAGCTGCTGAGTAAAATCACAAAACTGGCACGTGAAGCTGGTCTGGATCGCTATTTTGCTGAAGAGCTTTTTAAAGATATCATCCATCATTCTGTTCGCTTTCAAACGCATACCCTGGTTGATCACCAAAACGCCAAAAAAGATGATGAAATTGTACAGGTAGCATACCAGGGAACCGACGGAGCTTTTAGTCACCAAGCGGCTTATCGCCATTTTGAGGAACGTTATGCTGAAGTTCATTCCTACGGTTATAATACTTTTCAACAGGCAGCAAAGGCAGTAAAAAATAAAGAGGTCGACTATGCCATACTGCCGATAGAAAATACGACAGCCGGTTCAATTAACGATACCTACAATATTCTTGGAGAAGGAGACCTTCATATTGTTGGAGAAGAAGCGTTGCGTATTGTTCATTGTCTGTTAGCGCTCGAAGATGTAGCTATTGAACGTATTCGTAGGATTATGTCACACCCCCAAGCTATTTCACAGTGCAGTAATTACTTGGCAAAACTGCACGACTGCAAAATAGAATCCTATATCGATACAGCGATGTCAGCTAAAAAAGTGTTGGAGGATGGCGACCTTTCGCAGGCCGCGATTGCCGGTAGTTATGCAGCAGAGATATACGGACTTGAAATTTTGAAGCGTGATATTGCTAATCAGCCTGAAAACTTTACTCGTTTTGTCATTGTGGGGCGCGACCCGGTTGAAGTGGATCTGCAGATTCCATGTAAAACGTCGTTATTGATGGTGACTTCGCACGATAAAGGGGCTCTTATCAAATGTCTCAATGTGATTGATGACCATGATATTCGAATGACGAAGCTTGAATCCCGTCCTAAGCCCAATGAACCTTGGAAGTACCAGTTTTACCTGGATATCGAAGGGAACATTGCGAAGCCTGATACGAGGGTAGCTTTAGAAGAGCTGGAGCAGGAAGCCAGTTCGCTTAAGGTACTTGGGTGTTATCCGGCCCAAGTTGGGAATGGAGATGATTGATCGCAGGGGACCGTTTACAGTTTCCTTTTTTTAGTGATCAATGAACAGTTATTTTAAAGCTAAGTGAGTTTAGTGATCTATTTAAGTGTTGATGTTCTAGGTGCTAAGTGTCCAACTTCTAAGTTTGAAGTGGTTGGGTAAGCTTTATATCAAAAAATTATCGTATCATCACTTTTCCATCGCTGGTAGTACCGTATGAGGTTGGATATTGAGTAGAATAACAAAAATGTAGCTGCCAGATAGGCTACCGATTCGGGGTTGGCGATGATAAGGGCCGCAATGATGAGGGTGATTATTCCCAAGAGTGCAAATTGAAATCCAAATAAAAGGATAAAGCCAAAGAAGGCTAAAAAAGTAGCAAGAGTAGCGGGAATAAGCTCCGGGAAAAAGAAGATGATAACGCCACTGACAATAGGAATGGCAGCAACCGCAGGTGATACTCTGAACATCACAAATAGTAATCCCAGCCCAACGAGATAGGCTCCTGCTATCAAGTACAAAAAGTTGGGATAAGCAAGAGTGAGAACACCTGTTGCCAGGGCTAGCAAGGCGTTAAAGAGTTGATGCTGTCTGCCTTTGTGTTCAACATGAATGCGGTACTGTTCGAGCATGTCATCAGGATTAATTTACACTTATCTTCATTAGTAGTATGTATAAAAATTTACATACGTCAAATACTCTTTTTTAGCCTACTTTAGTTTTGCCATCTTTCCACTCAATCGTAGCGGGGCGATCGGCATCAAAATTCTCCAGTGTTTGAACCCAGTTCCCTTTTTGCCAGATACGAGAATATCCTTCTTCCAGGGCGGTATTAGGATTTTTGAGCTCCAATCGATGTTGTAGTTCCGAAAGTTTTTCCCGCTTTTGCATAAAGTGAAGTTTTTTTCGATGTCGCAGCCGTTCCGTCAGATTATTAACACGTTCATGATTATTAGCAACGGTTTGTTTGACCACTCGTAAAGCATGTGATTGTACCAACTGCTGTACTCGTTCCTTTTTCTCGCTCACCCGACTCTCCATGATATCATGTAAGCGATTGGTAAGGTCATCAGCATACATACGTACTTCATTGATGTCAGGGGTAGCTACAATAGCTGCCTGGGTTGGGGTAGCAGCACGGGCATCGGCCACGAAATCTGAGATGCTAAAGTCAACTTCGTGACCCACTGCACTGATAGTAGGAACTTTGCAATTAAAAAGTGCGCGGGCTACAGCTTCCTCATTAAATGGCCAGAGGTCTTCCAACGAACCACCGCCACGACCAACAATGAGAAGGTCTACATTGTTTTCCAGGGAGAAATGATTGATTGCTTTAACAAGTTCAGGGGCAGCATTTACGCCCTGAACACTTGCATGATGCAGCAAGACATCTGCTATAGGCCAGCGGCGCTCCAGGGTATCCCGTATATCATGAAACGCGGCACCGGTAGCCGAAGTGATAACGCCTATTTTGAAAGGGAATTTGGGTAGTGGTTTTTTATGGCTATCCTCAAAAAGCCCTTCCTCTTTCAGCTTTTTTTTCAGCTTTTCAAAAGCTTCTTGCAGTGCACCTTTTCCGGCTTGTTCCAGTGAACGAACAATAAGCTGATATTTGCCGTGGGGGGGATACACCTGGATGTCACCTCCGGCAATAATGTGTTGTCCATCTACTACTTCTGCATCAATAGATCTAGAAACACCGCGCCAAATTACGCACGAGAGCTGTGCATCTTCGTCTTTGAGCGTAAAATAGGTATGTCCGCTTCGGCTGGTAGATGCATTGCTGACTTCTCCCTCTACTTTAACATCCAGAAAATTTCCTTCGAGCACTGCTTTAATATCTTGGGTTAGTTCGGTGACAGAGAGCGTTGCAGATTCGAAAAGGTCAGACTGAGGCATGTTGAGTAGAGAACAGTTTATAGTTGAAAATGATCAGTTACAGTTAGCAGCGGCTTGTCACAAAGTATTTTCTGGAGAAGACAAAGTGATAATATATGTATTAAAGAGAATCGACAAAATCAGCTTCATCAGCGCCTTGGTTTTTGTATATTTAGCTTCATCAAAAATAACGGAAAGTTTTTATGAGTTACACACCTAATTTACTGCTTAAAAATATAAAGCCGGTTGGCGGCGATTTTGACGGTTCAGATATTGTTGATCTTCGTATTATCGACGGGAAAATTGCTGAGATCGGTAATGAACTAAATCCCAAAGAAAATGAAGAGGTCCATGACGGGAAAGAAGCCTATCTTTCCGGTGGTTGGATGGATATGCATGTACATTTGCGTGAGCCCGGTTATGAGCACAAGGAAACCATCGAGACCGGTTGTGCTGCGGCAGCTTTTGGTGGTTTTACGGAGGTAGCATGCATGCCGAATACGAACCCTGCTATTGACAGTCGAGATGTAGTAGAGTTTATCAAGAAAAAAGCAGAAGACCTCCCGGTTGAAGTTCATCCGATTGGGTGTGTATCTAAAGAGCGAGAAGGTAAATCTATTGCTGAAATGGGGGATATGAAGAAGGGAGGTGCTGTCGCATTTAGTGATGACGGTGATCCCGTTTATAATGCTCAGCTTATGCGCGTGGCACTGGAGTATTCTTCCATGCTGGAGATGCCTATTATTAATCATGAAGAGGATCTAAAGCTTTCTCGCCCCGGTCATATGCACGAAGGGAAAGAGTCGGCCAAGCTCGGCATTGACGGCACTCCGGGAATAGCTGAAGAGGTGATGATTGCCCGTGATATTTTATTAGCAGAATTTACCGGCGGTCATATTCACGTGGCACATATCAGCACGGCCAAAGCGGTGGATTTAGTGCGTCAGGCGAAAGCCAAAGGTATTAATGTGACTACAGAGGTATGTCCACATCATTTTGACTTGACGGATGAAGAGATTGAACGACGCGATTTTGATACGAATGTAAAGATGCATCCCCCGCTTCGCAGCCAGGAAGATGTAGATGCGATGATCAAAGGATTAGCAGATGGTACTATTGATGCGATCTGTACCGACCATGCACCACATGCTATCCAGGAAAAAGAGGTAGAGTTTATTTATGCTCCTAATGGAATTATTGGGTTGGAAACAGCTTGGAGCGTGAGCGTACGGCAGCTTTTGGATTCGGGTGTTTTAGATCTGAACGAACTTCTTGCCAAGATAGTAGAGAAACCACGAGAAATTTTAAATCTTGAAATCCCTAAAATAGAAAAGGGAGCTAAGGCCAATTTGACGCTCTTTAATATTGATGAGGAGTGGACCTTTGATGAGGATAAAGTGCATTCTAAGTCCGCAAATTCTCCATACCTGGGTGATCAGATGAAAGGGCGAGCTGAAGCAATCTATAATAAAGGGCGATTTGTTATTAATGAGATATAATCTCAGAAGGGAAATATATGCGAAATTAAAATAGATTGCATAATCTTATCTTTCTATTCACGTTCTAGGTCTTAAGAAAAAGTGTAACTTAATTTTATACTTCATTAATCTGCAGAATGCAGATCCCCATTTAGAGGTCGCTGAATTATAATCTTGATTCATGTTCACAGTATTGTATCGCTATACAGTAATTATTGGTGTTAGTCTCCTCGTACTAACATCCAGTCTATATGCTCAACAGTTTCAAGATGCAGATTTTGGCGTTATTCCTGATTCTTTATACCACTTAAGCAGTTCTGGAGCTCCTTATACTATTACTAATAAGGAGATGGACGTCTCTTTTGAAGAAAAGGGGGGCTCTATCGTTGCCACTCTTGAACATCATGTTCGTCTCAAAGTGTTTGATAAAACAGCTCGAGAGGCTTCTATTATTTCTATTCCATATTATTATGATAACAACATGGAACGGATTTCAGATATCAGTGGGTGGACGCACCTGCCGTCAGGGAATCAGATAGCTTTACGACAGGATGATATCCGAACGGTAAATATCAACTCACGGTATAACGTTAAAGAGTTTACCATGCCGACGGTTGTTGATGGGGCTATATTGGAATATCGATATACTATTGAGCGTCGTTATATAGAGGAGTTACCCGACTTTTTCCTCTCACATCCTGTTCCTACTGAAGCTGCTAAGCTGACGATAACCTATCCCAACTATTTGCGCTACAAGCAGTTGACGGAAAACTATAGTGGATCGGTTGATAACAGTTTTGTCTATACGGATACCAGCTCTGTTCCCAAGATTTTTACTATTCCACAGCCCAAGCCTATCGTCACAGAACGGTGGATGGCCTATGATATCCCTGCTACCGAGAAGGAACCCTACATAACATCTTTGGATGATCACCGGGCGAAATTTAAATTTATGATGAGTGAGTTCGGGATCCCGCGACAGACGCTTGATATCGGTTGGGATGTGGTGGTTGCCAAGCTCCGTAAGAATACAAATCCACTGACTGAGATAAGAAAAAACAGCTATGCTCATGCAAAGGGGGATTCTATTGCCAAGGCACATACCGGGAATAACGCAAAAGAGATTCAGAATCACGTTTTCCGATATTTGAATGAGCGGATGAGTTTTTCCGGAGCTCATTCTCCCTATAGTAATACAAGAAGCAGAGCCGTTTTAGCAGGCGAGGTTGCTGATCAGGCTGCAATCAATCAAACGTTGGTAGCAATGCTTCGTGGGGCAGGAATTAAAGCTTTTCCGGTGCTGGTTTCCACAAGAAAATCGGGTGCTATTAATAAAAGTTTCCCCTCTTTCTACCAGTTTAATGCCCAAATGGTACGCTCACACATCGAGGGGCAAACATATGTAATGGACGCCAGTTTTAGCCACAGTCAGCCCGGACTTATTCCTGTGGATATGTACAATGATGAAGGATTAGAGTTTAAGACTCGTTCTTTTGAGTGGTTTAAGATAGCCCCTAATAAAAGTCGATTCGATATCGAAGTGGACGTTGAAGCTCAGCTGACATCCCAGGGAACCCTAAGAGGTACGATTATATCCCATCAAAAGGGATATCCTACACAGCAGATACGTAGGCAGCGTACTGATGGGATGAATGATGCCGATATTGTTAGTAGAGCTCTATTTGACGGATATGGGGATATAAAATTAGATAGTGTAAGTATTCGTAATTTAAATGAATATGACCGCTCGGCAGAGATTTCTGCTCGTTTTGAAATTGAAGATTATGCAACTAGTTTTTCGAATGGTCTGGAGTACCGTCCCATGATTGTGGGCTACCGGATGAGTAATCCTTTTGGCGATGCCAGCCGCGATCTGCCAGTTACATTGGATGCTCCTGAAAAGCTTAATGTTTCATATTCAATTACATTGCCTTCCGGTTTTTCTGTTGAGGGTATAAGACGAGATCAGTCTCTGAGTATGGATGGGGCCGAATTTAGCGAGCTGTACAAGCTGGAACCGGAACAGTTAAATTACAGTTACCAGATCAATATTAACCGGAAAGATTTTTCAGTACAGCTATTTCCCCAGCTATATAATTTGTATAGCCGATGGGTGCAGCTTAGTAATAGTAAGTGGCTTATTAAACGATAGCAATTGTATTTTTTTTAAATTTAACTAACTCAAATAATGCCCATGCTTTTGGCTATTGAAACAGCAACAAATGTTTGTTCTGTTGCTTTTTGTAACGATGAAGGATCCACATATGAACAACGGGTAGAAGAGCGTGGTACGCACTCTGAGACGCTTTTTCGGTTTATAGAACAATTAAAGCAAGACCATGGTTTTATAGTTCGTGAACTTGAGGCTGTACTGCTAAGCCAAGGGCCTGGTTCTTATACCGGTCTGCGAATTGGAGCGAGTGCGGTAAAAGGGCTGTTGTTTGATACGGAGGTTCCTTTGTATGGCATTAACACCTTGGCGTCTTTTGCTATGCAGGCATTTTCAAACAATGATGATTTGCAAACGATACATAGTATAATTGATGCCCGGCGCGTGCACGTTTATCATCAACAGTTTGATGTAAAGGATGGGATACTGAGCACCAATGACGAGGTGGAGGTCATCCCCATTGAAGGATTTGAAGGAATGGTTCGGAAGGGTGATGCCATTATTGGTACCGGCTTACCAAGAATTAATGACCAGGTAACGAATAAGACAACTACCTTTGGGGCCGACGCCATTACTGCAAAGTCACTCATTAAACTCTACCAGGCAGGGGCTGAACCTTTCATTGAACAAGCCAGTCCCGCATCTTATGAACCAAAATACTATACTTCTAATCAGGTGAGATGAAAGAGGGCATTACCAAGCTTTGATCTTTGTGTTAAGCGAATACTGTCGTCATTTTTTCTTTTACGAGGAATATAACTCTCTCGGAGCTGTTGGGTGATAAAATGTGCAAAAGCCTATAATAGTGATTGCAAACTGGATTAATATTTCTGTAATGACGATAGCATCCTGTTTATTCGATGGTAATACTGTTTATCTTAGCACAAGAGGAATACTTGTATTTTTTTTACATTGGTCGATCCGGTCAATTAAATTTAGTTATTACGATAATTCACCGAACTTATCGCTCTTGAAATCTCTGACAACTTGCATTACCTCTTCTATGCTATTCATCAGAAACGTTCCCAGGGCAGCTATAATTGGTTTGATATGTTTAACGGTAAGTGCTTATCAAGATTAAGTACTTACAACTTTTTAATATTAAATTAATTAACATAAATCTAATTAGGCAGAGAGGATTACAGTATCCTAAATAAAGAGGCGCAAAAAAGATTTTAGCTTCAGGCCAGAATCGTTATTTTTGGAATCCATTTATCACAAATGAAATTGCTCTATTATGGCTTGGTTTAAGAGAAAAGATAAGAATATACAGACGGATCAGCGAAAGGATATGCCGGAAGGTGTTTGGGTAAAAGTACCCAAAACCGGAGAAACTGTTCACCGTCGAGAATTGGAGGACAATCTGTGGGTAGACCCGCTGAGCGGATACCACTTTCGGATTGGGAGTGAAGAATATTTTTCTTTCCTATTTGATGACGGGGAGTTTGAAGATATTGGCCAGGAAATTCAGCCAACTGATCCCCTGGAGTTTGAAGATCGTAAGAAATACAGTGATCGTCTGGAAGAATATCAGGAAAAGACGGGTCTGTCTGATGCAGTACGCGTTGGAGTTGGAAAGATGAATGATCTGGATGTGGTTATTACCTGTATGGACTTCAGTTTTATTGGTGGTAGCATGGGGTCTGTAGTTGGTGAACGTATTGGTATGGCTATTGATCACGCCCGGGAAAACAAGAAACCACTTATTATTATTTCACAGTCGGGAGGGGCACGGATGATGGAGAGTGTACTCAGCCTCATGCAGATGGCTAAAACGTCTGCAAAACTTGCTCAACTAGAAGAAGAAGGCGTTCCCTATATTTCATTGATGACCAATCCAACTACCGGTGGAGTTACCGCTAGTTTTGCTATGTTGGGTGATTTTAATATAGCAGAACCAGAGGCACTTATCGGTTTTGCGGGACCTCGTGTAATTCGCCAGACCATTGGCCGTGATCTGCCAGAAGGTTTCCAGCGGTCAGAATATTTGCTTGATCATGGATTTCTGGATTTTATTACGCCACGTAACAAAATTAAGGGCAAGCTTACCCAATTGTTAAAGATATTACTTCACAAATACGAGGAGTAGTTCATTACAGCAGTTTAAAAGCTAATTGATGTTGTCCGGCTTTGCGTATAGTAGCTTATACTGTACGGGGTAATACTTCTATGTGCTTGGATCAATTAACAAAAAAGTTATTAAAACAATGAGAAAGCTTTTATTTCTGTTTCTATTATGCGGTTGGATTATACAGCCGGTACAGTCACAGCAAAAGAAAGAAATCACATTCGATAATGTAGTAAATGGAACTTTTTCTCCCTCGGGTATCCAACAGGTTAACTGGATGCAAGACGGACAGTATTATACGGCTGTAGAGCGTACAAAAAGAGATATTGAGCTTCGTAAATATAATATCCTAACTGGAGATTATGAGGTATTGGTTACTACTTCTGACCTTAAGGTTGAAGGGCGTAGCAAGCCTATTTTAATTCAAGGATACCAGTTTTCTGCAGATGAGACTAAGATCTTGATAAAAACTGATGTAGAGCGTATCTGGCGTCGCAGTACCCGTGAACATTATTTTATTTATAATCTTAAAACGGAGAATACCCAGAAGCTTACACAGTCAACCAAGAAACAACAATATGCCAAGCTATCTCCCTCTGGTGATAAGGCTGCTTTTGTTCAAGACAATAATTTGTACCTCGTAAATCTTAAAAGCGGTGAAGAGAAAGCTATTACAACTGACGGGAAGTTTAATCACATTATTAATGGAGCTACCGATTGGGTGTATGAAGAAGAATTTGGTATTGCGCGGGCATGGTATTGGTCTCCTGATGGAGAAAAAATTGCATTCTATCGATTTGATGAAAGCCGGGTAAAAGAATTTTTTATGACCGATTGGGGAGACCTGTATCCTGGTTTAACACGTTTTAAATACCCTAAAGCCGGTGAAAAGAATTCAGTTGTAAAGATTGGAGTTTATGACTTAAAGCAAGATAAAACCACTTGGATGGATGTCGGTTCAGAAAATGACCAGTATATTCCTCGAATTAACTGGACAAAAGATTCTGACCTATTAGCGATTCGTCGCATGAATCGTCTGCAAAACAAACAGGACCTTATGTTGGCTGATGTGAAATCGGGCCAAACAGAAATTATCAAAACAGAGACCAGCGATGCCTGGATTGATGTTAACGATAATCTTAAGTTCCTGAAAAATGGAGAGCAGTTTATCTATACCAGTGAAGAGTCCGGTTATAATCATATTTATTTGTACAATATGTCGGGTGAACGTATTCGACAGATAACCGAAGGGGATTGGGAAGTAACCAACTACCTGGGCTATAGCGAAGATAATGGCAAGATTTACTATGTGAGTACTGAGGAATCTTCTTTAGAACGTCACTTGTACAGTGTTAATATTGATGGGAGTGGTAAGAAAAAGCTGACTGATGGCACGGGTTGGAATCGTATTAACATGAGTCGTGATTATAAATACTATATTGAGACTTCTTCAGCGCCTCAATCTCCGCCACAATATACCCTGCATAAGGGCAGTGGAGAAAAAGTACGTGTTTTAGAAGACAATCAGGAGTTGGAGGATACCCTCACTAAATATGCTATGCCGTCAAAAGAGTATATCGAGATCCCCCTTGAGCAAGCTACATTAAATGCATACATCCTTAAACCTCACGACTTCGACCCGAAAAAGAAGTACCCGGTCTTATTTTATGTATATGGCGGTCCGGGCAGCCAGACTGTATCTAAGCGTTATGGGGGGAGTCAACGTCCTACATGGCACCGATACCTGACAGAACAAGACTATATTGTTGTAAGTGTTGATAATCGAGGAACCGGGGCTCGCGGTCGTGATTTTGAAAAACAGGTATATAAGAAACTGGGACAGTACGAGGTTCAAGACCAGATTGCATCCGCAAAGTACTTAATTGATGAATACAATTTTATTGATGAGTCTCGTTTAGGCATCTGGGGATGGAGTTACGGAGGATATATGTCGAGCTTGGTTCTGGCCCAAGCTAACGATATCTTTAGTACGGCTATTGCTGTTGCACCGGTAACCAACTGGAAGTATTACGATACCATTTATACCGAGCGTTTTATGCAGACGCCACAGATGAATCCCGAAGGATATAAAAAAGGATCGCCCTTAACTTATGCGGGACAGATTAAGGGTGAGTACTTGTTAGTCCATGGAACGGGGGATGATAATGTCCATTTCCAGAATGCAGTTGAAATGGTTGATAAACTTATAGCTGAAGATGTGCAGTTCGAAACAATGTACTATCCGAATAGAAGTCACGGTATCTATGGTGGAAATACCCGTAACCATCTGTTTAAAATGCTTAATAACTTTATTATAGACAATCTCTAGTATGGGACGAGTTCAGTTTGCCGATTACGCAAAAATATATGTTACCGGTGGAAACGGCGGACCGGGATCAGTACATTTTCGAAGAGAAAAGTATGTGCCTCGTGGTGGTCCAGATGGGGGAGATGGCGGTGATGGCGGTGATGTGATTGTAAGAGGAAACGAGCAGCTTAATACCCTCTTAGATCTCCGGTACCGAAAGTATGTAAATGCCAAAGACGGAAATCGGGGGGGATCCAGTAAAAAGAAAGGAAAATCGGGGGATGACGAAATCCTGGAAGCACCCTTAGGTTGTGTGATCTATGATGCCGATACCAAGGAGCGGTTAGGTGAGATTACTGAACATGATCAAGAGATTGTTGTGGCTGAAGGAGGCAAGGGGGGGCTTGGCAATTGGCATTTTAGAACAGCTACTAATCAAACTCCCCGCCATGCACAGGATGGGGAAGAGGGAGAAGAACGAGCCATAGAGATTGAGCTGAAGCTAATTGCTGATGTTGGACTTGTAGGCTTTCCTAATGCTGGTAAAAGCACTTTGCTATCAGCGATGTCGGGAGCCAAACCCAAGATCGACTCCTATCCTTTTACTACCCTTTCTCCGAATCTTGGAGTAGTAACGATGCCAGACTACCGCACCTTTGTAATGGCAGATATCCCGGGTATTATTGAGGAAGCACATGAGGGACGGGGACTGGGAATACAGTTTTTGCGCCATATTGAACGGAATAATCTATTGCTTTTTATGGTGAGCTCTCAGCAAGATATCGAGTATGAATACCAAGCCCTGTTAGATGAGGTTCGTCAATATCGGGCAGATTTGTTGGATAAACCCAGAATACTTGCTATCACGAAAATGGATCTGGTGGAGAATTATGAGCTTGATGAAGAGAAAAAAGTAGATTTAGATATCCCGGTAGTTGAAATTTCGTCTGCAACTAACTACCATATAGATGAACTTAAAGAAATCATCTGGGAGAAATTACAAGATATTGAATCTACAAGAGAAGACGTATGATCCACCGGTTAGAGAATTTGTAGCCCTACACCTAATGGATAATCTGGGTGCGCAACGCATCCGATTGTTATTGCAGTCTGTCGCCCATCCACAACTAATTTTTAGGTTAGAAAGGCATGAGCTAGAGTCTATTCGAGGGATTGGGCCTAAAACAGCTGACGAAGTGGTTACCTTTAACCGATGGGATGAGGTCGATGATATCCTTAAAAAGACCGATGCTACCGGAGCAGATATAATGACTTACTGGGATGATGATTATCCTTCGTTGCTCCGTGAAATTTACGATCCTCCACTTCTGCTTTGGATCAAAGGGGATAGAAAAGTTTTGGATAACACCAGTCTTGCGATAGTGGGTACCAGGAAAGCCGGAGAATATGCTATTGATATAGCCAAAAAGTTTTCAAAAAAACTGGTGGAACATGGTTTGACAATAATCAGTGGATTAGCATATGGTGTTGATGGTGCTGCCCATCGGGCAACCCTATCGGCAGGCGGGACAACAGTAGCAGTGTTGGGCTCCGGCATTGATTGGATCTATCCCAGTGATCATAAAGGTTTGGCATCTGATATTATAAAGAACAAAGGAGCTATTATTTCGGAATTTCCCTTGGGCACAGCTCCGGAAATGGGTAATTTTCCGGTACGAAATCGCATTGTCAGTGGCATGACGCTTGGTACCTTAGTGGTGGCTTCGGGCCTGGAAGGGGGAAGTATGATAACAGCAAAGTCTGCGCTGGATCAAAATAGAGAAGTATTTGTAATTCCTCATCCCATAGGTCATCCTAATGCTATAGGCTGTAATAGTTTAATCAAAAGGGGGATGGGCAAGCTGGTACAGAATGTCGAAGATATCTTAACAGAAGTTGAGGTTCATATTTCCCCTGATACTACCACCGGGGATAGTAAAGAAGCCGTTTTAGAAAAGAAATGGAAATCACAAGAGTTAGGTATTTTAGCTACTGAAATATGTGAGAAGTTGGAAGAGGATTCTCTGCATATTGATCAGTTGGCAAAGCAGATGGGTAAACCAACCCACCAATTGATGGCAAAGCTTTTAGAGCTCGAAATGGAGGGGTATGTTCGCCAAAGTGCCGGCCAAAACTTTGAGATACTTTAAGTCTGGGTGCGAACAGTTGTGAATTTAGACCTCTATGAGGAGTTCGCATTTTCCTATCGCATTATGAGGTTCTAAATTACTCACAACTATAACTTTATGCATTAAACTTATCTGAGGTTTCGCTTGAATCTGCGTATGACTTTTGATGAGATATTGCTATTTATACGTATTTCCCAGTAAGGGGTACAGCGAAATAGTTTTCTGGCACCTCTTTGATTCCCGCACAATAAGGAATGATAATTTGCTAACCGGGTTTTTAAATACGCAATCAATTGCATAATTAATCCTATAATTTTTTAAGTTATCGTTAAAGGGTTGCAATCGTTTGCGATAACCAGGCAGTTGGCGTGAAGGAATCAGTATTTAAGTTAGCCCTGATAAAAAGTATTTTTTAATAAAATGTTTCGAGTTCGAAATACCATATTATCTGAGGATATTGCTACGGCAAAATTTGCTTGTGATTTACCCAAGTGTAAGGGGGCATGTTGCGTAGTTGGAGATGCCGGTGCGCCCGTGTCGAAAGATGAGGTTTCGAAGCTTGAAAAAGCATATAAATTGTTAAAAGGTAAATTACATCCCCAAGCTCAAAAGACAGTGGAAGAAAATGGAGTTGTGTATGAAACGGTATCTGGGGGACGACGACTGTCTTGTCGAGATAACGAAGAATGTGTATTTGTCTCATATGAAGATGATGTAGCCTATTGTGCTATTCAGCATGCATTTATAAAGGGTGATATTGATTGGGAAAAACCGTTGAGTTGTCACTTATATCCTATTCGCCTAAAGAAAATTGCAGGAGTTGAATATGCTAATTTCGATTACGTGGAAAAGCTTTGTGGAACTGCTTGTACAAAAGGAGAACAGGAAGGAGTTTATTTGTCTGAGTTTTTAAAAGAATCTTTAATTCGTAGGTATAACAATAGCTGGTATAATGAGTTTAAGAAGTCCTGTAAAGAAATTAGAAATAAAAACGAAGGGGCTACTGAAGTATGATTAAAACTGGTCAACAGATGAATCAGAAACAGTCGCAGCAGCAGCGGCTGTCGCCACAGCAGATACAGTATATTAAACTGCTGCAGCTCCCCACCATAGCTCTGGAGCAACGCATAAAAGAAGAGCTGGAAGAAAACCCTGTGTTAGAAGAGGCTGAAAGAGAAGATTCACTTGAGGAGCTTGACCAGTCTGAATGGGAAGCAGAGGAAAGTTCAGAAGATGAGCTTGAACCCGTTGATCAGAATGAAGAGATCGACTGGGAAGAGTTCATGAATAACACTGAATATGAAGGGGAGAATTATAGCGGGGGATCCGGTTATGCTGGCGGTGGAGGAGATCAGACGTGGCGCGATCTTCCTAATCCATATCATGAATCGCTTTTAGAAGAGTTGGAACAACAAGTGAGCCTGCTCAACTTTGATGAAGAGCAGAAGCTTATTGCCAATCAAATATTAGGTTCACTTGATCAAGATGGATATTTCCGACGCGAAATTGAAGCAGTGGTAGATAATATTGCTTTTAATGAGGGAACACTGACCAACAAAGAGGAGGTTGAGAAAGTACGTAAAGAGATTCAGCGATTAGATCCGATAGGTATTGCATCTCGTGATTTGAGGGATTGTCTGTTGGTTCAACTTGAGATGCTCGGGGATGACTCTGAAGGCAGACAGATCGCTATTGAAATGTTGCGTGATTACTGGGAGCTCTTTGAGAAAAAGCATTTCAAGAAATTAAAGAAAAAGCTTAATGTAGCTGATGAACAGCTAAAGGCCGCTTTTGATTATATTAAAGGTTTAGATCCCAAACCCGGGGGCGGGGGTAATGTGGTCGATGATACACAGAACTACATTGAGCCGGATTTTGAAGTTTATTATCAACCTGCCGCACGTGATCAGAATGGGCAAGAACGGGAGGGAGACTTTGTTATTCAGTTAAATAATGGAAATGTACCACCGTTGCGTATTTCTCCACGTTACAAAGAGATGTGGGATGATCTGAAGAAGAAGAAAAAGAAAAGCAAGCAAAATAAAGAGACGAAAAACTTTATTAAGAGCAAGATTGAATCAGCGCAATGGTTTATTGATTCTATTCGTCAGCGACAAAATACGTTGATGAATACCATGCAAACCATTGTAGCCCTTCAAGAGAACTTCTTTAAACATGGAGAGGGATTAAAACCGATGATCCTCAAAGATATTGCGGATCGGGTTAATCTGGATATTTCTACTATTTCTCGTGTAGTTAATGGCAAATATGTTCAAACACACTTTGGTGTATTTGAGTTGAAGTATTTCTTTAGTGAGGGGCTGGAAACAGTAGATGGGGAAGAGGTATCGAGCCGAGAGGTTAAGAATGCGGTACAGGAAATTGTTGACAATGAAGACAAACAGAAACCACTGAGTGATCAAGCTATTGCTGATAAACTAAAAAGTCAGGGATATAAGGTAGCAAGACGAACAGTAAGCAAGTATCGTGAGAAGCTGAATATTCCGGTGGCACGTCTTCGTAAGCAGATTTGCTAATTTATTTTTATAGTGAAACTGCTAAATAGATCGTTTCTGTTAAAGTAGATGAAGTTGCTACCCAGATAAAAAATGCAGCTACTAAAAAAGTATATAAACCACTTGTAAGCATCAGGTAAACCAGGGTACGAGAGGATAAGTAGCGTGCAGAATCAAAAGATGTTATAACAAAACTTGCGAGCTGAACCACTATCGTTAAAATGCCAGCCGTTACTATATAGTAGGAAGAGGCTCCGGAGGAAAAAAGGACAATTAAAATTGACGTAATAATTAAATTAAGCTGAAGGGGCCAAGCATAAATTGTAGCAATTTGTGTTAAAGAGGTTATATTTTTGTGACTTATATATAACCATATAATATTTATTAGGGCAAGGAGCAGTGAGATAAGGAAGCCCCAAATGGCAAGAGCAGATACTCCACTTCCCCAAAAAACTATTCCGGGAAGATGGTATACAAGGGCATCAAAACCTTGAGAAGAAAATATGGTTACACTAACTGCACAGGTCGAGGTGGCGATTAAGAAAGCATTTTGGAAGATTAATATAATGGCGGGTACTACCGATCGAATGTGGCGCTGAAAGATATCATCAATAAAAAACTTGTGTGCAGAAAAATAACGGAATAAAGATTTCCGGTATAAAGGGCTACTATTGTAATGGAGAGCCACACTCGCCCAAATTAGTACCAAGATAATGATCGGTGCTGGATAGGTTTGATCTGTGGGGAGAGATTCATTGGGTAAAGGGAAAATAAGTTCTGATTCACTGGTTAGCGTCTGGATAGTGGTACTAAATGTAGGCTCTCTATTTGCGTTTTCAAGTAACCATTTACTATTGATAAAGATAGGTTTGTTCGGATAA
Organism: Fodinibius saliphilus; assembly: GCF_005869845.1. Classification (NCBI taxonomy): domain Bacteria; kingdom Pseudomonadati; phylum Balneolota; class Balneolia; order Balneolales; family Balneolaceae; genus Fodinibius; species Fodinibius saliphilus. Next base: position 1,702,796 of record NZ_VAWF01000001.1, on the reverse strand, counting down.
TCAGCGGTTACAGAAAGAAAATGTTTAAAGGGAGTTAGATATTGCCGTATAGAAGGGGCAGGTGAAAAATGATATGCTGCTGCCCGTTCAGGATAGGTAATAGCAGATGTAAAAATATTTGCAGGTTTTAGCCAGATATCTTTAATGACAAAACTACTATCGACCTCATTATGAATTAACGATTGCTGATTACTTGCAGTAAAATAAACTCGCCTAACCCTCCCTTTTTTAAGTTCCCTGATATAAGGTTGAATAGCATTTTTGAAGCTTTCTTTTTCAATAGGAGCATATTCAAAAAGACCTATTGCTTTAACGGAAGACTGCTGCAAAAGTATTCCAGACTTATTGCGTATCTTTCGGAGAAGTGAAGAGTCCGGTTGTGCAAAGGTTTCTGTTATGGGATATGAAATATCAAGGTCGCCATAGACCGTAAATCCTAATTCTTCAATTTTTTGCCAGATAGCGGGTTCTGCGGGAGGGCTAAACTTGAGAATTGAGATCCCCATATTTTGAAATTGCTCTAGCTGGTGTAATGCTTTTTCATTTTGTTTTGGGATTTCCCACTGTACCCCTACTGTCCGTTGGGCAATGGCCAGAGAGCTGCTAAACGACAGAAAAAGAAGAATGAGGAAAAAGAAGCGATATTTGGAATACGCCAATGGAAATGGGCCGAATGTAATTATTTGGGTTCAAATGTATTTTCAATGGGCAATTCAGCCGTTTCTTTAAAACTACTTAATACTACATTCGAACGACTTTTACTTACCCCGGGCCAAGATTGGATTTGGGAAAGTAGTTTCTCAAATGAAGCGGTATTTTCTGTTCGAATTTTTAGGATATGAGAGCCATCACCAGTAATAGAATGGCACTCCAGAATTTCAGGTTCCTCAGTAGCAGAATCAATAAACTTGGGATAGTTTTCGGACCCATCGACTTCGACAAATACAAAAGCGGTAATATCAAACTTGAATCTTTTGGAATCCAGTACTGCATGATATCCCTGAATCAGTTCCTTCTCTTCAAGCTTGCGCATTCGCTCCGAAACAGAGGGTACAGAGAGGTGCACAATTTCAGCAAGTCTGTTACGCTGGGCACGACCGTGTTTTTGTAAATGTTTCAGTATTTTAATGTCAATCTCATCCAGTCCTTGTGCCATCTAAACCTAAGTTTTCCTAATTTTTCTATGATTTATGGAAAATAACTTTAAATAATTAGGATATCAACTGATTTAATGCTTTTTAACTCCTTCTAATTATTGCTAATAACATAAAAAAAATAGGTTATTTAAGGTTCAAACCTTTGATAAAACTCTATTATCTTTACCCCAAACTGATTTATAATTAAAAAGTATTTAGCAGATGCTGGACGTCACATACATTCGAGAAAATGCCGAAAAAGTTAAACAGGCGATGCAGGATAAAGGAGAACCTAATTCTGATGTTGTTGATAAGGTGATTAATGTTGATGAGCAGTGGCGTTCGCTGGTGCAAGAAACCGATCAGCTTCGAAGCGAAAGCAACGATAAAGCCAAGAAGATTGGTGAGTTAATGGGGCAGGGCAAAAAAGAGGAAGCCCAAGAGATTATTGAGTATACCAGCAAGTTAAAAGAAGATATTAAAGACAAGGAAGTAGAACTTCGGTCTTTAAGAAAACATCGTGAAGACCTGTTGCTTCAGATACCGAATGTCCCACATGAGTCTGTCCCGGTAGGTAAAACAGAGGAAGATAATGAAGTTTTCAAAAGCTGGGGCGAACCCGATAAAGAGGAATGGCGAAAACCCCATTGGGAATTGGTTGAAGAGCAGGGATGGGTCGATTTTGAACGAGGATCTAAAGTTACGGGTGCTGGTTTTCCTTTTTATGTGGGACCTATTGCCCGTCTCCAGCGTGCTCTGATTAATTACTTTCTGAATACAGCTGCTGAGAACGGATATACTGAACTACAGGTTCCTTATTTTGTGAATGAGGATTCAGCACGTGGTACGGGACAAATTCCTGATAAGGAAGATATGATGTATGAGATTCCGAGGGATGGTTTTTTCACTATACCCACTGCAGAAGTACCAATAACAAACTTTCACCGGGATGAGATTATTGATAAAGATGAACTTCCTCTCTATTATGCTGGCTACACTCCTTGCTGGCGAAGAGAGGCCGGATCTTATGGTAAAGATGTGCGGGGTTTAAATCGGTTGCATCAGTTCGATAAAGTAGAACTGGTAAAGATGGTGCATCCTGATACTGCTTATGATGAGCTGGAGAACCTGCGCGAGTATGCTGAGTCATTGTTAGAAGCTCTTGATATTCCCTACCGTACATTATTGATGTGTACTGGAGATATGGGCTTTACCCAGACAAAGAAGTATGATCTTGAAGTATGGAGCCCGGGCCAGCAGCGCTGGCTTGAAGTTAGTTCTTGCTCTAATTTTGGAGGTTTTCAGGCACGCCGTATGATGCTTCGGTATCGTAAAGATGATGGAGATACAGAAGTATTGCATACACTGAATGGTTCAGGGTTAGCCCTGCCAAGGGTCGTAGCCGCGATATTGGAAATTTATCAACAGGAAGATGGAAGTATTCTTGTACCCGATGTGTTACAGTCTTTTATGGGGACAGATATTATTACTTCGTAGCATATAATCAAGGAAAATGAGTTTTTTATGAATGAAAATATCTGGGGTAATATTTCCCTTATAGATCAAGGGAAACGATACTTTTCGATAGGAGATCTTCATCTTTGGTTAGCTTATCAAAATGATGAAATATGGATTTCCTATGCGTATGAATCGGATCTGGAAGGGCCGGTGGATCGAGATCACCCACCCAAAAATGCAGAATGGTCGCGCTGGGCTCATAAAATCAGTTCCAGTGAGCTAAATATTCGTCCGGTATTTCCTGATTTGCCGTTGGTCGTTCATTCTGAATATACACTTAAAATTAGTCCTAAAACCCAGATCCAGATCTATACCCGCATTCCCATCTGGGTACGCATTTCTATTGCTGATAATGACTATCAACTTATAGAGTTACCTACTGCTAAGTTATCGAGAACATGGTTCGGCACCCCCACAGAAGGAGAGCTTTGTTACCATGCTGTTACTAAGGCTCGCCGTGATTTGTCGGACGTTGAACAAAAGCCATATTTAGTAAGTTGTCCTATTACTATTTCAAATCGGTCTGAGGGGGAGTTGAACTTTGAACATTTCTGTTTTCGGGTAGAGCGACTAAGTATGTACGGATACAATAATGCGTTTTGGGCTGATGAAACCCAGATAATTTTTCAGGGTGAGGATCTTAACAGTGATGTTATTATGACCGGGAAATTATATGATGGAATAACAAAGGATCAGTTGTTATCTCCTCCTCGCAAGAACATACAAAAGAGTTTGGCAACACGGACCTTCAAAATTTTTGAAGATGCATTAACCTTCGGACGATAGTTTATGAATAATTTCCAAGATTCTGTATTCAATATTTACCACTATATTTCTGAGGAAAGCTTGCAGCTTATTTTTAAGGTAGCTCTTATTATAGTAATTACGCTACCTTTTCTCTATATCTTGAGAGGATGGGCAAAGCGGTTTTTTACCAAAAAGTATGCTCCCCATTATGGTATGCTAGCAGGTAAGCTTGTTTTCTATTCCGGTTTGATTATTATGCTCGTTACCGTAATGGGCGAACTTGGAATTAGTTTAGCTCCTCTGCTAGGAGCGGCCGGAATTGTGGGTATTGCTATAGGTTTTGCATCTCAGACCAGTGTTTCTAATATCATCAGCGGTTTATTTCTAATTGCTGAGCAGCCCTTCAAAGTTGATGACATTATTACCATCAACAATACAACTGGGATTGTAATGTCAATTGATATATTGTCGGTTAAGTTGCGCACCTTCGACAACCAGTTTGTGCGTATTCCGAATGAGATGATTATCAAAACGGAAGTTACCAATGTTACTCGTTTTCCTATTCGGCGGTTCAACGGGGTAGTTTCTGTAGCCTATAAAGAAAATATTGGCAGGGTTCGTGAGTTACTCATGGAAGTTGCTGAAAAGAATAAGTTCTCATTAAGTGAGCCCGAACCATTAATAATTTTTGATGCTTTCGGGCAATCCTCCATTGATTTAAGATTTTTGGTTTGGGCTCCAAGAGAAGATTTTATCCAGTTGAAAAATTCTATACAAGAAGAGGTTAAGGCCAAGTTCGATGAAGAAGGAATTGAAATTCCTTTCCCCCATGTTTCTCTGTATGCCGGTTCAGCTTCTGAAGCTCTTCCCATTAAAATGGTAAATAAATCTGATGAGCTAGCAGATAATGAAAACAAAGAAAGCAGTAATTAACGTTTTCTTTTTCTCCTCAGTAAGCTAGTAGTTATTTGAATTATTATTGCTTTCTGTGATTGCTTTATAAATCAGATAGATGCCTGCAATAGCTAGCATCAAAATAATTAAGGTGCCCCAAAATATATAAGCCAGATACGGAAGGATAATGACCAACAGAATGCTGGTTACAAATCGAACAGGGTTAGTATAAAAGCTATAAGCATTAAGTCCGGTCGAAAGCAGGCGAAGTAAGCGTTGCCACATAAAAGAGTCATTTTTTTAAAGGCTAATAAGAAGCATACGCCCGGAAGAATAAAAAGATTCAAGATTTACAAAACTATGATGCAGTAGCAAACATTTTTTCATTCTTGAATCGTAGCATCAGATCGATAATAGGTTGCATTTCACTCTCTTTCATGATATCAGCTCGCAGATGACGACTATTGTGCACCCCTTTGAGGTATTGACCGTAGTGTTTCTTCATGATGATAACTCCATATCGTTCACCATGGTGTTCAACAGAGCGGCGCAGCTGGTCAATGCACAGGTCAATTCGGTCTTCGACTGTTGGTTCCGGAAGCAGTTCGCCCGTTTCAATATAATGACGTGATCGCTCAAAAATCCATGGATTGCCGATAGCACCACGTCCAATCATAACGCCGTCAACACCGGTTTCGTCGAACATACGTTTGGCGTCTTCTGGAGACGTCACGTCTCCATTTCCAATAACAGGGATTTCAAGTCCTTTTGTATTTTTAAGTTTTTTTAGCCATTCCCAGCGAGCATCTCCTTTGTACTTTTGACATCGTGTTCGAGCGTGTACTGTTAAAGCTTTTATGCCCAGGTCCTGTAGCATTAGGGCCGCTTCTTGGATTTTAATGGTACGATCATCCCATCCCAGTCTTGTTTTTACGGTTACCGGTTTATTTTCTACCGCATCAACTACCGATCCGGCCATTGATTTCATCAAGTCCATGTCTTTTAGACATGCGCAACCGGCCCCCTTTTTTACAATTTTATAAACCGGACAGCCAAAATTGATGTCTACAACATCCGGGTCGTTAGATTCAGCAATCTTGGCAGCTCCTTCCATTGCTTCTTCGCGTCCGCCAAAAATTTGCACCCCGAAAGGGCGTTGTTCTTCAGTGAAATCCATTTTATGCATCGCCTGGTCATTATCACGAATAATGGCTTCAGAACTTATAAATTCAGTATATACAATACTGGCCCCTTTTCTGCGACATATAGTGCGGAACGGAGAGTCAGTAACATCCTCCATAGGAGCTAATAAAATAGGTTTATTTCCTAAGTCAAGATCGCCGATCTTCATAAAAGTGGGGTTCTTTTCAATTTTTGAAGCCTTGAAATATACGGAATTTTTGAGGGAAGATCGATATAGGGAAGTAATTTATATAGTACCACTAAACAGCATGATCCGACTAGTCATTTCCTTTTTTATCACTTATATTAGCAATCTCATAAATTTAATCTTATTGAAATAACGGGAGCAACGCTATGGCTTTAGCATCAAAAAGTATTGAAGAACTCTTAGGTGAGGACGCCGAGGACCTATTAAACCATAAATGTGAAACGATTTCAAAAGAACGGATTCATGTACCAAACCCGTCCTATGTTGATGATGTATTAGGACAGTCTGATCGGAGCCCTCGTGTTCTTAAGAATATGCAGGAGCTGTTAAATCATGGCAGGCTTGGCGGAACCGGCTATATTTCTATACTGCCGGTAGATCAAGGTATTGAACACTCAGCCGGAGCTTCTTTCGCGCCTAATCCCGATTATTTTGATCCGGAGAATATTGTGAAGCTAGCTATTGAAGGTGGATGTAGTGGTGTTGCCTCTACGTTTGGAGTGCTGGGTTCTGTGGCGAGAAAGTATGCCCACAAGATACCTTTTATTGTAAAGCTCAATCATAATGAGCTGATGACGTATCCCAATACGTATAACCAGATCATGTTTGGCACTGTTGATCGCGCTTTTGATATGGGAGCTACTGCAGTTGGGGCTACAATTTACTTTGGTTCTCAGGAATCAAGCCGTCAGATTCAGGAAGTAGCACGTGCCTTTGAGCGGGCGCATGAACTCGGAATGGCTACTATTCTTTGGTGCTACACCAGAAATTCTGCATTTAAAGTTGATGGTACAGATTATCACTCAGCAGCAGACTTAACAGGGCAGGCTAACCATCTGGGGGTCACAATTCAGGCAGATATTGTAAAGCAAAAGCAGCCTACCCTAAATGGCGGTTATAAAGCTTTAAATATGGGTGATTCTTCGTATGGTAAGCTCGATGAAGATATCTATGATGAGTTATCCAGTGATCATCCTATTGATTTAACACGTTACCAAGTAGCAAATAGCTATATGGGGCGTTCGGGTCTTATCAATTCTGGCGGTGCATCTGGAGATAACGATTTTGAACAGGTTATTCGTACTGCTGTTATTAATAAACGCGCAGGTGGTATGGGACTTATTACCGGCCGAAAGGCATTCCAGCGCCCTATGGATGAAGGCGTTCGGATACTAAACTTCATTCAAGATGTTTATTTGGATGATAATATTACTGTAGCATAATAGAACCTGACTTAAGGCCTTATGGAACTGAATCCATAAGGCCTTTTTTGTAAACATTTTATTGTAGCATACATTAAAGTAATATACTATTCCCAATTACTCCCTATTATTGGTATAATTAAAAGTATCTATTTTTAATAATTATTGACCATTCTTGGCTGATAACGAAGATCAAATAAAGACGAATCCAAATAAATACTTTTCGAAAAAGTATTTATTTATTTCTATAGGATTGAGTATTGCCACAATGGCATTCTTGATCTACCTAACGTACACTCCCGGCGTACTAGAACATCTGAAATTAAAGCGGATGCCGGGTATTGTGATTGCTATTATCGTATCTTTCATGCGATTATGGTTTTCAGCAGCAAAAATTCGTGCACTATCAGAAAATTCACTCTCTTGGTTAGCATCCTTCCGCGTAATGTTGAGTTGGGATTTCACCTCTTCTATAACCCCTTCTACTATTGGCGGTGCCCCCATGGCAACTTATGCTATGACGAAGGAGGGGTTTAATGTTGGTCAGTCGACAGCAATAATTTTGTATAGCGTTCTTCTTGACCAGCTTTGGTTTGCTCTGGCTGTCCCAATTTTATTAATATCCGGATTGTTTTTTGAGGTTGTTCCAAATAATACAGGAATGGTGGGGCATGTTTCTATGGCAATGCTCTATATAGGGTTATTGAGCTATGCCGGCTTAATGGCTTATGGAGTGCTTAAAAACCCCAATGCCATAAAAAAAGTAGTTAACTTTTTGTTTAAGCTACCCTTCCTACGACGATGGAGAGAGCAGGTTAGTAAAGAAACTGATAACCTGGTAGAGTATTCTCATGAACTTCGTAAAAAACCTACCAGCTTTTTGTTAAAAACATTTTTCTTATCTACAATGTCGTGGCTGTGCCGAATTGCCTTACCCACTATTGTAGTACTAAGTTTATTGCCGGCGGATGTTATTTTATCCACTTTGCGAAGTTTAGCGATGAACTTAGCATTTTTAATAATGCCAACCCCCGGAGGAAGTGGCGGCGTAGAGGGGCTTTTTGCCATATTCCAGGGCCCACTTATTGACCGTAAAGCATTTATAGGGCTAGCTGTATTTGCGTGGCGTATAATCAGTTATTATATCACCGTTGGGTTAGGGATGATGGCGACAACCTGGTACATAAATCGTTCGGTTGTGGAATTGCGAAGCGAGAGTGATAATTCGAAAAAGACTATAGAAAGTGAAGTCTCATCTACAGACACAGTATAGCTGATGCCTAAAGATAGAATGCAATATGTTTGTGGCGATTGTGGCCACACCTCTACAAAATGGTTGGGCAACTGTCCCAATTGTGGCGCTTGGCATACTTTTAAAGAGTTTAAAGTAGAGCGTAAAACGAAATCTGAGAAAGAGCATAAGGGAAAAGTAGACGGACTAGCCGACTCCCAACCTCCTCAAAAGCTCGATGAAATTGATTCAGACTCACAAGAACGATTTTTAAGCAATATTCAAGAGTTCGACCGTGTACTTGGTGGAGGTTTTGTATCAGGATCATTTGTACTTATCGGAGGGGATCCCGGTATTGGTAAAAGTACGCTTACCTTACAGATTGGAAAGTCGAATCCTGGTCTTGAAATATTGTATTGTGCTGGTGAAGAGTCAGCTGGACAGATAAAACAACGAGCTCAACGGTTAGGAGTAGATTCGGATAGCTTTTATATCTATACCGATACCGATATCAATAAGGTGATTAAAGAGGCACAAAAACTGGATCCTGATCTGCTTATTGTTGATTCCATACAAACAGTCTATCGTACTGAGCTTACCAGTATGGCGGGTAGCGTACAGCAAGTAAAGGAGTGTGCTGCATTGCTGCAGCAGCTGGCTAAGAAACAGGATATAACGACACTGGTTATAGGACATGTAACCAAAGATGGAGCTATTGCCGGTCCTAGGGTATTGGAGCATATGGTAGATACGGTGCTACAGTTTGAGGGAGACAGCAATTATAACTATCGCATGCTTAGAAGTATTAAAAACCGTTTTGGCCCGGCACAGGAAGTAGGGGTTTTTGAAATGAAACAACAGGGGCTTATCGATGTACTTAACCCTTCGCAGCTGTTTTTATCGGAGTTTGACAGCACAGTAAGTGGAAATGCAGTAATCTGTTCTATTGAAGGTTCACGTCCATTACTGGTAGAAGTACAGGCCCTGGTAACCCCCAGCAATTATGGTACGCCACAGCGTACGGCCAATGGTTTTGACTATAAACGTCTGTCGTTATTACTGGCTGTTTTAGAAAAGAGAGGGGGATACCAATTTTCCGGGCAAGATGTATATTTAAATATAGCCGGTGGATTGAAAGTCAATGACCCGGCTGCAGATCTGGGGGTAATGTTGGCTTTGGTTTCCAGCCTGGTAGATAAACCGATTTCAGATGAGATGGCTTTTCTTGGCGAAGTGGGGTTAGGCGGAGAAGTGCGTGCGGTTAATAAGGTAGATCACCGATTGGGAGAGATCCAAAAGCTTGGATTTAAACATGCTATTGTACCCAAAGCAAATAATCCGCAAAAAGAGGGCGGTTTAGCTATAACAGGGGCTACCAATATCATGAGTACGATAAAAAAAGCCCTTCGGGATTAACCAAAGAGCTTTTTCTGTACTAAAAATCGTGCTTAATACTGGTGGCGACTACGACGTTTTTGTTCACGAATACTTTTCTTCAGAGCCTCACGACGTTCTTTGGAAGGCTTAGTATACTGCTGATTATCTTTGTATTCATTCAGAATTCGTGAACGGGCAACCAATTTCTTAAAGCGATTGACTGCGCGGTCGATGCTTTCGTTATCTTTTACTTTAACTCCAACCATATAACTAAAATTGTTTTACTTTCAATTCTCGGACGCGAAATATAAGGATCTTTTTGTTAATGTGCATAATAATAACAGAGAAAAGTTAGATATCATTTCTTACACTCCGTTCGGCCCATCGAAGGCATCCCCGAGGCTGCCTTTTGTCAGGCTACTGGTGTTGTCGTCCGACGAATCATTTAGGGAACAAAAGTTATTCCCCTCAAATATTGGGTTTCTTTTAAAAAATCACACTAATTCCTGCCCCGAGCTCAAAACCGGCTGTCGAATAAAAAAAGGTGTTCTCTCGTTCAACTTTAACATTATTTGAGGGGTCATTAGTGGGTTCAACAGATGTGATAGTTGATTTTTCGCCATTAATAATTCGATAACCGGACCGTATGAAAATGGAACTAAATCGTAAGAAATCCCACTCAAACTCAATAAATGGTTTGAACACATTTCCCCTTGAGGTAAAATTAACGTCTCCCACATGTGGACCGAATCCTTTTTTCTCAACATCCACATCATGAAGGTCTATTTTGCTAAAGCTTAAGCCAAGGTTAACATTTGTTGTATTGGGTTCTCCAAAGATGTATGCCAATCTAAGTCCCAAAGAACCACTGGCAACACGGCCGTAGCCTATAAAAAAGTGAAAACCAAGCTCATAGGGCAGTCCATCATAGTCAGAGATCGTCCACCGTAAGACAACAGCTTGTACGTTGTGCACGGAGGCTTCCACCGATTAGAAACAAGATTAAAATAAATAATGAGCGCATTGTAAATGTGGGGTCTTAATATTCTTCATGAGATTATAACCGATCAGGATTTTGTAAAACCATGATAGCGATGAAAGTTATCTTCAATAGATTTACCATACATCTGAAATATCTATTATCAGTAGTTAGTATAACTTTAGGCTCATTCCAATACCCAACTCAAAACCGGAGCCATAGAATTTGGTGTTATGGGATGCACGGTATGATTTAACCGATCCATTTTCGTAACGGGATCTAATCTCCGTTACTGTTTTAGTTTCAGTGCGTAGAAACCGGTATCCTGCTTGTGCAAATAGACTTATATATTTTGAAAAATTCCACTGCCACTCTACGAAAGGCTTAAATGATTCGTGAAACTCATCTTCTAATACAGCCCCAACTTCGACGGTGTCATCAAATGAATTCATTTTAAAACGTCCAACATTAATACCCGCCTCCAGTAGTTGCGAACTGTTAATTGGATACAGATAAGCCAAATTTAGTCCGTACAAAATTGCTATATATGAGGAATAGCCCCTGGAAAGATAAGCCCCAGCCTCAATGGGAGTAATCTCACTATTATAAACGGAAACTTCCAGTTCCCAAGGGCTAAGCCCAGTATGGTGTTGGTCATAGAGCTCAAAGTTGGGAGTAACTTTTTGTTGAAAGCTGAGTAAGAATCCCTTGTGCTCCTGAGCATATATATGGGGGGCTACTATGATGAGAGTAATACTGATGATTAGTAAACGCATAAACTGTTAAAAGTTTAGTTGAACGTTAAATAATAAAGTGCTCCCGTACTCCTCTTTGTTTAACGGAATATTGACCTTCGGATTTACTACCAGGTAGAAGGAGTCTGAAAGCCTAAAGGGTACGTCAAAGCCTACTTTCGGGCCAATGATAAACCCATCAAATCCCTGTCGCAGACTTGCCGTGCTGTATGGTGCTGAATAGTTACCATATCCCAGGAAGGCCCCAAGGTTTGGTAGCAAAGAGATGCTCTTGGACAAAGGAATATTCCAGAATAAGGAAGAAGAAACCATCCCGGAAGTCAATGACGGTTCTGGTATGTTGTTATAACCTTCCGTATTGAACGTTATAGCTTGATAAACAGAAAGTTCCGAGCGCAGCAAAAAACGATCAGAAAGATCAGCTGTACGTCCCAAAATAACTCCGAGATTAAGCAGGCTCATTTTGAGAGTTGGCCTAAGTCCGGAATTATATTCATTGGACAGAAATTCGGTATGCAGCGTTATATCATACCTTGAGTTGAAACGGTAACCCACCGCAGGTCCGATAAGTTGGGCATCTTCAAAAAATCCCCCGCGCAGGTACAGTGATTTTACAATAGGGGTAAAGAAGCCGGAATCTTTTTTATAGGTGGTTTGGGCGTGAGAGATTTTGATCAATGGTGTTATAAATAAACTAATTATAAATGCAATTATAAGTGATGTGGCAGCTTTATTCATCATAATACTCAACTGTGCAGCTCTTTGGATTGAAAAAATTAGAAGCTGAGATTTATATCTCAACTTCTAATAAATGTTACTATTATTTTTAAAAAATACCTTGAGTTGATTTTCGACCGGTAATAAAACCTAGATGATACCCATCATGTTTAAGCGTATGTTTAGATCTCAATATTTCAAGATCAAAATCTACAGCACTATTTTCAACATATGGAGGAGCATTACTTACTATCGCTGTTGACCAGTCATACCCTTTGCGTATTTTTTTAGCATCATATTTAGTCTTTGTATAGGATCGATAGACTTTTTGAGGGCCCATGTAAATATCATAAGTATCCGGACTGCTATGTTTAAACACATTTATTTTTATTTTCTGTCCTGATATTTGGTCTAATAATATTTTAGTAACTGTTTGATTGCTATTTAAGAATGAAATTTCACTTAAAAAACTTTCAACTTTATTAGCAGCGAAATCTCCCCAATTAACTTCTAAGCCGACTTTTATTTTATGAAATGGTATCTCTTTTTTACCGTACCCATATTTCACAAAAGAGTCTAACGTAATTTTTTCAGCACTTCTGTTCCACCAGTTTAGCCAGGTATGACGCTGGTGAACTGATTTGGCTCCAATACTGCTATATATAAAAAAATCTTGACACCAAGATTTGCCTTTTAAACGACCTTTTGTTCCGCCACTTCGATATTCTTGTGTTATTTTATCTGGATAATTTTTGTCCAAGTTTTTACGTGGGTCAAGGTCAATCACATCTTGGTTCGGGTATGAGTTGTCGTCGTCATCGTCTCCGGGGTCATACGATCCTCCGCCACTTCCTCCACAATTTTCCACTCGATAAACGTCTTGTCTTATCCGAACAGGTTCTTGTCGGATTTCCTCGCAAGGTTTTACATAAGAGAGACTGGGATTGGATGATTTTTTCTTAGGAGGTTGAAAATTCTGATAGGCCCCCTTGTCTTTGAAGATATAGGTATACTTATTAGTAATTTTGAATATCTGTTTACCGACCTGAAATACCCCATCTTTATTCAAGATACTAGCAAAGGCTGGGTCTTCAACATTTAAGTACAGAATTTTTTCTTCCTGAATGGTAAGATTATTGCTTTTATTTTTAGTTTTCTTTTTTCGGATGTGTTCTTGGGCCATTTTTAGAGATGTGAAACCATGTGCTTTTTGCTTCACAAATTTATCTAATTCGCTATAAGATTTCTGTTGAAGATTTTGAACAAAACCTTTGAAATCATTACTTGAATCAAATACTAACGATTTTCCTTCTACAGAAGGTGTTTTTATTTGTTTGTTACCTTCTTTTGTATTTTGATTTATTGAGGTAGTGTTATCTTGGCAAGAACTAAAAAAAAGAGTTAACACTAAGATTATACTTATCGGATATAGTTTTCTCATGATGGTAAAGTTTAAGGTAGCTTCACTATTGATTTGGAACTCTTACTTGAGGTTCCTATTAACCAAATATGATATTCTATATAGTCAGTATAATCAACGATGTTAGTAATTTCTAATGCGGTTGTTATTTATGTGTTTTGATTTTGTCAAAGCACTTCCGGATTCAAAATATACTCCTCCGGGATACCATCATCAGCTACTCCCAATCCAAAGAGGGCATAGTCATATTTGGCCGGATCCTGTGGATCAAGTAATTGTAATGCTTCAGTGAGTTCTTCAACAGCCCACCAGTCGTTATAGGTTCTTGTTAATAGCCCCAGTGCGCGAGCTTGCCGGGCCACATGTACATCCAAGGGAATATATAACTCTGATGCAGGCATAAAATCCATAATCCCCAAGTCAACGGGACTATTTTTGCGTATGGCCCAGCGAAGATAGAGGTACAAGCGTTTACAAGAACTCTTTTTATCGGCATTGGAAACATGTTTGCGGGTCCGTTTGGGAGCTTCAGGTTGTTGGGCAAAAAATTGCTCATGGAATACCGACATCATGGGCCTGTTATTTTTTGTTGCTCGCTGGTAGCAAAAGGTCCAAAAGTCTTCAAATGATCCATAGTTAAGGAGTATTGATTGCAGTATCTTTACCAACCACTTCATATCGACAGGTTTGAAGGTACGATGTTTGAATCCTTCGAAGTATTTGGCGTCACGATCTGCAAAGTTTGTGATGAATTCAGTAGGACGATTATTCATGCGGTCCAGGAAATTACGCACTTTTCGGATTACGATATCACGACGTCCCCAAGCCATAGTGGCAGCAAAGAATCCGGCCAATAGTTGATCTTCCTTATCATTAAAGGCATGCATAAACAGTACGGGATCATCATCAATATATCTGGGTTCTTCGATGTGTTCCACCCATTCATCGAGGAGAGGTTTAAGCGCTTTGATTTGTTGTTGTGATCTTTTGGTGAGCTTTCGGCTCATGGGGCTTGGTTTGATAACAAACTTTCGGTGTCTTCATAAAACCGAAAGTTTAGTGAGTTAAAGAGGGGTTATATTTCCAGTTCTTGCTGGCCTTGATCGATATTCATGAGTTTTTCAGTGAGTTTCCTGTTGGCTTTAGGAAACGGATAGTCTTCCAGTTCATCGATGGAGATCCATCGTACCTCTTGGCTGCTTTTAGGTTCTGGCTTACCCGCTACCAGCTCACACAAATAGGCATGCATTGTGATTTTAAAATGGGAATACGCATGATCGAGTTTCATAAATGGTTTTGTAACCGCGACCTCGACCCCCAACTCTTCATGAAGTTCGCGAGCTACCGTATCCTCCATATCTTCGTCTTCTTCTTGTTTTCCACCCGGGAACTCCCACATTCCGCCCAGCATGGCATCTTCAGGGCGCAGGGCGATAAGAACTTCTTCATCCTCATTCATTATAATTCCAACTCCAATTTGGTGGTGCGGTCGTTTTTTAGCAGGAGACTTATAGGGAATTTCTTCGGTTTTCACCTGTTTATATGCTCTGCATCCGGCTTGTAGGGGACATTGTTCGCAATCAGGGTTAGAAGGAGTACAGATTGTGGCCCCTAACTCCATTACAGCCTGGTTAAAGTCACCGGGTCGATCTGCGGGGATACGTTCATCGGCCGCTTCCTGGATCGCATTTTTTGTTGCTGTTTTTCGAACGTCATCTTCAATACCCAGGTACCTGCTTAAAACACGAATGACGTTCCCATCCACAACAGCATACTGTTTTTGGTAGGCGATACTCAAAATTGCAGAAGCCGTATATGGTCCCACTCCTTTAAGTTCCGTAATGTTATCCCAGTTATCCGGTACAGTTCCGTTAAATTTTTCTGTTACGAGTTTGGAAGCATCATGCAGATGTCGGGCCCGACTATAATATCCCAGGCCTTCCCAAACCTTGAGTACCTCTTGCTGGTCAGCTTTTGCCAGGCTTTCAACCGTTGGAAAACGTTCCATGAATCGATTGAAATAGGGGGTGGCCTGGTCTACACGAGTTTGCTGTAGCATGATTTCAGAGATCCAAATTTTATAAGGATCTCCGCAATCGCGCCACGGCATTTCTCTTTTATTATTATCGTACCAAACCAACAGGCGTTCTCGAAAATCAATATTATCCAATAGAATCTAAGAAATCAGAGAAGTTAAAAAG
The DNA here is from genome assembly GCF_005869845.1 of Fodinibius saliphilus. NCBI lineage: Bacteria > Pseudomonadati > Balneolota > Balneolia > Balneolales > Balneolaceae > Fodinibius > Fodinibius saliphilus. The sequence continues at coordinate 1,687,229 of NZ_VAWF01000001.1, read as the reverse complement.
AGTTTAAGAATGTATCCGGTTTAGCTATCTGAGGTACCGCGGTCAATACGTTCAATCACGTTGATAGTGATATCTACCGATTTAGCAGCACCGTATTGATCTGTAGCAATGACACGAAAACGGTTTTTACCCACCTGGCGGGCTTTGGGTGTCCAGTTAAATTCGCCGGTAGACTCGTCGATGGTTGCCCCATCCGGCATATCTACCCCAAGAAAGCGAACAAGATTTTTTGTTGATCCATCAGGATCATTTGCCTGAATAGGCAGGGTAAAGGCTTCACCCACAGGAATTGTAATAGGGCGAATAGGGGCAAACCGAGGTGGTGCATTAAAGGATCGTACATTAATGGTAAACGAGGTGCTGTCGGTCTGGCTACTACTGGTAGTGGCAATAATCTTTACCGTATGCCGTCCTATATCATTGGAACTTGGACGCCAGTAAAAGCTTCTTCCTCGCACCTGGGCATTACTAATGTCTTGAGATTGGTAGGTGATTTTTACCGCATTAGCCGGTACCTCCGTAGTAAAATTAATGGGGGTAAGAAGTGGTTTCGTATGCGGAATATCCTGATTTGATATCGATTTTAGTTCTAAATTACCTGAAAAGTTGGGTTGGGGATTTTTCTTCTGCGATATCGACTTTTTATCAGAAGTAATAATTTTACTTAGCTGGTTATACTCACACAACCATAAGGTTCCGCCGCTAACAGTGAAATAGTTGCCCGCTTCACGATCTTCTTTCCAAAGATTAGGGCTGCGATTTTTATAGGATGTCCATATTCTGTTAGAGCTTCCGCTGATGATAAGCCAATCTTTCCAGGCCTCAATTTTATTAACGGTCTCACCAATGCTACCGAGTCCCGCTAAGTTACCCTGCTGGTCAATTTCATAGATGTTGCCATCCGCATCAGAACCGTATAACGTTTTGTTAACAAGAAAAATCTTACTTAATGGCCTTGAGAGCGCAAATTCACGTTCCAGGGTTGTAATGTTATCTTCGGTATCGTGCTTAAACTGAAAAAGGGTTTGATTTCGTGAGAGTGCAAAAAGCTGGTTGCCTGTTTTTTCAATATCCTGAATATAGGTGTTACTTAGTTTTGAGCGGCTTACAAAGGTAACCATAGAATCAACAGTGCTCGGTGTTTCAAGAGAGAGTCTTCCCAGGCCTTTATCACCAAGAGCAACATATAAACTCTGGCCGATGCGTTGAGCATCTAACGGATTTGAAGGTAAGAGCGTGGCGGAATAGACTCCGAGCACCGAGGTTGGCTCCAGAACTGTAAGCCGTCTGTTATTGCCAAAAAGGTAAGCAAAGCGAATATCAGCTGTCATTGTACTTCCGCGCTGTGCCATCCCGGTAGAAGAATACAGCCATTGCAAACTATCTTTTTGTGTCCGGAAAACGGCCATGCCTTCGGTATCTGAAAGTACATAGAGGTGAGCAGGGGAGCTTCCCATAGTAACGACAGATGGTATTTCCATCACATAGGAATAATCCTTTTCAAGTGTTGGTTGGGCTGTTGTGAGTTGGCTAAAAGTTAAGAATAATAGGCAAAATAGTACGGACAAAAATCTATTCATAGAATTATAACCAATGGTGTCTTTGGTACCAGTGAATTGTTCGAGAAATTCCTTCGCCAAGCGAGTATTCGGGATGAAAACCGAGTTCGTTTTTGGCTTTTTCGCTGGAGCAGGTCCATTCCAGAATCAGCTCCTTCGCTTTTTCCCTGTTTAAAACGGGATAAATCCCAAAAAATGATGCAGCTTTTTCAACTGTTTTAGCAATATTTTTAACAAACTTAGGCTTAATATAAATGGGTACAGATTTCTTACCCAAAACCTTAGCTGTAGTTCCACGAATTTCATCCCAGGTATGAATATTATCATCTGAAATGAAATAGGTAAATACCCCTTTTTCTTGTTGTTTAACTGCATCGAGTATTCCATTCACAACATCGCCTACATATATCATTGATATGCGTGGTCGTTTACCATCACCGATAATGGGGCATATGCGTTTGTCAGCCATTTTAAAAAAGGAGTAAATTTGGTCTTCGCGGGGTCCATACACAGCGGGTGGACGTAGGATCGTAATGGAGGTTTCTTCGTTAGCGATGTCGTGTATCACAAGCTCCATCTGTTTTTTTGACTTCCCATAATTACTGATGGGATTCATCGGTGCATCTTCGCTTATAGGTTCATTTTTGCTGGGCCCTACTGCAGCAAGGGAAGAGAGTACTACAATTTTTGGGACTCCCTCTTTTTGAGCTATCCGTAAAAGGTTTTCAGTAGCTTCAACATTAGCATGGGCAAGGTCGGCATAAGTAGGTGCCTTAACCCGTCCCGCGATATGAAAGATGACATCGACTCCCTCAACTGCTTTTTTAAGCACAGCCAAGTCATCTAAATCTCCATTAATACGTTTAAAATGTTTTCCTTTCAGCCACTTTTCATTACTTCGAATCAGGCATCGTACCTCTGAGTACTTGTTTGACTCAATTAAATGATCAGCTAAGTGACTTCCAATAAAACCTGTTCCGCCGGTTACGAAGGCTTTCATCAAATTTTGTATATTTGGGCCCTTAATTAACTGTGTTATTATATATACTTTTATTTTAGCTGAATATAAATCAGCATTGCAAAACTGCCAGCCATTAACATATAAATGTTGATTACATTATAGTTATTAGTTGGTTCAAATTGCGCTTGCTAAAAGCAAGGTTAAGATACAAATATCAATGATGTATTGGAAAATTTATGAGTGATCTTCGAGTAGCGATATTCACTGGAAATTATAATCATATTCAAGATGGCGTATCACTTACGCTAAATAGGCTGGTAGCTTTCCTGGAAGAGAAAAATATTCCGGTAATTGTGTTTGGTCCCACCATAGATGAGCCAGAAATTGATCATGAAGGAGAGTTTGTTCCTGTACCTTCGGTGCCGGTGCCGGGACGTCCCGAATATCGTATAACGGTAGGGTTTCCAGAAAAAGCACAAAAGAGACTGCGGGAATTTAATCCGACGCTTATTCATCTTGCCACACCCGATGTGCTTGGTTTTCGGGCAATGCGGTGGGGGCAGGCTAATAATATTCAGATTGTGGCTTCCTATCATACCCATTTTACCAGTTATCTAAAGTATTACAATTTAGAGATGCTGAAATTACTGGGGTGGAAATATTTGGGATGGTTCTATAGTCAGTGTAAACATATCTATGTGCCTTCACCTTCAATGGCTGATGAACTAAACGAAGAAGGGATTGACGAAGGAATTCGAATATGGGCACGAGGTGTAAATACAGATGATTTTAATCCCGATTATAGGGATATGGAATGGCGGCGGTCGGTGGGTTTCAAAGATGATGATAAGGTTGTGACATTTGTATCACGACTTGTTTGGGAAAAGAATTTACAAACTTTTGTAGATACGGTTAAAAGATTACAGCAGACCCATGATAATATTAAATCGATGATAGTGGGTGATGGGCCTGCTAAAAAGGAATTGGAACATATGTTGCCAGAAGCACATTTTACCGGTTTTGTAACCGGGGATGAGCTGAGCCGTGCTTATGCCAGCAGTGATATATTTTTATTTCCTTCCGAGACTGAAACATTTGGCAATGTAACTCTCGAAGCAATGTCCAGCGGTTTACCTTGTGTGGTAGCTGATGCTACAGGAAGCCGATCATTGGTAGAGTCTGGTGTTAACGGTTTCTTGGCTCCTCCGAGAGATACTAAAGCTTTTGCTAAATGTGTAGCCAGGTTAGCAGATGATGGGGAGCTGTGGCAGGAGATGGGAGAAGCAGCTCGTCAAAAAGCTATTGCGTACTCTTGGGAAAATGTAAACGGGAAGTTGCTTGATAATTATTACAAAGCATTAGAAGAACCCCGCCCTGCACTCAAATTTTAGTATTAAAGGAATAAAAGGTTACAACGTGCGAATACTATATGTTTCTCATACCCATCCGCCTGAAGGAGAGATCCTTGAAAATGTAGGTGGTATGCAGCGGGTAAGTCAGCAGTTGATTCAAGAACTGAAGCGTAAAGAATCAGTAGACGTGATCACTGAAACAATTAATGTTTCTGAAAAAGGAAAAATCGCTTTACAAACCATTGGTTTTCTACTGAAACAAATAGTGAGCTTACCTCATAAAGTTCGCGAGTCAGATGCAGATATCATCCTTTTTTCTTCGATGGTAACAGCAAGTCTGGCGTTTTTTATTCGCCATAAAATATCGGTGCCGATGGTTACCATTAATCATGGGAGAGATGTTACCCTCCCAGTACGGGCTTATCAATGGTTTGTGCCCAAGATTTTTGATAATCTCGATGGTGTGATTTCAGTCTCCAGGGCTACCCGTGAGGAGTGTATTGCACGTGGGATGGATCCTGAAAAAGGAGTTGCACTGCCCAATGGGTTCGATTTTAATAAGTTGAATAATTTTCCGGATAAGAAAAAAGCACGAAATCGCCTGCAGGAGAACTTCAGAATTCCGTTGGAGAGTCACAGGATGTTGCTCACTGTTGGTCGTATGGTTAAGAGAAAAGGCCATGAGTGGTTTATACGTGAGGTAATGCCTAAGCTTAATAAGCAGATGGTGTATGTAACTGTAGGTGATGGGCCAGAGTTTGATAATATCACCAAAGCTGCTGAAGGATCTTCATTTAGTGATCGGATTTTCATTCTGGGGCGACAGCCCGATGAAGTGCTAAAACAAGCATATGCTGCGGCAGATCTATTTGTGATGCCTAATATTCCGGTACCGGGAGACATGGAAGGGTTTGGTATTGTATTGTTGGAAGCTAATATGGCAGAAAATCCAGCAGTTGCTGCCAACCTGGAAGGTATTAAAGATGTAATTGGTCAGGGAAAAAATGGGTATCGTGTGCCACCTTTAAACGCAGATCTATTTGCCGAAAAGATTGAAGAAATATTAAGTGGCCCGTTGGAACAATTTTCAAAGAATAGCCGTAACTATGTACAGGAACAGTTTAGTTGGCAACATGTATCACAGCAATATGTTGACTATTTAGAAACTATAGCACAGCACTTCTGAGTTTAGTATCAAGATTTATAATATCTTATTCATAATTTGATTGATGCTTAATATGGAAGTATATTTACGTTGATAAGCACTTTTCAAAAAGCCGAAAAAAGGACGAATGGCCGACTCCAATTCTGATGTAAAAACGAACGATATTTTTTCAAAGGCTTATGACTTTACAAAAGCCGATGAAATTAAAGAAAAGGGTCTTTATCCCTATTTTAAGCCTCTCCAAGCCACTGATGGTACTACCGTTCAAATTGATGGACGGGAAGTTATTATGGCCGGTTCCAATAATTACTTAGGATTGACAAACGATCCCAGGGTTATTGAAGCTGCCCGTAATGTTATAAAAACCTACGGAACGGGATGCACAGGATCTCGTTATTTGAACGGAACACTTGATTTGCATTTAGAGCTTGAAGAGAAGCTCGCAGCATTCATGAACAAAGATTCATGTGTTCTTTTCAGTACTGGTTATCAAACCAATGAAGGTTCGATTCAAACCATCGCCGGCCGTCGAGATATTATTTTTTCTGATAAAGATAATCATGCTTGTATTGTTTCCGGTACGCTTGTTTCTAATGCTAAGACAATGCGATATCAACATAACGACCTGGAACAGCTGGAAAAACTGCTGCAGAGAGCTGACAGCGAGGCCGGTAAGATTATTGTGAGTGATGGTGTGTTCTCCATGTCGGGGACAATAGCTAAAGTTGACAAACTTGTGGAGCTTAAAAAGGAATTTGGTGCTCGTTTATATCTTGACGATGCCCACGCTATTGGGGTTGTAGGGGAAGGAGGACGTGGTTCCGCTTCTACTTATGGTCTGATAGATGAGGTTGATCTTATTAGTGGAACTTTTTCAAAGTCTTTTGCATCGCTTGGTGGCTTTCTGGTAGGAGACCATGAAGTAATAGAGTATATTCGCCACAATTCACCGGCACATATTTTTAGTGCATCTATGCCCCCTGCTAATGTGGCTACTGTATTAAAAGCCCTAGAGATACTTCAGGAAGAAACATGGAGGCTTGATCGGCTTGCAGAGATTTCTGATTACATGCGGAACTCGCTTCGCGATATGGGTTTTAATGTGTGGAGTAGCCAAACACCTATTATACCTGTTGTAATCGGTGAGATGATCGATTGCTTTGAGTTTTGGAAAGGTCTTTTCGAAGCAGGTGTGTATGTTAATGCGGTTGTGCCTCCGGGTGTACCGCGCGGGCAGTCTCTTGTTCGTACCAGTTATATGGCTACACATACTGATGACCATCTGAATAGAATTTTAGAAGCTTTCCGCAAGGTGGGTATCGAACAGGGTATTATAGATCAGAACGGCCACTCGCTATTGGAAAAGGAGTAAATTGTGGAAGACGTACAGCAGGTAAATGGAATAACCCTTGCTACAACCAAGAAGGAACGTAAGCAGTTTATAAACTTTCCGTACGAGCACTATTCTGACGATGAGAAATGGATTGCCCCTCTCAAGATGGAGCAAAAAAAACTCATCGATGAGGAAAACAATCCCTTTTATGAAGATGGTAACATAGCCTTATTTCTTGCCGAAAAAAATGGCGAGGTTTGTGGGCGGATAGCAGCTATTCAAGATCGCCGGTATAATAAGCATCACGGTAATAATACCGGTTTTTTTGGATTTTTTGAGTGCATTGACGATCAGTCGGTAGCAGACCTATTGGTGAAGGTAGTTACTGATTGGCTGCGTGAACGCGGCCATACCGATATTCTGGGGCCTTCTAACCCCAGTATGATGGATGAGGTTGGAATCTTGGTTGATGGGTTTGAATATTATCCCAGTATTATGATGCCCTATCATAAACCCTATTATGATCGGTTGCTTAAAAATACTGGTCTCGATAAAGAGATGGATATGTATGCCTACCGCCAGAAAGTAAGTGAGATGAATCTGGACAGGATGTACCGGGGTGAAGAGATTGTACGGCGACGCCTGCCGAAATTGAAAATGCGGGAAGTGGATCTTAAAAATATTGAACAGGAAGTAAAGATTGTTCGAGAGATCTTTAATAAGGCATGGGCTAATAACTGGGGGTTCATCCCGCTAAAAGAAGAAGAGGTTGCAGATCTTGCCAAGGATCTCAAACTAATTATCGATCCCAAGTTGGCTCATATCATTGAGGACGATGGCAAACCGATTGCTTTTTCTATTGCACTCCCTGATATCAATCAGGCATTAAATCATATGGATGGCACGCTGTTTCCCACGGGTATATTTAAATTCTTATGGCACAAGAGAAATATTGATCGCTTGCGCACAGCTTTGATGGGGGTGTTGCCAGAGTACCAAGGTAAGGGTATTGACGCGCTACTTCACAAAGAGGCTACTGTTAATGCAAGAGAGGGTGGATATAAATCTTCAGAGCTTGGCTGGGTACTTGAAACTAATAAGGCTATGATTCAAGTTGCTGAAAGGCTGGGAGCCTACATCGAGAAAACCTACCGTATGTACAGCAAAGAACTGTAAGTCTTTGCCTTAATAATTGGCAATAGTGGAAGGTTTTTGCATTGAAATTTAAGTAGAATGCAAAACTCCGAAATCTCCCAAAAATTTCCTACCTTTGAGTGCTCGTTTAAACAAGGTGAAAAAACGAGGAAAAGGAAATTTTGACCAAAATTATGTAGAGATTATGAGTGAGTCTCGTATTGAAACTGATTCTATGGGAGATGTAGAAGTGCCTAAAAACGCTTATTACGGTGCACAAACACAGCGTGCCGTTGATAACTTTCCTGTAAGCGGTATTCGTTTCAGCCGTTCTTTTATTCAAGCCCTAGGAATGGTGAAAAAGAATGCTGCCAAGGTTAATGATGCACTGGGCGAACTGGATAACGGCATCACCGATGCCATTCAGAAAGCTGCCCAAGAAGTTATTGAAGGGAAGCACGACGATGATTTCCCTATCGATATTTTCCAGACGGGTTCGGGAACTTCTACTAATATGAACTCTAATGAGATTATTTCTCGGCGGGCTAATGAGCTAAAAGATGAGGCCGTAGAAGTTGAAATTCATCCCAATGACCACGTCAATTACGGACAAAGTTCGAACGATGTGATACCTACATCCATAAGGGTAGCTGCGGTATTGGGTGTTTCAAATGATCTTATCCCCGCCCTTAAAAAGCTCAAAGATGCATTCTTAAAGAAAGGAGCTGAATTTTCAGATGTGGCCAAAACAGGGCGTACCCACTTAATGGATGCAATGCCTGTTACTATTGAACAGGAGTTCCAAGGCTATGCGCGACAAATTGAGCTCGGTATTGAACGATTAGAAGCGGCACTTGATCGCATGACGGAGCTGCCGCAAGGCGGTACTGCTGTAGGAACAGGGTTGAATACAAATCCTGAATTTGGCAGTAAAGTGGCTGAAGCATTATCTGAAGAGACAGGAATTGATTTTAAAGAAGCAGAAAACCATTTTGAAGCACAGGCAACTGTTGATGCACCTGTTGAATTGAGCGGCCAACTGAAAACGATAGCCGTAGGATTGATGAAAATAGGTAATGATCTTCGCTGGATGAATTCCGGCCCTAACAGTGGAATCGGAGAGATTCAGCTTGAAGCACTACAGCCGGGCTCATCAATTATGCCCGGTAAAATTAATCCGGTAATAGAAGAGTCTATAACAATGGTATGTGCTCAAGTGATAGGTAATGATTCAACTATTACGGTAGCAGGGCAATCGGGAAATTTTGAACTTAACGTAATGTTACCGGTAGTAGCACATAACCTGTTGGAATCAATTGAAATTTTGAGCAATGCTGTAGATAATTTTGCCGAGCGTTCTGTTTCTCGATTGAACGTCAACCGAGAAAAAATTGCTGATATGGTGGGACGTAATCCGGTGCTGGTAACAGCCTTGAATCCACTTATCGGTTATGACAAAGCGGCTAAAATTGCCAAAAAAGCGTTTAATGAAGAACGGCCGGTTAAAGAAGTAGCCCGCGAGATGACTGATTTGAGCGACAAAGAGCTTGATGAGGCGCTTGATCCAATTAAGATGACTAAAGGAGGTTTTATGGAGTAGCGATTAGCCGTTACTTTCGAGTACTGCATCTGGCAAAATCACAATATATTAATATCTCCGGCTGATCTGATCAGCCCATAACCATGAACAGGTATTATGGCACAAACAGAGACAAAAGAGCAGACATCACTGGCATCACAACTGGCATCCGGTTCTTATACCGATGACTATAAACAGGAGATTCTGGATGATTACAAATTGGCGGTAAAGAGCCGGGAAGCTTCCTATATTGGCCGGAAGGAAACCCTAACGGGGAAAGCCAAGTTTGGGATTTTCGGTGATGGTAAAGAACTTCCCCAGATAGCCATGGCCAAATACTTTAAGAATGGTGATTTCCGGTCGGGATACTATAGAGATCAGACCTTTATGATGGCTATTGGCCAAGTGACGGTACAACAATTTTTTGCTCAGCTCTACGCCCATGCCAATGTGGAAGAGGAACCCCATTCCGGGGGGCGTCAGATGAATGCGCATTTTAGCACGCGCAGTCTTAATAATGACGGCAGTTGGAAAGACTTGACGGAGATGAAGAACACCTCTCCGGATATTTCCCCAACTGCAGGACAGATGTCTAGACTTTTGGGACTGGCCCAAGCTTCTGAAATCTATCGGAACCACGAATCACTCTTAGAAGACGAGGACTTCCAGCGATTTTCTGAAAATGGAGATGAGATTGCATGGGGCACTATTGGAGATGCCAGTACTTCTGAGGGTGTTTTTTGGGAGACTATAAACGCGGCCGGTGTACTACAGGTACCTATGGTGATGTCGGTTTGGGATGACGGCTACGGAATTTCCGTACCTCGTAAGTATCAAACTACCAAAGATAGTATTTCTGAGGTGTTAGCCGGTTTTCAGCGTACTGAGGATCAAGAGGGACTCGAGATTTTAACTGTTAATGCCTGGGATTATCCTGCGCTATTACAGACATACAGCCAGGCAGAACAGATTGCCCGAGAAGAACATGTGCCAGTGCTGATTCATGTTCAGGAAGTTACACAGCCACAAGGACACTCAACCTCTGGTTCACATGAACGGTATAAGTCTGATGAACGTCTTGAATGGGAAGAAGAATTTTGCTGTATCAATAAGACTCGTAACTGGCTGCTTGAAGAAGGTATTGCTTCGGAAGAGGAACTGGAAGCTCTTGAAGAAAGGGCTAAGGAAGAGGTAAAAGAGGCGCAGAAGGCAGCATGGAAATCGTTTAAAGATGAACTTAAAGGAGAACTGCAGTCAGTAGAAAACATATTGGATGACCTAATTGCTGAAAGCAGCCATAGTGAGTCACTTAAACAAGTAAAGAAGGAGATGGGAGCTCCCTTGATTCCCCTCCGGAAATATATTGTAACTGGGGCTCGTAAAGCACTTCGTATCACGCGTAGTGAACAATTAGATAGCAAGAGTGAACTCCGACAGTGGCTGAATGAATATAATGAAGCCAACACCAATCGATATCATAGTCACTTATATAGCGAAACGGATATGTCACCGCTGAATATCGAGGAGGTAGAACCTGTTTATTCAGATGATCCGGAAAGTGTTGATGGACGTTTGGTACTCCGTGATAACTTTGACAAGCTTTTTGAAAAATATCCCGAAACGCTGATCTTCGGGGAAGATACCGGAAAGCTGGGAGATGTAAACAAGGGGCTCGAAAATATGCAGGATAAATTCGGAGAGCTCCGCGTTCGTGATACCGGTATCCGTGAGGCTACTATACTTGGACAGGGCATAGGAATGGCGCTAAGAGGCTTACGGCCTATAGCCGAGATACAGTATCTCGACTACCTATTGTACTGTTTCCAGGGATTAAGTGACGATCTTGCTACGGTACGCTATCGCAGCATGGGCGGACAGAAGGCTCCGCTTATTGTGAGAACGCGAGGTCACCGACTTGAAGGCATCTGGCACACTGGATCGCCTATGGGTATGATTATCAACGGGATACGTGGTGTGCACGTATGTGTACCGCGCAACCTGACGGATGCCGCCGGGATGTATAATACACTGTTGCAAGGTGATGATCCGGCACTCGTTATCGAGCCACTTAACGCATACCGTTTGAAGGAGGATAAACCCGATAACTTAGGTGATTTTACGGTACCGCTGGGTATTCCCAAGGTCGTTTCTGAGGGATCTGATATCACAATTGTATCATATGGATCTACCTGCAATATCTGTGAGTCGGTACTACCGGAGTTGGAAGAGGCAGGTATCTCGGCAGAGCTCATTGATGTGCGCACGCTCTTACCTTTCGACCGCAACCACGATATTGTAGAATCGCTCAAGAAAACGAATCGCATTCTCTTTGTCGATGAGGACGTGCCGGGCGGGGCATCGGCATTCATGATGAACAAGGTATTGCAGGAGCAGAAAGGGTACTACTATCTCGATTCTGAGCCGCAGTGCCTGACGGCCAAAGAACACCGCGCAGCTTACGGCTCCGATGGGGATTACTTCTCCAAACCTAATGAAGAGGATATCTTTGAGGCGGTTTATGCTTTAATGAGTGAAGCCAATCCGGCGAAGTACCCGCCTATTTATGAGTAATAGCTTTATTTTATAATATAAGCTTAACCCTCGGTACTTTTAAAGTTTCGGGGGTTTGTTTTATAACCATTTTCCTCTTGCACTACTATAACTTTTGCTGGGGTTAGAACGGTTATAATTGATATCAAAATGCCATCGTGCAAGCGTCTCGCTTGTGCGGTAGTTAGTGTTATTCTGTGTAGGGGACGCTTGCTCTATTGAATCAGAGTATAGAAAAGAAAAAAGGAAAGGGATCTTCTCGGTTATGAAAAGGTCAGAGTTATGAAATAAATGCGAAGTATTTCACATTCTTTGTGTGAGTATTCCTACAAAATAAGCAGATCTAAAATAACGAATACCCAGATAAGGGGAAGATATCCGAATGAGGCAAACATCAATTTTTTGGCTGATGGTTTGTCTCTTTTGATGGTAAAGATGAGGCCATAGTATAAAAAGAGGATACTGCAGATGAGTGAGCCCGAAAGATACAGCCAGCTGTTCATACCAACATGATATAAACCGTAACAGACAGGAAGTAGCGCTATAAGACAGGGAAGAATGAGTGCTGAAGCCTTATAACCCTCGGCATCGTTCTTGGGAAACATTTTGAAGCCGGCTCCGCTGTAATCATCCTTACACACCCACGCGATTGCCATTACGTGGGGGACTTGCCAAAGAAAAACGATGGCAAATAAAATCCACATAGCAGTACTGCCCAAGTGGCCTGTTGCTGCTGCCCAACCACCGACGGGGGGCAAGGCACCGGGAACTGCACCGATAAAAACATTAACAACCGATACACGTTTCATAGGAGTATAAATTCCCAGATAAATGAGTGTTGTTGCCAATGAAACAGCACCGGCTACAAAATTCACAACAGATATCAGGTAGATAAGACCTGTAGCGATGAGCGTCATTGAAAAAATTACACTCTGTTTTGGGGATATTTTACTGGCAGGAACTGGTCGGCTTTGGGTGCGCTTCATTTGTCCGTCGTAGCGCCATTCCATAAATTGATTATGTGCAGCTGTTCCGGATGCAATCAGCCAGGTCCCGAGTGTGGCATGCAACATCAGGATGTAGTTTATTTCATTTCCTGAACCCAACACAAAGCCAATAATCATACTAGCCAATACAGTAAGGGTAATTCCGGGCTTAGTTAGTTCATAATAAGCCGAAATTATTTCTGTATTAAAAAACTTTGAAAGGGTAGAATCTGTAATTAACTTCATGCGCATCTGTATTTTTAGGACGGCTTAAGTTACCAATTTTATATGAAAATTGTTACTCTCCCAGCGTATAATTCAGTTTTATACTCCAAGGGGAACAAAGAAAGAAGGAAAGGCGAAATATGAAGCTTAATACCTATCAGAAAGTTGCACTTACAACTTTAGGGGCTACCATATTTCTCATTTTTGTGGGGGGATTGGTACGAGCAGCCGGGGCCGGGCTGGGGTGCCCGGATTGGCCAAAATGTTTTGGGATGTGGATTCCGCCTACATCAGTTTCAGAGTTACCAGCAGGCTATGAAGTAACACAATTCAATGTCTTTAAAACATGGACCGAATACATTAATCGCCTTATTGGAGTTGTAATTGGACTGCTTATTAGTGCTACGGCTGTTTCGTCAATTCGTTATCGTAAAACGAAACCTAAAGTATTTTATAGTTCAGTTACAGCTTTTGTATTGGTGCTAATACAAGGATGGTTAGGGGGGCAGGTAGTAACAACAGGGTTGGATGAATGGTTGATAACCTTGCACATGCTTTTGGCGATGATCATTATGATGGCCCTTATTTACGCGGTCTACAATGCATCGTCTGATAGTTTTACTGTGCAGCTTTCAGACGATTCGAAACAGATGTTTTTTGTTGTTACTGCTATAGTGATAGCAAGTACCTTTATACAGTTAATCTTAGGAACGCAGGTTCGTGAAGTTATCGATGTTTTGAAAAATCTCACAGAACCGCCACCAAGAGAAACGTGGATTTCGAGAGTGGGTTTTGTAGATGAAGTACATCGTAGTTTTTCGTGGATAGTGTTTTTTGCAGGTACAGTGTTATTTTATCTAGCCCGGTGGAAAAATAATTCTCAAATTATTAAGAAAATTGGTACGGCTGTATATGGACTTATCCTTTTACAAATTACGACGGGTATTGGCTTATATTATTTGAGTCTCCCCCCTGTGTATCAAGTTGTACATCTTACCGGTGTTGCCTTTCTAATAGCATTTGAGTTTCTGCTCTTCTTGCTGATAAAAAACAGCGTTTTTCCGGTAGCTGAGTAATTTTGGTACGATATAAATTTAAGGTTTAAAAAAAATCTTTTGAAAGATAAATGATCTTAAGATATAGATTATATTGATAGGTATAAGAGAGGAGGGGAATACCAAAAAAGCCGATTAGAGTGGCCCCCTAATCGGCTTTCAAGAAATAAGGTCTGCTTTAGAACCCTGGCATTACTTCAGGTCGGAATAAAGTGTCTAACAGGGTAAAACCTACTAAGAGTGCAAAGAATGCAATAGATGCTACGAATAGTAAGGTGTTAAATTGTTCATCCCAGTAGAGGTTCATAAAGAACATTGCTACCAGGGTTGCCTTAAAGATCGCAATCCCCATAGCAACAATAATTGACCACGGGCCGGGAATATGGATAAAGTGTACTGCTACCGTTAAAATAGTGAGGACAAACAGAGCCCCCGCAACGCCGAGTAATGTTTTGTCAGTTGATATATGATGTCCGCTCATGAGCTAAAAAAATTTAGAGTTATCAATCAATTAGGTAGAAGAGTGGGAAAAGGAATATCCAGATGATGTCGACAAGGTGCCAATAGAGGCCAGTTATTTCGACAGGGGTATAGTATTCGCTGTCGAAATGGCCTTTTAACGAGCGCCAAAGCAACCATGCCATTAATCCCATTCCTATTACCACGTGAATGCCGTGAAGGCCGGTCATCAGGTAATACAGGCTAAAGAATATGTTGGCTTTAGGATGATCAATTCCTTCAAAAGAGTAGAACTCTCCGGGGAATATTCCAATATGAAATTTGTGAGTCCACTCAAAGTACTTAATAACCATAAATACGGCGGCTAGTGCTAACGTAATGGCCAAATTAATGGCAATATTTTTCTTTTGGTTAAGCTGGGCCGATTTAATAGCCATTGCAACAGTAAGGCTACTTCCAATAAGTACAACGGTGTTGACTCCACCCCACAGAGTATTAAGCTCTTCTGAGGCTAATGTAAAGAGTTCGGGATACCACGCCCGGTATATAACGTAGGCTGCAAAGAGTCCACCGAAAAAGAGTATTTCTGTTACCAGGAATATCCACATACCCATTTTAGCAGCATCAAACTGCTGGTCTGCATCCACAAAATGGTGCTGCATAAACCTGCTGGATTCAGATGCGGATGATGAATGATTTGCCATAATCAGATTTTACTAGTTTAGAAATTGAGTTTCAGTTATTCGGCAGAAAGATCTTCGCCTTCTTTAGTTACTTCGAGATCTGCATCGTGACCATGTCCGTTACCTGACTCAGCAAGTCCCAACTGGAACTCTTCCATTGGTTTGTGATAATCATAGGGTCCGTTAACAATAACGGGGGTATGATGGAAATTGTGCAGGGGCGGTAAGGTAGATATTTGCCATTCAAGAGCACGACTTCCCCATGGGTTTGATGTGGCTTGTTCACCTCTATAAATCGATTTAACCAAGTAATAGAAAACCATCAAGAACCCAAGTCCGAGAATATAGGATCCTATAGTCGAAACCTGGTGGAAAGACTGGAACTGTTCTATATAGTTGAAATAACGTCGTGGCATTCCCTGAGATCCCATAACAAACTGGGGCAGGAAGGTAACATTAAAGCCTACGAATATGATACCACATGCAATTTTTGCCATGGTCTCGTTATACATTTTACCCGTAATTTTTGGCCACCAGTAGTGCAATCCGGCTAAGAAGGCCATCACCATACCACCAACCATTACAAAGTGGAAGTGGGCAACTACGTAATAGGTATCATGCAGGTGAACGTCAAGAGCAATAGATCCGAGTACAATTCCAGTAAGTCCACCTACGAGGAAAAGGAAGAAAAATCCAAAAATATACAACAGGGGAGAAGCCAGTTTAATAGACCCTTTGTAGAGTGTGGCAGTCCAGTTGAACATTTTAATACCTGTTGGGATACCAACCAAGAATGTTAAGAACGAAAATACCATTGAAGCGAGTGTTGCCTGCCCGGAAACGAACATGTGATGCCCCCAAACGAGGAAACCAATAAAGGCAATAGCAAGTGAGGAAAGAGCGATAGCCCAGTATCCAAAAATATGCTTTTTAGAGAAGGTAGAAATAATTTCAGATACTACTCCAAAGCCCGGAACAATCATAATATAAACGGCTGGGTGGCTGTAGAACCAGAAAAAGTGCTGGTAGAGTACGGGATCTCCGCCAAGCGCAGGGTCAAAAATTCCGATTCCCAGAATTCGCTCCATAGCTACAAGTGCAAGCGTAATAGCCAGCACGGGCGTTGCTAAAATTTGTATAACACTAGTTGCATAAAGACCCCAGCAAAAAAGCGGCAGTTTATCCCAGCTAAGACCGGGAGCACGCATCTTATGTATGGTCGTAATAAAGTTGACCCCTGTTAAAATGGAGGAGAAACCAATGACGAAAACACCAAAGGTCATGGTTGTTACTGCACCTCCCGTTGAGGATGAGTAGGGAGTGTAAAATGTCCATCCAGTGTCTATACCACCACTAAAGATCGCATAAATTGCAATAAAAGAGCCTGCCAGGTACAAATAATAACTCAATAAGTTCAACCTGGGAAAGGCCACATCTTTGGCTCCGAGCTGTAGTGGCAGTATAAAGTTACCGAGTGCAGCGGGAACCGAGGGCACCAGGAAGAGGAAAATCATCACCGCACCGTGTAGCGTGAATAGCTGATTGTAGGTGTTAGCCTCAATAAACGTTTTAGCCGGCGTCCATAACTCGGTGCGTACCAATAGTGCCATTAATCCTCCTACAAAGAAGAAGAAGGTAATGGAAGCCAAGTACATGATACCAATCTTTTTATGATCGACGGTGGTTAACCATGACCATAATCCAGTTTCTTCGTTAAGGTAATGATTGTCAGGATTATCGTCGGGTTTAAACCGCTGTACCTGGATTTTCTTAAGATTTGAGCTAGATTCTGCTGTATCCATATTACTTCAGTGTTTTGATGTATTCAATAATCGCGTTGATCTGTTCATCATTGAGTTGTCCCTGGTAAGTATTCATCACTGCAGGATAACCTTCAACAACTTTGGCATTCGGCTCTAGAATAGACTCACGAATATAATTTTCGTCTACAGTTACCGTTGAACCGTCAGCAAATGTTTGTTCCGAACCAAAAGTTCCTTGCCATGTTGGGCCAACCATTTGGCTTCCATCTGTAGAGTGGCAAGTATTGCAAGCATACTCTTGTGCAATTTGTTTACCCCATTCAGCGGGAGGCAGATCATCGGGTTTCGAAGCCCCACCGGCATTTTCAGCCAGCCAATTTTCGAAATCTTCTTGTTCATGAACAATAATATTTGCTAACATATCGGAATGAGCGGTGCCACAGTATTCGGTGCAATAAATGATTGATTCTCCGGGTTCCGGGGCATTAAACCACATTTCGGTATATCGACCAGGTACAACATCTTGCTTTATTCGGTAGTCGGGTACAAAGAAAGAGTGAATTACATCATTTGAGCTCATAATAAGCTTAACAGGGCGCCCGGCGGGAACGTGCAATTTACCGGTGGTTTGTGCACCATTCTCATATTTAAACTGCCAGATCCACTTTTGAGCTGTAACATTAACTTCATAGGCATCGTCTGGAACAACTCGTTGGTTCATGAATACCTCGTATCCCCAGGCAAATACAATAAGAACTAAGATAAGAGGGATAACAGACCATGTTACCTCCAGCTTATTATTGTGGGTGATAAGTGGGGTAACTTCGTCCTCAGACTTACGACGATACTTATATACAAAGTATACAATTACGGCAATAAGGCCGATCGTTAATGCAAGGCTGCTTAGATGTACAAACCAAAAGAGCGTATCGGTCTGGCTTGCCAGCGTTGATTTTGCCGGTGGAAGAAAGAAATCGTTAAGCGCGTCCATTCGTATCTGTTATTTGCTGTTCGTTATTTGAATATCTATGTCGCAACCACATAAAACTAAGAAAAATACCTAGAATAAACATGGTAGCAAAGCCTCCAATTTTCATAATTCGCCAGGCAACGGGTACGTAGGTATTGGCATCTGCATCGTATTGATAACAGTATAATAGTACCTGTTCTGCGGTGCTGCCTATGTTACCGTCTGCGGCTTCGTACAAGGCATTTCGCATGTTGAACTCATCATATTTGAGACCATATAGGTAACGTGTCACTACCCCATTGGGGCTCAAAAAAGTGATTGCTGCGCCATGAGCATATTGTCCGTTTTCTAATTTCTGGACATCAAATCCAATGGCATCAGTAAGTTGTTTAATATTTTTTTTATTACCAGTGAGAAAGTGCCAACCATCTGCAGCGCCTTCCCGATCCAGTTTTTTTAAAAAACGTTGTTTGTTCTTGGCTGCAACATCAGGCCCTTCACTGGGATCGAAGCTAAAAGTAACGATATTATATTCTGATCCAGGGCTCCATTTAAGGTCTTCAATGCCTTTATAAATCGCCTCTTTTACCATGGAGCACAGTTGCGGACATTCATAGTAAACAGGATTCAAGAGTACTGGTTTATCTTCAGTAAATAAATCACCAAGTGTTACTGAGTCGCCATCCGCTGTTGCAAACTTTAAATTCAGCGGTATTTGTTCGCCTAATTGTTCTGTTACGCCAACATCCTTTAAATTGCGCGGCTTTTGTTTGTTCAGTTGAGCACGTGTTGTTACCGGATGTAGTAACAGGCATAATGCCGCTATTAGCCCAACATATTTCATTATACTACACAATCATTATTTATCGGCAGCTATCTTATTAATAGCGCTGTCGATAGGGATTCTATAAATATCATTTTCAGTGTCTACAACGCCAAAGCTATTAAGCTCTTCTTCAGCTTCACGTTTCATATTATTTACCTGGTAGTATTCACTATCTGCTGAAACACTGTTCTTAAGTTGTTGTTCATTGTGCTGGAACATTTCAAAGAGTGCTATCACAAAGATAACAACAAGAACTGTACCCAGAACACTCCAGAAAACAAGTCGTTTATAGTTCAGCTTATCGTCCATAACGCCATGTTCAACTGCTGATGCTACTCTTTCATCATTAATTTCTACATCAACGTCTTGAGGTTTTTCTGTAGCCACTTCTTCTGGTTCAGTAACAAATACTTCATCAATATCTGAATCGTTATCGATGGCCTTTTCCAGTTCCGTTGCCCACATTAAGATAACTGAGACTGATAACTCATATTTTTCAGAGAGTTTATCTAAGTCTTTCTTATTCTGCTCAAGTGCCTTTTGGGCAACTTCCTTTTTAAACTCCGAAGTATAATTTTTGTCTTCGCTTGCCATGAAAATTTAAAGCTTAGTTCGCAGCGGGCAGACCCTGACTGCGTTCAACGTGTTAGCTGTTGAGTTTTTTAATGTTTGTTTAGTGAATCACCTAGTGTAGGGTCATTAACGGGTATCATTTTATTTTGCTTAAAGCGATAGAAAAAGAGCCCAAAGAAGATTCCTCCTAGACCGAAGAAGCTAGTGATTGTCATCCAGTTCAAATGGAAGCCATGGTGATTCAATACCGGCATCACAATCCAATAGAGCTCAACTAAGTGAGATACCAAGATTAAAACAGAGATGCTGGTAACAATTTTGTAATTCGATTTTGCACGCTTTGAAAGTAATACTACAAAGGGAATAATAAAGCGCCCGAACATATAGAAATAGGCCAGATACTCATATCCGCCGTTGAGACGTTCCAAAAACCATACGGTCTCTTCCGGTATGTTTGCATAATAGATTAATAGAAATTGGCTAAAGGCGATATAGGCATAGAATACAGTAAAGCCGAACATCTGAACACCCAGATCATAGATATGTCCCTTCTTAATAGTATTCGTCAACAAGCCTTGCTTCCACAAATACATTACAATGAGAATGAGTGTTGCAAAAAGTCCCTGGAAACTCATCGCAAAGTAGTAAACTCCAAAAATAGTAGAATACCAGTGAGGATCGAGTGACATTAACCAGTCGAAAGAAGCGAAAGCAAGAGTGATCCCAAAGAAAAAGAGTCCCGGCCCACTTGTGCGTCGTAATAGGGTTTGAATACCCCAGTCACCGCTATCATCCATCTCAACGGACTTTGAGTACATACGGTATCCTAAAAAGCTCCAAAGAGCGAAGTAGATGAACTGTCGAATGATGAAGAATGTACTGTTCAAATAGGGGACTTTGCCTTTCATCACAGGATCATGAGCTATAGCATCGGCGTGAGTCCAGTGATAGAGGGAGTGCATTCCCATAAGTACAGGAATAATGAAGATAGCCCAAATCCAGAGATTTGAAGATAAAGCTTCAGGAATACGTCGTATAGCAGTACTCCAATGCGAACGGGTTAAATGTTGCAGCATTACAAAAAACAAACTGGCTAAAGCTATACTGGAAAAGAATGAAAAGCTTACCAGATATGAGAAGAAAAACTGATCGTGTTGTAAGAAATATCCTACCCCCGTAGCCAAGAGTCCCACGATACCCACACCAAATAGCGATTTGGTTATATTTAAGTCAGAGGGGAACTCCAGTGTATCGGTTATTTTGGGCTTGCTCATAGATTAAACCAAATTATTTGTATTCGTAAAATACGTTTTTAAAGAAATTCTGTAATTATTCCGCGTTTTTACTCAGTGACTTGATGTAAGCAATCAAAGAGTTGATTTTACTGTCACTCAAGTGGTCATAAGGCACCATTGATGGTGCAAAACCTTCAGCAACTTGTGCTGTAGGGTCTACAATAGCTGTACGTAGATACTCTTCATCTGCTACAACTGTTTCCCCATTGTCTAAGGTACGTTCGCTGCCGTAAAGATCTTTCCAAGTTGGCCCTACTAATCGTGAGCCATCGGTAGAGTGACAGGTATTACATGCATTATTAGTTGCTATAGTCTTACCGCGTTCAACTGATACTTCTCCACCGCCTTTCGCCTTCTGAGCTTCTTTTTTTGCTTGCTCTTCTTCCTGCTTTTTTGCGAAAGCTTGATTTAAAGAGTCTAAGCTGACATCATATTGTTCAACTTCATCTTTAGAAACATTTTGGCTGTATTGCAGCGCCCGAATGTAAGCAACGATAGCCCAACGGTCTTTAACTTCAATTTGAGTAGCGTACGAAGGCATAGTGCGAACACCATTTGCAATAGCAGCATAATAGTAACCCTCATTACGCTCGCGAACAAAGTCTGTGTGAAAGTCTGGAGCAGGAACATAGCCATAATTGTTGGCCATAATAATACCATTACCATCCCCTTTAAGACCGTGGCAAGGCGTGCAGAATACTTCATACTGTTTCTTTCCGCGATAAAGGAAAGACTTTGTTACGTCAACAGGAATATTTTCAATGTAGTCTCCATCTTCGTTGACACCTTCATAAAAAGCTTTATCAGCTTTGAGTTTACCGCGGGCAATTGTTCCGTCCACGGGTTTACGCATAGCACGATTGTCTTCGAAGAAATTGTTTTCCTCTTGAGGTTCAAAACGTTCTTGCTGGTCCATATTCATGTTAGGATGGACGGGCTGATGCTTAAAGCGTTCACCACGGCAAGAAGATAATACTAGTGGTAGAGCAATAGCTGCAAATAATAAGTACTTAGAAGCTTTCATCGGATCGTTGTGCAAACTAAAGATTTTTATGGTGATTATTCCGAATCGTAAACAGTTTCAATATGAGTAGCCCCGTTGTCTTGGAGCAGTTTGGTAACTTTTTCTTCGGCAAATAAACTGTCGGTTGCTTCAATGCATACAAAGAAGCCATCATCCGAAGCTTTATCAAAACGATCTACGTTAAATAATGGATTGTGAAAACGTGGAAGCTTGTTAAGGCCAATCATTCCGAATACCGCTGCAAAGGCAGAAAGTAAGACGGTTAGCTCAAAAGTAATAGGAATATAGATCGGAATATTGATAAACGGCTTACCACTGATGTTCATAGGGTATTCATAACCCATTACCCAAATCATCAGGGCAAGTGCCCCTATCATTCCGGTAAGGGCCCCACCGAGAACAATCCACCCCAACGGAGATTCTTTGATTCCCATTGCCTTTTCCATCCCGTGGATGGGAAAAGGGGCATAGGTGTCAAAATCCTTGTAGCCGGATTTTTTTACAGATTCTGCCGCATCAACAAGCTCCTTCGGATTACGGAACTCGGCTAATACGCCGTATACGTCTTTGTTTTCTGCTTCCATAGATATCAGTTACTAAACAGTTTGCTCTTGTTGAACCACAACAGGTTCAGTTTTTGATATATCGAATTCTTTAGTCTCCTCATCGTAATTATGCGGATCGGCTTGGGGCATAACACCTTTAACCTCTGCAATAGCTACCATTGGCAAGAACCGCAGGAAGAGTAGGAAGAAAGTGAAGAAAAGCCCAAAGGTACCCACATAAGTGAGGATATCCCACAATGTCGGTGAATAATAATCCCATGCTGAAGGCATGAAATCAGTAGCAAGCGATGCCACAGAAATCATGAATCGCTCAAACCACATACCGATATTTACAATAATTGAGATCACAAATGTAAAGGCTACATTACGTCGTATCTTTTTAAACCATAAGAACTGAGGGGTTATAACGTTACAAAACATCAGTATCCAGAAGCCCCATGCATAAGGACCAACGACGTAGAGCCAGAAAATTCCTTGTTCATAAATATAACCACTGTACCAGGCAACAAACCCCTCCATCAGGTAAGCGAAAGCAACTAAGTTACCTGTTACCATCATCACAAGATTCATTTTCTCCATGATATCAATGTTCATGATGTCTTGGAGACCGTATATTTTTCGAGCGATTAACATCAATGTTAATACCATGGCAAAACCGGAATAAATAGCACCGGCGACAAAGTAGGGTGGGAAAATGGTACTGTGCCAGCCCGGAATTACAGAAACAGCGAAGTCAAAAGATACAATGGTGTGTACAGAAAGTACCAGTGGAGTGGCAAGACCAGCCAAAATCATGTAGGCCTTTTCATAGTGCCACCAGTTTTTAAAACTACCTGTCCATCCCAGAGCGGCAATACCATAAGAGATTTTAGCAACTTTGCTTTTCGCTTTATCGCGAAGAGTAGCAAAGTCAGGAATAAGCCCTACATACCAGAAGAGTAAGGAAACAGTAAAGTAGGTACTTACTGCAAAAACATCCCATAACAGAGGACTAGAGAAGTTAGGCCATGCTGCCATTTGATTGGGAACCGGGAAAACCCAGTAGATAACCCAAATACGACCAACGTGAATAGCAGGAAAAATACCTGCACACATCACAGCAAAAATGGTCATAGCCTCCGCAAAGCGGTTAATTGCTGTTCGCCAGCCTTGTCGGAAAAGGAAAAGAATAGCAGAAATAAGCGTTCCCGCGTGACCGATACCAACCCACCAAACAAAGTTTATAATAGCCCAACCCCATCCAGCAGGGTTGTTAAGGCCCCAAATACCGGTTCCATCCCAAACGAGATAACCTATTGCTCCTAAAAGAGTGATTAATAAGACGTTGGCAACACCAAATGCCAGGTACCACAATTTAGGTGTGGGGGATAAGGGAGTCTTAGCAATAATATCAGTAATACTCCCAAAGGTGTGGTCACCTTTTACGAGTTTTGGCTCTGGTACGTATTGGTAATCTGTGCTCATCGTAAATTTGTTGGAAATTAAGCCAATTTCGGATTGGGGTTACTAAGTTCTGAGAGATATGACGTTCTAGGACGTGTATTAAGCTCTTCGAGTAGCAAGTAGTTACGATTGTTCTTCTTCGTTTTCACTACTTCACTCTCTGGATCGGTAAGATCACCGAAGTAGATAGCATCTGCAGGACATGCTTGCTGACAAGCAGTCTCTACGGAACCGTCTACTGGTTTTTTCGATTCACCGTTTGTTTCAATGTCTCGATTAATTTTTGCTCGGTTAACACGTTGCACGCAGTATGTACATTTTTCCATCACACCGCGGAAACGAATGGTAACCTCCGGATTCATTGCCATCTGTACAATTTCAGGATCATCGCCTCCCGTCAAGAATTCTTTCGAATAATTGAAGAAGTTGAAGCGACGAACTTTATACGGACAGTTGTTAGCGCAGTAACGTGTACCAATACAGCGGTTATAGGTCATCTGATTCATGCCGTCTTCACTGTGAGTTGTTGCAGCAACAGGGCACACTTGTTCACAAGGCGCCAATTCGCAGTGCATACATGGTACCGGCTGGTGCAGTGCTTTTGGATTATTAACATCGCCTTCATAATAGCGGTCATTTCGGATCCAATGCATTTCACGACCGCGGTTCACTTCGCGTTTACCGACAATCGGGATGTTGTTTTCTGCCGTACAAGCAATAGTACAGACACCACAACCGGTGCAGGCATTCAAGTCAATAGACATGCCCCACTGCGGTTGGTCTTCCGGGTATTCTTGTTCATCAATTGGATTAAATATCGATAGTGGATCGTCCTCGCCATGCTCTTCGGCAAATGCAACTCCCGGCATTTCAGCATCATAAGATGATTCATATGAAGAGAAATGCGGATCTTCGCGATATTCCTGAAGCGTCGCATGTCGCAACAGGGAACGACCTTCCATAGTGTTATGGTCCTGTGTACAGGCTACTTCGTACATTTTTCCTGTTTTTTCTACAGAAATGTCACTTGCGAAGTGCATGTTTTCGGTTGTACGGAGCGGATAGGTGTCGAATCCGGTTTTATTTGCAACACGCCCGATACCTTCGCGTCCGTAACCCACGGTGATGGTAATACTGTCATCGGCATGGCCAGGTTGGACCCACGCTGGCATCTCAACGGTAGTACCGTCAACAGTAATAGCAATCATTTCTACTTCAGATTTGCCTAACCCGGCTTCTTTGACTCCCAGTTTGTCGGCTGTTTTCTTACTCATCAGCGCAACATTATCCCAGGTGATTTTTGTCATTGGCTCAGGAAGCTCCTGCAGCCAGCCATTGTTGGCAAATCGTCCGTCAAAAGCGGTAGAATCCGTGCGAATAACCAGTTCCATCCCTTCAGAAGTACTAGCCTTACTGAGGAAGTCACTAGCACGGTTATTAAAAGTTCTAGAAATACTAACAGACTCCGATGGGAAGCCAGTATCGTCTGCAATACCATCGTGCAGTGCTTTTTCCCACTGGCTTTTGAATTCTGAAGAGTAATAATCTTTCCATGTGTCTTGAACGAGATCATATCCTTTTGGCTTCTCGCCATTGAGCACGGTACTTAAAAACTCAATTTCACTAACACCGGAATACAGCGGCTCAATTTGCGGCTGGATAATAGAACGTGTGCCACTATAAGAGTAGCCATCGCCCCATGCTTCAAGGAAATGGGCGCGATTAATATGCCAGTTGGCTAGTTTCGAGGTCTCATTATAATATTGCGAGAGATGTATAACCTGACCGGCACTTGAAAGTGCATTAGAGAAGTTAAGGTCGGCCGGGGCAGTAAATGCAGGATTTGTCCCTACTAGTACTACCGTATCAACATTACCATTCTTTAACTCTTCAACAACATTGGCAAATGCTTCATTGTTGTTTTGATCATTAATATAAGGTACCTCATGATAAGTAACCGTTTCTTCAGCGTTGCCAAGAGCAGCATTCATTGCTGATACAGCCGCATGAAGAGCCGGTTTGTGATCTCGTCCGACAGTAAGAATAGATTCTCCTTTGTTCTCTAATAATTCTTCAGCGAGAACGGGAATCCATTCGTGATCAGAAAATTTGTTACTGTAACCGCTGAATGCCGATAATCCATCAACAGATTTGGCCAATTCAGCTGCCAGAGCATATATAAAGAGGTTTATTTCACCTGATTTGATTCGCAGACGGTTATCAGCATTGGAGCCGGTGATAGAGAAGGTGCTTTCAATAGCATAAAAGCGAGACATCTCGTCCTCGGGAGAGGTAACATCACGTCCGTCAGTGAACTGCTTCGTATTTTGGACGCTGTTTTGATCTCCGGCTGGATTTAAGAAGTCATCGTCGAAGCTGACAATTGTTTCAGCCTTGTCATAGTGATTAACCGTACGCAGGCGCTTACCAAATGCAATATTTGTTCCTTCAAGAGCATTGTCTTCGCCAAATGCTTCGTAGGTTACCCACTGAGCATTAGAAAATTTGTTAAGAGCCTGTGCTTTAAGCCTATTATAAGTAGGAGAAGAGTTCGCTTCTGAGATAAAAGCGATATTTTGCTCAGTATCAGTAAAATGCTCACTACAAAACTTAGCAAAAGCACTTACCGATGATTGTTCTCCATCCTTTCGGACTTTACGAGAACGATCCGGGTCGTACATGTTCAGGATCGCAGCTTGTCCAAAAATACTGGTGTTTCCGTTACTTGAAGGGTGTAGTTCGTTACCTTCAATTTTGCTGGGTCGCCCCTCGTTGTTTTCAACTACAATACCATCCAGAGCACCTTGAAAAGGCATTGCTGATGCATAAAACATCGGTTTGCCGGGAACAACATCTTCCGGCATCTTGCTGTAAGGCATTATCTTTTGAACGGGACGCCGACAGGCAGCAAAGCCTGCCAGGGCAATGGAAGCTCCCATTACACGCAAGAAACTGCGCCGGGATACCTCATCATTAAGTTCTGTAGCATTTTCCGGGAATTCGCGCTCGACGAACTTCTCATATTCATCATTTCTGGCAAGTTCGCCCAGACTTTTCCAGTAATTGGGATTTTTTACGTCTTCGCTCATTCGGTTACGATTGAGTTAGTTCAGATTCGTTTAATAAAATTAGTAGTGGCAGCCTTGGCAATAAGTTGGCGGTGCAATATTATGCTTTGCAACAAGTTCACGCCCTAATTCTAGCTGCTTTTTGTTAGGCTCATAGCCCATTGTAGTGACTTCTTCCACCGGGCGAACGTACTGTTCGGGATTTCGATGGCAATCCAGGCACCAGCTCATGCTTAAAGTTTCTTTTTGTTCAACAACTTCCATACGGTCTACGCGACCATGACATGTTTCACACCCTACGCCAACATTAACGTGTGCTGCGTGGTTGAAATATGCGTAATCAGGGAGATTATGTACGCGGACCCATTCAATAGATTCGTCAGATTTCCAGCTTTCGCGAATTTTTTCAACCTCGTCAGGGTTGTTGGAATCAATTTGGTTGTGGCAATTCATGCATGTTTGCGTAGCCGGCACATTCGCGTGTTTAGATTTTCCAACATTGGTGTGGCAGTATTGGCAATCGATATCGAGTTTGCCTGCGTGCAATTTATGGCTGTACGCAATGGGCTGCTCGGGAGCATAACCGACATCGGTATATTCAGGGGAGAAAAAGTACCAAACTCCTGCTACTGTTGCTGTTGCGAAAATGATAAGCCCGAGCAAAATCTGGTGCGGAACTTCATTTGCCCATTTGGGAAAGATCTGAGCCATAGGTTACGTAGAATTTATCGTTGCTTGAATTCCAGATATTCATCATAAAAGTTTCGGCCTGAATGTATGGAAAATCCGGCGTTTTTAGAACCCCTAAAAAAGACAAGGTGTATATTTATACCGATTCTAAATAGTGGCTGCCGCTCCAACATATAGCCCGAAAGTAGGTGGCCTAAGATATAATCTATTTATCAAAAATGCTTAACCGAATCTATGAATAGTTTTCAGAAAATTATGAAATATTGGCAGGGTGATATTATTTAAGGTTGTTTTTTTAAGCATATTCTAAACTCTTATCAAATGACTGCTATATATATAGTAAAATTTGTACCTTAAGCTTCTTCAAAAATTAATGATTAATTATACAATGTGATGAACTCCTCTGAGCCATTTACTATTGATCTGTTGAAGGATATAAGTCTTGGCAAAGCTATTGCTGTTATCCTATTAATAAGTGCTATTTCATTTACCTTTCTTATTTGGTTGATCTACTTCAAAGGGGGGAGCGATTATGAATCTACCCTCATTACGAGCTTGCCTGCTCTAAATGCTTTATTAAATAGTGCAAGTGCAGTGTTATTACTATTTGGATATCGGGCTATACGAAATAGGAATTTTAGCAAGCATATGAAGTTTAACCTAACGGCCTTTGTAACATCTACGTTTTTTCTGATCAGTTATGTGATATACCATAATTTCCATGGAAGTACTTCTTTTACCGGTGAAGGCTTTGTCCGGCCGATCTACTTCTTTATCTTGATCTCTCATATTATTCTTTCTGCTTTAGTAATGCCTCTTATTCTTACCAGCTTTTACTTGGCCTTTTCCGGTAAACTAAAATTACATCGAAAGGTGTCAAAAGTAACTCTTCCGGTTTGGTTATATGTATCGGTAACAGGTGTAGCTGTTTTTTTCTTGCTGAGGATGTATAGTTAGGGAGGAAGCACATAAATTATTTTGCCTATATATAAGTATTTGGCGTTTAGAAAACAGGACTTATTAATAGAGGAAGGGACACGATATATCGTGTCCCTTCTTAAGGTAAGCCAGGACAAGAAATTTATCCCAGGAAGTTCTCGCCGGCTTTGGGAATCCAAACTTCTGTATCACAACAATCTTCGGTTTCTTCTTTGAAGACCTTGGGGTCGCCGGTTAGTACGGGAAAAGTACCATAGTGGATAGGCACTGCATAGTCGGCTTCAATAAGTTCGCAAGCCATTGCAGCCTCTTCTGGTCCCATAGTATAATGGTCTCCCATAGGAACTGCTATAATATCTGGCTCGTATAGCTCTCCATAGAGTTCCAGATCATAAAAGATATTAGTATCTCCCAGATGGTAAAAGGTGATATCATTATCGAAAGTGATAACCAACCCCGCGGGGTCCCCGGCATAGTCGCCTTTAAAAGAGGAACTGTGATTTGCCGATACCATTGTGACAGAGAAATCATCGAAGTCGACCGTTCCTCCTTTGTTGAATTCTATGGCCTGGTCTTCGCTGAGCCCATGCTTGCCCACAAGAAGACGAGAAAGCTCAACCATAGTAGCTACTTTACAGCCGGTGTTTTGGGCAATTTCAAGGGTGTCACCCACATGATCTTCATGGCCGTGGGTAAGTAAAATATAATCAACCTCATCCTGTTGTTTATATTCATCAGGTGTAGCAGGATTTTGAGAAAGAAACGGATCGATCAAAATGGTATTATCGTTAGGACTTACAAGTTTAAAAGCGGAGTGTCCTAACCACTGTGCTTTTACTGATGTATCCATAGATAGAATGATTTAATTAATGATTATTAGAAATTGAATTGATTATCCGAAATCAATGTGTTATTAATGAAATTCACATTTGTGAAAACCTAATATCATGTTTCCATAAAGATAATAGGTAATATGTTATTTCATTCATAATCACAACAGCTAAACGGAGAACATTCCCACACATTTTTTGCTTATCTGAAATAGTTTTAATAGTCAAAAAATTTTGAGGTTTTAAACATGGCAGAACGAGTTAAACTGCACCCGGAAACACCACATGTTAAGCGACTTTTTGAAGTAACTGATAAAATTCGAGATGGCGCGGTTGTATTATTTCCGACGGACAGCCAGTATGCAATTGGTTGCGATTATAAGAATAAAAAAGGGATTGAAAGAATTCGAGAAATACGTGCCTTAGGAAAAGATGATCACCTGACAATTTTGTGCGATTCGTTGTCTGGTATTTCTAAGTTTGCTCATATATCAGATCACAATTTTAAATTGATTAAGCGACTGATTCCGGGCCCATATACCTTTATATTGCCGGCTACTAAAGAAGTACCCAAGCTGCTGGTGCATCCCAAGAAAAAAACGGTGGGCATTCGTGTGCCCGATTACCCTATTGCAGAAGGGTTGGTTCGTGAATTGGGTAATCCTATGCTTGCTATTACAGCTAAAAAGCCCAATATGAATGGGAACGCACTGGAAAAGTATGAACGAGAACCATTCTTAAGAGAATTTGAAAAGGTGGTGGATGTTACTATTGATAACCAGCAGAAACTACCCTCTAGGGAAACATCAATTCTGGATATGACTGATGATAATACGAAGATTTTACGTCGTGATCTGGGAGCCGAAGAGTTTGAAGAGGTGTTTCGGATGGAAGGAGAACCATTAGAGGAAGAGATATAGCTTATGCGTATAGCAATAAATACCGGGGGTGGTGATGCTCCCGGATTAAATGCAGCAATAAGAGCTGCTACTCTGGCTGCACTTAAAAGAGGCTGGGAAGTTTACGGTATTAAAAATGGCTATGGATCAATATATACCGATGACCCCTTTATTAAGCTTGATGCTGAAAAAGTACACGGGATTACGTTGCAGGGGGGTACGATATTAGGTACTGCTAATAGAGGAAACCCTTTTGATATGCCATATCAGAAAGATGATGGCAGTTGGGATACGCGTGATGTCTCGGATCAGCTTATTGATACATTCGATGAACACGAAATTGATGCGCTGGTTGCAATCGGCGGTGACGGATCTATGAGTATTGCCAGCCGCTTAATTAAGAAAGGTCTCAATGTTGTTGGGGTGCCTAAAACGATTGATAACGACATTTTTAATTGTGATGTATCATTAGGTTTTGATACTGCAATAGATATTGCAACTGGAGCCCTAGATCGTATCACAACAACAGCTGCATCGCATCATCGCATTATGGCAGTAGAAGTGATGGGGCGTTATGCCGGGTGGATCGCTTTATATGCTGGTATTGCATCGTCAGCCGATGTGGTGCTTATACCAGAAATCCCATTCTCGTACGATTCTATTGTCGAAAAAATTAATGAACGGGAAGACAATGGACAGCATTATACGATGATTGTGGTGGCTGAAGGAGCTAAAAAGAAAGATGGTGAACTCGTTACCAAGGGTAAATCTATTGGCCAGCAAGTGCAGCTTGGCGGTATCGCCGGGCGCGTTGCTGATGAGCTGTCTGAACGCACCGGCAAAGAGTCTCGTTCGGTGGTACTTGGGCACTTACAGCGTGGCGGTTCTCCCTCGACCTATGATCGATTAATTTCATTACGGTATGGAGCAGCTGCTATTCGGTGTGTGCAACAGCGAGATTACAATAAATTAGTGGTGCTCCAAGATAATGAGTTAACGCGGATTCCAATTACTAGTATTGAGGGAAAGATGAAATCGGTACCGCTGGAAAGTGATACAGTGCAGACAGCCAGAGATATTGGTATTTGTCTTGGTGATTAAAACCTTTTTAAAATTATTCAAAAAACACATTATGGGATTATTTGATACGATAGGTAAAAAGATTTCTGGAGCTAGGACCAATGATATTTGGAATAGTATTTCTGAACAGGGTGATTTTAGAACAATATTGGAGATGTCGAGAGATCGTGCGCAGCTTATTTATAAACACAGTCACTTATGTAGTGTATGTTTTATGAGTAAGGGAAGTTTAGAAAAAGCAGCAACGGAGATTCTCGATTTTGCGGATATGCATTTTTTAAATGTCGTTCGCAACCGTTCTGCTTCCGATTATATCGCTTCTGAATTAGATATACGGCATGAATCGCCACAGGTTATTATTATTGATAACAAAAAGGTGGTTTGGCATGCGTCACACGGAAGTATTGACACAGATGTTATCATCGATAAGGTGGAACGTTAACGTGCAAAATACTTTATCTCCTATCGATTGAAAATGGAGGAGTCTGGGTGTTGAACTATTTATTGGGCACCAACGTTTGATGCCCGATAACTATCATTATTACTTAGTCTTCAAATAGCTTTTTAAAGTTCTCTTCGAAAGATGGCTCAATGATTCCTTCTTCGGTTACAAATGCTGTAATATACTTATGTGGGGTGATATCGAAAGCCGGGTTATAGGCTTCAACTTTTTTTGGTGCCACATTTGAGTCGTTGAAACTGGCAATTTCATCTCCGTCTCGTTCTTCAATAGGGATGGTTTCACCATTTTCTAATTCCATATCAATGGTAGAAAGGGGTACGGCTATATAGAAGGGAACATCATTTTCATTTGCTATAACTGCAAGTGGATAGGTGCCGATTTTGTTAGCAGTATCTCCATTAGCAGCTACGCGATCGGCTCCTACAATAACCATATCAACCTTTCCTCGTCGTATAAGGGAGCCGGCAGTAGAATCAGTAATAAGTTTCATGGGGATTTCTGCGTTCATCAACTCCCATGAAGTGAGGCGTGCCCCTTGGAGCAGGGGACGTGTTTCATCGACCCATACATGTAGATCGGTCCCCTCCTCCTGAGCGTGGAAAATCACTGAAAGGGCCGTTCCATATTGACCGGTGGCCAGGCTACCGGTATTACAGTGTGTTAGTATCTGAGCGTCATTGGGGACGAGCTCAACGCCATTTTCACCAATCTTTTTACAGGTGCGTTTATCTTCGGCATGGATCGTTTGGGCTGTTTCTAAAACGATATCCTTGATTTCTGAAATACCTTTATCTTTGTGTGCTCGAATGGTTGTTTTAAGTCGTTCTAAGGCCCAATTTAGATTTACTGCAGTAGGCCTTGCTGTTTCTAGATATTCGGCAACACGTTCCACTTCTACCCAAAAGCTTTCGAAGGCATTTTCGGGCAGATCTTTAATTCCTAAGTAAAAACCATAAGCTGCGGCAATACCAATGGCAGGGGCCCCGCGAACGCGAAGCTTTTTTATAGCCTCCCACATACGGCCTACGTCACGTATATCACTATAGACTTCACGGTTGGGTAGATAGGTTTGGTCGAGAATACGAACGTGGTCTTCACGCCACTCAATAGATTGTACTACAGTATTGTTACTCATATAAATGTGTTGTTCAATTTCTTTTCCTACTTAAGGAAGTAAATTAACAGATCCTAAAAAAGGAGATTTGGATTTTCTAATTAGTACCCTTCAGCCGAACCGTGGGCCCGAGGGTCGGCACTTCCATATTTTAAGCCTTTTTCGTTAACATAGATCGAATGCGCACGTCCGATGTGGCCTCTGGGTTGCAGGGTATGGCCCATATTGGAGAGCTTTTTTTGGGTGTCAGGACTCAACCCAAACTCTTCATAATAGAGTTTGTCCGGCATCCACTGATGGTGAAAGCGGGGGGCAGAGATCGCCTGTTGAGGGGCCATATTAAATACGGTTAAGTTCAGAAAGTTTTGAAGTGTCGCGGTAATAATGCGTGGGCCGCCTGCAGCACCTAAAACCATGCGAACTTCCCCCTTTTTAGTCACAATAGTGGGGGTCATACTGCTAATCATCCGTTTCTGAGGCTGTACAATATTGGCTTTTCCTTGTATTAACCCGTACATATTGGGTTCACTAGGTTCGGCCGTAAAGTCATCCATCTCGTTATTAAGAACAAAGCCGGCTCCACCTACAGCTAGTTTGCTACCAAAGCTTCCATTGAGGGTAGTAGTAACTGATACAGCGTTTCCTTCTTTATCTAAAATAGAAAAATGGGTAGTCTGGTCAGACTCTTGTAAAAAGGGGATATCACCATGGCCAATCTTATCACTTGAGCTTGCTTTATCGTGCTTAAAGCTTTGCATGCGTTTCTTATTGTAGCTATTGCTCAGTAAACGCTCTCGAGGGATATCTACAAAGTCGGGATCGCCGAGGAAGTATGCCCTGTCAGCGAAAGCACGACGCATAGTTTCAGTGACCAAATGTACATAGTCTGCTGAATTGAACCCCATTTTTTTGAGGTCAAAAGGATCAAGCATTTCTAAAATTTGATGTACCGCTATGCTACCACTGCTGGGGGGAGGCATAATATGGAGGTTGTAATCTTTAAAAGAAGCTTTTACTGGTTTACGCCAGACGCTTTCGTATGACTGTAAATCATCATAC
The DNA here is from genome assembly GCF_005869845.1 of Fodinibius saliphilus. Taxonomy (NCBI): domain Bacteria; kingdom Pseudomonadati; phylum Balneolota; class Balneolia; order Balneolales; family Balneolaceae; genus Fodinibius; species Fodinibius saliphilus. Next base: position 1,653,586 of record NZ_VAWF01000001.1, on the reverse strand, counting down.
GATATGAGCCCTCTTTGATTTTGCATTTCTTCAACAATAAGATCAGCTGTTTTCCCGGAATAGAACCCCTTACGCCCACGATTGGCAATTCGCTGTAAAGTTTGGGCAAGGTCTTTTTGAACAAATAAGTTGCCTTCTTGCCAAGTGGTGCCATCCTTCTTTAAAAAATATTTGGAAGAGCTCTTGAATTGTTCAAAATCCCCAGCTTTATCATTGAGGCTTTGGGCTTGGGCTGAAGATAATTTATATCCCTCACCTGCAAGGTCAATTGCCGGTTGCATAACCGTTTCAAGGGGGAGGCGTCCGTAGCGTTCCAGTGCCTTGATCATGCCGTCCACAACGCCGGGGACACCTACTGCCAATGCCCCAAGTCTACTCAGTTTAGGGATATATTTTCCATCACGGAGATACATTTTGCTCGATGCTTTCATAGGTGCTTTTTCGCGAAAGTCCAGTGCGTGCGTTTTACCATCTGAAGTATGCAGTACCATAAATCCTCCACCACCAATATTACCGGCTCGAGGTAATGTTACTGCCAATGCAAACTGTACTCCGACGGCCGCATCTATAGCATTTCCTCCCTGTTGTAAAATCTCTTTTCCTACAGCAGAAGCTCGTTGCTCTGCTGATACGACTAAGCCATTTTCATATGATTTGGCTGATCCTACCTGGGCAAGATTTTTATTGTGTATAAATAGAAAAATAGCAAGTAAGATCGACCAAATAAAAAATCGAGCATTGTTATTATTTTTCATCAGATACGATAATTTTTTAAATGTTGTAGTTCAAAAGAAGAGTATCCTATAATTATTATTGGAATGGTAAGGTAATAGAAGGGAAATATCTAAATATTAGTATCCAGTTTTTAAATTGATTTTTTTGCCGTCTATACCTTTTGACACTATTTAATGTGAGGATTCCAAACTGGTTTATCTTAATCATTTAGTAATCAGAGAGTAAATAGTTACCTCTCTTTATGTAAATAAACTCATAGCCATTGCCTGATGTCAGTTCTATTAAATCCTCAGAATGATACTTATGTAGAAACAACCTCCGCTGAGTTTGAGGCCATCCCTACAGAGGCCAATGTTTTTATAACGTATTCCAAAAAATATAATGGTGCTTGAAAAGTGACTGGATATTAAATCCCTGGGGCAGGCTCTCATTAATATTTAATTGAAGGAATAGTCACCTTTACCATAGTAACGGTTGTATGTTCCGGACTGAAAAGGATGTTACTCTAAAAATCCCTCTTTTTCTGCATGGTGTATTCCTTTTAAAAGTGCAACCACTTCTTTATAAAGCTGCATATTATTACTACATGCTTTTTGGGCATACTCTTTTTTTTCTTGCATCGTCTCAAAAGCCCAACTTTCTTCGATAATTGTTTCTATTCGTTGCCAACGTTGTTTTTCCATAACTACAAGTAGTTTGTCCTCTTTACTATTACATGCGGAAATTTGGACGAAGAGAGGTCAAATTACTCTTAAAAACTGGTTTGTTATTTTTTGTCCCCCTTTTTCAAAAGTGTACGCATGTTGTATGTAAAGTGATAATTAAGCGTATACTTTCTTATGAAGATATTAAACTACATCAGGTGTTCATTAAGACTATTTGTAATACTGATTATGGCATTTTTCTTAACCTCCTGTGGTGGAGGTGGAAACGGTATGCCGAATCCGGAAATTACAGGTATACAACCCGATAGCGGTCCTCCCGGGACGTTGGTTACAATATCTGGAAAGGGATTTAGTGCCGAAAAGACGTCTAATGCCATTACCATAGGGGGAGAAGCTGCTCCAGTTGAAAGTGCCACAGAATCGCAATTGAAAACCAAGGTGCCAAAAGGAGCATCCAGTGGGCCAGTAAAAGTTACGGTCGGTGGGGAGACGGTGTCCGGTCCCCAATTTACGGTAGAAGCCAAAGCCCCTGGTATCAGTTCAATAAAACCCGACAGTGGAATAGTCGGTACTGAGGTTACGATTGAGGGTATGAATTTTAGTACGAATTCTTCTGATATAACAATCACATTTAATGGGACGGCAGCTCCAGTAAATGATGCATCAAAAGATCGATTAATAACAAAGGTTCCGGACAATGCCAGTGATGGACCGGTTAAGGTAACAGTAAAACAGAAATCTGCAACAGGACCTGATTTTGATGTGTTAGCACCCACAATAATTGCTATGGAGCCCGATACCGCTGTTATAGGGGCAACTATAGCCATAAAGGGTAAATATTTTGCAAAGAAATCTTCAAAAAATAAGATCTCCTTTGGGGGTATAATGGCAGATGTTGATAGCGTCAGTAGTGATACGCTTTATACGGTTGTGCCCGAAGGTGTTAGCGGCGGTCCTGTAAAAGTTGTTGTTGGAGAACAAATTTCTGATGGTGTTCCCTTGCAGGTTATTACCAATATTCAGGCATGCTATGGAAATGACGTCCAGCTTGATGCTAATCTGCAGTGGGTTAGTCAGGGACTTACAACCTCGGATAAAGACGATAAATCGCAGGACATGGCCATGGATTCGAATGGCAATTTATATATGGTACTGCGTGACCGAGGGGTAGCTGCAAAATATGATACTGAAGGAGATAAAGTTTGGGAATCAAGATTTGATTCAAAATTAAAATCTACGACATGGAGAGGTATTGAAGTTGACGGTAACAGTGTGTATATCGTGGGAGAGCGTGGTGTTACCAATCAAGGATTAGGAGAAGCAAAGCTAAAGTATCACTTCTCAACTCTAAAAGATGGCAATTCTAATACAGGGGGTAGAGATGTAGTATTAGCACGTCTTGATGCCGGTTCTGGAAGTCTTGAATGGGCCCAGCAGTTTGGCTCACCTGATCTCGACGAGCTAAATCATGAAACGATTGCCGTGCTACCGTCGGGTGAAATATTGGTTTCTGCTAGAATGAGCGGTCCTTTTACACCCAAAAATAAAGAGCCAAACAAGGGATCTCATGATGTAGCTATTGCTAAATTTCAAAAAAATGGCACCCTCCAGACTGTGAAACAAATTGAGGCGTATACGGCACCTTACAGCATAGCTGCTGACGACCAAAGCCGTATATTTTTGGGTGCAAGAAATGATAATGGTAATACCATATTTGCCAGACTTAACAGTAATTTGCAAATCGAAGCCTCAAGCAAACAGCTAACAAGACAAATTAAACAGCCTATTCCAATGCCGGATGGAGGAGCCGTTGTATATGGCAATACGGCTACTTCGCTTGAGCCTGATGTTAATGTATATATCAAAGATGCTTATGTACAGCGACTTGGACCCAGTGGGGTTGAGCAATGGGTACACCAGCAAAAATTTGATGATAGTGGATCTACCAAATACAATGGAGGTGTGCGAATACCTGGTGGAGGAGTTGTTCTTGTGGGACAAAATGCGTCTGAGATTGGTGGACTTCCATACTTGGGGGTTTATGCGGATGAGGGAATGCCTCTCTTCATCGATGGTAGTAAAAAGTCCACGTTTTTTGAGTTTGAGAATGACAAGAAAGGCCGAGGATTCCCTTCGGCAGTAGAAACGTATCGTGATGCAAACAACAAGGTGCATGTATTTACGATGGGGGTCACAACTTCGAGCTGGCCAGGGCGTAGCGATGATGATAACATTGATCCTAAGGGGGGTAAAGATATGTGGATTACTGGTATGACCCTTAAGTGTGAACAGCAATAAACAGAGTAGGACTTTTATTCATGACGAGTTATTGATTAATAGGGGGCTTTTTTATAGAGCATTAGCTATTAAAAAATGTCCCCCTTCAATTGAACGTTTCGCATAGTGCTGTGTAACAGATTAGATAATAAGACAACATCTACAGATAGAATGAATTCCAAGAGGGCTTTGCTTTAGCAAAGGTTATACAATTCCATCTTCTTAAATGAACTAGTTAGGAATTGATTGTGATGGGGTCTTGAAGGATTCTTAAATAATCATAGCAATCATATTAAATAAAGGTTAAAATTATGAGGAAACTACTACGAACTTTAATACCACTTTTGTTAATAGGATTAATAATTTCTTGCAGTGATAACAGTACCGGTACTGATTCAGACCCTGAACCAGCCCCAGAAGAACCCACAACAGGTACTCTGGAAGTGACAACCAGTACCAGTGGCTCGGATGTGGATTCTGACGGATATACTATTACTGTGGATGGGGCTGACCATTCCATTGGGACTGACGAGACGATCACCGTAGAAGATCTAGAAGAGAGCAGTTACGATGCCGAACTCTCGGGCATTGCCGATAACTGCTCGGTAGACGGAAATAATCCTAAAAAAGTGGATATTACCGCGGAAAATACAACTACGGCTAGTTTTGATATTACATGTGAGGCTGTTTTGAGCAATCAAATTGTGTTTCTCAGTGGTCGCAATACTAATCCCGATTTGTATGTAACGAATCCGGACGGTACCGGTCAAGAGCGGATAACCAACAATGCAGAAATGGAATATTATCCTTCAATTTCTCCCGACGGTACCAAGATTGCATACACCAGTTGGTCAGACAACAATATATACATGATCAACGCCGACGGTTCCAATCGTACTCAACTTACCAATTCTTCGGGACATGATCTGCTTCCACGCTGGTCGCCGGATGGCAGCCAGATTCTTTTCAGCACAGATCGTGATGGAGACTATGAAGTTTATATGATGAATGCTGACGGGAGTAACCAAACAAATCTAACAAATAATCCGAATGCTCAAGATGTAGCTGGAACATGGTCCCACGATGGTGATCGCATTGCGTTTGTAAGTAGTCGTGATGCAGATGGTGATGATGAAATTTATACGATGAATTCCCAAGGAACGGCCCTGCAAAAAATAACTGATAACACGCATTATGATGGGATACCTATCTACAGCCCCGATGGCTCGAAAATTGCGTTTGCAAGTGATCGGGATGGAAACAATGAGATATATATTATGAGTACCGATGGCAGTGATCTCAAGCGGGTAACCAATAATTCAGGGAGTGATGTTTTCCCTTCATGGTCACCGGACGGTAGTAAGCTTTCATTCCAAAGCGATCGGGATGGAAATGACGAAGTGTATATTATTAATACCGATGGCACGAGCGCGACCAACCTAACAGTAAACTCTGCTAGCGACCGTTTTCCGTTCTGGAGCCCGGTAAAATAGGTAAATTACATGCCCCTTCAGGCCCACAGCAATTTATTTTGCTGTGGGCTTTTTTATTTATCTCTATTTTAAAGGCGGATTTTAATAAAAGGGTAGGCCAATATTTTCTTGTTATGATGATTCATTCTGATTTTGGTGGTGGCTTTTTATGAATGAAGCCGAAACTATAACAGTCCAATTGCATATGAAAGTAAAAGCTGGTCGTTGACTAAAATTAGTGCACATACGCCAGTGCATTTCTATCTGTATTAATGATGGTTCATGCAACCGAGTGACAGTCTGTGAGTCACCCAGCTAACAAACATCATCAATAGCATTTGAACAATAAAGTTAGAACAGCTGCTTTGAGCTCACTTCACTTTCGATTACGTATTATTCTATGTGAACTTATAATATTCATAAAACTATAGAGTTATGCGACGATTCTCACGAGTGGTTATATTATTTTTGATAGCAGTTTTCCCCCTTTTTATGGGGTGTGAAGGCCCCGCCGGAGAGCAAGGAACCCAAGGCCCTGAAGGTCCACAGGGACCGGTAGGACCGGCCGGTGATGACGGGAGTATGATGTACTCCGGAAAGGGTGCGCCCGCAAGCAGTACTGGCAGTAATGGTGATTATTACCTGAATACGAATACCGGAGAAATGTATGGTCCCAAGAAAGATAGCGGTTGGGGGAACCCGATTATGGTACTGATGGGCCAAGATGGGGAAGATGGCAGCAAATTTCATGCGGGATCTGGTGCACCAGCTTCTTCATTGGGAGAGAATGGAGACTTTTACTTGGATAAATCCAACTACAATATGTATGGTCCCAAAACAAGTCAAGGGTGGGGAACTGCCGTGAATTTAAAAGGAGCTGATGGGAATGCGAATGTAACGCGCTATATTTATCCTCAACATGACTTTAGTTCAAGTCCACAGTTTGTTGCCGTCTTCAGTAATTTAACAGAAACAGAGATGAAACAGAGTTCTTGGTCGGTGTACTTAATGTATGATACCGGAAGCAATCAGATCTATTATTCAGTACCGGGACGCGCTCGAAATATCCAGTATTCTGTAGAGCACAATTTTGTTAACGGGAATGTATATTTCCGGATAAATACAGAGCCGAATAAAACAGGCATACCTTATGATCAAATTGAGATCATTCGTACAGAGGCCAATAATACCCAAGACAATACAGAAGTAGACGATACAGGGATTGTGACTCTTAAAAAAATGGAGGTAGTAGATCAGCAGTCATTTAAGGAGTTTTATAACTTTGAGTGATGAGTTTTAGCTTTTTTTAAAAGGGCTCTACAATTTTTTTGTGGGGTCCTTTTTAATTTGTCCTCTCTTCAAATGGTTTCTCGCAGTATGCAATGTGGTATTAATGAAAACTAATTAAACCAGATTGTAATTATGAGACGATTGTTACGAGTATTGACGCTATTTTTGATCGCAACTTTACCTTTGTTTTTTGGTTGTGAAGGTCCTGCCGGTGAACAAGGACCACAAGGTCCTGAAGGACAGCAAGGTCCCGTAGGCCCGGCCGGGGATGATGGGAGTAAGATTTATTCCGGACAGGGGGTACCCGGTAGTAGCAAAGGAGATATGGGAGATTACTATTTAGATACCAGTACTGGTGATATGTATGGGCCCAAAAATGACCAGGGATGGGGAACGCCAATAAGCCTGCAGGGCCCTCCCGGTCAGGATGGACAAGATGGCAAAGATGGTAGCCAAATTTATTCCGGAAGTTCAGCACCACAATCATCATTGGGTAAAGAGGGAGATTATTATTTAAATAAAAGTACCTTCAATCTGTATGGCCCCAAGACAGCTAGTGGTTGGGGAACGCCCATTAATCTAAAAGGTACTGCCAATGTAATGTATTCCAATTGGGTAAATCCTTCGCAATGGAATGGAAATACGCAAAGTACGACTAAATATCGGTACTTTGATATCTCGGCAAATGCCATGACACAAGATATTATTGATAAGGGGATTGTAAAAGTGTATACCGATTTTAATACTCAATCGGTTTATGCATTGCCGTTAGCTAAGGCAAGTAGCCCCGGAAATCCTAATTACAGTTTCTTTTTTCAGCTAAACCCGCAACAATTACGGATTGGTTATATGAATCCTGATGCTACTGGTACTCTTCCCAGAGCTATTGGAACAAGTAGCAGTTTTCGGTATGTGCTTATTCCCGGCGGAAAGCAACTGAAAACAAAAGCCAAGGTCGGAAAGCTACCAATTGATTTGAATAACTATGAAGAGGTAAAAAAGTATTTTGGTATAAAAAATAATTGAACAATAATGAAAACCTTCCGAAGGCAGAGCCGAGAGCTTGATCTTGGGGGCTTGGATCATCAAGCTATAGCAGACTATTTCGGCTCTTGTCGATAAGGGAACCAATCTAACTTCAAAAAATATTAGCCTGCCAGGTTTTTTGCCTGGCAGGCTTTTTTAAAAGATGAAAAGTCTTTATTCAGTTGAAGAATACTTCTTTGCCATATCTGTTTTACCCCAGTCCTTGTAGAGTTCTATTATACTATTTTTAGCATGGTTGGTAAAAGTATCAGAGGAACCGCGTTCTTTTTTTAGTGTTTCATAGGCTGGAATTAAATAAGATTCAGCTTTGGTATATTCCATATTCTTACCCAAAGCGTTACCCAATATCGATTTTGTGTAAGCAATTTGCCAACTCCTCTTGTCATATGATTTCTTTTTGATAGCCAATGCTTTTTCTAACATTGGTATAGCTTCCGATATATTGTTTTTGATGATATGCAGTTTTCCAATCTCTGTAAGTATACCAGCTATTTTTCTATGATCTGAAGGTAAGTTAGCTTTAAATATTGACAAGGATTTTTCGAAATGCTTTTTGGCAATATCCAGTGAACCTTTTTCTTTTTCAATGCGTGCTAGATTTGCCAAATCACCGGCTATATAAGGATGGTTTCCGCCAAAATTTTTTCGATCAATTTTAAGTGCTTCTTCAAGATAAGAATGGGCTTTTTCGTAGTTTCCCAGTTCGATATTAAGTCGACCCAAATTATTCAAACTTTCCGCAAGTTTGGGATGGTATTCATCAAATAGTTTACGGCGCATAGCTACTGCCTTGGTTAAGTAAGGCTTAGCTTCTTGGTATCGGCCTTGTTGCCCATAAAAAATGCCAATATTATTATACGATTGAGCAATGTGTCTTTCTGGGGCATCGTATAACTTTTTGTCAATTGTTAACCCTTTATGATAAAGGGAATCGGCTTGCTCTAATTTTCCTCGTTGGTTAAGTATTAAGGCAAGGTCATGGTAGCCCATGGCGGTACTTGGATGAATATCACCGTATTGGGCTTTCCAAATATTTAAAGCTTTTCGGTAAAGTTCTTCTGCTTTTTCATACTTCCCAAGTTTTCGTAAAACTCCCGCCCTGTTATTGAAAATATGTGCTAGTTTAGGATGTTCGGATTTATATAGTTGTTGTTGAATGTAAAGCACCTCTTTATAAACAGAATCGGCCTGCTCATATTTACCCCGTTGGTCAAGTATTAGCCCAAGCTCATTTAACCCATTGACAAGAAGCTTTTTATTATTAGGCTGATTATTTTTGAGCACCGAGAGAGAGCGTTGAGTAAGGGATTCTGCCTCTGCGAAATTTCCCTTGAGTCGTTCAAGAACACCCAATGCGTCAAGACTTTGTATATAGGCAGTACTTGTAGTTCCTTGGTATGTTTCCCGGAGTTTGAGACTTTTATTTAGAAGGGGGGCTGCTTTATCAAATTGTCCAATCTCGGAATATGCTCGCCCCATTATTTCAAGCAGCTGGCCTTGTATCTCCGGCTGGTCATTAAGTTGATCAATACGTTCTTGCCCCCGTTTTAAAAACGTGGCAGCAGTAACGGTATCTTTAGGATTATAATTTGGATTACTGGCCCTAAACATATCCGTTAAAAAGCTGCTTACTTCTTGTGCTTTTTGTGCCTCTAATTGTGCTTTATCTTTTTCTTGAGCAATTTGCCAAGTATAAAAAACGGTAAGGCTGATAATAATCGACAAAAAAGCTGCTGCTACAGAAAGCCTGGTCTTGTGCCGTTTTAAAAATTTGGAGGAATTATAACGGAAGGTATCTTCCCTAGCAATAATGGGGAGGTTCGTTTTCCGCCTGTTAAGGTCTTCCAGAAGTTGCTCAGCAGAACTATATCGGTGACCAGGTTCTTTGCGAAGGGCTTTCATCACAATAGCATCAAGGTCGCCTGTAAGTAGACTAGTTAATTTAGCTGTATCAGTAGACCGGTATTGAGCGATTTTTTTCTTTTCAGTAGAAGATAGTTGCGCATATTTATCCGAAGGGTTTTTGGGACGCTTTTCTCGTACTTGTTTTTCAATTTCTACCAAGTTTTTATCATCCATTTCAAATGGATGAACATCTGCCAAGAGTTCAAATAGCAATATTCCAAGGACATAAGCGTCGGTAGCCGTAGTTATGGCTTGACCTTCCAGCTGTTCCGGTGACGAATAACCTACTGTTAGCATGCGGGCGCCGGTGCGAGTTTGAAAGGTTACTCCCTCCGAACTTTCCGCTCTTATAAGTTTTGCAATACCAAAATCCAGAACTTTGACCTTGCCTTCATTATTAACTAAGATGTTAGAAGGCTTCAGGTCGCGATGAATAATGGCATTTTGGTGGGCATGTTGAACAGCAAAACAAACTTGTTCAAATAATTCTAATCGTTCTTCAATGGTTAGATTATTTTGGTTACAGTATTCGAGCAAGGGAGTGCCGTCCACATATTCCATGACTAAATAGGGCAAGCCCTCTTCGGTAAGCCCTCCATCTAGTAGGCGGGCAATATTCGGGTGTTCCAGATTTGCCAAAATATTTCGTTCCCTTTTAAACCGTGCAATATTGGAAGGGGTGTCCATACCGCGCCGTAATATCTTGATGGCTATTTCTTTTTCATAGGCTCCATCGGCGCGCCTACCTTTAAAAACAGATCCCATACCACCATGGCCAATAAGTTCATCAAGGTGATAGTTGCCAATATGTTGGCCAACCATGGATGAGGCAGTGGCATCTGTTGCAGTTAACTCGCCGGCCATTTCATCGATATAGGTGGCAGGTGTTGCTAAAAAATCTTCGGTTTCTGATTCTTCAATTGCAGCCAGAAGTTGGGTTACGTGTTGCTTAAGCTTGTTGTCATTTTTGCAATTTTCTTCGATGTAAGTAGTTCTCTCTTTTTTATCTAGCTCAAGTGCAGTGTCAACAATTTTGTTGACCTTTTCCCATTGATTTTGCTCCATAGAAAAGTGAAGCTTGGTTAAGATTATCCTTTTAGTTCTTTATAAAGCCATCCGCGTGCTTTCGCCCAATCTCTTTTAACCGTTCGTTCTGATATGTTCAAGGCTTTTGCTGTGTCGGATACTGTCATCTGTCCAAAGAAACGAAGTACTACAACATCGGCCATCCGCTGGTCAAGCTTTGCCAACTTATTGAGTTCGTTATCAATGTCGATTAGTTCTTCTGTTTTGTGCCTTTGTTTAAGAAGTTCATCAATATACGTTACGTCGTTTTTATCACCACCACGCTTTTCCGCTTTCTTTTTGCGGGCATGGTCGATAAGTATTTGACGCATACATCGTGCTGCTATGGCCATGAAGTGATTTTTGTCATTAGCCTGAATCTGTGTCTGATCTATCATTTTGAGATAAACCTCATGTACTAACGCTGTTTCTGTTAAGGTAATATCCTCTCGTTCTTTTTGAAGCTTTGAGTAGGCAAGTCTTTTTAGTTCACTATAAATCTGGGAAAATAGTTCATCATAGCACTTATTTTTAGGATCTCTGAGATTTTTTAATAGCTTGGTAAACCTTTTCTTACTCATCGATTATTAAGATGGAAAGTTAATAGCATTAGCGTGCTATGTAGATGAAATAATTTTACATCTGTAGATGTTCTTGGTACTAATTACAAGATCTTATACTAAAATAAAAATCTTAAGCACGGGGATGGAATTCTTTGTGCACTTGATGTAGAAGTGAACGGTCTACATGGGTGTAAATTTCTGTTGTAAGGATTGAAGAATGTCCTAACATTTCTTGTACGGCCCGTAGGTCCGCTCCGCCCTCGAGTAGATGGGTGGCAAAAGAATGCCGGAAAATATGTGGATAAACATTTTTCTCAATACCGGCCCGTTCGGCTGCATCATTGACGACATTCCAAATACTCATCCGTGATAAAGGATTGCCGCGTTGACTTAAAAATACTTTGTGCTCTGCTTTCTGTGGATTTTTATCACTAATGAATATCGGCCGAACAACCTCGATATAATGTTCCAGTGCAGATTGAGCTACCTCACCCACGGGGACCAAACGTTCTTTATTGCCTTTACCAACAACCCGTATAAAACCAATTTCAAAAAAGAGGTTGTCAACTTCCAGGCTGGTCAATTCACTAACTCGCATTCCCGTAGCATAGAGTGTTTCGAGGATAGCAGCATTGCGAATGCCAGCATTTGACTCTCGGTTGGGAGTGTCAATAATTGCAGCAACTTCATCTTGATTTAAAACCTCAGGCAGGTTTTGGGCTTTCTTAGGGAGTTCAACCAGCTCTGCAGGGTTTGCCTCCGCCATACCTTCAACAACGGCAAATTCATGAAATCCACGGATACTAGAGATATTTCGGGCTATGGAGCTTACCGAAAGGTCCATAGCGGTAAGCTCTTCGAGATATTGCTCAATATGTTGTAGGCTAACTCCATCTAGCTGTTGAATACGTAAGTTATCTGCAACAAAGTTGAGGTATCGCCGAAGGTCTCTTTCATAGGAGACTACCGAATTCTCAGAAAGATTTTTTTCTAATTTAATAAATTGCAGATAACGCTTGAGCTCCTCTGTATAGTGCATAAAAATTCAGGAGTTATAATATTCATCAACCGGGGGTGGACTTTCCGGGGCTTCGGGATGTTTGGGGATCTCCTCTCCAGAATCAGCAGAAGGTTTCTCTTTTATAACCTTGTCATGGTCCTGTTCTTTTTCTTCGTCATCAGGATAATCAACTCTGCTATGGTAGATACCGACCAGGATATTGAGAAAGGTCTCTTTAATAGCATGAATATCTTGGAAAGTGAGCGGTGTTTTACTGAGCTGCCCCTCGTTTACCCGTTCGTCAACCATGCGATCTATAAGGTTTTCGAGCTTTTGGTAGTTCGGATCTTTCATAGCTCGTGAAGAGGCTTCTATACAGTCGGCCAATAAGAGAATGCCGGTTTCTTTGGTTTGGGGCAGGGGGCCATCATATCTAAAATCTTCTTCTCGGATCTCTTTTTTATCTTCATCAGCCTGTTTTTGGGCTTTATCCCAAAAGAATTTGATCAAAGAGGTACCATGGTGTGTTTTAATAAAGTCAATAACGACATCGGGTAACCCTTGTTCCTCGGCTAGCTTAACTCCGTTAGTAACATGTGCCTTAATAACCAAAGCACTCATGCGTGGCTTCAGGTTATCATGTTCATTAGTTTCGGTTTGGTTTTCAGTAAAGTAGCCGGGGTTTTCCATTTTTCCAATATCGTGATATAAGCCCCCGACACGACATAGCAGGGCATTGGCACGAATAGCTCCGGCTGCGGCTTCGGCAAGATTAGAAACCTGAAGACTGTGGTGGAACGTACCCGGAGCTCTTGTCATGAGTTGCTTGAGCATTGGTAGGTTTGTATCGCTAAGCTCAATGAGAGTAAAATCCGTAGTAACTTTAAAAGTTTTTTCAAATAACAGTATCAGGGGATACGTAAATAGAATAAAAATAGCGTTGATTCCTACGAAAAATAGCTCGTTTCCCAAATGGCTCCAGCTATTAAAAGAGGTCATGTTAAAACCAAGAATAACAATCGCATAAGAGATAAAAACAATACCGGGGGTCGTAAAGAAAAATTGTGATCGTTTTTTGATGTCCCTCACAGAAAATAAACCAAGGCTGCATGCAACTGTGGTAGCTGTAATATATTCGAAATTATTGCCATTGATGAGACCGGTAAGCAAAGCCAGCGTAAAGGTGGCAAGTAAACCAACCCGTGAGTCAAAAATAATGGTCAATATGATGGGGGCTATTGCTACAGGCACTATATAGGGAGAAATATTTTCGATGTCGTATACTATAGAACTTCCTATACAAATAAGAGACATAGCAATAACAACCAATAATAACATGGCATTATTAGAAAAAATATGTCGTCTGTATAGGTATAGGTAAAAGAAGAAGATGGTGAGAATGGCCATGATCACCAGAACATCACCGCCATACCGTAACCACAATTCGGTTGTGCTGGCATTTTGGGCTCTTGCTTTGGCAAGACTCTGTAGCATGTTATATTTCTTTTCCGTGACGATATCGCCCCGTCGTATAATTACCTGTCCCTGTGCTACGGCTCCCTTTGAGGTAGAAATATCAGCCATCGCTTCCTCAATTTTCTGCTGCGTTTCTTTCTTATTAAAAATGAGGTTAGGTTGAATAACCCTGTTGAATATTTGTGTAGCAACATTTGCCAGTTCTTCGTAGTAGTTTCTGGAAATTCGATATTTTGCATATTCCTGTGCTTCGGGCATATCCCGCACATTCACGAGGTTAAATGTTTGTTCTGTTCGCTGGTTAAGATTTCTAACCGTTATTTCATCATTAGAAAGTTCATCTTTAGTAATACTGATGACCCCATCATCAAGCATATCATTCACCAGATTTTTAAGCTGCATTTCTAGGTTGACTGCAGTAAACTGGTCGCCGGTTTCATTGCCTGTTGGTGTATTGCCTTGAAGAGCATAGTAATTGTCAATTAGAATATTCCAGCTTTTATCAGGAAGTTTTACGGGTGCTTGATTTTTAAGATTGTTAAAACGGATACTGTCGCGTTGTGCATTTTGAATATTCTCTTTGGTTGCTTGCCACTGTTTGTAGCTTTCGGCAAGAGGTTGCATATGCTGGAAAAGAGAGTCCAGTTTGGCCTGAATTTCAACTTTGGCACTATTGTCGGTATGGAATATAGGGGGAGTGGTTTCCCGAATAGTCTGTCGTTCTTTTTCAATTTGTTCACTGCTCTTTTGGATAGGGAAAGTGAAGGGAGCAGTAAGGTCATCGGCTCGCCATGGTTCACCTACACTGTAATTTATAGGTTCTTTAAAGGAGGCATGAGGTACTGAAAAGATAAGGACAGCAAGAAAGCCAAAAAGGATAAATCCCTGTATATAATTGTTATAGCGTAACGAGGAAGCCTTTTCCTGTTTTTTCTTTTTTTCACCTATAACAGGTGCTCCTCGCCGCTTCTTGGGGGCTAGCCCCAGCTTTTCAAGAATATTCATAATATCGATTAGGTCCGTTTATTGGGCGAAAAATGTACCCGCGAAACGTTGATTAATTACACTAAGATACTTCGAATACAAAATTATACCAACCCGAATTCATATTCCCAAACTATTTGAGGATTATTGCTTTTTATCAATAAGCTTTAGAAAGTCGTCTTCTTCGATAATTTCAATTCCTAATTCACGAGCTTTGTCATATTTACTTCCGGGTGAATCACCTTTAAGTAAATAATCGGTATTTCCACTCACCGAGGAGGTTCTTTTTCCCCCGTGTTTCTCAATGAGTTCTGTGGCTTCTTTCCGGGTAAAAGAAGGTAGGCTGCCGGTTAAAACCAGTTTTTTCCCTTTTAGTTTTTGGGATGATTGTTTTTGTTCCTCCATCCTAAATGTAAGTCCGTGTTCGCGAAGGGTTTTTACCATCTGTCGATTATGTTCTTGTTCAAAAAAGGTAACGACAGATTCAGCAATTTTGGGACCAATAGAGTCAATTTCGCCCAATGTTTCTTCGTCGGCGTCCATGAGAGCATCCATCGTCTGGAAACCATTCGCAAGGTCACGGGCTACCGTTTTACCGACAAAACGAATGCCCAAGGCATATATGACTCGGTCCAAGGGCTGTTCTTTGCTGCTTTCTATGGCATCAAGAAGATTTTGGGCACTTTTTTCGGCCATTCGCTCTAACGGTAGCAGCTCTTCTTTTTCTAGTTCATATAGATCGGCATAGGTGCTAATAAGTCCTTCTGAAACGAGTTGGTCTACAACAGCTTCGCCCAGTCCTTCAATATCCAGGGCATCACGTGAGGCAAAATGTTCTATGCGTTGACGTATCTGAGGAGGACACTCCGGATTAATGCAGCGCCAGTCGATATCCTCTCCCAGCTTTGTCAGTTCTTCACCACAGGCCGGGCAATGACCGGGCATTTTAAAGGGAGGTTCTCGGTTTTCCCGATCAGGATTAACAACACTTACTACTTGAGGGATGATTTCACCGGCTTTTTCTATAACAACACGATCACCTATACGAATATCTTTACGATGAATTTCGTCTTCATTATGGAGCGAAGCGTGCTTAACGGTGGTACCGGCCAGTTCGACAGCTTGAAAATCAGCAACGGGGGTAATTTTTCCTAATCTTCCAACTTGCAGACGAATATTTTTTACAGCAGTTGTTGCCTGTTCAGCTTCAAATTTATAAGCAATAGCCCAGCGTGGTGCTTTGGAAGTACTTCCCAATTGGTCACGGTATTTATCTTCATTCACTTTAATAACAACGCCGTCTGTCTCATAAGGTAAGTTATGCCGCAACTCTTTCCATTGGTCAATTTGATTATGTACTTCAGCTATATCTTCACACTTTTTGTAATGCTTACAAACTCTTAGGCCATACTCTTGGAGGAGCTCCATTTTTTTATATTGGGTAATGGGCGTCTCATTATCTGTCATAAGATCGAAGCTGAAAAAACGAATTGGACGGCGTGCAACTTCGCGCGGATCTTGCATTTTAAGTGATCCAGCTGTAGAGTTACGGGGATTTGCAAACGCATTTAACCCTTGTTGCTGTCGGTGTTCGTTCAAGCGTAAAAATGCATCGCGTTCTATATAAGCTTCACCGCGTATCTCTGCAACGTCGGGATACCCATTTTTCAAGTGAAGGGGAATATCTTTTATCGTTTTGACATTTCGCGTTATATCATCGCCTCGTTCTCCGTCACCTCGTGTTGCCCCCAAAACAAGATCACCATCCTCATAGCGCAGACGGATGGCAGCTCCATCAAATTTGAGCTCAGCCATATAGGAGTAATTCTTATGTCCGAGTAACTCTCTTACTCGTCGGTCAAAATCATTGAGTTCATCTTCATTATATGTATTGTCGAGACTTAGCAGCCGAACAGGGTGTGTTACGGTTTCGAAGTCACTGCTGGGTTCTCCCCCCACACGCTGCGTAGGTGAGTCTGGAGTGGCAAGGTTATATTGATTTTCTAACTGTTCTAATTCGGCAAGATAGTCGTCAAATTCTTTATCAGAAATGAAGGGGTGTGCATCTTGGTAGTACGCTTTGTTGGCTTTTTCTAATAGATCACGTAGTACTTCAACACGCTTCTTAGCCTGTTTCTTATCCATTATTGGTGGTGCATTAAATCAATTAAAAGTAGGTCTGTTCTTGATAACGGAAGGTGGGGGAGCATCAATGCTCAACGAGTCGGGTGGTGGTTGTAGCCAGGTGGAGTCACCTTCAAAATAGGAACGGTTAATTTCTAGTAACCGTGAATCAGGATTATAAAACGTTTCCCGAATACTTGGTATTACATGACCATTTAGCAAGAGAACCATCCGACTATATTGTCCTCTTATTTCTATTTCATTTATAAAGTCGAAGCGTATCGCTTCCGATTTTTCAATCCAGTAGGGATTAATGCTATCAGTTACATCAGAGTATACGCGAACGGGTTCCAGTTTTCCGTAGGCTGCATAAATTACCATCGTAAGAGTATCAGGCAGGGACGTAAGAGATTCGTTTTCTTCTGTAGTAATAGTACTCTCCGACATGGTATCCGTATTAGATTCGGGGGAGGGAACAATATCCAGCTGTAACGAGTCACTGGCAATCGCTTCTTTGGCTACTTCCGTTGATTGCTGGTCATCGTTATTTTTGGGTGGAGTCTCGGCATTCTGAAAATTATAAAAATATAGATAGGTGCCAGACACAACGATAATAATAATAGCTATAATACCGACCCATACTTTCGATTTTGTGGATTCCAGTGGTTGAAAACGACGTCCCATATCTACCCAGTCAACAGAATGGACATCAGATTCCGATTCGAGGGTGCTGGGTTTGGCAATCGGGGCAGAAGTACCTTCGACTGATTCTTCATTTTCTTCTTCAGGGGCTTTCTCTTCCGTTGGTTGGAGACTTTTTTCATCATCATCTGGTTCAACGCTTTGTTTAGCATCGCTTTCCAATAGCTCTTGGAGTGAGCCCTGGTAATCATTTTTTTGCCTTTTGTCTAAGGCATAAATGATTTTTTCTTCTTTAATAGAAAGAGCTTTGGCATAGCTACGTATATAACTTCGTATATATGTAGGATTTTTCTCAAACTCCGAAAAGATGGTTTCATCTTCTATGGCATTGAGAATATGTTTAGGAATTTTTGTGACCTCATAAATATCATTAAGTGTCAGCTTTTGCTCTTTACGAATATTGGCCAAGTCATTTCCAAGTGATGGCATAGAAGATGATCAAGTTTATATAATGGGACCATTAAAGTGTCGTAAATCTAAACAAATATAGTGGTAGGCAAAAGTTTTTTGGCAAGATCCTTTGTAAGGATATCAATGCCCGGGCGGTCTTATATATAAAAAGAGCTTAATAGAACTCAAACCGAATGTCTATATTCAGTTCAATAGTAGCCGGATTTTCCCAAATTGCCTTTCCCAATGTCTGTGTCTGTTGTGGGCATGAAAATACGCAGAAAAAGCATCAGTTATGTTCTTTCTGTTTACATGAACGATTTGAAGATGCTAATCCTGATAATGAACGGGCCTCTAGCGATACCCTGCTTCCGAATGGCATATTGTTTCAGCAAGCACTGTGGCAGTTTGATAAAGGAGGTGTACTCCAGCATCTGTTACATCAGCTTAAATACCATCGCCTTACTACCATTGGTAGCGATTTGGGAGGCAAGCTGGGAGAACGAGTAGCCCGAAACACCGATCTCAATAATTTATTGATGGCACAAGAAGTACAGTTGTTGCCGGTTCCCCTGCATTATCTAAAATACCGCTATCGTGGATTTAATCAAGCATTTAAAATTGCAAAAGGATTTTGTGAGGGATATCGTGATATACCGATTTGTAATAGAGGTGATGTTATTCGCCACAAAAATACCCGTACGCAAACGGGCTTCTCACTGGATCAGCGGTTACAAAATATGGCGGGGGCTTTTGAAGTTAAAAATTGTTCTGCGGTTAAAAATAAGATTGTAGTAATTATTGATGATGTTTTTACCACTGGGGCAACCACTTTTGAACTTAGTAAAACTGTTCAGGAGGCAGGGGCGCAAAGTGTTATTATTCTTACTGTAGCCCAGGCTTAATTTTCCATGTTAGAAAAATTCATTTTCTGCAAAAAGAAGGATATTTTGAGGCCTATGAAAAATTACAGTCCGCGTTCTAACGATATATTTATTGAAACCCAATTAGGGATTGTAACCCGTACCGGTGACTGGTTCCATACAACCTCGGAATACATTGAGGATTTCGTACCCGGTTTATTGGAGAAGCGCCCACTTGATAAATTGGTAGAAGAAGCAATTGCATGGGTGCGCAGTGCCGATAGTTTATCACTGAGCCTTTTGTTGGGATTACTACTATTTGTTCATCCGATACTTGCTGTCTCTATCGCTGTTGCATTTCACTTCTTCTGGTACCGTTCCAAAAGTGGATTTGTAACGGTCTACTTGGGCAAAGTACTGAAACTGATGAATACTGATGGCTATCTGTTGGTTACTTCTTTAGTAGTAATTAGTTTTTTAGGAATGGATGGGCAATATTTAGCAGCTGGGACAGGGCTTGTATTCTTTTTCCTGATGAAGCTGGGGCTCCTGAAAATGTTATGGGATAAATTAGACCGGAGTACTCAGAAAGAGCTTTCACTTAATGATCGTGTATTTAAGATGATTCTAACGAAATATGCTATGCACTACAATATGGCGCCGGATAAGGTGCGTGGGATGGAGCAAAAATTTGTAGATTTGGCCAGTAGTAGAAAAGGAAAAAAATAATAGCATTGGCTTTGACAAATATTTATCTCGCTAGGCACGGTCAAACAGAATATAATCGATTAAACCAGATCCAAGGACGCGGTATCGACGCTTCACTTAATGATACCGGTCACCGGCAGGCCCGTGCTATTGCTACCTGTTTTGAGAATATAAAACTACATCAGTTGTTTAGTAGTAGTTTAAAACGATCTTTTGAGACCGCACAGGTAGTAGGTGATATCCACGATTTAAAACCGAAATCTTACGCAGATCTCGATGAGATGGATTTCGGCCCCTTGGAAGGGCGTCCGATATCTGAAATAGAATCGAAGCTCGAAGAGTTACACAATAAATGGAAAGCTGGAGATACTGCATTTGCCTATGAACAGGCCGAAAGCCCGGAAATGGTGCTACGCCGAGCGACAGAACGGATCGAAAAAATTATGAATGAGCAGCAGGGAAATAACTTGTTATTCATTTTGCACGGCCGATTAATAAGAATATTGGTGTCGCACTGGTTGCAATATGGGCTCACAGGGATGCACAAGGTGCCACATACCAATGGGGCCTTATATCATCTGAAATGGAACGGCAGCGTTTTTAAACCGATTTATCTGAATCGTACTGCGCACCTTGAAAACGATAGCGAGAAGAAAGGATAATAAACTGATTTTTTATAAACAGCATTAACAAGAAATTATTGAGATTTTATGAGCGAAAAAGTTCGCAATATGTTCGCCGATATCGCCGATGATTATGATAGGGTTAATTCTATTTTGTCATTTGGTGTCCATCATGCATGGAGAAATAGAACTGTACAGCTTAGTGGAGCTAAAGAGGGCGACAATGTTCTCGACTGTGCTACCGGGACCGGAGATTTGGCACTGGAGTTTAAAGAAAAAGTGGGTAGTAAAGGATATGTGTTGGGAACAGACTTTTGCAAAGAGATGATCGAGCACGCACCGGCTAAAGCTAAACAAAACAACCTCGATGTTGATTTTGAGGTGGCGGATGCTATGGATTTGCCATATGAGAATGATCGATTTGATATCTGCAGTATCGCATTTGGTATCCGTAATGTGGATGATCCGGTACAGGCGCTCAAAGAGATGGGACGTGTTGTACGGCCTGGAGGGAAAGTTGTGGTATTAGAATTTGGACAGCCTAAAGGATTACTTAAATATCCGTATGAGCTATATAGCCAGTATATTATGCCTACACTCGGGGGCTGGATAAGTGGTAATCGCGAGGCTTATACCTACTTGCCGAGAACAAGTGCAGAATTTCCGGCAGGAAATCATTTTATTACACTCATGGAAGAGGCCAACTGCTTTACATCCCAGATGTTTGAAAAGTTAACGGGAGGTATCGCTTATATCTACGTAGGCACTGTTAAATAAATCACCTATATTCAAAAATCATATTATCAAAGGAAAACAATTTTTATGGATAAGCTGAAAATTGCCGATATAAAAA
Source organism: Fodinibius saliphilus (assembly GCF_005869845.1). Taxonomy (NCBI): domain Bacteria; kingdom Pseudomonadati; phylum Balneolota; class Balneolia; order Balneolales; family Balneolaceae; genus Fodinibius; species Fodinibius saliphilus. The sequence goes on along the minus strand of NZ_VAWF01000001.1, from coordinate 1,632,844 downwards.
AATTAATTCCCCACCGTTATCCCTTTTTACTAGTAGATCGTGTGTTGGAAGTTGAAGAGGGACGAATTTTATCATTAAAAAACCTGAGTGTAAACGAAGAGTTCTTTAACGGCCATTTCCCCGATCGTCCAATGATGCCAGGGGTGCTACAGGTAGAAGCGATGGCTCAGAGTGGATGCCTTATGATGATGCATTCGCACATCGAAGACCCTGATGAGTCATTAATGGTATTTACCGGCATTAACAAAGCAAAGTTTCGTAAGTCAGTAGTTCCCGGTGATCAGCTTATCATGGAAGTAAAATTGGTTAACCAGCGTCGTAACTTTATTAATATGGAAGGCACGGCAACGGTAGATGATAAAGTTGTTTGTGAACTGGAAGCTTCTGCAGCGATTGTACCTAAAGAAGAGGAATGATGAGTACTGAAAAGTCTTCGAACAGGCCCAAAAAAGTAACGACCCAAACGGTCGTAGAGATGAAAGAACAGGGCGAAAAGATAAGTATGCTCACGGCCTACGATTTTACGATGGCTCGTATTATTGATCAGGCAGGTATTGAGGTGATTTTAGTAGGTGATTCTGCCAGCAATGTGATGGCCGGACATGAAACGACTGTGCCAATGACAATGGAGCAGATGATTTACCATACTTCATGCGTAGTCAGGGGGGCAGATAAAGCCTTGGTTATTGCAGACCTGCCTTTTATGAGTTACCAGGTAACGGCTAATGAAGCCCTAACTAATGCCGGGCGTATGATGAAAGAAGCAGGTGCCCATGGTGTTAAACTCGAAGGCGGAGAGGTTGTAGCTGATACTGTTGAAAAAATTGTAAATGCCGGTATTCCTGTTATGGGACATTTGGGACTTACGCCTCAAAGCATTTATAAATTCGGCACGTATAAGGTGCGTGCGACAGAAAATGCTGAGGCGGATCAGCTTATGGAGGATGCCAAGAGGTTAGAAGAGGCCGGTTGTTTTTCTCTGGTTTTGGAAAAAATTCCGGCAACCCTTGCTGCAAAAGTTACTGAGGCTATTTCTATTCCTACGATTGGGATTGGTGCCGGTGATCAGTGCGACGGACAGGTATTGGTAACACACGATATGCTAGGATTAAATAAGGAATTCAATCCTAGTTTTTTACGCCGCTATGCAGATATGCATTCTTCAATGACAGATGCAGTGCAACAGTATATCACGGATATTAAATCCGGTGATTTTCCAAATGATAATGAGCAATACGATTAATACTTATGAGTAAATCTGACAAGAAGCCGGTAATTCTAGTTTGTAATGATGACGGAATCTTTTCTCCTGGTATTAAAGCCTTGGCCGAGGTGGCTGATGAATTCGGGGATGTAGAAATTATTGCGCCTGACCGGCAGCAAAGCGCAGTAGGGCATGCTGTTACGGTAAATACCCCGCTTCGTTCGCGATCTTTTCAACTTGATGGGCGCTTTACGGGACAGGCGGTCACCGGAACTCCAGCAGATTCTGTAAAACTGGGACACGATCAGTTAATGAAGCGAAAGCCTGATTTAGTAGTAAGCGGTATTAATCACGGAAGTAATGCAGGGGTTAATATCCTCTATTCAGGAACGGTGAGTGCTGCTACAGAAGGAACTATCCTAGGATATCCCTCTATTGCTGTAAGCTGCACCGATTTTGATGAAGAAGCCGATCTCTCCGGAGCTAAAGATGCGGCACGTAAAGTGATCGGGTATGTACTGAGTGAAGGGCTTCCCAAAGGAGTAACAATGAACTTGAATGTTCCTGCCGGTCCATTAAAAGGCATCAAATGGGCACGACAAGCAAACAGTCGTTATGTTGAAGAGTTCGAGGGACGTGTAGATCCCAATGACCGAGATTATTACTGGCTGACCGGGCGACTACAGCTGCTAGACGAAGGTGAGGATTTAGATGTAAACGTACTTGAAAAAGGATATGCTTCGTTGACGCCCATCCAATATGATATGACAGCATATTCGTTGCTCAAAGATATTGAAGATATCGAGCTATAGTAATCCCCCCAATGTGCAAATGTGTTAGATACTGAAGCATCTCGCTATTGTCTTAGTTTTTTGAAGGGAACTTCCCGGCTTAGCCCTCAAACGTACCAAATAAGTTAAATAGCGATGCTATCACTTCGGGTGATAGCATCGCTATGTTATTATTCACAGCTTGGACAGATTTTCCTGAGCATTGGATCGGTAGGGCAGGAGTCGGTATCAGCATTGAGTGCTTTTTCCACAACTTCATCGCCGAACTTTTTCCGGGCTTTAGCTTCCAGTTTTTTGGTGTCCATATCCTCGGGCTTTTCTTTGTTCTTGGGCGTTGAACCATTATTAGCGGTAGCAGCACCGAACCCTTTGCGAGAACCCCGCTTGTTAACTTCCTCGGTATACTTTTCGCCCTTCACTACCTTGTCTATAAAGCAGTAGTAGGTAGATTTCAGCTTTTCCTCCCAGGCATAGAGGTAGATCTCTTCCATATCGTCGCGGTACCGTTCATCGATATAAAGAGATTTTGATACCGACTGATCAATAGACTTTTGGAAGGCCGCTGCAATATCAATCTGCCGTTTGGGGTGTATCTCATAGGCTGTTTTGTACAGGTCTTTATCGATAACACCATCCAGCTCTGCGATAAGTTGTACCGATCCGTTATTGGCCTTGATCTTTTGAGCCATATCGTCATTCCATCGCTCTTTTTCTTCCAGGTCTTCAATGAGCTGTTGATTGATGACAATGTTTTTGCCGGAAAGGGTATCACGGGAGTAGAGATTGCTAAAATAGCTGTCGATAGATGAAGTGGTACCCGAGATGATAGAGATCGAAGCGGTAGGGGCAATGGCAAGTAGCACGGCATTTCGGCGCGGTTTGTAATCGTAGGCATTGCCCTTTTCTTTTACTTCTTCGTAGTGCGCAAAAGCTCCTCGCTCTTCGGCCAACTCTTGGGAGGTACGATAGGTAACCTCCCGCATAAATGAGCCTAATTTTCGAGCCAGTAGTACTGCTTCTTCCGAGTCATAGGGGATACCGAGATCTAACAGTGCCTCAGCAAAGCCCATCAGGCCGATCCCCAGCGGACGTAGGTCCATAGTGTTCTTTTTGGCTTCTTCGGAGGGGTAGAAATTTTTGTCCAGAATATTGTCGAGTCCGCGGGTCATGGTTTCCAGCGTATCTTCGAGCTTATCCCAGTCGACATCGCTGTGATCATCTTTTACATGTTTGGAAAGGTTTACAGAGGCTAGCGTACATACGGCGGTAGAATCCGGTCGATTGGGGATAGAGATCTCGGTACACAGGTTAGAACTGTTGATAGCGCTGTACTGCGGACATGGATTGTGGCGGTTGTGCTCATCTTTGAATATAAGCCACGGGTGTCCGGTTTTGGCCAGCTTAAACAGGTATTTTTTGAAAAAGTTCTTACTGTCGCGTTTGTCGTACTGGGTTAACCCACCTGCTTCTGCTTGCTCAATGCGCTTCTCATATTTCTTCTTGAAATCGTCGCCCATAGCTTCCACAAGTTCCGGGCATTCGCCGGGATCAAACAGATAAATAGGTTCATCTTCCCGGATTCGGCGCATCATTTCGTCGGGCATCCAGATGCTAGTATTAAGAGAGGGCGTTCTGAAATAGGCGTTTCCGGTGGTTTCGCGCAGATCCAAGAACCCGTCAATATCGAGGTGCCACGGCTGCATTGAGATAACCTGCGAGCTCCGGCGACGGCCGCCCTGCTGTATAGAATTGACCAGCGTGTCAAATATTTTGATAAAGGGGATGGCTCCCGATGATGGGGCATTCAAGGATTTTATATTAGAACCTGTGGCCCGGATACGGCTCACATCGGTACCTACGCCGCCGGCATATTTGGCTAAGAAAGCAGTCTCGCGGGCTTTATCCATAATGGAATCCAGTGAATCATCAATCACACTGACATAGCACGAAGAATATTGTGAGGTCGTTGTCCCGGAATTAAAGAGGGTAGGCGTGGAGTGCAGGTATTCCAGGTTGGAGAGCTTATTGTACATCTTCACGATCTCCTCGTTGGAGTTACCGATCCCCATAGCTACTCGCATAAAAAACCACTGCGGCTTTTCGATAGTCTGATCGTCCCGGTTTGTCATCAGGTAACGATCGTTAAGGGTGGTAAGTCCGAAGTAGCCGAGCAGACCATCACGTTCGAAATCGAGTGTATTTGCGAGCAGGTCGAGGTCAAATTCTTTAAGTCGGTCATCCAGCAGATTCTGTTCAAATGCCTGGTCAAGGTAGGCTCGGAACCCATCCAGCCGCCGGTCTATATCCTTATTGATGATTTTGAGCAGTTGTCGCGTGGCCAGTGTATCATACACTGGGTGCTTGGGAATAAGCTGCTCGATGGCCTTCAAGACCAGCCGGTCGAGTTCTTCGGTGGTGACTCGTTCAGGGACTTTTAGATCCAGCTCTTTCATGATCAGGAAGACCAGCTCATAATCGTCCTCTACCTCCAGTCCCTGTATGATGTTAAAGATGGCATTAATGATTTTTTGAGTGCGAAATGGTTGTTCTGTTCCATCACGCTTTATGACGGTACGTTTCATAATATTGATATGTTTATAGATATAATTTGGTTTCTACTGTCATCTCTCCGTTGGTCGAGATGCTGAAACAAGTTTAGCATGACAAAGAATGATCTAGTAATTCGTGTATTCGGTGGAGGAGACCTCGAAAAAATTGATAAGCTTCTTCACGTCCTCTTTCTGGAGAAATCGCAAGGGATTCTCATTCACATGGAACTCCTGTTGGAAACCAAGTTCCTGCAGGCGACGGTCGGTGATATATTTCAGGTAGCGCTCCATTTCACCGGATGAAATGCCCAGGATAGTACGATCGGCGAACTGGTGTTTTACGTATTCAATTTCAAGGGCCGTTCCTTCCAGAATAACATTGCGGATATCTTGCACATATTCGGAGTCTTCGACGATTGCTGGGTTTTCTTCCAGCATAATGAGAATAGCTTCAATCCCATTTTGTAGGTGCAGTGATTCATCAATAAGTACCAGTTCTACCCCCGATACCACATTTTTCATTTTGGCCATATCCTTAAGCGCAAAAAAATGGGCGAAAGAGGAGTAGAAAAAGATGCCTTCGAGAACAATGTTGTTCAGCAGAATGGCTCGCAATATCTGTTTTTGTCCCTCCAGACTTTCGGGATCGATTTTACCATGGCTGATTTTGTCAATTTCATCAACAACGAGCGACTGTTTTTTTCGCAGGATAGGGTCGGAAAATGCGACATCATACATCTTTTCACGATCCATGCCAAAGGACTGCAATACAATCTCAAAAAAGTCGCTGTGTATGTTCTCCATAAACAGCTGTGTACTAAAGCTCATCTTGGCATGGGGATCAGTCAGCAGTGGAAAGAATGAGTTTACCAGCACGTTTTGTACCAGCAGTTCCGAAGAACAGAAGTACCCAACCGCGGTATCAAACAGGCGTTTCTCATCCTCCGATAGTGAGTGGTAGTCCAGGGCATCTTGCTGGATGTTCAACTCCTCTGGGAACCAAATAACTTTTTTCTGCTTTTCATATAGTTTCTTGAAGATAGGATAGGAAGGATCTGCGCTTAGTTGAATATTTTCGCGTACCGAAGTACGACCTATTAATTTACTAGCCATAGTAGTTTCGTTTTAGCTTTGAATTATGAGAAGGGGGCTAAAACGTTGAGAGGCAGAGATAAGAAGATACGGTAATGTAAGGGTCAAGCTGTCTAATACAATCCTGCCTTTCAACAACGCCTTAACTCCCGAAGGCCTCGTTTACTTGATTCAAAGGCAGGTCTCCTGACTTACCGAACAGTTTCCTGATACCTTCCCGTCTCTTTTGGGGTTGAGACAGTGGTTTATATCAAAAAAAATCGGATTACAGTTGCGGGAACAGTTCCGGTTTTACACCGGATTCCCTTTTCATCTGCCGACTGGCAGACACCTTGGAATCAGAACTTAAGAAAAAGGGTACTATCGCCATTGTCAACGAATACTTTTCCACAAAAAGACGGAGTTTTCAACAATAGGGGGTACTGAGAGTTAAACAAATAGGATAATGGAAAAGCTAATAATGATGAGAACAAAGAGAGAAAATATTGTACAGAAATGGAGTATCAGTGGCCCTTCTCATTCAGCGTTTTAACAACTTCCAACCAAAAGTGTTTATAAATATCCTGTCGATCGTCCTTGACCCGCAGGTTCATCTGTTCCAGGTGCGAGAGGTTAAGAGTTTTGATATGTTCTCCCCACTTTGCACTTGCTACGGATACCATACCATCATTAATGCCTTCTAAATCAAAGATATGTTTGTTCTGGTAGCGTGCTATAACACGAATAGGTGCATTTGTCCCTTTACCTACAGCTGAGCTATAAGAGTAGTAAGGAATGTCAGGAACATTAGGTACCTGAGGATTAAAAACTTCAGTAACATATTTCCTGGTTAGTTGTTCGGCAGAACCCACCGAATCACTTTTGGTTTTGGGATAGATACGATCTCCCATCCAATCAAGAAAATCGGCTAGTTTATCGCGAATAGCGTCGGGGGTTTTAAGGGTAAGTTCAGCTAGGCTGGTTCCCCGATGCGGTGTACATATTGTAGTGAAAGATGCCACCTGTTTAGCGATATCAAGCTTTGTCAGCGCGTATCGCATATCTAATCCTCCCATACTATGGGCAACAATATTGACTTTACCACCAGGTAAATCCTCGGTAAGTTCTTTGATAAGCTTGACCCATCCCTTAGCGCGTGTTTCAATTTTGGCATAGGGTACAATGTTAGGAGCAAAGGCCGGTACATTATGGGTGCGCAGCAGCATGGCAACATCATAAAGAGGGGAGGGTTTTACCAAAGATGCAATTGCTCCATAACCGTGGCAAAGCAGAACCGGATGTTTGAGAGTAATACTTTCGGGCTCAGGAAATTCATCTATTTCAAATCGTTTAAGCCATTTGTTAGTATCGAGACGGTCAATCATATCAATAATCAGCTTTTGGCGGCGGTATTATATCGACTCCGGATTTTTTTAACTCTGGTAGCTTTTCAGTAAGCCAAGACAGCGTTATCTCATTGCCGGAGATCAGTGCAATAGATGGGGTGTCTGGCTTTGTTAAATTTTCCAATTTTTTAATAAAAGCCCCCTTACCCATATCGGAGTGCAAGATAAGGGCATTATCAGCATCCACAAAGGACATTTTTGTTTGTTCGATAAGTTCTTTTTTTGCTGATGATTTTTCTGAACTACTGAGATACATCATTGTTGTCTCGGGCAGAACCTGTTGAAGTTGTTTTATTTTGTCGATAGCCGTAGAACGGTTCACCTTAATAAGGTCCTCGCCATCGTGATTTTGCAACCAAAATATAATTCGATTATATCTGCTGCCAAGCTTTTTTCGCCAGTCATTAGCTTGCATAGGGTTATCAATCTTTAAAACAATAGGGATGGGTTCTCCATATTGTTGAATCTGATCAATAACAGGTTCTCCGGGCATCTCATCAAAAGAGATCAGTAAGCTGGCTTGGTCTCTGCGATATGCCAAGTCCGGATCTGTTTGGAGGCTAATAGAGCGGATGACAGTGCCCTTGTATACCAAGTGGATATCCATATCTTCTTGTGGAAAGGTAACCCGGGCGGGGGTTTCGACCGAATAAAAATGGAAGCGTTTATTCAGCTCTGCATGAAAGTGTGTTTTCGAGAATTGATATGGTACACCAAGCTGATAGCTTTTACGTGAAAAATCAGGTGTAACGTTGATTGTTGAAATCCGAACTTGCCGCTGAGGAATATTAAAATTAGAAAGTTCGGTTTGTATCAGCGAATCGGCTTGGGCAAAGCTCTGGAGGTGCTTTGGTGCACTATCAAAAGTAACGAAAAACATATACCCACTAATTGCACAGGCAGTAAATAAAAGTAGCGCAATTATTCTTTTTTTCTTTTGTTCCTTCAAGCCAGATACTAGATATTAAGTTGGCATTTGGGCCACCTAATAATAGCTGTTATTCTGATGTAAATCTATCGGAATTTTGTGCTGGGTGTAACTCTTTCTTCTACTGGTATAATTATAAAAAGGATAAATTAAAATATATATGTCGTTTGATTTTGAACAGGTCTGCTCTGACAAACAGGTAGAGGCTTTTCATATGCTGCCATTTCAAATTTATGAGGACTATCCCCAGTGGGGGCCACCCTTTCGATTTGAAATTGAAAATATTTTTGATCCTGACTCTAATGCTTTTTTTGAAAAGGGGGAGTGCGAGCGTTACCTGGTAAAAGATGATGGCACTGTGGTAGGACGTTTTGCAGTAATGAATACACCTGAACGTGATAAAGTATTAGACCCTCCTATGGGTGGGCTGGGATTTATTGAGATGCAAAATGATCCTGATTTGGCCCAAGCTATTATTGACTTTGCTAAAAAGTGGCACCGCCAGCGAGGATATAATGCTATGCAGGGGCCAATCAATTTTGGGGAAAATGATACGTATTGGGGATTGTTGGTAGAAAACTATGATGAGCCTCCCATTTATGGCATGTTTTATCACCCCCCTTACTACAAAGAGTTATTGGAACAAACGGGGGCTCAAAAACTGGATGATCACTGGAGTTACAAACGGGATTTTGAACAGCCCATCCCTGAGCGGATGAAACGTATTACTGATCGCATCGAAAGCCGTGATGATGTTGAGCTTCGCCCAATAGATATGAATAATATCTACAGGGATGCCGAATATATTCGGGAGATCTATAATGATGCATGGAGAGAACAGGATATTGATGAGCGGGAAGAAGAGTTTACAGAGTTGACGCAAGATACAATCGAAGATATGATCGACAAACTTAAACCGGTACTTATTGCCGAAAGCGTATTAATTGCTTTTGTTGATGGTCGTCCTGCCTCTTTTATAGTTTGCGTTCCTGATTTAAATGAAATTTCAAGAGAAACCGGGGGTAAACTTCGTTGGTGGCATTATCCCAAATTGTTCTGGTTTAAACGCCGGGCTAAACACTTACGTACGTTGGTTTATGGTACACGTCCGGAGTATCGAAAGATGGGATTAGAAGCCTTAACATTTACACGCGGGATACAATATACAAAGGAAGCAGCTCCCACCTTAGAATATTTGGAAGGAGCTTGGGTTAGTGAAAAAAATTGGTTGATGCAGCGAAGTTTAGAAGCATTGGGATGTTATCACCATAAAACCCACAGAACCTACAAATGGGAGTTTTAAAAAAAGGAACAGTTTATATTTGCAAATATAAATTTAGTTGCCCTTTTTGGGGTGATAATATAAAAATATGTATTTAGGATATGGATCAGTTTCTATTTGATGTAAACCCCAATCCCATATTGATATATGAGAAAGGGACTCTTCGAATTCTGAGCGTAAATGATAGTTTTCGAAAAAAATATGAGTACTCCCAAGAAGAGGTAAAGACATTAACTCTCGAGGATATTCGCCCACCCGAGAGAAAAGAGGAACTGTATAAAGCGCTTGATAACAATGATAGAGAACCTAAATCTGTACATCATCAGTCAAAAACCGGAAAGCCTTTTTATGTGAATTTATCTTCACATGACTTTGAATATGAAGGGAAAAATGCTCGGGTAGTTTTTATTCATGATGTGACTGATCGTGTTATTGCTGAAAATCGGGCGAGAAGTGCATTTAATGAACTTAATCACCATGTGAAAGAAAGTCCACTGGCTATGATTAAATGGGATGCCGGTTTTAGAGTGATCAAATGGTCGCAACGGTCCCAAGAAATGATGGGATATACCGAAGATCAGGTTATGGGGAAAACGCCTTTTTTCTTTCGGTATAAAGATCCTGCCGATAAAGCAGTAGTAGAAAAGAAGGTAGAAGATATAACCTCTGGTAAAGCAGATAGGGTGGTTTTTAATACACGACTTATAAATATCGAGGGAGAGGTGGTTTATTTACGGATACACGGCTCAGCCCTTCGCGACGATGAAGGACAGTTGGTATCTGTATTAACCTTTATGGAAAATATCACGGAAGTGATGAAAACGAAGCATAAATACCAACGACTTTTTGAGAACGCAAATGATGGTATTTTTTTAATGGATGGGGCTACATTTGTTGAATGCAATAAGCAGGTTGTAAATATGTTCGGATGTTCTCAAAAAAAGGAGGTATTGGGAAAAACTCCAGATGTATTTTCTCCGGAATACCAGCCCGATGGCAGATCGTCGAAAGAGAAAGCTTTGGAAAAAATAAATGAGGCGTTTAATGGTACGCCCCAGGTATTTGAGTGGGTACATCAAAAAAAAGATGGCTCAAATGTTGATACTCAGGTGAGCCTAAATAAGATAGAACTGGGAGAAAAGGAATATGTGCAGGCTATAGTTAGGGATCTTACTGCCCAAAAGGAAGTCAAGAAGATGGTCAGAAGAAATGAAAAGATGTTTCATAAGCTTTTTCTCAATGCCCCCAGTGCCATTGTAATGGTTGATGAAAATAATCGGGTAAAAAGGGTGAATGAAAGTTTTGAACAACTTTTTGGATACTCAGAAAAAGAAGTTTTGGATCGAGATATTGATACCATTATTGTTCCTGAACATGACGATACCGTTCCACAAAAACCTGCAGAAGTTTTTCGAGATGGTAAGTTATATGAGGACGTGGTCCGCTATACCAAAGACGGGGAGGCGAAAGATGTGTTGCTGGCTGCTATTCCTGTTTTTTTGGATGATGATCCGATAGCTGGGTTTGGAGTATATACTGATATTACTGCCCGCAAGGAAAATGAGCGAAAACTTCAAAAGTCGGTCAAAGAGAAGCAGGTTCTCCTTGAAGAGATACATCACAGAGTAAAAAATAATCTTGCGATTATTTCAGGTTTTCTCCAATTGCAGGCTTTTGAAATTGAGGATACTAAAATTAAAGAGGTGCTCAGTGACAGTCAGCTCCGTATTCAGTCAATAGCAATTGTACATGAGATGCTTTATCAGTCGGATGATTTTGCCGATATATCATTTGAAACTTATGTTAAACGGCTTATTGAAACTGTGGAAAAAACGCTTCCACTGAACTATCAGCATATTGATATCGACATTAGTGCTTCCGATGTTGCGCTCGACATCAACCAGGCTATACCATGTGCTATCTTAATCAATGAACTAGTTACGAATGCATATAAGCATGCTTTTCAAGGGAGAGATGCTGGCAAGATTTGGATTAGCCTTGAGCGAAATGCAGATCGTATTAATCTGAAAATACAAGATAACGGGGTAGGGCTACCAGAGGATTTTTCAATTGAGAATCAAAATTCAATTGGGATGAATCTCATTCAGACTTTAACCCAGCAGTTAAATGGTTCACTTCAGGTGTACAACGATGGTGGAAGTTGCTTTAAGGTCTGCTTTCAAAAAACAGAGCAAGCCAGTAAGCCTCAATTTGCGGGAATCGAAGAAAAGTAGAGCGAATAAGATTATCCAAGTATTTTTTGCAAGACCCTATTAGCTACTTCTTTTTTGCTGCCTTTATATTCTTTGTTGGTTCTATTATTAATAAGATGCACTCTGTTGGTATCAGATTGAAAGCCAGCATCAGGATCAGAGATAGAGTTTGCTACGATCCAATCTGCCTTTTTCTTCTCTAATTTTGAACGTGCATTTTTAAGAAGATCTTCGGTCTCCATTGCAAAACCGATCAATTGCTGTCCCTTTTTCTTATGCTCACCTAACCAAGCCAGTATGTCCTGAGTTCTTATGAGGTGGAGGTCAGTATTTGCCCCTTCCTTTTTTATTTTTTGCTGTTTCTTTTCCTGTGGGGTAAAATCAGAAACGGCTGCAGCCATGATAACAACATCAGCATCCGACTCTTTTTTCACTTCTTCAAACAAGTCGGCCGCTGATTCAATTTCAACGGTACTAATACCGTACGGCTTTGGTATGGTGACGTGTCCATGGATAAGAGTTACTTCGCCCCCAAGGTTACGAGCCGCTTCGGCCATGGCAAAGCCCATCTTTCCTGAACTAGGATTGGAGATAAAACGAACAGGGTCGATGTGTTCCCGGGTAGGTCCTGCTGTTACTAGCACTTTTTTTCCAGATAATGGACCATCAGACTTTTCCTTTTGTATGACTTGATTACTTTTATCCAGTATTTTAAACACGTCTGGCAATCGTCCTTTTCCTTCAAGCCCACTGGCCAGGTATCCCTCATCGGGTTCCAGCAGGTAGTATCCAAGGTCGTGGATGGTTTCTAGGTTCGTTTGAACAGCAGGAGCCTCATACATTTCCCCGTCCATGGTAGGGCAAATAAGAAGCGGACAACGTGCTGCCAGTACGGTAGCAGTGAGCATATTATCAGAAATTCCATGGGCAATTTTAGCCAGCGTATTGGCTGTACAAGGGGCCACAACAAAAAGATCGCTCCATTCGCCCCAAGAGATATGCTGAGTCCACGACTCTGTAGCAGCGTGATTTTCTGGGAAAACCTCTACGGCTACTTCATGTTTGGAGAGAGAAGAAAAAGTTTCAACACCTACAAATCGGGTAGCAGCAGGAGTCATAGTTACACGTACCTCGGCCCCCGCTTTTTGATAGGCCCGTAAAAGAAAAGCAGCCTTATAGGCTGCAATTCCTCCAGTAACACCAAGTATTATCCGTTTGCCGGATAACATAAATTAATCTTCTTCTGGATAACGGAAATAAACTTCACCACGTCGCATCTCATCAATAGCTCGCTGTGTAGCGTGTGGAAGTTTTTCAAAATCCTTAGAGATGTTTTCTTGCTCTTCGTTAAAAGAGAAATCGTCATCATCGTCAAAGCCTTCAAAATACTTCAGTTTTTCGTCGAGCTGAAGCTTTTCATTAGCGGCAATTTGTCGTGCCCGCTTAGACATAATAGTAATCAATTCATACTGATTACCAGTGTCTTTGTTGAGCTTTTCAATATCTAGCGTTTTTATACCCATGTTGTAATCCAGCTTTTTAGTCGGTGATAAAAGATTCTATAATTTCCTTGACTTCTGTGTATGCCGTTTCTAAATCATCATTGACCACAGAATAATCGAAGTCTTCAGCATGCTGCAACTCTATCTTAGCACGTTCTAGCCGTCTTGAGAGCGACTCATCCGTTTCACTGCCCCGGTTGGCCAATCGTTCTTTGAGAACATCCATTGAGGGCGGTTTGATGAAAATCGAAATCAGGCTATCTTTTTCATAAATGCGCTGTACGTTGAGTGCACCTTTTACTTCGATATCAAGCAGAGGAAAATACCCAGATTCCACCAGTTTATCAACTTCAGATTGTAGGGTCCCGTATTTATTACCGCTGTATTCTTCCCATTCTAAAAAATCATCCTCTTTTACTTTCCTGCTGAACTCTTCTTCACTCAAAAAATAGTACTCTCGCCCGTCTTTTTCGCCTTTGCGTGGGGGACGAGTGGTGGCCGAGGTAGAAAACTTAATTTTCGGATTGTCAGCAAGCAGTTTTCGGGCAATAGTTGTTTTACCGGCTCCGCTGGGCGCTACAATGACAATAATCTTTCCTGCTTTCTTGTTACTCAACGTTTTGCACCTGTTCTCTAATCTGTTCTAAACTTTCTTTTGCTTGTACTACGTATTGAGAGATTTCTGAATCATTGGCTTTTGATCCGATGGTATTTATCTCTCTGTTAATTTCCTGGCTTAGAAAATTCAAGCGACGTCCCACGGCATCATTATTATTGATGGCCTCTCGGAAAAACTTAATATGAGCCTGTGTGCGGACTATTTCTTCAGTGATATCCTGCTTGTCAACTAACACCGCCACTTCCATTTCCAAACGTTCGTCATCAATTTTATCGTTATCTATAAGATCATTGATACGCTTCAACAGGTCATCGCGGATCTCTTGGGTACGTCCTTCAAGTTTGTCCATTATGATCGTAAGCATTTCATCAATATGGGCTACTCTGTTATTGAGGTCCTCCTCGAGCTGGCTACCTTCTTGAAGTCGCATCTCTACCAGTTTTTCAGCCGCTGATGTTGTTGCATCTTTGGTAAGCTGCCAGATTTGTTCAATTTCTTCAGCATCCTGTTCTCGCGACTCAAAAATATCCTTGAACTCCAACAAGGTTTCTAATTGAACAGGCTCTTCAATACCTGCAGCTTCTCGAAGATCATTAAGTAACTTTTTATACCCTTCAACTAAGTTTTTATTAAACGTAATTTCTGGGATTCCGGTATCTGCTTTATCAATCCGTATAGATACATTTACTTTGCCTCTTTCTACATAAATTTGCAATAACTCTTTGAGTTCCAGCTCTTTATTTTGAAGAGATTGAGGAAGTCGGAATGAAATATCAAGGTATCGACTGTTCACTGTTTTAAGTTCAACAGTTACAGTAATACCATTGGCAGAAGATTCACCTCGGCCAAAACCGGTCATGGATTTGATCATAGCAACATTTTCTGGTAAAAATTTAAAAAAGCGACGACAGAAGATACGAAAGAATGTTTCTCAACAAAATTGTTACTTTCCACCCATCCTAGTACGTGTTGATTCCTGATAATTCGGAATGAATTTAACTATCCTAAAGTGATGTTTGAAAAATTTGCTAACCACTAGTTTCGAGGGAGTTGTGTTCCCGTTGAAAGGCTAGGGCGTCGATGAAATAATCAGCCGGTAGTAAGGAATAAAGTTTGGCAAACTCTTTAAAGAAATTACGCTTGAACTTTATCAACAACCTGTTCTGCCAATGATTTCGCCTTTTCCGCCGTTATTCCCTCGGAATAAACACGTATAATGGGTTCAGTATTTGATTTTCGCAGGTGTACCCATCCATCTTTAAAGTCAATTTTTACGCCATCGGTGGTATCCGGCTCATAATCGGAATAAATAGATTTCGCTTTTTCAAGTATGGCATTTCCATCCACATCAGCCAGTTGTATCTTACTTTTGCGCATTGAATAGTCGGGCAAGGTGTTGCGATAGTCATCAGAAGTGATATCGCGTTCAGCTAACAGTTGTAGGACCATTGCTACCCCCACAAGGGCATCACGACCGTAATGCAGATCGGGATTGATAACACCGCCGTTGCCTTCTCCGCCTATTACGGCTCCAACTTCCTGCATCTTCTTTACAACATTAATTTCGCCCACTGCAGATCGGTAACACTGCTGGTCATGCTTTTGCGCTACATCTTCTGCTACCCTGGAAGAAGAAAGGTTGGTAGCGCAGGGACCATTCTTTTTTCCCAGCATAAAGTCGAAAGCAGTAGCCTGTGTGTATTCTTCGCCAAAGAGTTTACCTGTGTTAGTAACAAGGGCCAAGCGGTCGGCATCGGGATCGGTGACAACTCCTAAATCACAGTTTTTATTTTTAACTAGGTCGCATACATCCTGCAAGTGTTCGGGCAGGGGTTCTGGATTATGCGCAAACCTTCCGTTGGTTTCTTCATTGATCATATGAATTATTTCCACGCCAAGCGCCTTAAGGATGGCAGGGATACCAATGGCCCCGGTTCCATTTACAGGATCAATCCCTACGGAAAAGTTTTTTGAGGCAATAAGTTCTGGATCAATATATGGAAGGTCTAAAATTGATTGCACATGCTGATCCAGCGCATCTGTATCGGTTGTAACAGTTCCGATATCATCATAGCTTGCGTAAGAGTATAATTTCTCTTCGCTTATACGGATAATTTCTTTGCCTTGTTCGGCATCCAGAAATTCACTTTTGCCATTTAATAACTTTAAAGCATTCCAGTCGGCAGGATTATGACTGGCAGAAATAATAATAGCTCCATCAGTATTATGCTTTAGAACCGACATTGCTACAGTAGGGGTGGGTACAACACCCACTTTGACAACCTCGCATCCCACTGATTGTAAAGTGGCTGATACGATATCCTCGCAGATTTGGCCGGTTACCCTTGTATCACGGCCTACAATCACTTTCCCATTGCCTGTCCAGTTTCCGAAAGCAGCGGTAAAACGGCTAAGGTTTTCAGGTGTCAAGTCTGTGCCGAAAATGCCCCGGATGCCCGAGACCGAAATCATTAAACTCATAAAGTGATTTTTTTAAAAGTGGGTTATAAATCTAAATTTTTCAAAACTACTAATTATTTACTGCGTTCGGGAGTCCAATTTTCTTCTCGCACCCCGGCAAGTTTATTTTCATAGCGAGCGATTACAAATAAAAAATCGGAAAGGCGATTTAAAAATTTGACACAATTGTCAGATATTTTATCAGTTTCTTGGCAGGCAACGGCAGCGCGTTCAGCCCTTCTGCATACCGTTCGTGCTATATGTAAGGTGGCGCCGGGTTGCGATCCACCGGGAAGAATAAAATTTTTCAGGGGCTCCAACTCTTCCTCCATGTTGTCAATGGCCTCTTCCAGAAAGGTGATATTTTCTTCGCTGATGCGTTCGATACGTGTTTCAGATGACGGAGGCGTTGCAAGGTCTGCTCCCAATGTAAAAAGCAGTTCCTGAACAGTATTAAGTAGATCTGTTCCTCGGTCAGAAAGCTCATAGCTGGCAGCCAAACCAACAAAAGAGTTTAGTTCATCGACATTTCCATACGCTTTAATACGTTCTGCAGACTTAGAAACACGTTGACCACCAAATAGTGAAGTGTCTCCGGAGTCGCCTCTTTTGGTGTATATCTTCATGACAATTGTTTTGTAGAAAAATTGATAGGCTAAAGTACGGAGTGATAAGCACACTTTCAGGTGAAAACGAAAAGAAGGTTATCTGCTCATCGTTACAAAGCTGGGACCAATTAATTCAGTGTTAATCCCATTGTGTTCCAGCTTTTGCATGTTGTGTTCAAACTGCTCTGACTGAGATGTTCGACATGCAAGGGTAACGGTTACTTCTTCAAGATACTCGGCATTTAGCTCTTTAAGGTCGAATTTATTTTTTAAACGATCGATTTCTGATTGAGCAGAATAGGGATATTGAACTTTGAAATTTTGAGTGCGAATCAATGTTGCTAATGGTGCTTGTTGCAGGCAAAGTTCTGCGGAACGGCCATAGGCTTCAATTAATCCTGATTTACCAAGTTTTGTTCCACCATAATAACGAACCACTACACATCCACAATTTACTACTTCATAAGATTTGAGTTTGTTTAGGATTGGGAGTCCAGCTGTACCACTGGGTTCGCCGTCATCTTGTGCAAATTCTTCTATATTATTAGGATTAATACGCCAGCCATAGCAATGATGGGTAGCATCCGGATATTTTGATTTAACCTGTTGGAGCTGGTCATCGAACGCTTCTGTCGAAGAAGCTGAAAACAGGTAGCCAATAAACTTTGACCCTTTTTCGCGAAAATTAGTCTGAATTGAATTACTGACAGTATTCAAATTTTGCAGAATGATGGTATTGGGGTTAAAAACTTTTTCATCACTTTCGAAATTAAGGATTTTTATTAGAGAAAATAACTTCCAATTTAGAACATTTCTGAATAAGAATTTTGGTTTTAAAATGCTCCTATAACCTTGCCTTTTTATCCATTTAGCCACATCTTCTACCCCTCGGAACGAGGATCCGTACGTTGGCGTTAACGCAACGGAGTAAACATAATAGATCAAATATTATACTACGATGCCATCATTTCTAGACGCGCTAAAATCTCAGGTTGGCCGCAAGATTTTAACAGGTATAACAGGAGTTGGCCTCATTATTTTCATAATTTTTCATCTCATTGGGAATTTAGCTCTTTTTGGCGAGCCTCAAGCCTTTAATGAGTATACCTATTTTCTGGAGAATTTAGGATTTTTACTCTATTTCCTTGAAGCAGGCTTAGCAACAGCTTTTTTATTACATGCTTATATCGGTATTTCTATTTGGTGGAATCGTCGCAAAGCTCGCCCCGAAGGCTACAAGAAGTATAAAAGCAAAGGCGGCCCCAGTCATCAAACATGGGCGGCCAAGTCTATGATCTTCACCGGCATTGTATTGCTCGTGTTTATCGTTATCCATATTGATACGTTTAAATTTGGAGCCACCGAGACGATTATGCTCAATGGCCACGAAGCCCGAGATTTGAAGGCGTTAGTAATAGAGACCTTCCAAGATCCTATTTATGCTTTTGGTTATACCGTTGTAATGATTCTTTTAGGTCTTCACCTTGGTCATGGCTTTTGGAGCGCTTTCACCTCGTTGACGATGAAGCACAACCGGTATTCTACACTTATATATACCGTGGGTATCATCTTTGCAATTTTGATGGCTGTCGGATTTCTCTTTATCCCGCTGTATATCTATTTCGCAGGACCTGATGCAGCTTTAATTTCTTACTGATTAGAACCTAGATGATAAGCAACAATAATTCATCTGTGTTCTCTAATTCTAACATGATTCGATTATGAACTTAGATTCAAAAGTTCCCTCCGGACCGCTAGAAGATAAATGGTCCAAGCATCTTAACGATATTCAATTGGTAGCGCCCAACAATAAGCGTAAACACGATGTGATTGTAGTGGGTACCGGGTTGGCCGGTGGATCTGCTGCCGCTAGTTTGGCTGAATTGGGATACAATGTTACAAGTTTTTGTATACAGGATTCTGCCCGTCGTGCACATAGTATTGCAGCACAGGGTGGAATAAACGCAGCCAAAAACTATCCCAATGATGGTGATACAATCTGGCGTCTGTTTTATGATACTATTAAAGGCGGTGACTATCGATCTCGTGAATCCAATACCTACAGGCTGGCTCAAATATCAAATGAAATTATTGATCAAGCGGTAGCACAGGGTGTGCCTTTCGCTCGTGAATATGGCGGTCTGCTTGCTAACCGATCGTTTGGTGGGGCACAGGTGTCGCGGACTTTCTACGCTCGTGGTCAAACGGGACAGCAGCTGCTACTCGGTGCCTACCAGGCGATGATGCGCCAAGTGCACAACGGGAAAATTGATATGCAGACCCGGCAGGAAATGTTAGACGTGGTAATAGTTGACGGAAAAGCACGTGGTATTATTACGCGTGACTTGGTTTCCGGCGAAATCCAGCGCTGGATGGCCGATGCTGTTGTACTGGCCAGTGGCGGGTATGGGAATGCCTTTTATTTGTCTACGAATGCTATTAACTCAAACGTAACGGCTGCATGGCGATGCCATAAACGGGGTGCTGCATTTGCAAACCCATGTTATGTTCAGATACACCCAACTTGTATTCCCGTTTCCGGTGACTACCAGTCTAAGCTTACGCTGATGAGTGAGAGTCTCCGTAACGACGGACGTGTTTGGGTACCCAAAGAGAAGGGAGATGATCGCCATCCTAATGATATTCCAGAAGACGAACGTTATTATTACCTCGAAGAAAAATATCCTGCTTTCGGTAACCTGGTACCACGTGATGTTGCCTCTCGTAACGCCAAAATTGTATGTGATGAAGGCATGGGGGTAGGGCCAACAGGTCGTGCAGTATACCTTGATTTCCGTGATGCTATCGAGCGTGAAGGAAAACAGGCGATATCTGACAAGTATGGAAATCTCTTCGAGATGTATGAAAATATTACAGATAATAATCCTTATGAAGAACCGATGCGGATATTCCCGGCTGTGCACTATACCATGGGCGGGCTCTGGGTAGATTATAACCTGATGAGTAATATCCCGGGGCTTTTCGTGGCTGGAGAAGCAAATTTCTCTGATCACGGTGCCAACCGATTGGGCGCCAGTGCATTAATGCAAGGACTTTCTGACGGGTATTTTATTATCCCTTATACAATCGGTAATTACATTGCCGGTGAAGAGTTGCCTGATGTTAGCAAAGATCATGAAGCGTTTGATGAGGCTGCTGAGAATGCGCAAGGGCATATTGATAAGCTCTTCGAAGTTGATGGTGACAAAAGCGTTGTCGAGTTCCATCGTGAGCTGGGACAAATTATGTGGGATAAAGTAGGGATTTCTCGTAGCGAAGAAGGTTTGAAAGAAGCAATTAAGCAGATCCAAGAGCTTCGCGAGGAGTTCTGGAATAATGTTCGCGTACCTGGTGAAGCTGCCAACTACAATAAGTACTTGGAGTTTGCTGGTCGTGTTGCTGATTTCCTTGAGCTAGGTGAACTGATGGCGAAAGATGCCTTGCACCGTGACGAATCCTGCGGTTGCCACCTCCGGGCTGAGCACCAGTCTGAGGAAGGAGAAGCACTGCGTAATGATGAGGAATATTCATATGTAGCTGCTTGGGAATTCCAAGGAGTAAATGGAGAGTTGCAGGAAGAGCTCCACAAAGAAGATCTCGAATTTGAGTTTGTAGAACTGAAGCAGAGAAGTTATAAGTAATAGAGCGCTGATTTACTAGCAATATTATTTGCGTTCCAATTTAATAGATTAAAGAATTATGGCTGATACATTTACCGTTCACCTTAAAATTTGGCGACAAGACGGTCCCAACGAACCCGGTGAGTTAGTCGATTATACTCTTGATAAAGTTAACGAGCATATGTCATTTTTAGAGATGCTCGACGTTCTCAACGAAGAGATCGTAAAAGAGGGCGGTGTTCCTGTTGAATTTGATTACGATTGTCGCGAAGGTATTTGTGGGTCTTGCAACCTGATGATCAATGGTCAAGCGCACGGGCCCAAAGCAATGACCTGCTCGTGCCAGCTGCATATGCGTAATTACAGTGACGGTGATACTATTGTTATTGAACCGTTTCGTGCTAAGGGGTTCCCTGTTGTGAAAGACTTGGTGGTTGATCGCAGTGCTTTTGACCGTATTATTGAAGCCGGTGGATATGTATCTGTTAAGACCGGTTCAGCACCAGATGCCAACTCCATTCCGGTTGATAAATCGGTAGCTGATACCGCTTTTGACTATGCTACTTGTATTGGATGTGGGGCCTGTGTGGCAGCCTGCCCGAACTCCTCGGCCTCGCTGTTTACCGGTGCTAAGCTCGCCCATCTTAATCGTTTACCGCAAGGTGAACCCGAACGAGAAGAGCGTACCGTAGCTATGGTTGAACAGATGGAAGAAGAGGGCTTTGGTGATTGCTCCAATTACGCAGAATGTGAAGCTGTTTGCCCGAAAGGTATCTCGATCTCTGCTATCGCCGAGATGCGACGCAATTATATGAAAGCTGCTTTAAGCGGCTAATCGATGGTATTTATTTTGGACTGATATTTTTCAGTATTTGGCTCCGTAGCTGTGCTATGGAGCTTTTTAATTTTATCCCATGTTCTCTGCCCCAGAAGAAAGTCCTTCATTAATAGAACGATGAACGAAGAAATAAAATTAGTTGTACAAGCATTTAGATCTCCAGTCAGCTCTTCACCCAATTTCGTCAATCTTTTCAAAAGAAGTTTTAATGCCCTTAATTAAAGCAGAGCTGAGCCCGTTGTGTTCCATCTCATTAAGTCCTGCAATGGTACAGCCCTTCGGTGTGGTGACCTTGTCAATTTCATGCTCGGGGTGGTTATTGGAATCCAAAAGTAAAGCAGACGCTCCCAAAGCCGTTTGAGCTGCAATGAACTGTGCTTCCTCGGCATGAAACCCAACCTCAATTCCACCTTGAGATGCTGCACGTATGAATCGTAAAAAGAAAGCGATACCACAAGCCCCCAGTACGGTCGTTGCCTCCATGAGTTCCGATTGTACAACTAAGGTGCGCCCAATAGTTTTGAAGAGCTTAATAACTTCAGTTTCGGCTTCTTTGTTTTCAATTTCTTCGATGCACGTCATCGCTTGGTTTACGGCCGCCGCGGTGTTGGGCATAATGCGTAGTATCGCAAATTTTGGACTGGTCAGTTCGGCAATATCGGCACTGCTGACGCCTGCCATAGTAGAAGACAGGATATGTTTCTTAGAGTCCAGCGCCGGCTTTATCTCTTGGATCAGGTTGTTAATCTGGGCAGGCTGAACAGCAAATATGATGATGTCAGCTCCTTCTACAGCAGCAATATTATCGGTAGAAACATCAACGTTTTTACCTTTCAGGTGCTTAATCAATTTTATATTTCTTCGGGTGACGGTGATATGATATTTGTCAATGGCTTCGGGAGATTGTTTAAAGCCCTGTGCTAACGATGATCCAAGATTTCCTCCACCTAAAATGGCGACTTCGGTTTTCATAGTATTCGATTTTTAATAGATGGCTTTACAAAACTATCTACATTTTGTCATTCTGAGCTTGTTTCAGAATCTCACATGCAGTTGTTGGGTGGGGGGGTAACCCAAGATCCTGAACTGAATTCAGGATGACAATCTAGGTTTTGCAAAGCCTTCTAATAATTAAAATATTCGTTCAAATTTCGTTTTGATTTGTTCATTGCAAAGGTTACCAATACTGCCTTCATGGGTATGCTTAACCTCTTTTTCGGGGGTAAAAGTATTTTGAGAAATACGTTGTGCAATTTCTTGATAAGCTTCTCTAAAAGGGAGACCCGACTGTACATTTTTATTGACAGACTCTACACTAAATATGTATTTATATTTTTCATCATTAATCGCATTAGTATTAACCTGAACATGCTCGAACATAAAGCGACTCATTTCCAGACATGATTTCAATGTTTCCACTGCGGGAAAAAGCTTGCCCTTTAAAAGTTGGTAATCTCTGTGATAACCGCTGGGCAGGTTATTGGTAACCAAGGTCAGCTGGTTGGGCAACGATTGAATATCATTACACTTAGCACGGATCAGCTCAAATACATCAGGGTTCTTTTTATGGGGCATAATGCTGGAGCCAGTTGTTAGCTCATCAGGAAATGAGAGAAAATTATAGTTTTGGCTACAGTACAGGCATACATCCATCGCCATCTTGGAAAGTGTTCCTGCTACTGCACTGAGTCCCATGGCCGTTTGTTTTTCCAGTCTTCCGCGACTCATCTGGGCTGCTACGGAGTTATACTTCAAAGTACTAAACCCAAGTAGTTCGGTAGTCATATGACGATCCAGGGGAAGGGAATTCCCATAACCGGCTGCCGACCCCAATGGATTTTGATCCGCTATTTGGTAGGCAGCATTCAACAGCTGTAGGTCATCTGTCAGCGATTCTGCATAGGCACCAAACCAGAGTCCAAAAGAAGAGGGCATAGCTACCTGCATATGTGTATAGCCGGGAATCAATACCTCTTTGTGCTCTTCACTAAGTTTTATAAGCTGATAAAAAAGCGAATTTATAAGATCTTTGATCTCTTGAATTTGATCCTTGACATACATATGCAGACATACCAGTACTTGGTCGTTACGGGAACGCCCGGCGTGAATTTTTTTACCAGTATCACCGACTGTCTGGGTAAGTTCATATTCAATTTTTGAGTGGACATCTTCGAATTCTGCTTCTATAGTAAAATGGTCGTCGTTAACTTGTTCTAAGAGATGGTCAAGTTTATTAATAAGTGCTTCCAACTCTTCATCCGAAAGTAAATCAATGTTTTTTAGCATTTTAGCATGTGCCTTAGAGGCCTGAAGGTCATATTTCGCTATTTGCAAATCGAAAATCCGGTCATCACCCACCGTGAACTGGTCAATAATATCACTTGTCGATTGTTGTCCGCTATTCCAGAGCTTCATAGTTTGGTTTTGGTTAATTATTAGTCATTGGTTAATAGTTACTTGTTATTTGGGTTTCATGTCCCAATAGCCATTCACTTTTATCGAATAATATGGTTTAACAGATTAACATATCCATCTATCCCCTTCTCAATCTCATCCAGGTAGATAAACTCGTCTGCCGTATGTGATCGTGCCGATTTTCCCGGACCTATTTTTAGCGATGGTACGGGCATTAGGGCCTGATCAGAAAGAGTAGGAGAACCATAGCTGTTAATGTCCAATTTTTGCCCGGCATGCACCAGCGGATGGTCCGGCGTGATGTATGAGGGATTGAGTTTCGTGGATCTTGGCCGAACTTCCGAGTCCAAACTTTTTTTTATAATTGATAGCGTTTCCTTGTTGCTGTAGGCATCAGTAGTACGCACGTCTACGGTAAATGAGCAACTGTTTGGAACCACATTATGCTTGCTGCCACTATTAATGATTGTTGTGGTCATCTTTATAGGACCGAGAAAGTTGGAAACTTTTTCAAACTGGTGGTTTCTAATCCAAGCGATGTCATTCATAGCGGTATAGATAGCGTTTTTACCTTCGCCGCGGGCGGCATGACCACTTTTGCCATTGGCAGTACAATCCAACACCATCAGACCTTTTTCAGCTACGGCCATGCGCATCTGCGTAGGTTCGCCAACAATAGCACTGTCGATTTCCGGCAAATGTTCCCAGAGAGCACTAATACCGTTATTGCCCGATATTTCTTCTTCCGCGGTAGCGGCCAACACCAGGTTGTAGTTCAGATCTCTTTGCTTATGAAAGTGGATAAAAGTTGCAATGAGAGAGACCAGCGCCCCACCGGCATCGTTGGAGCCGAGGCCGTAAAGTCTGCCACCTTCAATGGTGGGCTGAAAAGGGTCACGGCTATAGCTGGAGTTCGGCTTCACGGTATCGTGATGTGAATTTAGTAATAGAGTAGGACGGGCAGGATCAAATGCTTCATTGACAGCCCAAATATTATTTAAATGACGCTTAAAGTTGACATCGTTTGCCCTTAAATGTTGGTAGATAATATTAGCTGTAGCCTCCTCATGTTTCGAAATCGATGGTGTCGCAATCAGCTGTTTTAATAAGTCGATGGATTTGGTTGCCAATTGGTTCATAAGGACAGCTCCGTTCCTATTTGGGTTGTTAGATTTTGGGCATGTTTAATATATACTCTGTCGATATCCTGTTTGAGCGCCTCAAAAGCGGTATCCAGCTTGGGGATCATCCCGTCATGGATGGTGCCGTTTTCTTTCAACTCCGAGAAACAATCCATTGTGATATGTTCGATCAGTGAATTCTCATCCTTCTCATTATGCAAAACCCCCACTTTTTCAAAGCAGTAAGTCAGCGTCACTTCATAGCTTTTGCCAAGTGCAACAGCGAGCGCAGAAGCAATGGTATCGGCATTGGTATTGAGTAGTTGCCCCTGCCCGTCATGAGTAATAGCCGGGAAGACCGGGATGATCTGTTCATTTAACAGTCGTTTTATAAAGTAGGTATTGATTTCATTGGCTTGGATATCCCCAACAAAGCCATAGTCTATGGTGGTATCGCTTCTTTTGGTGGCAGGAATGATATTCAGGTCTGCCCCTGAAAGCCCCAGTGCATTACAGGAGTGCCCTTGCAGTTTGGCCACAATCGTTTTGTTGATCAGGCCTGCATATACCATTACAGCCACATCCAAGGTGGGGCCGTCCGTAATACGACGGCCGTCATTCATTTGAATGGGGATGTCCAGTTTTTTACAAAGCTGTGAGGCCGAACTCCCGCCCCCGTGAACCAGTATTTTGGGATGGTCAAGTTGGGTGAAATGATTCAGGAAAGTGTCCATTTTTTTGTCGTCATTGGCGATCTTCCCGCCAATTTTAATAATCTGTAGTTTCTGCATTACAGTTCCTCCAAAATGTTTTGAAGTACGGCTTGGGCGGCATATTCACGATTTTTAGCTTGTTTATAGACTAATGAGTTGTCAATCACTGTATCAGTAGCTACCACATTTCTTCGGATCGGTAGGCAGTGCATAAATTTGCCGTTATTGGTCAGCTTCATCTTCTGTTCGGTAATCGTCCAGTCTTTCTTGACCGGGGGCGTCTGCCCGTAGTTGGCATAGCTGGACCAGTTTTTGGTATAGACGAAGTCGGCATCTGTCAACGCTGTTTCTTGGTCATGGCAGATTTTAACTCCTTTCGTAAACTCCTCGCTGAGCTCATATCCTTTAGGATGTGCGACCGTTGTTTCTGCCTCGGTTGTACTTATCCATTGCAAAAAAGAGTTAGTCACGGCCTGTGGTAACTTTTTGGGATGGGGTGCCCAGCTTAACACTATTTTGGGTACCTTCTTACCGGTTTCAGCGATGGTGGCAAGGTCAGTCAACGATTGCAGTGGGTGCAGGGTGGCTGATTCGAGGCTGACAACCGGGACCGACGAATGCTTTATAAAGTTGTTTAAAACCTTTTCCTGGTAGTCTTCTTGCGGATCCTCGAGCTTGGCAAAGGTTCTGACCCCCATCACATCACAATATCCGCTAATAACCTGTACGGCATCTTTGATGTGTTCCTGGGTGGAACCATTCATCACGGAGCCATCCTTAAATTCGATATTCCAGGCATTGCCGGTGATATTCATGACGATCACATTCATGCCCAGGTTAGCTGCCGCTTTTTGGGTACTCAAACGGGTTCGCAGGCTGGGATTGAAGAAAATCAGTCCCAGAGTTTTCCCCTTTCCAAGAGAGGAATGATGCCCGTTGCTTTTTAGTTCAAGTACCTGCTGTACAAGTGCCGTTGGATATTGTGTGTCGTGTATGGATGTAAAATTTGTCATTGGTATGCGTGCTGTGTTAAAACGTTTTGTAATGCAGTAAAAAAGTGGTCAACTTCGGTTTGGGTTATGGCCAGTGGTGGCAACAGCCGGAGCACATTCGGGTTTGAGGCTACGCCGGTGACGACCTGCTCTTTTTCTATTAGCTGCTGCCGCAGCTCTTTTATGGGGAATGGGAATTCAAGTCCAATCATCAATCCCCGGCCGCGCACCTCCGTAACTCCCGGCAGGGTATTAAGCTTCTCGATGAGACCATAGCCTTGGACCGCTGCGTTTTCGATGAGCTGTTCTCCTTCAATAACATCCAGTACTGCGCTGGCTGCTGCACAGGCCAAGTGATTGCCTCCAAAGGTAGATCCCAGGCGGCCGTGAATGCTCTCAAAATCAGGGCTTAACATGGTTCCCGCTATCGGGAAACCGTTGCCCATACCTTTGGCTACGGTAATAATATCAGGTGTGATACCGACGTGCTGGTGCGCAAAGAATGTGCCTGTTCTTCCGAATCCGGACTGAATCTCATCACATATCAAAACTACATTGTGTGTATTGCAGAGCGATTGAACTTCCTGAAGGAAGGAATCCTCAAACAGGCGAATACCGCCAATGCCCTGAATGCCTTCAAATAGTACTGCGCAGATATCACCTTTGGAAACCTCCTGTTTAAGTGATTCCAGGTCATTCAATTTCAGGAAGATTGTATTATTATTCTCATTAATCGGAGCGGTATATTTATCATTGTCTGTGACGCTAAGCGCCGTGGTGGTACGCCCGTGGAAAGCCTTGTTAAAAGCAATGACTTTTGATTTTCCAGTATGAAATGAGGCCATCTTGAGCGCGTTTTCAATAGCTTCGGCACCCGAGTTGCAGAGAAACAGCTGGTAATCTTCATAGCCGGAGAGTCTACCCAGGTTTTGTGCTAATTCAGCCTGAAGCGGATTTTGCACCGAGTTGGAGTAAAACCCGATGGTTTTTAGCTGCTTGCTGATCTTCGAAACATAGTGTGGGTGGCTGTGACCGATAGAGATCACAGCATGACCACCATAGAAATCCAGGTACTTTTTTCCGTCACTGCAGAAGATATAATTGCCATCTGCTTTGATTGGTTCAAGATCGAGTAAGGGGTAAACATCAAAAATATTCATCTCAAAAATGTGTGGGTTTAAGGTGAAGTCCAGCGTCTTCTTCGAGACCGAACATCAGGTTCATATTTTGCAGGGCTTGCCCAGAGGCCCCTTTCAAAAGGTTGTCAATAGCTGCTGTGATAAGCAGTTGTCCATTTTCTTTTTCCAGGTGTAGCAGGCATTTGTTGGTATTTACGACCTGCTTCAGGTAAATTGACTGATGGCTGTGATATACAAATGGAGACTCTTTAAAGAACTCAGTGAACAGGGATTGGGCTTCAGCAAGATTACCCTCATAGTTAGTGTAAGCCGAGATAAAGATTCCTCTGCTAAAGTTACCTCGCACCGGTACAAAGTTTAGTTTGTTGCCAAAAGAGGAATACAGCTGGTTAAGACTTTGCTGTATTTCTGATATATGTTGGTGGTTGAGTCCCTTATATACGGAGACATTATTGGCTCGCCAGCTAAAATGGGTGGTATCACTCAGTGAGCTACCCGCACCGGTAGCCCCGGTGATCCCGTGGATATGTACATCATTGGTCAGTGCCGAATCGTGAGCTAGCGGAAGAAGTGCCAGCTGTATAACCGTGGCAAAACAGCCGGGATTAGCAATATTTTCACCTTCTTTAATGGCTTCTTTATTTAGTTCAGGTAGTCCATAGATAAAGCTGCGATGTCCAAACCTATTTTGCCCCGATAGTCTGAAATCCCGGCTCAGGTCAATTATTTTAGTCTGTTCTGATATGGTATGCTGCTTAAGAACCTCGGTTGAGTTACCATGACCGGTACACAAAAAAAGCACATCAACCGATGGGGTTATTCGGGAACAGAATGTAAGATCAGTTTCTCCTATTAGATCCTTATGTACTGCAGTTATAGCTTCCCCCGCTTTACTGGTACTAAAGACAAATTCGATAGTTGTATCCGGGTGGTTCAAAAGCAATCGAATAAGCTCACCAGCCGTATAACCCGAACCGCCTACAATTCCTACTCTAATCATGACTGTTCACCGATTTGTGTATGTTAATCTGGTTAGATAGAATTTTTGCAAAGCCTTTGACGTCTTCGCCGCTCCAGGCATTATTCATCTCCCCATAATCGCCAAACTTAGCATCCATCAGGTCGTTGTCTGAGGTAATGCCTTCAATGGTAAACTGGTAGGGAGTAAGGTTGACTGATACCATACCCGAAACATTACTTTGGGTGTCTGCTAGGAACTGCTCAATATTTCTCATTACAGGATCCAGATACTGTCCTTCATGCAACATCATCCCGTACCATTCGGACAACTGTTTTTTCCAATAGATTTGCCATTTGGTAAGCACGTGTTTTTCGAGCTGCTTGTGTGCGTTGATAAGGATTAGCGGTGCTGCTGCTTCAAAACCCACTCGCCCTTTAATACCAATAATGGTATCACCCACGTGAATATCTCGGCCTACGGCATAGTCAGAGGCCAGTTCGTTGAGCTGTTGAATCAGTTCAACGGCGGATAGTTGCTTATCATTAAGTGCCGTTGGTTCACCATTTTTAAATTTAACGGTTAATGTTTCTTGGTCGGTTTTGTTAAGCTGACTCGGCCAAGCCTCTTCGGGCAAGGGCTGGTCGGAGGTCAGCGTTTCGGCCCCGCCAACACTGGTGCCCCAAAGGCCTTTATTGATCGAATACTTTGCCTCTGCCCATTCAAAGTCATAGCCCTGTTGTTGTAAGAATTCCACTTCTTGCTGCCTACTTAGCTGCTGGTCTCGTATGGGGGTGATAATCTCGAGTTCCGGGGCAATTACGTTAAAGATCAGATCGAAACGTACCTGGTCGTTGCCGGCCCCGGTACTGCCATGGGCAATGGCATCAGCGCCAATCTGTTGAGCATAGTTGGCAATGGCTACTGCTTGGAATGCACGCTCGGAGCTCACCGAAAGGGGATAGGTATCATTTTTCAGGATGTTCCCAAAAATAAGATACTTGATAACCTCTTGGTAAAACTGCTCAGTCTGCTGTAGTGTTTTATGGGTGTCGGCTCCCAGTTTATAAGCGTGTTCTTTGGTTTGAGTGAGTTCTTTATCAGAAAAACCACCGGTGTTAACCAGTACGGTATGTATTTCGGAACCGTAGGTTTGTTTGAGATACGGTACACAGTACGAGGTGTCGAGTCCGCCGCTAAAGGCGAGGACAATTTTTTTCTTGTTACTCATTGGTTAGTCAGTATTAAAAGTGAAAAGGGATTTTGTTTTGCGCTGGATGTTATATCTGTGCAGCCGCAGGAAGCGTTTGAATGCTTCCCAGCGTTTCGCTTTTTGCGAATCATTAGCCTGTGATGATGGTGTATCCTCTTTTTCAGGATCGTATAACATCCCCGTGCAAAGACAGCCTTTTCGCTCTTTACTGGTCAGAATATCATAGTTGGGGCAGCTCTGACAGCCTTTCCAGAATTTCTCGTCTTGCGTTAGTTCCGCAAAGGTTACGGGCTTGTAGCCCATATCAGAATTAATTTTCATTACAGCCATACTGGTGGTGATACCAAAAATTTTGGCATCAGGATATTTCTCTTTTGAGAGTTCGAAAATCTGTTTTTTGATTTTTCTGCCAAGCCCCAGCTTTCGATAGTGAGGGTGCACAATAAGGCCGGAATTAGCAATATAATTGTCGTGATCCCAGTTTTCGATGTAGCAAAAGCCGGCCAATTGTCCGTTAGTCTGGTCGATAGCAATAACAGCTTTGCCTTCATTAATCTTTGTCTGGATGTACTCCGGGGCCCTTTTGGCAATTCCGGTGCCACGTTGTTTGGCGGCTTCTTCCATCAAGGCACAGATTTTTTCGGCATAGCTCAGATGCTGGGTACCAGCTACAGTGATTGAAATATCCATCGTACGGCGATGTTAATTTTATCAGCGATAAAGTTATGCGCTGATAATTAATTGATAGTTAGAAAAAGAGTTGTGTTGTCGGATGGAGGATACAGTACTGAGTACCCTCCATAAGGAGAGTTTATTTAGACCCGAACGGGCCGTGGCCGTACACGAAAGCGGAACGTAGAGATGCCTGCAACAGGTGAGCTGTCGCTAGAAAAAGTGATATGTGTTCCTTTTGTTTTCATTGAGTCATATAAACTCCGGGCTTCTGAATAAAAAGGCAAGAAGAAATTTATTCCAAAGTTTAATTGGGGTGTAAAAGTGCTATAAAATATTGTCTGGCAGTGAGTTATGGCTTATAAAGATCTGCTATTTTTTGTTATAAAAGTAAAGACACTTAACCTGTCTTACTTTTAATTATAGATCATTACTGTGCGTGAAAATGAGCGAAACAGTTCTTTACGGGTAATTCATTACAGTAATACTCAAATGCTAACACAGCCTTTTTTATTTCACGGATAATGGTGATGTTGTCTCAAACAACGACTCGCATTTTAAAACTGTTATGAGTTCAGAGTTATATCAAAAGGCACAACAATCACTGCAGCAATATTGGGGATTTTCTGACTTTCGATCAGGGCAGCAAGAGGCTATTCGATCAGTATTAGCTGGAAAAAATACGTTAGTTTTACTTCCTACAGGCGGGGGGAAATCGGTCTGCTACCAAGTGCCGGCTACAGTAATTGAGGGACTTACCATTGTAATATCACCATTGGTAGCCCTGATGCAGGATCAGGTGCAACAGCTCAATGACCGGGGTATTGCTGCTACTTTTGTTAATAGTTCAATCTCTAAATGGGAGATCGAACAACGATTTGCCAATGCCCGAAACGGGATGTATGATCTGTTGTATTGTTCGCCGGAACGTTTGAAAACTGATTTGTGGAAAGCTGAGATGCCCAAACTGAATATTCGGCTTGTAGCAATTGATGAAGCTCACTGTATTTCGGAATGGGGGCACGATTTTCGGCCAAGTTATCGCGAGATTAAACCGTCTTTCGAAGATTTAGCAGATGAAGTAACATGGATTGCCTTAACGGCAACAGCAACCCCGGAGGTTCGTGAAGATATCCAAGAAAACCTTTTATTTGAGAATCCAACGGTGGTTTCCAAAGGTTTTGAGCGGCCTAATTTAAAGTGGTGGGTAAGTATTACAGAACAGAAGAAGAAAAAAATACTGCAGGCTGTAAGCAAAGCAGCGCCAAAGGGGGCAGGACTAATCTATGGTGGCACACGAAGAAATTGTGAAAAGCTATCCGAGGCTATTAAACAGAAGTTGAAAGTTAAAGCTCAGGCTTACCACGCAGGTTATGAATCAGCAAAACGTGAACAGATTCAACAGGACTGGATCCGAGGAGAGACTCCCTTGGTTGTAGCTACAAATGCTTTTGGGATGGGGATTGATAAATCTGATTGCCGCTATGTCATTCACTATGAGATGCCATATTCGCTGGAATCTTATTACCAAGAGGCCGGTAGGGCAGGAAGAGATGGTGAGGAAAGTTTTCCACTATTATTGTTTAAACCGGCTGATGCAATAGTTGCAGAAAAACGTATCAAGGATTCTTATCCAAGCAAAGAGGAACTGCAACACGTATATGATGTGCTTTGTGACCATCTTAATTTGGCCGTAGGATCTGAAATGGAAGAGGCAAAACAAGTTTCCATTGAAGCACTTAAAAAGCGATCCGGGAGTTCCAAGCGTATTGTAGAATCATCACTGGATGTATTGAACCAGTTAGGAGTAGTTCATCTTATTGAGCATTTGAAGCCTCAAATAGGTATTCAGTTTGTTGTAAGCCCTGATTATATCCGCAGACAAATTGAAGATATGGATAATCAAAGAAAAGCTGATTTTCTGGATACATTGTTTCGACAGTTTGGAGGAGAAGCATTTGGGGAAATGAAGTATATGAAGTTCGATTATATCCAAGAGAAGATTGGCGTGTCTCCCAATGGATTAAGAAAAGGATTACAGGTTCTGCAAGATCATGATCAGATGTTAATATTTGAATCTACTGGAACACTGCCCCTTATACATCTTATTGATGAACGCCAGGCTACCTTGGAGTTAAGTAAGCAGGAGCTGGAAAAACATCGGGATACACTCTTGGAAAAATTGGAATATATGATCGGATATATAAAAACAGATGAGTGTCGCGAAAAGTATTTAAGACATTATTTTGGTGAAGAAAAAGTAGCAAACTGTGGACATTGTGATAATTGTTTGTCTAAACAAAAACATGAGTCAGCTGTATCAGATAGTGATCTCCGTCGGCTTAAGGAGCTGTTAAGTGATGGGCCAAAATCATTTGAACAAATACGTGCTAATTTTGAATGGAGTGAAGCACGAATTAAACAATCGTTAAGTTATTTAATGAGAGAACAGAAAGTCTTTTCAGAAGCAGATAAATTTCATTGGAAAGCATAGTTACTATTTTTCAATTTCTGTAGGTTGTTTCTCCGGGTGGGGAGTAGAGGTTGTGTCTTGTTGTTCGGATACCAATTCCATTTTTAGTTCTTCAATTGCTTGTTCCACTCGGTCTTTCTGCTCTTTGGGCGATTGCTGGTAATATGTATGGCTTAGATGAAATTGGTTTTTCGTTACTGCATATTTCTTATAAACCTCAGAAGTCAGTGAGTCTATAGTAGTGGTATCAGCTTTGGAGTTTTCGCTATAGGATTTTAACAGCTGCAATTCAACCAGTAAGGGAACATATTTTTTTTCAGGAATAAGGTTTTCCGGTTTTTCCTCATCCAGAAGGTTACAACTGGTAACACTTACCAAGAGAAAGAGCAGTAAGTAGATTCCTTTTGACATTTTATTGCTCTGATGGCGGTTTGGGGTTTAGAGGTCTCATTGTGATATCATTAATAAGGAAATTATCTGGTGTTTGCAGGATATTTACCATAACCTTGGCGACATCACCGGGTTGCATCATGTTTGAATGGGTATCCATATCAACTTGCTCAAAGAAGTTGGTGGCAATAGAACCGGGGTAAAAACAAGTTACCTTAATACCATCATAACGCACCTCTTTAAACAAAGCTTCACTAAAACCGCGTACTCCAAATTTTGAGGCATTATAACCGGTAAGCTGTGGATTGCCTATTTTGCCGGCAATAGAAGCAATATTAATGATATGACAAACGGATTCATTCGTCTTCATGAAGGGCACCAATTTCCTGGTCATATAAAACGTTCCGGACAGGTTGGTCTTAATCATATCATCCCAATCCTTAATAGAAAGTTTGTCCACTTCTCCAAAGCGTCCGAGGCCTGCATTATTGATCAGGATGTCAGGCTGATTTTGCTCAGAAAAGGTATCCTGAATCCATTGTTCAACAGCTTTGTAGTCAGTGATATCCAGTGTAATTGGAATAAATTGCTCACCCATTTTTTTCTGGATGTTTTCCAGCTTTTGGGTGCTACGTGCTAATCCGTAGACTGTTGCTCCGTTCTCAATGAGGGCACTGCTAAATGCCGTTCCGATTCCACTGCTTGCACCGGTAACAATGCCAATTTTCCCATTTATATCCATAATAGATACTGTTAGTTATTTTGTAATGACCTAGTTACAGAAGCAATAGGAGCTTCAATTTCATTCCCTGTTGTTACTTTTTTTGCAATCGTTCTTGGATTAGGGCATTCACCATATCCAGTGCAACTTGGTTTTCACCGCCGCGTGGTATAATAATATCGGCATAACGTTTAGTTGGTTCCACAAATTCAAGGTGCATAGGACGTACAAACTTTTGGTACTGAGAGAGTACATTTTCTAACTGCCGATCACGTTCTACGATATCTCGTTGTATTCTACGAAGTAGCCTAATATCGTCATCAGTATCTACATACAGCTTGATATCCATCTGATCGCGTAATTCTTTCTCAGTAAAAATAAGGATACCGTCGATAAGAATTATTTTCTTGGGCTCTACGAGATTCGTTTTTTCTTTACGAATATGCTTAGTGAAATCATAAATGGGTACTTCTACCTGGTATCCTTCTTTCAGGGCTTTGAGATGACGAATCATTAACTCTGTTTCAAGGGCAGAAGGATGGTCAAAGTTTTGTTTGGTCCGTTCTTCGAAGGGGAGGTGTTTGAGATCGCGGTAGTATGAATCATGCTGGAGCAATAAAATGTTTTCTTTGCCAACAGCTTCAATAATATGCTTAACGACGGTTGTTTTTCCAGATCCGCTGCCGCCGGCAACGCCAATAATTAATGATTCCAATTGGTGATTTTATTTAGTGTTAAAGTGTTGACTCTTCTCGTATTTCTTTTTGTAATTTCGTATCGATCGGAATATTGCCGAAGCAATAATGCTTTGTCCATAGTCTGAAGTAAGATATCGGGCTTCGCTGGGATTACTTATAAACCCTGCTTCTACCAATACTGCTGGCATTGAGGCGTGATATAAAACAACAAAACGAGCTTGTTTTACTCCCCGCGAGCGACGCTGAGCACGATCATCGAATTGGTGTTCCAGCATACCGGCTATATGTTCACTGCTTGCTATATAACCGCTGTTTGCAAGTTCATAAATTAATAACTCTTCCTGTGTTAGCTCTTTTTGTTCAGTGTCATTATCGGCCCGTACTACTCTGTTCTCACGTTTCATAACCTCGAGAGCTGTTTCACTTTTTTCTAGCCCCAGAAAGTATACTTCGGTACCGTGAGGTTGTCGCGATGAAAATGAATTGCAATGTAAAGAAATAAAAAGGTCCCCTTCCGCCTTGTTGGCAATACTGCCTCGTTCTTTTAGGCCTACAAAAGTATCATCGTCGCGGGTATAAATTACTTTTACATTGGGGAGGTGTTCTTCAATATAGCCCCCCACTTTTTTAGCAATATCAAGTACTATATCTTTCTCTTTAACATTCTTATATCCTATTGAACCTGGATCATGTCCTCCATGACCGGGATCAATAACGACGACATCAAATTTAAGCTTATCTTTAAATTTATCGTAATCAGAGTTGCTATTCAGCTGGTTGTCGGGTATAGCATCTGTGTCATCCACTAAAAGGCTTTCAGCATTCATAGTAAGGCGCGACCAGATGAGTGGTTCCATATCCCGAGTCACATACTCGAGATCAATTTTATTTGTTGTGGTAAGTCCTAACAGTAGGTCGTCACTGTTTGCATCGTGGTATGCTTTGCTTTTAAAGTATTTATCCTTGGTGATGTAAAGATCAACACCGATGCCGTTGGGGATATCATAAAAGCTGATTTCATCATAGATCTGAGACTGTTCGGGAAGGTTTATTTCAGTAGTATCGATTTTACTACTGTACAGGGTCATTTGAATAAGGTCAATGCTGGGCTGATACACATTAAAGGAGTCTACCGGTTGAGACATGTGAAACCGGCTTACATATCCCTGACCATCACTGCGTTGGGCTACTGAAACTCGATCAAGAATGTTGTCTTGGGCTTGAAGTTGAGCTTGTGGTTGCAACAAAAAGAGACAACCCAATACTGACAGTAATAGATACTGACTGAACATGCTCATCCACAGTTTATATAAAATAGGATTGACTGACACCTTTAATTTCAAATTGAGTACTGAAAACTATGGTCGAAATTAACTAATATTTGAGCAACAATAAAAGAGCATATACTTGTATCTTTTTTACTAGTGTTTTTTATTCTCTTTAAGAGATATCATTTTTAAAAGTGATATTGGAAACTTAACATTAAATACTCTATTTGTGGTTAATTAGTTGCTCAAACAATCACTTTAATTTAATTGTATCCATTAATGATGAAATCAATAACTGTTAAAAGTATTTGTACGCTTTGTTTGGCTGTTTTTTGGGCGATCTCTTGTACAGAAACAACCAATAACAAAAAAGAAGGGATGAGTATAGATGATAGGCTAAATCAATATACCGAGTTTACTCTGGATGCTGATTTGTCGGGACTTAGTGAAAACCAAAAAAAGATGATCCCACTACTTATTGATGCTGCGAAGGAGATGGAAGAGGTGTTTTGGATGGAGGCCTATGGAGATAAGAGTAAGCTGATGGAGAACCTCGATAATCCCAAGGCGAAGCGTTTTGCAGAAATTAATTATGGCCCCTGGGATCGTTTGAATGGCAACGAGCCTTTTGTAAATGGTGTTGGCGCCAAGCCGGAAGGAGCCAACTTTTATCCCAGTGATATGACGAAAGAGGAATTTAATAACTGGGACTCTGAGGAAAAAGATGATTTATATACGCTGGTACGCCGCGATGATGATGGGGATCTAAAAACAGTCCCCTATTATGAAGCTTTTTCGGCCCAACATAAGAAAGCGGCTCAGAAGTTAAAGGAAGCAGCAGAATTAGCTGAAGATGAAGGACTTAAAAAATATCTCAACCTCCGTGCCGAAGCGTTATTAACAGATAATTACCGAGCCAGTGATATGGCGTGGATGGATATGAAAGAGAATACCATTGAAGTTGTTATCGGACCTATCGAAACTTATGAAGATCAACTGTTTGGATATAAAGCGGCTCACGAAACTTTTGTATTAGTCAAAGATAAAGAGTGGAGTGAACGGTTATCAAAATATGCGAAAGTGTTACCTGAACTGCAGAAAGGTTTACCGGTAGACGAGAAGTATAAACAGGAAACACCGGGCCGCGATTCTGATTTGAACGCTTACGATGCCATTTATTATGCCGGGGATGCTAATGCTGGCTCCAAAACTATTGCTATTAATTTGCCCAATGACGAGGAAGTACAGCTGGAAAAAGGTACACGGCGGTTACAGCTCAAAAATGCGATGCGGGCTAAATACGATAAGATATTAGAGCCGATTTCTGCGGAGTTAATTGCTGAAGATCAGCGTAAGAATATCACCTTCGATGCCTTCTTTGGAAACACCATGTTCCACGAAGTTGCACACGGGCTGGGTATTAAAAATACTATTACCGACAAGGGAACTGTGCGGGAAGCTCTAAAAGAGTATGCGTCAGCACTGGAAGAGGGGAAGGCCGATGTATTGGGACTTTATATGGTTTCTGAGTTAAGAAAAGACAAGCTGGTAACTGAAGGTTCGATAGAAGATAATTACGTAACTTTTATGGCAAGTATCTTCCGATCTATTCGTTTTGGCTCCTCAAGTGCACATGGTAAAGCCAATCTTATTCGATTCAATTATTTTAAGGAAAAAGGAGCTTTTGCTTATGATGAAGAATCAAATACCTATCGTGTTAACTTTGACAGGATTGCTAAAGCTACAGACTCTTTGTCGAATAAAATACTGACATTACAGGGTGATGGAGATTATGAGGGAGTAGAAGCCTTTGTTGAAGAGTATGGGAAAGTCGGTGAACAGCTGCAGCGGTCGCTGGATCGCCTTTCTGAGGAATCTATTCCCGTAGATGTTACTTTTAAACAGGGAAAAAAAGTGCTTGGTTTAGAGTAAGATTGAAATAGTCCATAGCTATTTTACAGGGGGTGCTATATGCACCCCCTGTTCTTTTTAAAGAAGGGTTTTAATCTCCTTCAAAAGTTGACTCTGGTCACGGAATCATTTAAAATATAAATACACACCCACCTCAACTTAATGAAGGAGATGAGATATGGAAGAAAACGCTTTTCTAGAAGCAGCAGAGAACGGAGATAGAGTAGAAGTGAAACAACGTCTTCAACATGGCGAAGATGTTAATACTGCTGATGAGCACAATCGTACAGCATTGATGAAAGCAGCAAAGCACGGACACCTTAATGTTGTGCAGATACTTTTGGAACATGGAGCTGATGTTAATATTCGAGATAATCGTGGAACAAATGCTTTATATTGGGCCTCGAACAACGGTTATCAAGATATCGTACAGCTCTTAATTCAACATCACAGTGATGTTAGTGTGGTGGATGATCGAGGTTGGACCGCCAAGGATCAAGCAAGCACTCACCATTATGATGACATAGTGCATATGCTTGAAAGTGCGGGAGCGTAGCCGACGTTATTCATTATAAAATTATTTGAAAGCCTGTTTCTATAGTACAGAAGCAGGCTTTTTTATGCATGGATCAGAAATATAGTCGGTTCTTTGTGAATAGAGGGGCCGGTATTTTTACGCCATTCCGATATCTTCTGAGAACGAATATCTTCTTGGGGAAGTGTGAGATTTGTAGCGGTACAAAACCGTGTTTGGGGTTGGCAAAGCCTGATTACATCTTTTTTTACGGCATCATTGCGGTGGGGGGCTTCCATAAATATTTGAGTGCTTCCCTTTTTTCTTGATTCATTTTCAAGGTCAACGATGGCTGATTGGCGTTTGTTCTTATTAATGGGCAGGTAGCCGTGAAAACTAAACTGCTGCCCGTTAAACCCGGAGCCCATCAAAGCCAGCAGGATAGATGAGGGACCTACCAGCGGTGAAACGTTAATGTCATTATCGTGGGCTAGTTTGATGAGCTCTGAGCCCGGATCAGCAACAACCGGACAGCCCGCCTCAGAAATTAACCCGGCATCTTTTCCCTGTTTTAAGGGGCTTATAAAAGAAATAATTTCTTGTACCGGTGTCTTTTTATTTAAAAGAAAGAAATCAATTTCATATTCCGGTATCGTTTCACCCACCCATTGCAGATATCGCGATGTCGTTTGTACGTTTTCAACAATGAGCACATCTAGCTTCCGAATAATGTTTAATACATATTCGGGAATCGTATTATTTTCAG
This sequence comes from Fodinibius saliphilus, assembly GCF_005869845.1. NCBI lineage: Bacteria > Pseudomonadati > Balneolota > Balneolia > Balneolales > Balneolaceae > Fodinibius > Fodinibius saliphilus. The sequence goes on along the minus strand of NZ_VAWF01000001.1, from coordinate 1,593,789 downwards.
GGGTTTTGCCCAGCGTATTAGGAATAAGATAAAGGGTTCCTTTCTCAGATTTATCCGCAGCCATAATCACCTAATCAATTCTTTCAAAAACGAGCTCTTCTTGTTCTTCAGATAATTTTTTATTTGCAAAGCGATGAGCAGTTATTGCTATTGCCAGTGTAATAAGGAGGGCAACAAAAGCCATCAAAGCATTGGTCCATACCAAGTTTTTTTGCGTTTCTATCGTTGGTAAAAGAAGAATCTCTTGCCATCCCCCCGGATTATAACGAATAGGAACCACCCGAATTTGTTGTAGCTCGCCGGCCATTTCTATAGGCAGAGAAAGTTTTCGCTCAATTTCTTCACCCGTTTTTGTCTCAAACCGAAGAATAATATAACCATTTGTTTGGGCAGCAATTTGTTTTAGATCGAAATCTACGACTTCTGCAGTATAACTGGTGCCATTTTCGAAGGTATCATCAATTCCATAATAAACTAGGCCTTGTTGTCCAATTAGAAAGAGAAAAGACAAAGGGAGAAGCCAAAAAAGGTAAAGGAATTTATAATTTTTCATTTAGAAAATATTGCAAATTAGTTATAGAAAAAATGCATAATAGATTACGTAGAACCAGCTGAGTAATCCGTGAATAATAGCCCACAAGATAGATTTATTCAGTGACCAAGATATAGTGACAGCTAATGCTGTGCCTAATGTTATTCCACCGCGTACCGTTTCATTTACTTTTCCTGATTTAGCCATAATAAAAGTAGTTTAATGAATACAGATTTATGGCAATATAAACTATTTATTGATTTCCTGAAGTGTAGCCGTTCGCAGGGCGGGATCCCACATTAGTCTCTGTTGGTAATCTTGGTGCATCAGGTTACTACTCATATGAAACCAGAATGCAACTTGAAGAGAGTCAAAGAACACTGCTTGTCCAAAGGGTTCTCCTGAATATACGGATGCCCCGTAATCAATACCATTTAGGAGCCCTAGACGGTTATCATATATAGCCCCATAATACTTAAAATCACTGTTTAGGCTTTGTTGCTTATACGGCCAGCTCATTATTTCCTTTACCCGTTTCGAGATGGCCGGGGAAAGTATACGGTCTTGTTCTAGCTTTATCATTAACTGCGAGAGTTCTGAAGCTGTAGATTTTGGGAAGAAATGCAGTAAATCTCGTCGTTCTTTAAATCCTACTCCTAATCCCTGTTGCTCAGAAAAATGGGAATTGACCAATTGATGGAAGGCGGATTCGTTTATATACTTTTTTGTTACTTCGTGTACAGAATCTCGGAAAGTGCTATCAGGGAGTGATTGGAGTTGGTCAAAATGCGTTTTGAAATCATTACCGTGTAATCCGGGGTGTGAGACAATATATAATCCTGAAAAAGGAAGGGGCGTATCTGTGTTTTTTAAATCAAGATTTGAAATCGTACGTTTGATTTCGGCTGGCCCCAATTTATAGTACAGATAATCCGAGATTGCTAAATCATTGTAGATAATAGCTTTACTCACCAACGCCTGCAATGGGGCCTTGTTTTGAGTATTAATATAGCCTTCATCAGTCAGAACTGCCTTAGCATTTTCGTGATTTGAGGCATCTATATAAGGCAGTTGGTAGCGATCAATATCTTCAATCGAAATAAGTGTATCGGGATTAATCTGCTCGTTTTCTACCAATCTTGTATAAGTAGTAATAAGAAAAAAGTTTGACAGTGTTCCCATCGTGTGAAGACTGTCTTTGTTATATGCAATGGTTGTATCTGGATTGATGCCAGATCGAGAGACCACAGCTGAATGTTGAGGGTTTTCCCCAATATAGTCAGTTAATCCGCGAAGAGAGGTTGCCTGTGTAACCCACTCTTGTCCTTCTTGCAGGTCTCCGCTGTTTTTAAAAAGGGTAGAAAGAGCATCAAGGTTAAAGCCAAAAGCGAGAAAAAAGATGAGCAAAAATGTGCCGACAAAAGCACCTACAAATTTAAGGATACGCATGAAGCAGTGTGGGAAATACGAATTCAAATTAGAACTCAAATATACGGACTCTATTCCCCTTAATCAGCAAAGAATTGTAAGTAAAAATGTTCTACACCTTAAGTTTTAGAAAGAAGTGGGTAACCCCACTTCTTTCCACTTAATTTACATACTGGCATATTTCATCAATATAGCGCAAAACCAAGCGGCATAGGTTCCGAGGGCGTATCCCAAGACAGCCAACAAAACACCCACAGGGGCCAGGGCCGGGTGAAAGGCCGAAGCAACGATAGGAGCTGAGGCAGCCCCGCCAACATTGGCTTGACTACCCACCGCTACAAAGAAGAAAGGGGCATTGATAACTTTTGCTGTTATGAAGAGGATTATGACGTGAATAATGATCCAGAAAAGACCAATGAGGAAGAAGCCCGGATTTTCGAAAATAGCCAATACATCCATTTTCATCCCTATTGTAGCTACTAAAACGTATAAAAATAGGCTTCCGATTTTTGACGCACCGGCACCCTCAAGTTTGCGGGCTCGTGTAAAGGAGAGCACCAAGCCACCTGTGGTTGCAATTACAATAATCCAGAAAAAGCGGGAATCCAGGCTAAGCTTGCTGAGTTCGGGGAAGTTTTCGCCGATTAAAGGAGCCATAAAGTCAGCGCCCAAATGACCTATCGCGGTTATTGCAAAAGCAACAGCAACGATTGTAGTGATATCAGCGAGTGTTGCTATTTTAGCAATACTGGCTTTATAGTCCTCAATTTTTTTACGCAATTCCGTAATTGGAGAAGCATCAGCCTTAAACCATGCATCAATTTTCTCTGAAATGCCTGCCCCATAAAGAAGAAAGGCAAGCCAGATATTTGCTACAATAATATCTACTGTAACCATTGCTGAAAAAAGTTTAGCACTGGGGTCAAAGACTTCGAACATCGCTGTTTGGTTGGCCCCGCCACCAATCCAGCTTCCTGCAACGGTTGAAAGTCCTCGCCATAAAGCCTCGGGACCGGCACCGCCCGTCATTTCCGGCGCAAAGTAACTAACCGTAATTAAGGCTAGTGGCCCACCAATAACGATACCTACTGTTCCTGCTAAGAACATGATAATTGCTTTGGGACCAAGACCAATTATTCCTTTAAAATCGATACTGATAGTTAGTAGTACTAAACTGGCTGGTAGGAGATATCGAGAAGCTACAAAGTATAAATTGGATTCTTCTCCGGATATCAGTCCCATCGAATTTAGTATCGATGGGATAAAATAGCAGAGCAACAGCGATGGCACAAAGGTATAGAATTTTTGCCATTTGGGATTGTCACTGTTCGAGGTAATAAAGATAGCCGCCAAAATGACTAGGAGAATTCCCAGTACAACAGCATCATTTGTAAAAACCGGAGTAGCAAGAATATTAAACATAAGCTGATTTTGTTAAATAATTACGTCTGAATCTACATTATATTAGGGGATATGCGCAAATGGTATGAAAATCGATCTTCAAAAGGTTATACTTATTGTTCATTTTTGAGATTAATTGAAATAGAGATATGAAATTTGCTGTTATTGGAACCGGTAAAACTGGTGGTAAAGTATTAGAAATTCTTGACAAAGATCAGATTGTAGGTCCCTTTGATTCTACAAATAAACCTTCTGCAAAGGAGCTTGAGAAAGCGGATGCGGCGATTCTATTTGTGCCCGGGCCCGCAGTCGAAGAGCTGATAGAACCTCTGCTGGAGTCGGGGATACCTGCTGCATGGGGTACTACGGGATATGAGTGGCCCGGTGACTTGGATGCCCAGTTAAAACAGAAAAATATTAAATGGCTGCGAGCATCAAATTTTAGTTTGGGGATGAATATTGTGCGTCGATGTCTTAACGTGATTGGGCAGAGTTCATCGGTACTTACTGATCCTACTTTTCATATTCATGAGATCCACCATGTTCACAAACAGGATGCCCCCAGTGGTACAGCTATATCCTGGGAAGAGTGGCTTGGCAAGGATGCTGAAATAACCTCTGAGCGTAAAGGAGATATCAAAGGGATTCATCAGCTGGAAGTATCTTCTGATACAGAATCTATTAAACTGGAACATGAAGCACACGATCGAAAGATTTTTGCTGAGGGTGCCATATGGGCAGCTGAACAATTGGTGAAAGAGGAGGTAGATCCTGGTTTTCACCGTCTTTCCACTATCTTTGATAATATAATGAAACAATTATGAGTCTAACGGATACACAACTTTATACCGCAATTGTGACCCCCATGAAAGAAAACGGGGATCTCGATCTTGATGGACTTGCGTCACTTATTCATCGGCAAGATGAAGCCGGTAATGGTGTACTCATTCTGGGTAGTACCGGAGAAGGGCTTGCCCTTGGTCTAGAGGATAAGAAGCAAGTCGTAAAAACTGCAACGAGCTTAAATATAGAAGTACCTATTATGGTTGGGGTCGGGGGATTCAACCTCCGAAACCAGATCGCCTGGATAGAGTATTGTCATGATTTTGATGTTGATTCATTTTTATTGGTTACTCCGTTGTACGCAAAGCCGGGTCCCAAAGGACAGGTTAAATGGTTTAAATCACTGCTGGATACAGCTGAACGCCCCTGCATGCTCTATAATGTGCCATCACGTACAGGTTCGAAAATGAGTTTGCTTGTGTTAAAAGAGCTGGCCGATCATCCTAACTTCGCAGCAGTTAAAGAAGCCAGCGGTAGTATTGATGATTTTCAGCAGTACCGAAAAACAGCTGACGATATCGCTTTTTATAGTGGTGATGACGGTTTGTTGCCATTTTTTGCGATGGCAGGATGTGATGGCTTAGTTTCTGTGGCGGCAAATGTTTGGCCTAAAGAAACTCACCAATATGTTGATTGGTGCCTTGATGGCCGTGGACCGGAACTGTTACCATTATGGCAAGAATGCACGGATATATTATTCAAATGGCCCAATCCTGTACCGGCAAAGGTGCTGCTGCAGGAAAAGGGCTGGATTGAAAATGCATCACTACGCCCACCACTTACGACTGATGAGGTGGATGACATAAGCCTGTTGAAAAATGCTGATAATATGATCCAGCAGTGGTATAACAAAACAAATAAGTAGTAATTCGCAATTAATAATTCTTTATTACCTGGCGGTATATAGTTAATACCTTAGGGATCAACGTATATTTTAACCTCTATTTTTAAATTTTATTAACTGATGAGTGATATGGATTGGGAAGATGTTTTAGATAAATTGGAAACCGGTGAACTTCGAGCAGCAGAACCAAAAGGAGACGGCTGGGAAGCAAATCGGGAAGTGAAAGAAGCTATTTTAGAATCTTTTGGCGAAGGGAAAAATACGGAATACTCCGGCATTTATGATGGTTTCGTTGACAAGCATAATTTGCCACCTCGACGTTTTTCAGCTAACCAGCAAGTCCGGCTTGTGCCTGGTGGATCTTCGGTCCGGCGGGGTGCTTATGTAGCTCCCGGTGTAATTATTATGCCTCCTGCTTATATCAATGTTGGCGGATATGTCGATGAAGGTTCGATGATCGATAGCCATGCTCTGGTAGGATCATGTGCCCAAGTTGGTAAGAATGTACACCTTTCGGCAGGAGTACAGCTGGGTGGCGTGCTTGAGCCTGTAGGCTTATCCCCCGTTGTTATTGAGGATGACTGTTTCATTGGAGCAGGTTCAGTAGTAGTGGAAGGAATTTTAGTTAAAAAAGGAGCTGTAATTGCACCCGGTGTAACCCTTTCAAAATCTATACCTGTGTACGATTGTGTAAACGAAGAGATATTGGGTAAAGGGGCAGATATTCCTGAGCGAGCTGTTGTTGTTCCGGGAACACGGCCTATGAGTAGCGACTGGGCAAAAGAGCAGGGGTTAAATGTTGCATGTCCGATGATCGTCAAGTATCGTGACGCTGACAGTGATGCTTCCCTTGAACTAGAAGATGCATTACGTTAACTATATTTGAATTTCTAATTGAGAAATATGCGCGTATTAAAATTTGGCGGATCCTCAGTTGGGTCCGCTGATGCTATTCTGCAGGTAGAAAGTATTATCAATAAGAAAAAGCAAGACCATCACTTAGCGGTGGTGGTTTCTGCTTTTGAAGGGGTAACAGATCTACTTGAGGACGCTATTGAAAAAGCATCAAACGGAGACGAACAATATCAAGAGATATTACATACACTTGAAGAGCGGCACATTACAGTAATTAAAGAGCTTATCGGTATTGAAAATCAAAGTTCAACACTGGCTCAATTTAAAATGATGTTTAATGAGCTGGATGATGTCTTACATGGCGTTTCATTGACCCGAGAGCTTACTAACCGAACCCGAGATTTTGTTTTAGGTTTTGGAGAACGTTTTTCAGCTTTTATTATTAGCGAATTTTTAAATGATACTGATACTGCAGCTGATTATTTGGATGCCCGGGAAGTTATTAAAACTGACGAGCAGTTTGGGGAGGCACGGGTGCTGTTTGATGAAACCTATGAAAATATCAGAACCTATTTCGGCCGAGCGGAGCCTGATATTGTACAGATAGTAACGGGATTTGTAGCTTCTACTTTATCGGGAGTTTCAACAACATTGGGACGGGGTGGATCAGACTATACCGCTGCAATAATCAGTGCAGCATTAAATGCTGAGACTATTGAGTTATGGACAGATATTGAAGGACTCATGACTGCTGATCCGAGAAAGGTAGAACGCTATTTTGTTATTCCTCATCTTTCTTATGAAGAAGCGATGGAGCTCTCCCATTTTGGAGCGAAGGTGGTATATCCGCCTACCCTTCAACCTGCAATGAAAGCTTCTATCCCCATCCAAATAAAAAATACGTTTAAGCCCGGGGAAGAAGGCACAACAATTAGTAATGAATCACATCCCGGACCGTCAGTTATTAAGGGAATATCTTCAATTGATAATATAACTTTGCTCACTGTACGGGGCAGTGGGATGATTGGTGTGACCGGTATTTCGGCGCGATTATTTAGAGCTTTGGCAGATGCCGGTATCAACATTATCATGATTACCCAAGCATCATCAGAACATACGATCTGTGTGGCTGTTTTACCGGACCAAGCTGAGGCTGCACAAGCCGCTATTGAATCGGAGTTTAAGTATGAACTGAAAGATGATGTCATTGATGAAGTAAAGATTGAAAAAGACCTCTCTATTGTAGCGGTAGTAAGTGATGATATGAGGCATAAACCGGGGATATCGGGTCGGGTATTTCAGGCTTTGGGCCAAAACGGGATAAATGTAGTAGCCACAGCTCAAGGTTCTTCAGAGCGTAATATCTCAATTGTGGTAGACCGCTCTAATGAGACTAAAACTTTGAATACCCTCCATGACGCTTTTTTTATGGCGAATGTTAAAACGGTAAACCTCTTTCTTATTGGTGTTGGACTTATTGGGGGCAAGCTGTTAGAACTCATGAAAAAGCAGACGAAACAGCTTCTTGCAGAATACCATCTGGAGCTTAAAATTACGGGAATATCTAATAGTAAAAGTTTTCTGATCGATAGAGATGGTATTGCTATTGATGAATGGGAAGAGCGCTTGGCGGTAGAAGGAGACGGGGCCGATATTGATGGTTTTATAGAAAAGATGGCGGGACTAAACCTCTCGAATAGTATTTTTATCGATTGCACCGCCAGCGAGGAGATTGCTGATGAATATGATGAAATCCTTAAATCAAATATCTCAATTGTTACCGCAAATAAAAAAGCAAACTCCAGTTCATTGGAAACATACGAAAAGCTGCAAAAATTGGCTTTTAAACATAATGTAGCGTATTTGTATGAGACGAATGTAGGAGCGGGTTTGCCGGTTGTAGCAACCCTAAAAGAACAGATCCTAACTGGTGATGATGTGATGCGTATCGAGGGAGTGCTTTCGGGTACGTTGAGTTACATTTTTAATACCTATGATGGCAGCATACCTTTTAGTGAGGTAGTTCGTACAGCGCGTGAAAAAGGATATACCGAACCTGATCCCCGCGAAGACCTGAATGGACAGGATGTGGGCCGAAAACTACTCATATTAACAAGGGAAGCAGGATTTAAGCTTGAGTTCGAAAATATTGATATCGAAAATCTTGTACCCAAAGAAGCACGGTCGGTTGAAAAGGTAGATCAGTTTTTTGAGATTTTATCGGATTACGACTCTGAGTTTATGAAACTATATGAAGGGGCAGCTGAAAATGATAATAAGTTGTGCTATATCGCTCGGTACGAAGATGGAAATGCTTCGGTGAAGCTTGAGAGTATTGCCCCGGACCATCCTTTTTACGGCTTGGATGGCAGCGACAATATTGTGGCTTTTAAAACACGCCATTATAAAGATAGTCCTATTGTGGTAAAAGGTCCCGGAGCAGGAGCAGAGGTAACGGCCAGCGGTATTATCGCTGATATTCTGCGCATCAGTAATGCGCCTTCATTTAGAAAAGAGTGGTGAGATGAATTTGAAAGATAATTTAGAACGGGTAAAAGTTTTTGCACCTGCTTCTGTGGCAAATGTGAGCTGTGGTTTTGATGTAATGGGGTTTGCCCTGCAGGAGCCCGGTGATGTGATCGTTGCCAGCCATACAGATGATTTTGATGGACTTAAGATTGTGCAGGTAACCGGTGAGGAGGGAATGTTGCCAACTTCTGTAGAAGAAAATACTGCCGGTGTGGCTGCACAGATGCTTTTGGATTACCTGGAATGCGATGCTGGCATTGCGCTGGAAATCCATAAAAAAATGCCTTTGGGCAGTGGACTGGGATCGAGTGCTGCCAGCTCTGTTGGGGCCGTAGTGGCGGTGAATAGATTATTGGGGGCTCCACTAGCTGACAAGGAGTTGTTACAGTTCGCCGCAGAAGGAGAACGGGTAGCATGTGGAACCGCTCATCTTGATAATGTGGCCCCTTCGCTAATGGGTGGCATCATTTTCATTCGCGATCAAGAGTCAGTTGACGTTTTTGGTCTGGCATGTCCTAAACCTCTTTTCGCAACGGTAGTGCATCCTCAAATTGAAATTAATACGGAAGATACACGGAACATACTGCGCAGAGATATCTCTCTCAAAAAGGCAGTTACCCAGTGGGGAAATGTCGGAGGACTGGTAGCGGGGCTTTTAAAAGGGGATTATGATCTCATTTCTCGCTCACTGCATGACGAAATTATTGAACCTGTTCGTTCGGTATTAATACCTGGTTTTGATAAGGTTAAAGAAGCTGCTATAAAAGCGGGAGTTTTAGGCAGTGGCATTTCCGGTTCCGGTCCGTCAGTTTTTGCACTTTCATCCACAATAGAACAGGCGGTAGATGCAGGAAAAGGAATGCAACAGGCGTTTGATGAAATCGGGCTCGATAATGAATGTTATATCTCAAAAGTTAATGAGCAAGGACCTCAAATTTTGGAGGAGCACTAAGGATGAGATTTGTTAGTACCAAAGGCAATGCTAAACCGGTTTTATTTAAACAAGCAGCCTTAAATGGACTTGCCCCTGATGGGGGGTTATATATTCCAGGAGAGTGGCCTACATTATCGAATGATTTTTGGAGTAATATCCAAGGTAAAAACCTCCAAGAGATCGGCTACAGTATGTGTCGGCCTTTTATTGAAGAGTTAAATGAAGAGGTGGTACATACAATCATTAAGGATGGCATTAACTTTGATGCTCCCCTGGTTGCTCTTAATGAGAATAGCTATGTGCTAGAACTTTTTCACGGACCCACACTCGCTTTTAAGGATTTCGGAGCACGGTTTATGGCTCGTACCTTTTCTGCCTTTCGAGAAGATAAAGGCCAGGATTTGATTATACTTGCTGCTACTTCAGGCGATACAGGGAGTGCGGTGGCCCAAGGATTTTTAGGAGTAGAAGGCATAAAAGTGTGTCTGCTATACCCCAGTGGAAAAGTAAGTCATATTCAGGAGCTGCAGCTTACAACCGCCGGACAAAATGTTACCGCTCTCGAAGTCGACGGAACTTTTGATGACTGTCAGCGAATGGTGAAGCAGGCTTTTTCCGATGATTCGTTAAATGAGCAGTTGCTTCTAAGTTCAGCAAATTCGATTAACATCGCTCGCCTCATACCCCAGATGTTTTATTATACTTATGCTTTGTCACAACTTGCTGCTGATAAAGAGCCAATATTTTGTGTCCCCAGCGGGAATTTTGGAAACCTGACAGCTGGACTTATGGCGGAGAGATTAGGTATGCCTGCTGCAGGTTTTGTAGCGGCAACAAATGCTAATGATGTTATACCTGAATATCTACAGACAGGGTCTTTCAATCCGCGAGAATCAAAGCAGACCATATCCAATGCCATGGATGTGGGCCGGCCCAGTAATTTTGAGCGGATGCATTATCTATTCGACGGAGACTATAAAAAGATGAGAAGTTCAATCTGGGGAGCGGATTTCTCGGATCGTAAGACAAAAGAAGCTATTAAAAAGGTCTATGAGGACTATGGGTATCTTATGGATCCTCACACAGCGATAGCATTTCTGGCTGTTGAACAGTATAAGAAGCAGGCACAAGGATACTTTGAGGAAGCCCCATCAGCCCCATTTGTAATATTGTCTACGGCACATCCGGCAAAATTTGGGGATGTGATTGAGCCGGTTATAAATGAAGAGGTAGAAATCCCTGAACGGTTATCACGTTGTTTGGAGAAGAAAAAGAAGAGTATCGGGTTAGAAAATGACTATACAGTTTTAAAGGAATGGTTATTGCAAAACTATTAACAATTACCCCGCCGGCACCTTTAAAGCACCGGGAGGGCATAATCTGATTTTATGCGGGGGTACTTTTCGTAGCAATTGCCAGTCCTTTAGTGAAAGCCTGTATTACGGCTTCCAGGGTATCGGGTGAAGCTCCTTTAGAAACCCATTCTTGATCGTTATTTGCTAATGTTAAAGTAACCATTACCAGTGAGTCTGTGTCAGGACTTAAAATCTCTACCTCGTGGTTGCTAACATTAAGATGAAAGATATTGTCAGTTTCAGATTTCATGGCACTTAAGATGGCATCAATAGGGCCAACACCACTTGCTTCTGTAATAATCTCTTTGCCTTCAATATCAAGCTTTACTTTTGCCTGAACCAGACCATGCTTACGCATAGTGAGTTTATAGTCTAGCACTTCGGCAGGGTAATCCAGATCTATATCTTCATTGAATACCAGCGATTGTAGTACTTCAATTTCATTATTACTCAGTGTTTTTCCTTTTTTGTTGAAATCAGAAACATATTGATTATATAGTTTCTGATGTCCTTTATCCATATCCAGTTGAGCCATAAAGGTATCGCGAGACTTACCCCATGATTCCTTTTGCATTTCGATGTATCCCGATTCAATATAGTTCCTTATTTTATCGATATCGGGCGATAGAACAGGAGAAGATAAAGAGTGTTTCGCTACCGTTTTTGTATCTTTGAGTCCGGCACCGGTAAGGATAAATAAGCATTTTTTGTTTTTAAAGGTATCCAGGTTGTTTTTAAAAGCAGCCAGAGGCAATGCACAGGCCGGTTCCGTAAAGTATCCTTCTTCTACAGCCATCTCTTTAAGAGATTGCAAAATTTCATCTTCAGTTACCGTATAAGCAGCCCCATCTGTATCCTGAATACCGATAAGTACCTTTTCAAAATCCACCGGGTCTGAGGCTGCAACAGACTGGGCCATCGTGTTAACCTGTTTTTTGATGATTTTCTTTTTCTTGAAGATGCCTTCTACAACCGGAGAACTCTGTTCGGGCTGTAATGCTATAAGTTTCGGGAGCTTAGAAATTTCTCCCGCTTCTTTGAGCTCTTTATACCCTTTATGGATAGCAGCGAAATTGGTTCCACAACCTATTGGAATAAAGATGTAGTCAAATTCACCCTTATGTTGTTCATGAATTTCATAGGGAAAAGCTTTTTGTCCCTCTTCACGAAATACATAATCTCCGGCCATATAGTAGTTGCCCGATTCGGCAAACTTACGACAAAGTCCTTCACATACGCTGAAGTCTCCCTTAATACGTATGATATTCGCATCATAGATAGTAGCTTGAGCTATTTTGGCATCTGTTGTCTTTTCGGGGACAAAGATAAAGCAGGGAATTTTGAAGTAGCACGCATAGGCAGCAACAGATGCAGCCATATTCCCGGTAGAAGCAACACAGATGGCATCCGCATCAAGTTCCAACGCTTTTTGGACTTCAATATAGCTACCACGGTCTTTGAAGCAGCCAGTGGGATGTTCAAAATCCAGCTTGGCAAATAGATCAGCCTCATAGGTTTCGGATAGACGATCTAAATGTGTTAAGGCCGAATTATTGCTTTTAAGCGGATCTGGCACTAATGAATCAAGTGGGTATCGAAGTCCGTTGGCAGGTTCATCGTAATAAACACGCAGTACACTACCGCACTCAGTACAGTAGGTTGTCGTTTCCTTCTCTGAATTCAAGTGCCCATTTGCCACACATTTCAACTGGTAATTTTTTGTTGTGCTTGGCATCATAAAATCTCTGTTTTGAAAAAAAATTGTTGTAAATGGTAAATTTGTCTAGGTGCTTTAGAGCGTAGCGAAGTTCTCAATCTCAAAAAAGTTACTTTTTCTTGTTAAGGGGTAACAAGGAGATCTGGTCAAAATCCATATCCAGTTCATCTAAAACCGGTTCTGCTACTTCCGAAATTTCATCTGCTGTTAAGTCATCGAGCCCCTCAATTTCGATGAAAAGTGAGTTTTGGTGTCCCACTATATTATATCGGGCTTTTTCGGCATTAAAGCATTTACGAAGCGTATCAACCAAGAGTTTAATATCCTGTTCATACGCTTCATAATCGGTATTATCTAAATCTGCCATTTTAATATTTTTCGTTTCCTTATGTTTTCTGAGATTAGTTGCCGAACAATACGCAATAGCTCGTAGGCAATCAATGTAAAAGTTGGATAAAGCATAAAAAGAAATATAAAAAATTTCGTTTCATATCAGTCTGAGAGAGTGTTTAAAATTGTTTTATATTCTTTAATAAGCGTGTTGCGTATAGGTTTCGATTTTTCGAAAATGGATCGTTGTTTTTCCAGATATTCTTTTCTGCCTTCCTCAGTTTCAATTTTGATAGGGGACAAGCCACGTTCACGCAGATCATAAGGACTAGCCTTCATATCTACGATCCGAGTTTCCAATGCAAGAGTAAATGCTTGTCTTATTGTATTACTCGAGATCCATGGATACATTTTAAAAGCCCATTTATAGAGATCCATGTTACTGTGCAGGCATCCGGGTTGCTCCATTTCAGCAAATGTATCACGGTTTAGGGCATGTTTGTTTTGAGGTTTAGCTTCATCCGTAAAAAAGCGGAATGCATCGAAATGAGTGCATACTAAGGGACGAGATTCAACAAAATCAGCTAGTTTATCCTTATCCATACGCAGTGAAAGGTAATTGTGGCGCAGCCGGTCAGCTTTATAGACCATGGCCCATTCATGCATCCCAAAACAGCCGAAAGAGGGTTTTCTGTTTTCCGATTGTTCTAACACATTAAGAATCCATTTTAAAGAAGAGATCCTGTTTTGGTCAAAATGATCAATATTCAGGTAGCTATTTCCATTGTGTGATTCCATCTCTTCAAATGGCCAGTCTTCGTTACTACCATTAATGAGCAGAGTACCCAATCCTGGTGACCACCTCTTGAGGTAGGAAGGTCGAAATGCATAGTATTCGAACAAGAAGTCCATAACAGGTTGCTTCTTTTGATGAGAACGGTGCTCCAGGTAATCGTCAATCAGCTCACTGATTGCCTGTTTATGCCTGGTCTTTTGTCGGTGCCACTGGTTGGGCTGCAACTGGTTGGTAACGTAAGTGGGTGATGTTGTTTGTGTAGAAATCATAGCTATTAAAATACCAATCTTTTATTGGATTGATAAGCTTTAAATGGTATGATCACTACTGAGTGTTTATTAATTTAGTTATGTGAAGAATTCAAGTGAAAATAACATCCATATATTGAACCAGTGCTGGCATTTTATAGTACATCTGCGCTGGCATTATCAACTCTTTATTTTGTCCGGCGGTTTCTTATTAGGCGGAGTACTCAGTGCCGAATTGAATGTTCAATTATATCTGCAGCAGTTTTTAAATGTTCATCTGCTATTGTTTGGTGGTGCAACCGCCTATAACTCCTATTGGGATAAAGATGAAGGACCGATTGGAGGGCTTGCTAATCCTCCGGAGATGGAGCGATGGATGTGGGGAGCATCACTTCTTGTTCAGTTACTGGGTCTTATGTTGGCTACTGTAGCAGGGTGGATTTACACAATGGTATATTTATGTAGCATAATTTTCTTTTGGTTATACTCTACACCACTGGCACGATGGAAAAGCAGGCCTATAAAGAGTCTAATTGCTATAGGTATAAGCACAGGTTTTAATTCGGTTTTATTGGGATATCTTGCCGCAGGAAACAGGGTCCTCTCGATATCTATTGTGCTAGCAGCTATCGGAGTTAGTCTGATGTTATTAAGCTTGTATCCAATTTCGCAAATTTATCAACAAGAGGAAGATCAACGTCGGGGAGATCAAACGTTTGCTATTCAATATGGAAAGTCAGGGGTGCTTCATTTCTTTGAAGGTGCTTTTTTCAGTGGTCTTTTTTTAATTACTGCAGTGTTATATGGGATGCATTCCGGGTTAGCACTGGTATTTGGAATTATTGGAATCACGATCGAGTTGTGGGTTCGTTATCGCATTACTTCTCTTACCGCCAAACAGGATGACTACCAGCAGGTGATGCAGATCAAATATAGCACCTCAATGGGTTTTGTCCTTTTTTTGTTTTTTGTATTGCTTCTAAAGCATACAACTATTGAAGAAATATCTGTGGTTGCAGATTTGCTGTTAAGATAAGATATTATAGATATATACATCTATTGACGTAATTCCCATTAATATACTACAGGCATAGTTATGAGTAAGGTGTCAGAACAAGTTATTACTTCCAAGGTTATTGAGCAGGCTATGAGTTACAAGGAATATCGTCGTATGATTGGCGAGCTTCTAGCTGAAGATAAAACTACAGGTAGTGATCATTCGGAAGATATGATACACTACACCACCATGAATGTGCATCGGATGACGCGGCTTGATAAACGAGTAACACTCACTGACAAAATAAAGAACCAATTACAGCAATTGGACTCAAAGTTGGTTTGGCTTGTATTAACAGAAGCTTGGTGTGGTGATGCAGCTCAGAATATTCCTGTGATTGCAAAAATAGCTAATGCCAGTGACAAGATAGAGCTTGAACTTATTTTGAGAGATGAGCACCCCGAAATTATGGATCAGTTTCTTACAAATGGAGGACGTGCTATTCCCAAACTTATTTGCCTTGATGCAGAATCATTGGATGAAAAAGGAAGTTGGGGGCCACGGCCTGAGGAAGCACAAAAGAAAGTGAGAAACTGGATTGATAATACTGAATTAAGTAAAGAAGAGTGGGCGAGGGAATTACATAAATGGTATGCAAAGGATAGAGGGAAAGAACTCCAGTCAGAATTTGTGGAATTATTAAAAGATTGGAAATAAAAAAACTCAGCATGTTGACCAGTAATTTAACATGCTGAGCTAATTAATTATATTGAAAAGCCTTACTAGCTATTTAACTAAAGTCATTTTTTTCGTTTGTAGGGCTTCATCATTACTGGTCTTGACATAAATTCGGTAGATATATACTCCACTGGCTAAGTTTGACATATCAACCGATACATTACGTGTTCCCGCAGACAGCTCTTTACCTTGTAATGCCTTTTCCCATACTTTTTGTCCAGCCATATTATATATGGTTATGTTAGCTGTTTCAGCATCAACAGGTAGGTCAAAGGGAATAGTCGTAGAGGGATTGAAAGGATTAGGATAGTTTTGTTTGACCGTGAATTTGTTTGGTAAGATAACTGAGAAATTTAAGTCCATCGGATCTGTACCGTTGTTATTTTTAATACTTACTGGTACAGAAGCTTTTCCATTCGTTATTAGACCTTGTTCTACAGTATTTCGGGGAACTTCGACTGTTACTTCAGAATTTGAAGCCTCTGTGACGATGGCTTCTATACCGTTAAATTTAATAGTGTTTTCGGCCTTGGTAGTACTAAATTGAAAATTGTTAGCAGATATAGTGATTTCATCACCGGCTTTTCCTTGAGTGGGAGAAATCGAGGCAAAAGGGAAATTGCTGTCAGCTACTTTCCCTTTAAAATCACCGACAAAAATACCACGTCCATGACTACCGATAGCTAAGTCTCCATCTATCCGACGGGAATCTACATTCTCAATAACTGAGTATCCAATATCGGCTTCGCCTGTACCGTCAAATTCAGATTCGCGCCCCCATTGGGTCTGGCTTCCATTTAGTCCCTGAGTCGCATAAACACCGGTACTTGTACCTAGTACATAAATAGTTCCTGATTCTGCAGGTATAATAGTTGCAGAACGCATCGAAGGTCCTGCATTATCACTGCTTAGATTTTCAGAGCCTGCCAGGTTCCCCTCAACCTTTTGCCAACTTTCTCCTCCATTCGTAGTGTGATAAAGACCAACAATACCATAGTTTGGCATTACTACCAAGGCTTCGTTTCCGTTGTTGGGATTAATGGCTATATCTTTCACATAGGCACCATCAGCAGCATCTGCAATTGAGATATCTTCAGGTGAAGAGTTTGAATCCTTAGCATCAACTAATCGCTTTATTATAGGTTTATCATCACTATTAGATCCGGCATAGTAGAGAATATTAGCAGGCTGGGTGCTTACCGAGAGAGCGGTAATATTGTAATTTGATATTGTTGCATTCGATAAACGTGACCAATTATTTTTTGGGCTACTTCCATCTACTTCAATATTACGATATAGTTCGCCTCCATCTGGGTAATACATAATGCCTTCATCATTGGGATCTACTGCATAAGGATGAATAAATAATTGATTGGAGGCCTCGTCTGGATGAACTAAGGTCCAATCTGTAGCTGTATTTCCATCAAAAGGAGAGCTAATTGACCCGTCATTTTCACGGCCAACACGCAAAATCCGACCATTCTGAGAAGATACATAGGCATAATTGGTACCCCAAAAGGAAAAGGCTCCATCACCCGAGGATATGTCTACAGAAGTACTGGCTGTTTTATTGGTAAAATCATATTCAAAGAATGGGGTTCCATTATCTTGGGTACCTCCGAGTAACTGGTAATTTCCGGCTTCAGGGGCAATAGAAACATCATAATACTGCGTTACCACATAAGTTTCATTGCGATCAATCCACTGCATCGGTTCTTGTGTAATGTCATTAGTAACAGAAATTCCACCATCATGGCCTACCCAGAGTTTATTGGGGTCAGTAGGGTCATAAACTTGAACATGTTGGTCAGGATGCTGATTAGGGTATTGGCTAACATCATTATTGTTGTCATAGCCTCCAATCCAATATTTATCCTTTTCACTATCCGAAGGCTTAGTGGAAAAGCTATCTGTTGATCGAAATAGATTTGTGCCACCTAAAGTAACAAAATCCGGATCATCAGGTTTTACCGCAATGGTCATATTATATCCCCCTTGAAGATTTACTCCACCAACGGGGGACCCAAAGTTAGGTAAGTTGGCTGACCGATCATCATAGGCAATATTGTTCAAACCACCCGATAAGTCGATTTGAAATAGACTTACTCCCTGGTTGGTATCGTCATTTACTTTCTGTGTAAATACATATGCAATATCTGGGTTAGATGGTGCAAACGTTAATACACTTCGAGCGTGATCATCAGGAAAAGAAGGAGGAGTGATATTATTCCAATTTTGTCCATCATCTGTGGAATAAAATATGCCAGGACTCCCGCTAGAACCAGCATTGACACTGGATAATACAGCTATCAGGTTGCCGTTAGGGGCAATATCAATATCAGCATAAAGATGTTCACCAGCCCCACCAAGTACCAAATTCTCGAAATCACTACCATCTTCAGATCTATAAATGCCAAAACCGTTATTAGCAGTATAAATGGTTCCTGTTACAGGATGGATATCAATGCGGTTGATATAGTCAAATTGGCTGCTGAACCTGCTATCTTGATCTCTGGTTGAAGGAATTCGAGACCAAGATTCGCCGTTATCAGTAGATTTAAATATTCCCGTTCCATAATAAGAGGCTCCTGTTGCCCTTGCGGAATTTCCTAGTAGTTCTCCGGAAGTGTAATACCAGGTATCCATATCGGTTGGGTCTTGTGCTAATGAAGTAACACTAAAATTTTCTAATTCTTCGGTTTTTAGCTCCCAGCTTGCCCCTCCATCCGTTGATTTCCAGATTCCACCTGATACTCCACCGGCAATAATGATATCTGAATTTTGCTGATCAATGCCCAAGGCACGAGTACGTCCGCCAATAGCAGCCGGGCCTGCCAGTTGCCACTCAAAACCTTCTGCCACCTGCATAGAAGGCTTGCTAGACTTTCTTTTTCGTTGGATTGTGTTAAAGGAAGGAAGTTGCTTAGCGTGGTTGATTTCGCGAGCACGTATATTAGCTGGGATCTTATTTGTTGCCGGATTTCTCAACATGCGAAAGAAATATTCCCTCCGAGCTTTTTTAGCTTCAATCCGGTCCATCTCCTGTTCTTCAGACATTGACTCTGCTGAAAATTCAGTATTACCGGGAGCTGAATATTGAGTAATTATCCAGTAACCGCTTATAGCAACAATTACAGCTAAAAGGGGAATCAATGCTTTCTTTGTAGCTTTTAAATCCATTTTTTTCTATTTGATCGTTGGTGTTACCGGAGCCGTAAATACTTCAAGTTTTTTTGCTAAAAGAGATATACTTTAAAGTTTTTACGAACTGTTAGTACAAAACTGCTGGTGTTAAAATGAAAACTGACACTCAACTTTTTTGTCTTCTACAAAATATCGTTTAGATAACGTTAAGTGGTATTTAATATAAAATACGATAAATCCTAGTGAAGTAAACCTGATTAAAAAGTTCTCACTCTAGAATAATTAAAAAAAGATAGTTTTGGATCATAAAAAATCATTTTACAAACATGTAGCACAAACCAGCGATGCCCCGATGGGACTAGAAATAGATAAAGCCTCGGGAGCTTACATCTATACTTCGGAGGGGAAAGAGTATGTAGACTTTATATCAGGTATCGCTGTGAGCAGTTTGGGACACCGTCATCCCCGTGTTGTAAAAGCTGTTAAGGAACAAGTGGATCGGCACTTACATGTGATGGTGTACGGTGAATATATTCAAGAGCCCCAATCGGCCTATGCTGAGCTTTTAACCTCCCAATTGCCGGAGATCTTAGACCGGGTGTATTTTGTTAATAGTGGTACCGAAGCTAATGAAGGAGCCCTAAAGCTTGCAAAGAAGCATACTGGACGGCATAAGTTTGTAGCTTTTAATCATGGCTACCACGGTGATACCCATGGATCACTAAGTGTAACAGGTCGCGATGTATATAGAGATCCATATTTGCCCTTGCTTCCGGATATCCATTTTCTCGATTTTAATAGTTACGAAAAGCTTGAGACCATTGATGAGGAAACAGCAGCAGTAATTATGGAGCCCATACAGGGAGAAGGAGGTATTATTCCCGCTCAAAAAAAATGGTTGAGGGCTGTCAGGGAACGATGCAATGAAGTAGGGGCACTATTAATTTTTGATGAGATTCAAACAGGCTTTTATCGTACCGGTTCATTATTTGCTTTTCAAAATTATGAAGTAACACCGGATATCTTGTGTTTGGCAAAAGCAATGGGCGGGGGCATGCCGATGGGGGCCTTTGTATCTTCATCTGAAAATTTTGAGTCATTCATGTACAATCCTCCACTTAATCATGTAACAACGTTTGGAGGACATCCGGTTTCTTGTGCGGCTGCTTATGCTACACTCAATGAGCTGTTGTCAGATGATTATGGGAAACGGGCTACAGAAATTGAGTCCATTGTTCGAGAAGAGCTTACCGCTGAGAGCATTGTTGAAATAAGAGGAGTAGGCGCAATGCTTGGTTTAGAATTAGCAAACAAAGAGCTCACACAAAAGGTAGTAGAAGCATGTTTTGAACAAGGTATTATTTTGGGATGGACTTTGCATTCAAATACTCTTGTTCGCATTGCACCACCCCTTATTATTGAACATGAGCTACTTCGATCAACGCTCATGATGATTAATGATAGTATCCAAGAACTTTCTAATTAAAAAAACTGAGTAATATCAGTATTATTAATAATCCCCCAAATGATCAACTATCAGAAAACGAACACCTATGAAGTCAATTAATCCAGCAACAGATGAAGTTGAAGCAACATATGAACAGATGGATGATCAAACTTTGGATCACATTATAAATGATGCGGTTCAGGCCCAGGAAGAGTGGCAAAAGAGATCTTTTGATGAGCGGTCTCAAATACTTATAAAAGCAGCAAAAATACTTAAATCTCGCAAGAACGAATTTGCCGAGCTAATGGCCCGGGAGATGGGCAAGCCATTGCCTCAGGGGGTATCAGAAAGTGAAAAGTGTGCTTGGGTGTGTAACTATTATGCTGAAAATGCCGAAGGTTTTCTGGAGGATGAGTATATCGAGTCAGATGCTGAAAAGAGTTATGTAACGTTCAATCCATTGGGCACAGTACTTGCAATAATGCCGTGGAATTTTCCGTTTTGGCAGTTATTTCGCTTTGCTTCTCCTGCCCTGATGGCTGGTAATGCTGCTATCTTGAAGCATGCTCCGAATGTTACTGGTTGTGCGCTAGCCATTGAAGATGTATTACATGAGGCCGGTATTCCTAGAGCGCTTTTTAGGACGGTTGTAGTAGATGTTGAGCAAACACAACAACTTATAAAGCATACCGGAATTGCCGCCGTTACTTTAACGGGTAGTACGCGTGCCGGTAGAGCTGTAGCTTCTACTGCAGGAGAAGAATTGAAGAAGACAGTGCTTGAACTGGGTGGTAGTGATCCATACCTCATACTTAAAGATGCAGATTTAGAACAGGCAGCAGAAACTTGTGTCACATCCAGACTCATTAATAGTGGGCAGAGCTGTATAGCAGCCAAAAGACTTATTGTAGTAGAAGAGAACTATGATTCTTTTTTGCAGAAGGTAGTTGATCAAATGAGTCGTATGAAGTTTGGAGATCCCTTCGAGGATGAAACTGATATCGGACCCATGGCTCGAAAAGATTTAAGAGAAAAGCTGCATCAGCAGGTACGGGAAAGTATAAAAAGGGGGGCAAATTGTGTTTTGGGTGGAGAGATTCCCGATTGTAAAGGTGCTTTTTATCCTCCCACTGTTTTGACAAATGTTGCTAAAGGCATGCCAGCATACGAAGAAGAGCTTTTTGGCCCCGTAGTTGCTGTAATTAAGGTTGCAGATGAAAATGAGGCAATTTCGGTAGCAAATGATACAGAGTATGGATTGGGAGCCGCTGTTTTTTCTGCGAACATTGTGAGGGCAGAACAACTAGCTGCTAAGAAGCTGAAAGCGGGGTGTTGCTTCGTCAATGATTTCGTAAAATCGGACCCAAGGTTACCGTTTGGAGGGATAAAAAAATCGGGGCTAGGTAGAGAACTTTCTCATTTTGGTATTATGGAGTTTGTAAACAAAAAAACCATATATATAAATTAAATTGTAAGGATTTATTCCAATAACGGTCATACTAAATAGTTGAATGAACTATTTTTCATCTACAATTCGCATATACCAGTGAACAAAAGTGAATACAAAAATGGGAGTAAATATGATACGTGACTGTTTAAAATACATCGTTATTTTAACACTATTTATAGGCTTGATGAGCTGTGGTAGTGATAGTACTGGGCCTGATCCAGGTGATGCCCCTTCAGTTCCTACTAAAATTGTCAATGAGGATGCGCAGCCGGATGTCAGCTATTTTAAAAATAATCAACCAAAGCAGTTGACAGGTGATAATACCAAAAGTACAAATAACTACTATGCTGCTAGGAACAGCGCGCTGACTCTTTCCGGCATTGCAAGCATGAATAGTTTATATAGTGGTTTTATGGCCCCTGCTTCATCTAAAGAGCCGGAATTTAAAGATGGGAAATGGGTATGGGAATTTACCCATACGAATCCGGAAACTGGTGATACCGGGACGTTTAGATTAGAGGCCGAAGAGACATCTGATGGTTATAAATGGGCTATGTTTTTATCCATGGATACCAGTGATTTTAGCGTAGAAAATTATAAGGTTTTTGAGGGTACGACCTCGGCAGATGGTTCAGAGGGGGAGTGGATCTTTAACGCCATTGATCTGGAAAAAACAGGTACCCAAGAGATTAAAGCATTTGTATTTAGCTGGCTTGTCTCTAGTGATACGAAAATGGAAACCTCATTTAAATTTTTTGATGATTCAGGTGCAGTACAGATTGAAGGGGGATATACTGAAGATGTACCTGAACATACATTGACAATGAATTATCCTAATTCCCAACAATCGAATATTGAAATTTACTGGAATACGGATAACAAAACAGGCTATATGGTACAAGGCACTGAATGCAAAGGCTGGGACAGTACCTTCCAGGATGATAATACTGTTTGCCCCTAAACGT
Organism: Fodinibius saliphilus; assembly: GCF_005869845.1. Lineage (NCBI taxonomy): Bacteria > Pseudomonadati > Balneolota > Balneolia > Balneolales > Balneolaceae > Fodinibius > Fodinibius saliphilus. Next base: position 1,571,236 of record NZ_VAWF01000001.1, on the reverse strand, counting down.
AAAATATTGCAATTATATTTGAGAAGGCCCGGATTGCCGGGCCTTTTTTTTTGGGGGAAATTTCTGAAAATCAAAGTGACACCATGGTGTCATTATGTTACTTTATAGTATAAGTGAATAGCAATAGGATTTACGCTTCGTTTATTATGGGTAATGATAGGAATCCAATTCGTGGTCGCGGTGCATCCGATAATCCTGCTAATCGGTTTGAAGATAAGTATACAGACTACCATTTAGACGAAGAAACGGGTGAAAAGCCGAGCCAGAATACAAGGTTTATTGCTGATAATACAAAAGAGATTCTTTCCAAAAATGAAAGTCCTGATATTCCCTTCACCTATGGACTGAATCCTTATCGCGGATGTGAGCATGGATGTATCTACTGTTATGCCAGGCCTACGCATGAATTTTTGGGGTATTCTGCAGGTCTGGATTTTGAATCTCGCATTATGGTCAAATATGAGGCTCCTCGAAAACTTAGGAAAAAGTTTGCTCAAAATAGTTGGATGCCGGAAGTGGTAGTGATGAGTGGGGTTACGGATCCCTATCAACCGGTGGAAAGAGAGCTAGAGATTACGAGAGGATGTCTGGAAGTTTTTGCAGAGTCTCGAAATCCTGTCAGCATTATTACTAAAAATTACTTAGTTACACGTGATATTGATCTTTTAAGCGAGCTTGCAAAATATAACGCTGTTTATGTTAATTTCTCAATAACAACGCTGGATAGAAAGCTGGCACGAGTAATGGAGCCTAGAACATCGCAACCCAATAGACGATTGAAAGCGATTCAGAAGTTGTCAGAGGTGGGGATATCTGTTGGGGTTAATGTAGCCCCGATAATACCCGGCTTAACTGATCATGAATGTGTTGAGATATTGAAAGAAGCTCGAAAGGCGGGGGCTAGCAGGGCAGGGTACACGATCCTTAGGTTACCGCATGGGGTGAAAGATCTATTTAAAGAATGGTTGCAACAGCATTACCCTGACCGAAAAGAAAAGGTTTTAAATCGCTTGAAGTCTATGAGGAATGGTGATCTGTATAACAGTGAATTTGGAAGGCGTTTTAGAGGAGAGGGAGAGTTTGCTAATCAAATCAGAGAAATGTTTCGGGTACAAACCAACAAGTTGGGATTTGATGAACACAATTCCTCACTTTCAACAAAATATTTTAAGCGTCCCCAAATAGGGCAGTTAGATTTGTTTTAATAAAGTTGAAGCAGGAAAAAGAAGTGAATACTGAACATTTTTTATATTTACTTATCCTTTGCATTTAATATATTCAGGTGCAGAAAGAATAATTAAAAACTTCAAGTTTACTAACAAGTATTTATGTCTAACACTCCTTCCACAATGCTGGAACTCGGAACCGATGCACCAGCCTTTAAACTTTTTGATACAGTAAATAACCAGCTGGTATCTCTCGATGACTTTGATAATGCTAAAGGCTTGCTTGTTGTGTTTATGTGCAATCACTGCCCATTTGTGAAACATATTTTGGATGATTTTGTTATCACGGCACGTGACCTGCAGCAGAAAGGAATTGGCGTTGTTGCTATTAGTTCCAACGATGTTGAAAACTATCCTGACGATAGTCCTGTTAAAATGGCTCAACTGGCACGGGATAAACAGTTTTCATTCCCCTATCTCTATGACGGAACGCAAGAAGTTGCAAAAGCATACCGTGCTGCATGCACCCCCGATTTTTATCTCTTTAATGAGAATGACAAGCTTGTCTATCGTGGACAGTTTGATGATAGTCGACCTGGAAACGATGAACCCATTACCGGTAAAGATATTCGAGAAGCAGCCGACCTCCTTTTTGATGAAGAAGTGAAAGAAAATCAAAAGCCTAGTATGGGATGCAATATTAAATGGAAGCCAGGTAAAGAACCAAATTATTTCGGGTAGGTATATGTCTGTAAACAAGGCACAGCAAGACGTAGAAAAAATACGGCGCGACTATGCAGGTGAAGAACTGTCAAAATCAGCCGTAAAAGATGATCCCATAGCCCAGTTTAAAGAGTGGTTTGAACAAGCCCTTTCTGCGGACCTTTTGGATGCGAATGCAATGACTCTTGCAACGGTTTCGGATTCCATGCAACCGTCTTCTCGAATTGTATTACTTAAAGGTATCGAGGAGCGGGGGTTTCGTTTTTATACGAATTACAGTAGCCAGAAAGGAGAAGAGTTAAAGCAAAATCCGAAGGCTTCGCTTTGCTTTTACTGGGCACCATTATCTCGCCAAGTGCGTATACAAGGCAAGGTTGAACGGTTATCTCCGGAAATTTCTGAATCGTATTTTAAACAGCGTCCTCGTCCAAGCCAAATCGGTGCTTGGGCTTCAAAACAGAGTAATGAGGTTGAATCTCGCAAGGAGCTCGAATCTAAGTTTGAAGAATTGAAGGAGCATTTTGAAGGGCAAGAGGTACCGCTTCCAGACTTTTGGGGTGGTTATTTGCTTGTACCAGACAGAGTTGAGTTTTGGCAGGGTAGACCAAGTCGATTACATGATCGTATCTGTTATAAAAAAGAGGCGGAAGAATGGAAACTCTCCCGCCTTGCGCCCTAGGTTATTGAAGTTGGAACTTTACGGGAATAGTTAATTGAACCCTTACCGGTCGGCCTCGTTGTCGGCCGGGTATAAAGGTGAGGTTTGGTATGGCCTGAATAGTCTCTTTTCCATATCCTGTACCTATACCTTAAATAACTTCCACATTGATAACATAACCATCCTTTCCAACAATAAATTGAACCTGTACTATACCTTCTATATTAGCTGATTTGGCTATTCTTGGATGCGTGAGTTCATTATATAAAGATTGGATGCTACCCTTATTTTAGGCTTCTCTTCAATTACGATAAGATCTCTTCATCATTCTTTAGTAAGACCTTTTTCGACAACTGAATATTGCCTGAATTTTCCCGGTGGGTAACCATACGTATATGGTTTTCGATGATCTTATTATTTAGGACGGGGTTGAACGTAATGGGCTTTGTAGGTTTGGGCAGCTTCTTGGCCGGTTTAATGATTGGGATGTCGACTGTTTTTACAACATCAAAATCACGGTTGAGAATGGGCAAAAGTTCCTTTTCAGCCTATAGGTAGTTTGAAGCCCATATAGCAATCAATTGTGCCAAAATTAGTCCTTTTTCGAAAATGAAATGGTATCCCTTTTTAAGGGATTTGATGAAATTCATAGTTCTACCTTGGTTGTTAATTAATGGAGGTTACGAACTGCTCGTGATATCTCTTAATTTTCAATATACTTGCTTCACTAAAAGGGTAAAATATCTAGGTATCAGAACTATTAGAAATGGGAACAAATAAACTGCAGCGTTTTAAAGAAATTACAGCGTATGAAAATGTTTTGGAGCATACTGATTTCCAGGATGGTAAATCCTCAAAACCTAAAGGAGGATGGCATAAAGCCATTTTCGGTAATGAAAAGTCTATAGTATTGGAATTGGCCTGTGGGAAAGGCACTTATACTTTGGAGCTAGCGCGTAGAAGTCCCAATGTAAATGTTATTGGAATTGATATAAAAGGAGGGCGGATATGGAAGGGCGCAACACAAGCTTTAGAAGAAGGGTTAGAGAACGTGCGTTTTTTACGAATCTATATTGATCACCTTTATGAGTACTTTGCACCGAAAGAGGTAGATGATATATGGATCACTTTTCCCGACCCATATCCCCGGGCAGGTAATCGTGATAAGCGCTTAGTTGCTCCCAAATTTCTGAGTATATATCAGCAGGTGGTAACATCTAATGCACATATTCGGCTGAAAACAGACAGTAATGAGTTATTTTCATATACCAAGAGAATATTAAGTGAAACAGACTGTAAGGTGACAGATATTGTAGAAAGCGTATATGATGAGCGTCCGGATGATGAACTATTGTCGATAAAAACAGATTTTGAGGAAAAACACTTAAAGAAGGGAAAAGAAATTTCATTCATCAGTTTTTGTCTCCCAGAAAAGCCGATCAAAGGTTAATATTTTTTAAATGTATTTTTTTTTAACCCATAAAAAAAATTATCTAATGCGGTTGATTTATCTTACTAAATTAGTTAACTATCTTTTAGTTAACAGCGTTAACCTCTGTTTATATGGATCAAGTCGAAGAAAAGAGTTTAAAAGAACAAATAATTGGTGCCGCTCGAAAGGTGCTGGTGGACAAGGGGTATCGTAACTTTTCTCTGCGAAAAATAGCTGGAGAGATTGATGTAAGTGCTACCAGTATTTATCTGCATTTTGAAAATAAAGATGATCTGGTACATACCTTAATGGGAAAAGCCATATCACGACTTAACAGGCAGCTTGAACAGAAAGTCGCTGAAGCTGATAATCCGATTGCGAAATTGGAAGCTTTGGCAAGAGAATATGTTGAGTTTGCACTTGCTCATCCACGTGAGTATCAAGTAATCTATTTAATTAGCTCAGACGAAATGACGCGTTACCCCAAAGAAAAGTTTCGAAAGGCACGAAAGGGATATGAAATTGTTACTGATGTTTTGAAACAGGGAGTAGAGTCTGGTCTAATATCAGAAAGTAGGCCCCGGTTGGCAGCATATACATTTTGGGCCCAGCTTCATGGAGTGATGTCAGTAGTACTTTCTAAGAGATTGGATAATCGTATTAACCAGGAAGAATTTATAGAAGAAGCGATTGACCATATAATCAAAGGATATCAGCTGCGGACATCCTTATAATAACGTAGAAACGCAGAACTTTAACAGGAGACAGTTATGGAATTTTTGAATGAAAGTTTCGGCTTTTTATTTCAATACCCGCTATGGGCGGTGATTGTAAGTATGGTAATTGTAGCAACATTGTTGGCCTTTTGGGGAACGCCACTGTGGGTATGGGCCATTGCCGGTTTCATAACACTTTGGGGGTTCTCGGCTCCTACTTGGGCTATTTGGGTGTTTGGCGGTTTGGTCGTGCTCTTTAATATAAAAGTGATTCGTCGATATGCGTTGACGGCACCGCTTATGAAGTTATTGGATGCACTAAACTTCTTGCCAGCTATATCTGAAACGGAACGTACCGCTATTGAGGCTGGTAATGTATGGGTAGATGCCGAGCTTTTTTCGGGAAAACCAGATCTGAACAGGCTGGCAAACGAATCATATCCTGAGCTATCCGAAGAGGAGCAAGCTTTTCTAGAAGGCCCAGTTGAAGAGCTATGTTCTATGGTTGAAGACTGGGATGTGTATGTACGAAAAGGATTTACCCAAAAGCAGTGGGATTATATGCGCGAGCATAAATTTTTTGGTCTAATTATTCCGGAAGAATATGGTGGTCTGGAATTTTCAGCCAGTGCACACAGTGCTATCATCGCAAAGCTATCTTCACGCTGTGGCCCTTTGGCAACAACGGTGATGGTACCTAACTCTTTGGGGCCTGCCGAACTGTTGATGCATTATGGTACCCAAGAACAGAAAGACCATTACCTGCCACGTCTTGCAACCGGAGAAGAGATGCCCTGTTTTGCACTAACTGAGCCAACAGCCGGTTCTGATGCGGGGGCAATGACGGCTGAGGGAGAAGTATTTAAAGGAGATGACGGCGAACTGTATATACGTCTGAATTTCACTAAGCGATATATTACCCTCGCGGCTATTTCGACACTTATCGGACTCGCTTTTAAGTTGCGAGATCCCGAAAATCATTTGGGCAAAGGTGAATATCCTGGTATTACTTGTGCACTGATTCCGAGTGATACGGAGGGAATCATATTGGGACGTCGTCACGATCCCATGGGGGTACCTTTCTATAATTGCCCCATTGATGGCGAGGATGCCGTTGTTTCTGTTGACCAGATTATTGGCGGACCGGATCAAGCTGGAAATGGTTGGCAAATGCTGATGGAATCCTTAGGTGTGGGACGAGGAATATCCCTACCTGCTCAAAGTCTTGGCGGTGCGAAAGTGGCAACACGTGCTCTGGGTGCTTATACGGCTATTCGTCGTCAGTTCGGAATTAACATTGGTAAGTTTGAAGGGATCGAAGAGCCGATGGCCCGAATTGGTGGTTTTACTTACCTGATGGATGCAGCCAGACGATATACTTGTGGTGGATTAGATATCGGAGAAAAACCTTCGGTAGTAACTGCTATTGCGAAGTACAACTTTACCGAGCTGGGCAGACAGATTGTAAATGATGCCATGGATATTCAGGGCGGTGCCGGTATTTCCCGCGGGCCTCGCAATATTTTTGCTCATAGTTATATATCTCTGCCCATAGCAATAACGGTTGAGGGAGCTAACATCCTCACTCGAAGTCTTATGATATTTGGTCAGGGAGCGATACGATGTCACCCTTATGCCTATGATGAAATTGATGCCTTAACAAAAGGGGATTTAAAGGCTTTTGATAATTCTTTTTGGAAGCATGTTGGGCATGTGGGACGTAATGAAGCCCGTGCATTGATAATGAGTTTGACGCGGGGAGTAATTGCTTCTTCACCGGTAGGAGGTCCGGCAAAAAAATATTATAAAAAGTTGTCATGGGCTTCAGCCTCTTTTGCTTTCCTAGCAGATATTGCACTGGGTTCTTATGGTGGAGGACTTAAGATTAAAGAAAAGATTAGCGGGCGTTTTGCTGATATTTTAAGCTGGATGTACTTGGCTACTGCTACACTACGAAGGTACGATGCAGAGGGGCAGAGAGAAGAAGATCGTGCATTCTTTGAGTGGTCTATGGAATATGCATTTGGCCAAATACAGGAAGCCTTTGATGAGATCTATAGTGAAATTAAGGTTCCCGGTCTCAGCTGGCTATTCCGTGGTCCTATTGCTATGTGGTCTCGTTTGAATCGTATCGGGTCAAAACCCTCAGATAAGCTGGGCCATAAAGTGGCACAGGCTATGCAACAGCGTGGAGAAACACGAGATCATATTACAGAAGGAATCTATATTCCTAAGGATGCAGACCAGGCACTTGGGCGTTACGAACATGCTATGAAGTTATTAGAAGAAGCGGAACCTGTATACAAGAAAATATATGTGGCTACGAAGAAGAAAGAGCTGCCTAAAACACAGCCTCGCTTTGTTATTGATAAAGCCCTGGAAAAAGGAATCATCACAGAAGACGAAGCAAAACATATTAGAAAAGCGGAAGAGGCCCGTATTGATGTAGTTGAGGTTGATGAGTTTACACTGGAGGAATACGAAAACCAAACTCCATCAACACCTAAGTTTGAAGATTCTGCTGAGGCAAAAGACATTACGCCATAGTTAACATCTTTACTTTATTATTAGAGCCCTGCTGGTTATTGCCAGTGGGGCTTTTTTATTTTATTAGAAGAGATATAATACTTCTATACAGAAAACAGTAGTTAAATATACTTTGATTAATATATATAATAGAATTATATTCTAAATAAGTAATATTTACTATTATAAAATAATATGAGTAGATATCAGCTGGATGATACCGATAAAAAGATCCTCTCAATCCTTCAAAAGGATGGGCGAATAGCTAATAATAAGTTGGCTGAGAAAGTAGGGCTAACTACAACCCCTACCTTAGAGCGGGTCAAAAGATTGGAACGTGAAGGGGTGATTAAGGGATATGGAGCCCAGGTAGATCCAGAAGCTGTAGAAAAAGGACTCGTTGTATTTTGCTCGCTTAGGCTGGCTGTCCATAAAATGAATACGCTGGACGAGGTCTGTAGTGAGATAGATGAGCTGACAGAAATTCAGGCCTGTTATCATATTACCGGTGATGCCGACTTTCTGTTAAAAATTGTGGTTAAGGATATGCCGGCGTACGAACGTTTTGTACATGATAAGTTAACCCAATTGCAAGGCATTGAGCGAATCTACAGTAATATTGTGATGTCTACGAAGAAAGAAAATTATCACCTTCCTATAAATGAGGATCACCATGAAGAATCAAAAATATAGCGTAGAGTCAGAGATGGTACATGCTGATCAGCCAGAAAATGATCCGTTTGGTTCGCATGTAATGCCTATTTATCAAACTTCAACATTTAAGTTTAACTCTGTTGAAGATGGCAGAAAGTTTTTTGCCCATGAAGAGGGGGGCGGTTCTCATGCTTATTCTCGTTTGGGAAACCCCACAGTAGATCGCTTGGAGCAGGCTTTTGCCACAATGGAAGGAGAGAATATCAGCTCTGAAGTTGGTGCGTTAGCCTTTGGCAGTGGAATGGCAGCTGTAAGTACAGCCTTGTTGGCCTTAGCCAATGGGGGTTCTGTTGTTGCTCAGCCGGCTTTGTATGGGTGCACGGGTCAGTTTCTGAAAGATGAGGCACCCGAATTGGGAATTAACACCCATTTTGTAGATCTCAATAACTTAGAGGCTGTGGAACAGGTTTTGGGGGAAAATCCCGATGTGAAAGTAATTTACGGGGAAACAATGGCAAATCCCACAATGACTGTTCTTAATATACCAGCCGTTGCAGAAATAGCTAAAACACATAATGTGTTGTTTCTCGTTGACAATACATTTGCTACGCCTTATCACTTGCGCCCTTTAGAATTAGGTGCTGATATGGTGCTTCATTCTACTACTAAATATTTGAATGGGCACGGAACTCTCATTGGGGGGGCATTGATAGCAGAGCAGTCTTTAATTGATGCACATAATGTGGCGCTGTTCCGAAAGAATTTGGGTGGAGTTACCAGTCCATTTGATGCCTGGCTTAATTTAAACGGATTGAAAACGTTCACTCTGCGAATGCAGCAACATGCCAAAAATGGGGTAAAGGTTGCTGAGTATCTTGACCAGCACGAGGCCATTGAAAAAGTATACTATCCAGGGTTATCGTCTGATAGCGAACATGAATTAGCAGATGAGCTTTTTGAGAAAGGCTTTGGTGGTGTTATGAGCTTTGAGCTTAAAGGCGGTTTCGAGGCCGGCGTTTCTATGATGAATAAGGTGGAGTTTTGTACATTGGCTGTAAGTCTTGGTACGGTGGATACCCTAATACAGCACCCAGCCTCCATGACACATTCCGTTATGGATCCGGAGATTAGAGAACAAGCAGGTATTACCGACGGTCTTGTTCGTCTGGCGGTGGGCATTGAGAATGTGGATGATATTATCGGCGATCTTGAACAGGCGCTGAAAGCATTAAAGGCAGTGATGGCTTAGTGTTTGGTTATAGACGCTTTTTGTAATAATAAACTTCTAGGGCGTTTTGCTCCCGCTAGATAAAGTTTTAGCTGATAATGGCATAGAACCGAATTAAATGAAATATTAGGGCGACTATTATGATAATTTGAACCCAATATGCATTTAATATGAGGGAAGGTCAGAAGTCCGCTTGGAAAGTTTGGGTAGATACGGGAGGTACTTTTACGGATTGTATCGCCATTAATCCCGAAGGAGACCGAAGAAAAGCAAAGGTCCTAAGCAGTAGTGCTCTCAGGGGAAAAATAATATCAAGAGTTTCTGACCTGAGTTATAAAGTTGATCAATCTTGGCAAGCACCGGATAATTTCGTTGAGGGATTCGAATTTAAACCTCTGGACGGTTCTCAGCATCATGTAGAAATTACGGCATTTGATAGCGAAAAGTCTGTTATTACAATTAACGAGCCTATAGAGGTGAGAGAGGATACCCCATTCGAGGTGCTTTCAGACGAAGAAGCCCCGGTACTAGCGGCAAGGCTTGTTACCAACACAGCTCGGAAAAAGAATTTGCCGCTGACAGATCTTAGACTGGCAACGACTAAAGCGACCAATGCTTTACTAGAAAAGAAGGGGGCACCTACTGCTCTTTTTGTAACAAAAGGTTTTAGGGATTTGTTAGAAATTGGAACTCAGCAACGTCCCGACCTTTTTGCCCTTCAAATCAATAAACGGGCTCCTTTATATGAGCAGGTAGTTGAGGTAGATGAACGGTTGGATGCAGAGGGGACCGTTTTACAGGCTCTGGATATTCAGTCGTTGAGGCCTAAGGTAGAGCGCATGTTGGATAATGGTATTAGGTCAGCGGCAGTTTCACTGATGCATAGTTATAAGAATAATAAGCACGAACAAAAGCTAAAAAAATGGCTGCTTGATCAAGGTTTTGAGCATGTTTCAGTTTCTTCTACATTGAGTCCGTTTATCCAGATTTTAGCCCGTACCGAAACCACATTGGTTAATGCATATCTGGCACCCACCATACAGCAGTACCTAGATGATGTACAGACCGTAGTCAAAGATGAACAGATGTTTATTATGACCAGTGCCGGGGGACTCACATTAGAGGAGAACTTTGCTCCTAAGGATAGTCTACTTAGCGGTCCGGCGGGTGGGGTTGTTGGAGCAGCTACAGCCGGAAGCAAAGCAGGGATAGATCATGTTATATCATTCGATATGGGGGGGACAAGCACTGATGTTGCTCGTTATGATGCCGGTTATGAATATGTTTTTGAACACACGATAGGCGATGCACATCTTGTTGCTCCTGCTCTTAATATTGAGACGGTAGCTGCCGGCGGAGGGTCAAAATGTTATTTTGATGGGCATAAGCTTTGTGTAGGTCCGGAAAGTGCGGGAGCATGGCCTGGACCGGCTTGCTATGGTGCGGGTGGCCCCCTTACGGTTACAGATGTAAATCTTTTATTGGGACGTCTGGATCCTGAAAACTTTCATATTCCAGTAGACGTGGAAGCTGCGAATGACCAGCTAGACAAGCTGTTAAAAGAAGTTAAAGAGAGTACAGCTATTACACTTTCTCGGCATGATATACTCTCAGGCTTTTTACAAATTGCCAATGAACGTATGGCTGACGCTATTCGAAAAGTTTCAGTTCAAAAAGGCTATGACACCCAAAATTATGGATTAGTGGCTTTTGGTGGGGCTGGAGGCCAACATGCGTGTGCTATTGCCGATAGGTTAAACATAGACACAATTGTTATTCCTAAAGAAGCGGGTTTATTAAGTGCCGAAGGGCTGGGACATGCTGTAGTTGAAGAGTTTGCTGAATCGCAAATTCTTCAACCATTAGCTGAGTTGGAGTCAGAATTAGACACTTACTTTGATAAGCTGAACAATCAGGCCGAAGAAAAATTGGTTAACGCTGGTATCTCTGTTCAGGATATTGAGGTGCGTCGCGAAATATTGTCGATGCGTTTATCGGGTCAGGAAACTTCTCTGGAGATCGAGTATGATCGTAAAAAAGATATCGAGAATATTTTTAAGGAGGAGTACTGCGAGCAGTATGGGCACTGGATAACCGGTCGGGAAATTGAAGTAGTAAGTTTACGGGTTGTAGTTTCGGCAGATCTTATTGATGAGCAGGGAGAACAGCCTAATAGGGTTAGTTATTATGCTGATGCAGATTTTGCAAAGGAGATTTGGTTCGAAGGTCAAAGCCAGGAGACACCGGTTTTTAAAAGAGAAGAACTGAAAATAGGGGCTCGTATTTCAGGACCTGCTCTTATTTTAGATCCTCACAGTACCATTGTTCTGGAGCCTGAATGGCAACTTGTTGTAACAGATGAAGGGGCGCTGGAGATCACACAAAAAGAGGGGGTAGAAAAAGAAATTGATGAAGAACTCTCAGAAGTGGTCAATCTTGAGCTTTATACTAATCGATTTAGTTCTATTGCTGCGGAGATGGGAGAGATGTTGCAGCGCACAGCCCTCTCTGTAAATGTAAAAGATCGACTGGATTTTTCATGTGCTTTGCTCAATGCCGAAGGGGAGTTGGTCGTTAATGCACCGCATATTCCGGTGCATTTGGGGGCATTAGGATTATGTGTACGAAAAGTAAAAGAAGCATTGGAGATTGCACCGGGAGATGTTTTGGTGACGAACCATCCGGCATATGGAGGTTCACATCTGCCTGATGTTACGGTTATTACTCCGTGTTTTGTAGAGAATGATCTTATTGGTTTTGCAGCAAGCAGGGCCCATCACGCTGAAATTGGAGGAGTAACACCGGGATCGATGCCACCCACGGCCACAAATCTCCAGCAAGAGGGGGTTGTTATTCCGCCTATGCATTTGATTAATGAGGGAGAAGGGAAGTGGTCAAAAATAAAGAAACACTTGCTTTCTGATCCCTATCCAACACGTAGTATTGATGAAAATATTGCTGACCTTCAGGCGGCTGTTGCTGCCAATAAACGAGGAATTGATAGCTTGGAAAATTTATGTAGAGTACACAGTGTTGAAAACGTGAGACACTATATGAGTGCCTTGACTGAACATGCTGAGGCTAAGATGCGCTCGACCATTAGGGACATGGAGAACGGGCAGTTTATAAGTGAGGAATTATTGGATGATGGAACTTCATTACGGGTAGAGGTAAAAGTAGAGAAAGATGAGATACAGTTGGATTTCAGCGGAACGGGAGCAGTACAGCGGGGTAACCTTAATGCTACACCTGCAATTTTAAATAGTGTAGTGATGTATGTATTACGGTTACTTATTAACGAGCCGATACCATTAAATGAGGGGATACTGAAAGCGGTGAGTATAAATTTACCAAGGTGTTTATTAAATCCTGAATTTGATGATGAGCCCCAAAAGTGTCCGGCGGTGGTGGGCGGAAATATCGAAATAAGTCAGCGTTTAGTTGACACCTTGCTAAAACCGTTTAAAAGAGTAGCCTGCAGCCAGGGGACGATGAATAACGTACTTTTTGGTAACGATAGCTTTGGGTATTATGAGACGGTTGGCGGAGGTACCGGTGCTGGTCCCGGCTTCAATGGAGCCGATGCGGTACATCACCACATGACGAATACACGAGGTACTGATCCTGAAATATTTGAATACCGTTATCCCGTTCGTCTGGATGAATATTCAGTACGAAAAAATTCCGGTGGTGGAGGCAAGTGGAAAGGAGGTAATGGAATCTATCGAAAGATTACTTTTTTAGATACTGTAGAACTAACCGTATTGACCCAGCACCGTAAAGAAGGGGCTTATGGTCTTTCCGGGGGTAAGGCCGGCACCGTAGGGGAGCAGTGGGTACTTTTCCGGAATGGAACTAAAAAGAAACTGAATTCTGTAGATGGTTGCGAATTGGAAGAGGGAGATAGTTTTGTCTTAAAAACACCCGGAGGCGGTGGTTTTGGCAGTCCAGAGAATTAATAAGCATATTGAAATTATTAAATGGGATTATGAAAAAGCGTTTCTTAAATATTTTGTTTTGGGCCGTAATTTCTGCGGCTTTTATTGGACCGGGAACAATAACTACAGCAGCAGCTGCCGGTGCAGAATTTGGTTATTCCCTTATTTGGGCACTTATGTTTTCTACAATTGCTTGTATTGTGTTACAAGAAGCCAGCGCCCGATTAACAATGTCATCAGGAATCAACTTGGGAGAAGCATTGAAGAAGTATTTGCATGTGAGTCCCGCTATGAGTGGACTGTTGGGTATGATAGTAGGTGCCGTAATTTTAGGGTGTGCTGCCTATGAGGCTGGGAATATATTGGGTGCTGTGGCAGGTATTACGCTTATTTTTGAGATACCGACATATTGGATTGTATTAGCTATGGGGGCAATAGTGTTACCATTATTTTGGTTTGGAACGGTGGAGTCTGTAGCAAAAATCATGGGCGTGTTGGTTGCCTTTATGGGATTCTGCTTCCTCGTTACAGCTATTACTATGAAGCCCGACTTAGGAGCAGTAGTAGGGAGTTTAGCAATTCCGAAAATCCCGGAAGGGTCAAGTATGCTTATTCTAGCTCTTGTAGGGACTACTGTGGTTCCTTATAACTTATTTTTGGGTTCAGGTATAGCGTCGGGTCAAGATCTGAAAGAGATGCGTTGGAGTTTAAGTATTGCAATTGGCTTGGGGGGATTGATTTCTATTGGGGTTCTTATCGTAGGTACAGCCATTGCCGGTGCTTTTACCTTTGAGGGCCTGGCAGCTGCTCTTACGGAGCAGATGGGAAGTTGGGCATCTTTTTTACTTGGTTTGGGGCTTTTTGCTGCAGGTTTAAGTTCTTCAATAACGGCGCCGTTGGCTGCTGCTGTAACTGCTCAAAGCGTTGCCGATAATGAGGACGATGACGGAAAATGGGCAGAGGATGGCCGTAACTTTCGGGCTGTATGGGTGGGAGTGTTATTGATAGGTCTCATTTTTGGAGCTTCGCAAGTACAACCAATACCTGCTATTATATTAGCACAGGCTTTAAATGGTATCATATTGCCGATGGTAGCTATTGCACTTCTTATCTTGGTAAATAACAGGGAGTTGATGACTTCGAAGGCTGTAAATTCAAATGCCATCAACCTTTTAATGAGCGTGGTGGTTTTTATAACGATTATTATTGGAGTCCGTAATGTAGCACGGGCACTTTCCAATACGTTACCGGTTGAGCTGGTAAACGAAACCTATATACTTATTACTTCGCTGATTATTTCTGTTCTTATCATCTGGCCGGTATATCGTACTATACAGAAGTTGCGCGAGAAATAAGAATAACCACAGAGGCCAATACGATACTGCCCTCTGTGGAATATAATAGCTACTTACCAACCTCCGCTGGCACCACCGCCACCGGAACCAAAGCCGCCACCTCCACTGAAACCACCGAAGCTGCCACCGCCGGAGCTGCTTCCGCCAAAGCCGCCGCCTCCACCAAGAAAGATAAAACCGCCAGATCCCAGCGTTCGTCGACGCTTACCTTTCCCTTTGCCACCACCGCGCCCGGCAGAGTAGAAGACAAAAAACACAAAGAGTGCAAATATGATAAAGGAGATGGTGTCATTATCGTTTGAGGTCTTTTCGGTAAGCTGATCAATATATTCGCCGCTGGCCAGCTGTATGATTGCCGAAGTGGCGCGGTCTAAACCTTCATAAAAATTACCGCGTTTAAAATCGGGCGTCAGAATATTTCGGATGATTCGTCCTGCCATGACATCGGTGACTACCCCTTCTAGGCCATAGCCAACTTCAATACGCATCTTACGTTCTTCTTTAGCAATGACTATCAGAATCCCATTATCTTTTTGACCTTGCCACATTTTCCAGCTGTTAAACAGAGTAGTAGCTGTTTCTTCAATAGAAATATTGTTAAGAGTTTGCAAAGTCGCTATGGCAATAACAGTGGTAGTGGTATCACGATAATTTCGCAATTTCATTTCCAGTTGTTGTTGCTCTGAACGATTTAACATTTTTGCAAAATCGCTTACATGTCCTGTGGGCTCAGATGGCAGATCCTGAGCGTTAAGTAGAGTGGGTAAAAAGAATAAGCACAGGAAAAGTGGAATAATATAAGTATGGAAAAAACGAGATCGGTTCATTGGAAACATACGATTATAATCTTTAAAGATAGTTCTAACTAGGAATTGTTGGAATCGCGATAGCTTATCTCATTGGAGAGTTCATCGATATCTCCCTTTTTATGAGGGAATAGTTCCACGAGCTTTTCACCCACTTTGTAGACTGCTTTTTCGATCCCTTCCTCATAGGCATCTTCTTTAAAATGCCGTATGAGTATGTCCAAGACATCACTCCAGAATCCTTCTTCTACTTCGGTATGGATACCTTTACCGGCATATACCGCCGCTTTATGATCTTCAGAGGCGATATAAATCAATACCCCATTTTGCCGTTGGGTTTGATCCATCCCCAAGTCATGAAAGACTTGAGCTGCTCGTTCTAATGCATCGCTTTCACATTCTTCTTCAATATGTACGCGAATTTCACCGGAAGATTTGTTTTCAGCTTTTTGTATCGCTGAAATAACCTGTTGTTCCTGTTCTTCTGTTAGTAAATCTTTGTCTGCCATCTTGTTACTCCTTAGAGGTTGTTCTGTCTATTCACTAAAATTAACTTCGGGGGCTTCTTCCGCTCCCTCATCTGCTTCGAAATAGGCCTTCTTTTCAAAACCTAGAATACTAGCAAAGATATTACCCGGGAAGAGCCTGATTTCGGTATTATAGCTTTGGACTGCTTCATTAAAACGCTGTCGTTCTGTGGCAATTCGATTTTCGGTACCTTCCAGTTGGTTTTGTAGATCTCTGAAGTTTTCATTCGCTTTGAGCTCAGGATATTTCTCTACAGTAACAAGGAGTCGTGACAGGGCTCCTGAAAGTTGCTTTTGAGCCTGCTGGAACTGCTGCAGTTTTTGTGGGTTGTTGAGGTCATCAGCAGAAACCTGGATAGAAGATGCTTTACTTCGTGCTTCAATAACCTGTGTAAGCGTGCTTTTTTCAAAGTCTGCGGCCCCTTTCACAGTATTAACGAGGTTGGGGACCAAATCAGCACGGCGTTGGTACTGGTTTTCGACCTGTGCCCATCGTTGATTTACTGTTTCCTGTTTATTAACAAGTCCATTATTTACACTGACGCCATAAAAAAAGAGTAATGCGGCGACGCCTAATCCGATGATAGTTTTAATATTCATTGATCCCGATATTAGTTTAATATTTATGATGCACAATATACGAAAGGATCAGAAAATTGATACATTTTTGAAAATTAAGAATTTGAAATAAACAATTGTGAGAGAGGTAGAAGCAAAATTAAATATCATCAATATGTTTTTTAAATCTTATTAATCAAATCCCTATCTTTGAGCGAATCATTTTCAACAAGATTTAAGTACTTCTTTTGCCGTACCAGTATATCTACTTCGATTTGGATGACACGCTCCTTAATCACAAGGCAGCGGAACAAGCCGGGCTTCAGGAGGTTTATAACAACTTTGCACTTTTTGAAGAGGTTAGTCCCTCCGAGCTTATAGATGAGTACCATAAGGTAAATAGTGAACAATGGGGACTCTATAGCCGCGGAAAAGTCGACCGATCAGAACTGCAGCGAAATCGATTTGAAAAGACACTTCAGAATCTGGAACTAAGTGCCAGCCGATACGAAGAGATAGGCAATTATTACATGCAGTGCTATCGTAATCATTGGCAATGGGTAGATGGTGCTAAAGAAGTCTATTTGAAAATAGCTGAACATTATCCTGTAGGAATTTTGACAAATGGATTTGCCGAAACACAACGGTTAAAGTTTGAAGAATTCGGGTTTTATGAGTCAGCGGACCATACTGTTATTTCTGAAGATGTAGGGGTGTTAAAGCCCGATCCCAGAGTATTTGAGCATGCCACGGAAGCAGCAGGTGTTGAAAAAAATAAGATCTTATATGTGGGCGATTCTTTTTCTTCCGATATTGAAGGCGGTTCGCAGTATGGCTGGAATACAGCATGGTTTACTTCTAACGGGGAGCCCGAAAAACATGCGAAAGCTGATTTCGTTTTTAAGGAATTTGAACAACTAGAACAGTTACTGGAACTTTCCAACACTCAATCATAATAACTGATGTCTGATACTACTATTACTGAGCCGAAAGTAACACTCGAATTAGCGAAAGATCACGGACTCACAGAAGAGGAGTTCGAAATGGTCAAAGATTACTTGGGGCGTATGCCTACTTTTACCGAATTGGGTGTCTATTCGGTAATGTGGAGTGAGCACTGCTCTTACAAAAACTCAATCCTTGAAATTAAAAAGCTGCCCAACGAAGGGCCTCAAATGTTGGTAGATGCCGGTGAAGAGAATGCGGGTCTGGTAGATATTGGTGATGGCCTTGGCTGTGTTTTCAAGGTAGAGAGTCATAACCACCCTTCTGCTATTGAACCTTATGAAGGAGCAGCAACAGGGGTTGGTGGAATTCACCGTGATATTTTCACTATGGGTGCTCGGCCTATTGCAAGCTTGAACTCTCTGCGCTTTGGAGACCTTGATACACCCAGAGTGCGATTTCTGCTTGATGGGGTGGTAAGAGGGATTGCAGATTACGGGAATTCTTTTGGTGTACCTATGGTTGGCGGCGAAATCTATTTCGACGAAAAGTATGAGGGCAATCCGCTAGTTAACGCGATGAGTGTTGGAATTGTGAAAGAAGATCAGACCGCATCGGCAATCGCCGAGGGAATTGGAAACCCTGTTATTATTGTAGGATCTGATACAGGTCGCGACGGAATTCACGGGGCAACCTTTGCATCCGAAGAGATTAGTGAAGAAAGTGAAGATAAGCGACCTAGTGTTCAGGTAGGAGATCCATTTTCTGAGAAACAGCTGCTTGAAGCTACATTGGAAGTTATTAAAAATGGTGGTATCGTCGGAATTCAGGATATGGGAGCTGCCGGTATCAGCTGTTCTTCTTCCGAGATGACGGCCAAAGGCGGCGTTGGAATGGAGCTGGACCTTGACAAAGTTCCTGCCCGTGAGGAGGGTATGACTGCCTATGAGTTACTGCTCTCTGAGAGCCAGGAGCGTATGCTGGTTGTGGCTGAAGATGGACGTGAGCAAGAAATTATTGACATTTATGAGAAATGGGATCTCAATGCCGTTGTTATTGGTGAAGTTGTAGAAGGCGAAAATGTAACGTACAAGAAAGATGGGGAAGTAAAGGCGGATATTCCTGCTGATAGTTTGGTATTGGGCGGTGGCGCTCCCCAGTACAAGCGTGAAACCAAGAAGCCTGAATACCTCGAGGAAACACAGTCGTTTGATATCGATTCCCTGGATCATCCTACAGATCACAAAGAGATTATGTCCGGTTTGTTGGGGGCTGCAAATATCGCATCCAAGCGATGGGTTTATGAGCAGTATGATACCATGGTACGCACCAATACGGTGAACGGCCCGGGAGCTTCAGATTCTGGTGTTGTTCGTATCAAAGGTACTAACAAAGGGCTGGCAGTGAAGACCGATTGTAACGGGCGTTATGTCCATTTGAATCCCCGCAAAGGTGGCCAAATTGCTGTGGCCGAATCTGCACGAAATGTCGTTTGTAGCGGCGCTAAGCCGATGGCGATAACAAACTGCCTGAACTTCGGTAATCCTTATAAACCGGAAGTATACTGGACATTTAAAGAAGCACTTGCCGGAATGGGGGACGCTTGTCGTACTTTTAATACGCCGGTAACAGGTGGAAATGTAAGTTTCTATAACGAAAATCCTGAAATGGCAGTATTCCCAACACCTGTTATTGGAATGTTGGGACTTATCGAAGATCTGGAAAATGATCGCATGACACCGGAGTTCAAAGAAGAGTCTGATTCCATTTATTACATTGGTGCGCCTAGAAAAGGGCTGGGAGCTAGCGAATATCTGCACACAATTCATGACCTTACCACCGGTGATGCTCCTGAAATTGATCTGGAGTTTGAAGGACGTCTGCAAAAAGTATTACTTGAAGCTATTCAGCGGAACCTGGTTAATGCTGCACATGATGTTTCTGATGGCGGATTGGCAATCACTTTAGCTGAGATGTCGATGTTCGGAGGTAAAGGTGCAACGGTCTCAGTTGATGAGTTGGGATCTAACATGCACGAAGTACTCTACAGTGAAGCTCAATCCGGAGTTGTCGTAACATGCAGTTCTAATCAGAAGAAGACTGTTGAAAGTCACTTTACTGACAACGATCTGCCATTTATTGAGTTGGGCAAAGTCGGCGGAGAAAGTGATGATTTTGAAATTTCAGGCCTTTTGACCTTTACCCAAGATGAGATGGTATCAATCTATGATAATGTAATTAAGGCTGGAATGCAGCAGCGATAACCGCTTATAATTTCTGCACTTTTTATAAGTTTGTAATAAAATATCAAAAGGGACTCCTAAATAGGAAGTCCCTTTTCTTTTTGAACGATTTGGAGCGAAACTGAATTAACAGATTCAAAAGAATTAAAGATAAAATATTTATTGAAATGAAGGATAAAATTGTACTAATCGTAGGTGGATCAGGTGGAATAGGAAGTGCATGTGGGCGTGTATTTGCAAAGGGCGGGGCTACCGTCGTATTAGCGGCGCGAAACCAGCAGAAAGCCGAAGAGGTGGCAAAGGAAATAAACGATGAGGGGGGAGAGGCCTATGTTATTGGTGTAGATGTTACAGATCTGGCTTCGGTATCAAAGATGGCGCGCGAGGTTATTGAAGACCTTGGGCCTACTGATGTTCTTGTAAATGCGTTTGGTACTGCTGTTATTCAACCTTTGCTGGATATTAAGCCTGAAGATGCCAAAGAGATGTTAGATGTAAATGTATATGGTACTTTCTTAGTTACGCAAACGGTAGTTCGATATATGGCTACGGAGAAAAAAGGAAGGGTAATTCTGTTTCCCGGCAGTGTAGGAAAATATCCTATGAAAAATTCTTCGATCTATTCAGCTTCAAAGTTTGCCGTCACTGGATTCACAAAATCTCTGGTGGAAGAGCACAAGAGAAGCGGAGTAAAGTTTACCCTGATGCACCTTGGGGGTGTAGATACGCCAATGTGGGACAGTGACACGGTAAATATGCGAGTGCAAAAGAAAAAAATGCTAAGTACCGAAGAGGTGGCGAAATCAGTGTATTATGCAGCTAATCAACCGGAAGGTTCGGTTCTTAATGAGATTACTATTCAGCCCGAATCACACCAGATGGTATAGGTAGGAAATATAGTTATCAGTATGCAGTTAACAGGAGGTAATACCTCAACTGTTAACTGTTTTACTGATTGCTGAAACTAAATTAGGCGTCAAGTGCAGGGCACTTTTTCATTGCTGACTTGATGGATTTTTCAATGATCTCAAGTCCTTCGTCAATATGATCTTTAGTAACATTTAATGGCGGACGGAATCGCATGGTTTTAGGTCCGCATGAAAGGATCATCAAGTTATTCTCAAAACATTCCTTAATTACGGCATCTCGAACGTGTCCGTTTGGAAAGTCAATGGCACATAACAATCCTTTGCCACGTGGATTGCTGACGTGTTCAAACTGCTCTTCAAGGTTTTGAAGTTTTTCGAGCAGATAATTTCCTACCGTAGCAGCATTTTCAACAAGATTTTCTTCTTCTATTACTTCCAGAATGCGTCCAAAGCGTACCATATCTACTAAGTTACCCCCCCAGGTAGAGTTAATACGCGAGGATACTTCAAAACAGTTGGTATCAATGTCTTCAATGCGTTCCCCAGCCAAGATACCGCAAACCTGGGCTTTTTTACCAAATGCAAGGATATCGGGTTTCACATAATGCTCATGGGCCCAGAACTTACCGGTCAGACCAACGCCGGTCTGTACTTCATCATATATCAGCAGTGCATCGTGCTTATCGGCCAGTTCGCGCAGAGCCTGGTGAAACTCGAGTCGAAAGTGACGATCGCCCCCTTCGGCCTGAATTGGTTCAATAATGATGCAGGCTATATCATCCTTATAAATCTCAAAATAACGTTCAGCTTGTGCTATTGCTCTTTCTTCATCCTGAACCGTTTTACGGATATTCTCGTCGGTAGCGGGATAATTCATAGCCGGAGATTCTATGCGCGGCCAGTCGAACTTGGGGAAATACTTTACTTTTGTGGGATCGGTGTTGGTAAGCGACATCGTATAACCCGAACGCCCGTGGAAAGCCTGTTCGAAGTGTAGTACTTTATGGCCTTTTTCTTCGCGATATCCCTTTTCAAAGTTTTTCTGCACCTTCCAGTCAAATGCGACCTTTAAGGCATTTTCTACTGCCAGGGCACCGCCGGAGATAAAGAAAGAGTGGGGAAGATAGTCCGGGATTCCAACGCGGTCAAAGTTGTCAAGAAACTCCGCCATCTCTTCTGTATATACATCAGAGTTGGAAGGTTTGTTGATGGCTACGCGTCCGATCTTTTTTTGAAACTCTTCGTTGGCCAATCGCGGGTGGTTCATACCCAGGGGATTGGAGGCAAAAAAGGTAAAAAAGTCCAGGTAACGTTCGTCATTTTTTGAATCGTAGAGATAAATTCCGTCACTTTTATCGAGGTCTAGAACAATATCATACCCGTCAGTGAGAATATGTTTTTGAAGAATGTCATGAACTTGTGCGGCATCTACCTGATTTGTGGTGGACATAAGCCTCCTAAGAGATTTAAATTGAGGTTTGAGGTGTTGATTTCCGTCTGGAAAGAAATCTGAATTTACTATTGACAAGTACCCATGTCAAGCCTTATTATTACGGACTCACATCGCGGGGTGGAGCAGCTGGTAGCTCGTCGGGCTCATAACCCGAAGGTCGGAGGTTCGAATCCTCCCCCCGCCACTACGTAAAACGGCTTTCTGAAGTTCAGGGAGCCGTTTTTTTATTTTATACCTATTAAGAGAGGTTCGATATGTATACGGTTTATTCCCTTCATTCTCCTGATTATGATAAGATTTATATTGGGTACACCACGAACTTGCCACAGCTGCTGCGCTCAGATATTAAGTTAGGAACCAAGGAATAGATGATAGAATAGTTCAAATGGGCACTCATATTTTTATGTCGGGTTATAACCAGGAATATAAGATGGGGAGTCGTGGCTATTTATATGGTCCAAGGCTCTTCATTTGAATGGTTTACTCTGCCTACTGCTCGCATTTCTAATGTTTGCCGGAAAAAGAAAGGGTAGTCCAGATATTTAAATATTAGCGTGAGATCCTGATTCCCGTTTTTCAAAGGTGAAGTTAATTTTAAAACCGTTTTTAGGATCAATACTATAGTTCGCATCTAGTTGTTGAAGTAACACCTTGATAATGGTAAAGCCCATAGTCTCAGACTTTTCAAATATACTTTGTTCAAATCCCGGGCCATTATCTCGGTATTTTATATTATAGGCTTCATTTTGTTGTTTAATATCAAGCGTGATAAGTCCATCTTGTCGATCTTGGAAAGCATACTTAAAAGAGTTGGTTAGCAGTTCATTTAATAATATACCTAAAGGGGTAATATCATTAAGGTTCATCTCGACCTCATCTATTTCGAAATGTATATCAAAATCCTTTCCTATGTCTAAAGTTTCTATCACAGTATTTACAAGTTCAGACACATAGTTTTTGACCTTAATTTTGGAAAGATCCGAACTTTGATACAGTAGCTCATGAACTTTTGCTATTGCCTGGATACGGTTTACGCTATGTTCCAAGGCAGAACGATTTTGACTTTTAGCTGGAAGTTCATCCAGCTCCAGGCTTAGGATGCCTGAAATAATGGCCAGGTTATTCTTAACACGGTGGTGAATTTCCTGCAGCAAAACTATATTTTCTTTTTCTGCTTTCAACCGGTCGGTGATATCAATGGCATTACCGATGAGATAGTCCCGGCCGTTTAATTCGACATAGCTTCCATTGGTATGATAGTGATGTTCTTGACCATCTCCGTCAATGAGAATGGTGTCAAGGTCAGCATATCCTTGGTTAAACACTTGTTGGATCGATTGTTTTGCCTCATCTCGCTTTCGAGGAGGGACATTAAGTAAAGCATTGGTTCCCTTTAACTGTTCGGCTGATTTTCCAAAGAAATCTTCGGTATTGTTATTAACCCGGACATAGTTTCCATCTGCATCGAGCATATAGAACAGCCCCGGTAAGCTGTCCAGTATATGATTTAGCAGGTTGACCTGCTGTTTGATATTTTGCTCTAGTTCATGCTGGTCCGTGATATCGAGCAAGATGGTATCCCACAGTACAACTCCGTCTTCCAGTTTCTTGGGAGTTCCCCGGCCATGAATCCATTTTTCTTCTCCACTTGGGGTCTCTATCTTCCACCTCTTGTCCCAGTTCTTCAAGGTTTTTGCCGATTTTTGTACCGACTGCTGAACTGCATCGATATGATCCTCATCAAATTGGGCCCACACCGGTTCGGTCGATTCTAGCACAACTTCGGGCGGTAGTTCAAAGAGATCTCGTACTCCATCGCTCACATACGGATTTGCATCGCTTCCGTCCGGGTGCAGAACATACCGCATGATCATCCCGTCAATATTGTTTGCAATGTTTCGAAGTTGTGTCTCCTTATCTTTGAGCTGTTGTTGTTTTTCCTTTAGATCAGTGATATCAGTCATGGAACCCACGATTTCTACGGTTTCCCCATTTTCCACAACAGGCGATTCATTTACTTGCACCCATATTTTCTTACCGTCGGTTCGTTGCAGTTGCTGTTCGTATGGAGGTTGGGGGTTTCCCGTTTTGATAGCCTTTTCCGTTGCTTTTATACCTTGCCGGTTTTTCTCATGATCAGTAAGAAAGTCCGTCCACTTCTGCATGGCTTGTTTCGGCGGGCACCCCAAGAACCGGGTTGATTGAGGGCTTACATAGGTAATATTGTGATCGGTATCGTGGCGATAGTACATAATGGTACTATGCTCAACAATATCTTGTAGTTTTTGATTTACTTTTTGAATTTCTATCTCTGCTTCCCGTTGATCGGTAATGTCCTGGGTGCTCCCGTAAACGTAAATGCACTGCCCGTCTTTCATTTCTGTCTCTCCAAGGGCTCTGACCCACCGGGAATTCCCCTTGGCCGTAATAATTTTAGATTCGAAGGAAAAGGATTCTCCCTTTTCAATCGCTTGTGTTACGATTTCTCGCACTTTTTTTCTGGGAGAGCCCTCCGCGTAAAAAGATATGGCCGTCTCTAACGTAGGGTTATAATCCAATGGAACTTCATGGAGACGTTTTATTTGATCTGACCAATAGAGCTGATTATTTACAACATCAACCTCCCAATGACCAATACTGGCTAGTTGGTAGGCCTGTTTTTTGTGGCGATCATCCATAAGAATGAATTCATTTGCAGGAGGACTACTAATTAAAAATGACATATGGGACGAAATAGTTCAACATTCAGCTTTGACTATTAACATAGAGGGCACTACGAATGAGCATGCCTGATATCAATACGGACCATGCCTTTCATTGTACAAAGCATGACAAGATCTATATCGGCTATACCTTGAACCTGCGGCAGTGACTGTCCTCATATACCAAGTTAGGGACGAGATATTGGGTGATAAGGTGCCGCTCGTGGGAAGTAGTGTATTCCAAGAAGTATACTACTAAGGCAGAAGCAACTAGTCTTTTTTTTCTACCCTTTTTAATAAAGGTTCCTCATCTAAGTTATTCATCTTGCTCAATATTCCGCTCGCAATAAGATGTACATGGGGTTTTATTGTACTCATTATAACTGCTTCACTCGCAAAATAAATTGGGATTTTAGCAGCGGATGAGACAATACTGCCCATGAATTGATGAGTAATTATTTCCAACAACATATGATGCTCGGGAAACATGAAGTTTTTGTTTAAGTCTTCAGTTGTATGAGCTTAGAATCCATATTAAAAAATAGTATAATTGAATGTGCTTTAAACTAAAGCGTACCTTTATTTTTTTGAAGGTAGAAATGGTTTCACACTATATACCTCATAAGTCCGATTCATTATGACTAATACGTTAAAAGCTGCCATCGATCATTTGCAAATAGAAGGGGAAAAAGTAGAACTGGATAGGTCTCGGCGCGGTAATATGATTAAGTTAGAACTGAAAGCCGATGAAGGAGGTGAGGCCGTTCTTCACTACAATTTTGGCGTATTTAATGAAGGATCCGCCTTTTCTATAGATCGTAAGCAAAGTACCGGTTTCGCAATTGCCTTTGCATCCTCAAAAGGAAACAGCTGCTCTTTTTCCGATGATGTATATATAAAAGAGCTAAACGGCATTATCAAAGGTGCAGGTATTATTCATACAATGAGTGATGAATTAAAAACATTTATTGAGCAAGAGCTGGACATCATATTTGATGAATAAATATTCATTTTGTATTGCAAATCGTTGTTACATCTCTCGTCTCAACCACTGATAATATTGTCGATAGCATTTCTTACTAAATAGTATTCTTTATTCTATAAAAAATATAGCATTATTGTAGTCCTATCCTAGTTGAAAAAACTTGTAACATTTCGCCTACTTTATACTCTTGTTATTTGGCTGGTTATTAAAGAGCTGTAAGCTCTTTGTCCAAGCCTCTGGTTGGTCTTCTAACAATTCCAGCCACATTAGATATCAATAGCAACGTTAAATTATATTAACTATAAAACGAGAGAAAAATGAATAAGTCGCTATTTAAAAGAGTCTTTTTCCCATTTCTGGTATTAGCATTTTTTATATCATGTCAACAGAAGAATATAAATGGGCCATCAAATGAAACAGAAAATATTCAAAAAGCAGATCTTGCGAATACTTCGGTAAGTAAGACAGAAGCTGTAGCAGTGGCTGAAAACTTTGCCAATAACTATAGTTTCCAAAAAGGAAGTTTATTGTCCGGGGAACCAACAAAAAAGAAAAAAACTCATAAAACAGTTGATCATGTGTTAACTGTTAGCAATGAAGATAGTCAGAAATCTATTTATTTAATTAATTATCATGATGGGGGGTTTGCTGTCGTGCCAGCAGATAAGAGATTAAGTCCCATTCAAGCATTTTCTGTTAGCAGTAGTATGCCTGTTACCACCAATGATACAATTCCGGGAGGATTAGCTATTTGGTTGCAACAAAAAGTGAATACAGTCAATAAATATCGAAAATCTAAACAAAAAATATCTGAAGATTCAGAAATTTTGTGGGCACGTGTGTTAGATATTAAAGGTAAACGGCGCCTCCCACCTGATGATGGAGGTTGTGAAGAGTGGACTAATAGAGTAGATCCGCTACTTTCGACTACCTGGGGACAGGGAAGTGGATATAATGATTCTGCGCCACATATGGGGTGTGATTATCCAACGAATGGCAGAGCATATTCTGGTTGTGTGGCAACAGCAATGGCTCAAATAATTAATTACCATGAATATGCGCCGGGCTATAACTATAATTGGAGTGCAATGCCCAATTCATATGGCAGTGATGAGGTATCGCTACTAATGCGTGACATTGGAGATGAAGTGAGCATGGATTATGGATGCGATGCTTCTGGGGCAGATGACGATGATATGGCACCAGGTATGCGCCATTTTGGATATAGTTCGGCCACGCAAGTTGGTTATGAAGGTACTACAAATCGATATGATGTTATTGATGATCTGGATGATGGCGATCCAGTATTATTTAATGGATATGAAAAAGATTATGTGTTGGGAATCTTTCCTACGAATGGGAATGGTCATGCTTGGGTTGGAGACGGTTATATACAATCTAAACTATGTCCCACAGGTAATACCTATCTGAATTTCCATATGAACTGGGGCTGGAATGGAAGTTATGATGGCTGGTATGCTTATAATGAATTTGATCCGGCAGATTCAAACTATGATAGAAACAGTGAAGTGGTTATAAATATCCATCCTTAACAGATGAATATCCATACATTTATTATTGTATTAATAATAGGTTTAACATTGACAGGTTGTTCTACATCATCAAATAATCAAATGGTTAGAGAAACAGACATCCGGTTGATATTTGAAGGTTCAGATGGGGACAACCTGCTCAATGCAAAAACCTCTAACACTATTACTGAGCCCAATACTAATCTTTATTATCTCAGTAATGGAGAAAAAAAGAAGATTTTTAATGCTAATCATGATTATCCCAAACAGTTTTATATAACGAACGAAAGTGGGAAGCATGAAATGATTTTGTTCCCTCATATTGAAAACGATCAGGATACGGCTCGCACCTTAATAAAGGCCGGTAATTTTCCTTTGGATACACTTAAAGTAGAATATGAGCACTCAAAAAATGTAATAGCTGTTTACCGAGTCTGGTATAACGGAGAGTTAAAGTGGGATACAACTAAAGGAACGGATCGTAAAATTGTAGTTACAAAGTCTTCCTCACAAACTGATTAAGGAAGAAGTACTACTAATGGTGATATTCCGACTTGTTTGGAAAAAATAAAAAGGTCCATAAGAAGCTTTCTTATGGACCTTTTATTATTAAAATACTATTGCTACGCTTCTACTTTTTGAAAAGCATGTATGGTCTCTTTAATAATTGACACACAGTCCATCAACTGCTCTTTGGTCATCACCAGCGGTGGTGCAAAGCGGATAATATTGCCATGAGTGGGTTTGGCAAGCAGGCCGTTCTCTTTTAGTTGCAGGCAGATATTCCAGGCGGTGTTGCTGTCGGGTGAATCATTGATGACGATCGCATTTAGAAGTCCCTTACCTCGTACAAGGCTTACCAATTCAGAGTCTTCGACCAGTTTATTCATTTCTTCACGGAAGAGGTTTCCTAACTCTTTAGCATTTTCTGCAAGGTTTTCTTCTTCCACAACTTTTAATGCTTCCATGGCTACTGCACAAGCTAGTGGGTTTCCTCCATAAGTAGAGCCGTGCTCACCAGGGCGCAGGCATTCCATAATATCGTCATTAGCTAATACTGCTGAAACAGGATAGGCGCCGCCGGATAATGCTTTGCCCAGAATCACAATATCGGGTTGCACATCTTCATGGTCTACGCACAACATCTCACCTGTTCGTGCAACACCGGTCTGGATCTCATCAGCAATAAACAAAGTGTTATATTTGTCGCATAATTCAGCGGCTTCTTTAAGATATCCTTCATCAGGCACTACTACACCGGCTTCGCCTTGTATAGGTTCTACAAGGAAGCCGGCAACATCCTTTTCCTTGAGTGCTTTTTCCAAGCTTTCTAAGTCATTATATGGGATAGACACGAAACCCGGAGTATAGGGGCCAAAGTTTTTACGGGCCACCGGATCATTAGAAAAAGAGATAATACTGGTGGTTCGTCCGTGGAAGTTTCCTTTGGCAACAATTATAGTTGCTTTTTCAGGAGTTAGATTCTTCTTTTCGTACGACCATTTACGACAGAGCTTAATTGCCGTTTCCACCCCTTCAGCACCGGTATTCATCGGCAACAGCTTATCATACCCAAAAAGATCGTGCATGTATTTCTCATATTTTCCCAACAAATCACTGTGAAAGGCGCGTGAAACAAGCGTAAGTTTTTCTGCTTGTTCTTTGAGTTTGCTGACAATACGAGGATGACAATGTCCCTGGTTTACGGCAGAATAAGCTGATAGGAAGTCGTAATATTTGTTCCCTTCAGGATCCCAGACATGAACCCCTTCTCCTTTTGAGAGTACAACTGGCAGGGGATGATAGTTGTGGGCTCCGTATTGGTCCTCTAAATCAATTACTTGTTGGGTTTTAGTCATACGTTAAAGCTATTTTTTATTTTTCATTTTGCCTTAAAGATATGATCTACATCATCCAAGAGAAATTAATTTATTAGGAAAAGTTTAATAGAATTATACTGTTTGCCCTTTAGAAGGTACTTCAAGAATATTTTTAACTAGCTCTTGCGAATGCGTTCTAGTATTCGGATTTTGCGACTGAATTTTTCTTTACCCCGTAAGGGAAGAAAGCATACATTAACAACGAGTAGTTTTTTTTCTTGAATATTGTTTTAACAATGGATAACGCCCTGTTAAAATAGGAATCTACTTTTGCTATTCGAAAGAATGGAGGCATTTGTGTTGGCATGGAGAAGAGAGTTTCAACACTTTAGTTGCCTAATGAAAATAAAGAACTGTATACTAATTTAGGAAATAGGCATTACAGGATGAGTTCTAATGTGGTTTTTATTGAGAAAGGAACGTCTTTCACCGGCACATTAACAGCCCCCCGTGTTGTTGTTGAAGGGGAGGTGAAAGGTGATATCATGGCTTCAGATAGCGTTTATATAAAAAGTAGTGGTAGTGTAAGGGGTACTATACGCACACAAAAATTGCTTTGTGAAAAAGGAGGAACTCATAATGGCTTTATTTTATTAAATGAGGAGGTTTCTAGTACTCACAATAAAGTTTCTTCTTTTTAAGGAGCAGACCAAGGAATCGATGAGTACCATGCTAAAGAGCCAATTGCTAAGATAGCAGGAGAAATCCCCAAAAGGGATTGACTTAGTTAAATCCGAAACTGATCAAATTTGGTATTTTCATACATTTACGCCTATATTTAACCTTATATAAGTAATTCCAACCCTTGAGCTCTTAATCTCAAGGGTTTTTTTATTAGATAGAAGTCCAATTTATCTGAACAACGATATATGCATTGGATCGACCTGACGATTATGGGTTGCTACATGGTAGCCATGTTGGGTTTTGGAGTATTCTTTTTACAGCGAAATGAGGGCGCCGACGATTATTATGTAGGCGGCCGTAATATGAGTAGCCTTCACATTGGGTTATCCGTTGTAGCTACCGATGTTGGTGGTGGGTTCTCCATTGGGCTTGGCGGACTTGGTTTCGTGTTAGGAGTCTCCGGGTCATGGATGCTATTTACAGGATTGCTGGGTGCTTGGCTAGCTGCAGTATTTCTTATTCCAAAAGTAAAAGGAAACAAGGTTTTCGATAAGGCTTTAACCTTCCCCGAAGTCTTTAAGTATTATTTCAATCCACAGGTAGCATTAGTCGCAGGTATAATATCTGCTATTGGCTATGCAGGTTTTACCAGTTCGCAAATTTTGGCAGGTGCTAAACTAGCTACTGGCACATTTGCAGATCTGGATCTTAATACGGCCCTCATTATCATGGGGTCAGTGGCGGTAATTTATACCGTGATGGGAGGTCTCAAAGCCGTTATCTACACCGATACTATTCAATGGGCAATACTAATGGTTGGACTTGTATTTATTGGTATTCCTATTTCGTATTACGCCGTAGGGGGCTGGGAGGCCATAAAAGCAGCTGTAGATCCGGCAATGCTGACGATGACAAATATTAGCTGGCAGAATGTAGTGGATTGGGCGGTAACCATTATTCCAATCTGGTTTGTAGGGATGACCCTATACCAACGAATATATGCATGTAATGATGAAGAAACGGCTAAAAAAGCGTGGTATTTAGCAGGTGTGTTTGAATGGCCTATTATGGCGTTTATGGGAGTGTTGTTAGGCTTGTTTGCCAAAGTTGCTTTTACACAAGGTATGTTCGATTATTTAGGAGTACCCGAAACTTTAGCAAATTATGATAGTGAAAAAGGCTTACCCATGTTGTTGCGTACCGTACTACCGGTAGGACTCATGGGGATTATGATGAGTGCTTATTTCTCAGCGATTCTTTCTACAGCTGATAGTTGCCTAATGGCGGCATCCGGAAATGTAGTATCAGATATTATAGGGTATTTCCGAGAAGTGGACCCTGACAGTAATGATTTTTTACGGTTTTCACAGATTACGACATTAATTCTAGGAGCACTTGCACTACTCATTGCAACCTCTATGACCAATGTTTTAGACTTAATGTTGTATTCATACGCATTTATGGTATCGGGACTGTTTGTCCCAATAATAGGGGCCCTGTATTGGCCGAAAAGCAGTAGTATAGGAGCTATTGCAGCGATGGTATTTGGTGGATCTACCACAGTTTGTTTAGAGGTTGCTTTTGAACAATTACCGGCTGGTTTGGATGGTAATGTATTTGGAATTACCGTTTCCGCCATCGTGTTCATTGCAGTATCTTTACTATTCCCTGATGAAAAAAGTGAAACAGGGCAGAAATTAAATGCAGAAGAAGTAAAAGAAATGGAAACAATTAATACTTAAGAGTTATTAAATGATAGAATTAGATATAATAGAATCCGATATTGAAAATCCGACTCCTTTTAGTCGGGAAGATATCGCTAATTTTCTATATGAACATTTAGATGAGTTTGGGGATGAAAAAAAGCACATATTGTCTTGCATAGGTTATGCTTATGGAGATGATGAAGGACAGGATGGTTTTATTCTGGTAGCTCATGAAGATGAAAAGATTCTGGGGGCTGTAATCATTAATCACACGAATATGGGAGGCTTTATTCCTGAACATATTTTAGTATATATTGCAGTACACGGAGATTCCCGTGGGCAAGGGCTTGGAAAACAGCTGATGGAAAAGATTATTGAAAAAACGGAGGGAGATATTGCACTGCACGTAGAAAAAGATAACCCCGCCGTACATCTGTATGAAAAATACGGGTTCACAAATAAGTATCTCGAAATGCGACTTAAGAAATAGGGAATGGCCTATTTAAAACTGTATCGTAATAAGT
The DNA here is from genome assembly GCF_005869845.1 of Fodinibius saliphilus. Taxonomy (NCBI): domain Bacteria; kingdom Pseudomonadati; phylum Balneolota; class Balneolia; order Balneolales; family Balneolaceae; genus Fodinibius; species Fodinibius saliphilus. Next base: position 1,539,486 of record NZ_VAWF01000001.1, on the reverse strand, counting down.
TACGTGATAATTACAACTATTTAGATCAACTGTTCAAAAAGAATGATATCAAGTGGGGGATAACCACGAAACTTCTTTGCGGGCACGAAGAGTATCTGGAGGAGGTCGCTGCTTTGGGGATAGGGGATATGCTCGATTCTCGTATCAGCAACCTCAAGAAAATCAAAGAGATCGACCCGGATACGCTCACCACCTATATTAAGCCTCCTCCCAAAGATATTATCGATTCGGTGGTTAAGTATGCCGACATTAGCTTAAATACGGAACTGTCGACCCTGCATGCACTCTCCGAAGAAGCGCAACGGCAGGATAAGGTTCATAAAGTTATTGTAATGATTGAGCTGGGTGACCTGCGTGAAGGGGTTATTCGCGAAAACCTGATTGACTTCTATGAGAAGGTCTTTAAGTTACCCAATATTGAAGTTATAGGAATAGGGGCTAACCTAAACTGTATGCACGGAGTAATGCCGGATGAGGATAAGCTTATTCAGTTGTCGCTCTATAAACAGATTATTGAGCTGCGGTTTGATAAAAATATTCCGTTGGTTTCGGGCGGAACTACCGTTACTATTCCGTTATTGCTACGTAATCAGCTTCCCAAAGGAATTAACCACTTTCGAGTAGGAGAAGCACTCTTTTTCGGGAAGAATCTATTCACCGATGGTACTATCGAAGGCATGCATAACGATGTGCTGGAGCTCTATTCGCAAGTAATAGAGATTGCTGAAAAGCCCAAAGTGCCGAGTGGTGAACTGGGAATGAATCCACAGGGAGAAGTAGCCGAAATTGATGAAGATCAGCTTGGCGAAACCTCATATCGTGCTATCTTGGATATTGGATATCTGGATATTAATCCCGACCACCTCATTAATATTGAAGGTGATGTAAAAATTGCTGATGCCAGCTCCGATATGTTAATTTTGGATGTAGGCGAAAATGAGGCCGGTTATGAAGTGGGCGACTTTATTCGTTTCCGAATGAAATATATGGGAGCTCTCGGAATTATGAATTCCGATTACATCGATAAAATTGTAGAGTAATAAGAAATTGTTTTTGCTCCTTTGAAAGGCCCGCTTTCGATATGAAATAACTGTACTTATGGTCAACTTTTCTGATTACCAATTTGCCAAGGTCATGGATTATCCTGAAGATTCGGATGAACTATATCTTTTTGATTTTTCAAAAGGATATGACGCTGATTTTATTCGAAAAAAGGGATGGGGTATTGGTCGGTACGATGAGTATCGTACTAATATGTATGAGACTTCCCTTTTTAAGAATGAACGGAACCTTCATATTGGTATCGATATTTGGGCCGAGGCTGGCGAACCAATCTATAATGTATATGATGGAACGGTAGAATATATCCGGGATAACGACAATCCCGGGGATTATGGGCCTACAATCGTCATGAAGCATAAATTTGCTGAAGGGATGCTTTATGTTTTGTATGGCCATTTATCTGAAGCGTCTCTGCAGATGGTATCAAAAGGAGACCAGATCCCCAAAGGGCGAAAGATTGCGACCTTGGGCACTCCTGATGTGAATGGAGGTTGGGCCCCGCACTTACATTTCCAGCTTTCGGTAATTGATCCTGGTAAAGCAGATATGCCGGGAGTGGTAGCCCCGGAAGACCGTGACCAAGCCTTAGAGCAATATCCTGACCCGCGGCTGGTATTGGGAAAATTATATTGATCAATAGCTGTTGCTAATGAATGACAATTGGAAATTGTATTTCAAAATTTACTAATTGAGTGTTGTTTTAAGCGTTAGTGAAGAATTTTATATGCCTATCAATATTGAAAAATATCTCGACGAATTAATTGATCTGCGCCACCGGCTTCATGCTATAGCAGAGCTGTCGAATGAAGAAGATGAAACGAGCTCTGAAATTGTGAAGTATCTTAAAAGTACATCGCCTGATCGCATTCAAACAGATATTGGTGGGCAGGGGGTCTTGGCTACCTACGAGAGCGGTAATGAAGGGCCACACCTGTTACTTCGTTGCGAATTGGATGCGCTGCCAATCCCAGATGTAAATGACACTGAATATCAATCTAAAACAGAAGGAGTAGGCCATAAATGTGGTCACGATGGGCATATGGCTATTCTCTGTGGTGTAGCTAAGCTACTGCAAGATGAGCCGCCGGAAACAGGTAAGGTGACGCTACTATTTCAGCCGGCCGAAGAAACCGGAGAAGGGGCACGGCGCGTGCTCGATGATCCTAAATTTCAAGAATATGCTCCAGACTACTGTTTCGCTCTCCACAACCTGCCGGGTTTCAAAAAGAATCAGATTATTATACGTGAAGATGTTTTTGCAGCTGCATCGGTTGGGATGGAGGTCAATTTTAAAGGGGCTACCGCACATGCGGCACATCCCGAACAAGGGCGAAGTCCCGCTCTTGCTATGGCACAGGTTGTACAGGCCTTTTCAGCAGCGCCACAGTTTTATAGTCCTTTAGAGAAGGCGGCCAAAGTAACGGTTATCAATGCAAGGCTGGGAGAACGAGCTTTCGGCACTTCGCCCGGGGACGCAACTGTGCTGGCAACGTTGCGAACCTATGATGAAGCCCTGCTGGAGAAACTCAAAGAGAACTGTTTGGAAATCGCTGAACAAACAGCCCAAACGTATTCTTTGGCAGTAAATCATGAGTGGGTAGAACCATTTCCGGCAACGAAGAATTCAAAAGAAGCGACCCAAGCAATTATTTCTGCTACTGAAAAACTGGATTATGAAATGGTTAAAAAGGAACATCCGTTTAGTTGGTCCGAAGATTTTGGCCATTTTACCAATGAAATAGGCGGCGCAATGTTTGGAGTCGGTATTGGAACGGATCACCCATCATTACATGCCGAAAATTATGATTTTGAAGATGATGTAATTGCTACAGCCAGTAAATTATTTATACAAATTATCAAAGATCTGAGCAAAGAAAAGTAAATGAAAGACGACTTATATCCATCCCGATTAGAATTAGATAAATCTTCTTATGAAACGAATATTTCTTTTTTGCGGGATTATATCGGCCGTGATGTTATCTTTAGTTCCGTGATTAAAGGCAATGCCTATGGTCACGGGATCAAAGATTTTGTGCCTATGGCAGAAGATTGTGGAGTTCGGCATTTTTCGGTTTTTAGCTCTGACGAAGCCCGCCAGGCATGTCGTGCACGAAATCATGACAGCCATGTTATGATTATGGGAATGATAAATAACAAAGCACTGGGATGGGCTATAGAGAATGACGTATCTTTTTTCATTTTTGAATTGGATCGTCTCAAGGCTGCGATTAATGAAGCTCAACGTATACAAAAGCCGGCCAGAGTTCACCTGCACCTGGAAACTGGAATGAATCGTTTGGGACTTGAAGAAGATGAGTTTGAGGATACCGTCCGTATTATTAAAGAGAATAGGGAGTATCTGCAACTGGATGGAATTTGCACTCATTATGCCGGTGCCGAAAGTGTAGGGAATTATGTGAGGATACAGGAGCAGATTGAAAACTTTAAAGAGTATTCTTCTTGGTTTCGGGAGCAGGGAATAGATGCCAAACATCATCATACTGCATGTTCTGCTTCAGCCCTGAACTATCCCGAGACCATTATGGATATGGTGCGCATTGGGATTGCTCAATATGGTTTTTGGCCCAATCGGGAGACCTACATGAACTTTGTGAAGAAACATCCCGATGTTAATGCCAAACACAAAGATCCACTGGAAAGAGTACTGGCATGGAAAAGTGAAATTATGAGTACCAAAAAAGTGCCTGCCGGTGAATTCGTAGGATACGGCAATACCTATTTAACCAGCAGGGAGCAAAAGATAGCATCTGTTCCGATAGGTTATGCTCATGGATTTGGGCGTAATCTGACAAATGTGGGTATTGTTTTAGTTAACGGTGAACGAGCGCCGGTAGCTGGACTTGTAAATATGAATTTGCTAACTATAGATATTACTGATATCCCGAATGTGAAGAAGGGAGACGAAGTAGTAATTATTGGCAAGCAGGAAGATCAGGAGATGACCGTGGCTTCATTCAGTGAAATGAGGAATTTTATGAACTATGAAGTATTAGTACAGATTCCTTCTGGATTACCTCGAGAAATAGTTTAAATACTATTAAACAAAATTATACTATAGCTGGCGAGTTAATATTTGGCCTGTTAACCAGAGTTGTCGTTGCATATACTGAACCGTATAATAATTATTCGTTCGCTGTAACAAGTAGTGGGTGAAAGGATAATACTTATTTTTTAATTTGGGTTGAAAAAAGTTAAAAGTATAATCGGGATCTTGGTGGTTATATGAATAATACCAAGTCAAAGATTTAAGATGGTTTTCAGTATACCAGGGAGAACCAAATAAGATGTAGATCATTCCAGGATCAGTTTTCCAGCCCTCTTTAAAGTTAGAAAACTGTTTATTAGCTTCTTCGACTCGTTGGTAATATAGTCTAATTACACTTCTTGCTTTTTGAGCATTGCCAACGTTTTTTAACCAAAAACGATCCATCTCTTTTTTTAGGGAATCGTTATCTGATATTTGCATGAGCTCTTTATGATCTTTTTCACCCATAAGGTAAATGAGAGGCTTAGCAAGCTCTCTTACTGATTGAATAGCAGGATAATTCTTGCTTTTAACTCCAAAGTCCCGCCCCTTATAAATTTCTTCCTGATTTCCTTTTTGAGCTGTTACTTCAAAACGGTAGTTGCCCCTTTCTTGGGTTTCGAATTTATATTCAATAAAGATACTCTTGTAATCATTTAAAACTCTTCTGTTCGATTGTAATTCAGTTTCTTTGTCATAGTCAATTCCTTTATACTCAATAGCCGAGGGGCTGTAATTTGAGTGGTGCATAGGTCGGGTATAGCTGGTATCAGAGTCAAAGCGCAAAAGGCGAGAGTTTAAACGCATCTTTTTTTTGGAGCGCGGGCTAATAATTTGAAACACAAAACGGAGCGAATCTATTTTCCCTTTGACGTCATAGGTATTTATTTGCTTCCAGCTAGTTTCTCCAATTTCTTTACCATACATTTGAATGGATGATAGGGAGTATGCCCCTTTTTTTGTTTCTGGAATGTAAGTATTTGCCTCTTGCGATATTTTTTTACTTGAATTTAAGTCTGTTACAGTAACAATAGTCTTATAATTGCTAGGGGATACCGGGAAAGTAAATTCTGATTTAACAGATTCGCGGGAAGAGTTGATCTGTTCATTTTTCGTAGTAATTTTCTGTTTAACATGCTTTTCGGAAATAATATTATTGGGGTTATCCGTATCAATTATTTTAATACTAATGGAAACACGGGCTATAAGAGAATCATCCTGTTGTTTATAAATTAGGCTACCCTTAATTAATTGAGTTGTTACTTTTAATTGGGTAGACTCATTTTCGTCAACAAACCCAAAGGCAGACATTCGAAATTCAGGGTATCCAGCTTTAAAGTTATAACCAGAACCATGTTTAACATTTGTTTCTCGACTTGAAGAACAAGAACTTATTATAATTGCTAAAACGGGAATTATAAATAAGAGTAATCTATTTTTGCGGAGGTACATAAATATCTGTATATGTGATCAGCTTTTCATATCATTTAAGGATACACGAAATTAAACTGTTGATAATAAATAACAAATTTATTCTTGTATTTCTCTTAAACTTTTTTCATATATGGAGCAGTACAAGTGATTTCCATTATTTTTTGTAAAAGGGCATCAAAAACTATAATATTTAGGATGTTAATTAGATTGTGGATTTCAAAAATATATTGTATTTGGTAAGGGGTAAAAGGCGCTTAGGATATTTTTTTCTAAACACTGGTGGGATATTTGTTAAAGCAGTAAAATACTGGTTTCTCATTTTCCTACTTTAATATTAACACTAAAAACATCTCTAACCATTCTACACGCTTGCTCTTTTAAAGTAGCTACGTTGTAGTAATGCTCTTAGGGTTAATTTATAATCTAAAAAGATAAAACATTATGCTTAGAAAGTTACTTTCTACGGCAATATTTACTTTTTGTTTTGCGGCTATGTCTATAGCTCAAAGCGGATCGGTGACAGGTACTGTAACCGATGCCAGCTCAGGAGAAACCCTGCCTGGCGTAAATGTTGTTGTAACTGAAATTAATCAGGGAGCTTCTACTGATACTGAAGGCAATTTCACTATCAGAAACATCCCTGAAGGTACTTACACGCTTAAAGCTTCTTTTATTGGGTATAAAGAGTATACCCAGCAAATTCAGATTGAAGCTGGAGAGCAGTTAGTTCAAGATATTACGCTATCTTCTAGCGTAGTTGGTTTGGATGAAGTTGTAGTTAGTGCTCTTGGATTTGAAGAGCAAGCTGATGAACAGGGTGTTTCTTCCTCTAAGGTTGGAGGTGATGATATCGCCAGTTCAGGAGAAACAGACATTGTTGCTGGCCTAGCAGGAAAAGCAGCAGGTGTTAATATTACTAGTACTGGTGGTGACCCCGGTGCTGCTTCTCGAATTGTTATCCGTGGTGCAAATACCATTACTGGTAGTAACTCGCCATTGTTTGTTATAGATGGTGTGCCTGTTTATAACTCTACTGTTGGCTCAGGCGTTGCCGGTGTTCAGCAGCAATCTCGTCTTACTGACTTGAACACAGAAGACATCGAGTCTGTTCAGGTTCTTAAAGGTCCTTCTGCTTCTGCACTATGGGGATCCAGAGCCTCTAATGGTGTTGTCATTATTGAAACCAAAAGTGGAGAAAGAACTGAAGGTAACAAAGTTAATGTCAGTGTTAAGTCTGAAGTTTCATATGATGTAATCAACAAAAATGTTGATCTGCAGCGTTCTTATGGACAAGGCTTTGGTGGTTCATTTATACCAGGAACTCCATTCTCTTGGGGAGATAAAATTGCAGATCGTCCAGGTGGCGATGATGTGGAAGATCTTTCTAACGGAAATGCATATTTTGGACCTGATGGACAAAAGCACGGTCTTATCACCCAGAAGAATTCCAAGAAGACCTATGACCATGCAGGCGAAATATTTGAAAATGGTCTAAAGCTAGATAATACTGTAGCTGTTAGCGGTGGTGGAGATAACGGAACATTTCGTTTAAGTGTCGGTAATCTTTCCCAAGACGGTATTATTCTGAGTAATAGTGACCTTGACCGTACAACATTTAATGCTTCTGCACAGCGATATTGGGATAAGTTTTCTGCAAAAGTAACTGCAAATTATACAAACACTTCTTCTAATCGTGTGCAGCAGGGATCAAATATTTCTGGTCTGCTCTTAGGAGCTTACCGAACTTCTCCAGATTTTAACCAACGGCCACATACCGTTGATTATATTAATCCGGATGGTAGTATTACTCCAGACAAGCACAGAGGATATAGAAATCCTGTAGCATCGGGTCAAACACCTATTTATAATAACCCACTTTGGACCATTGAGAATGTGATCAATGAAACTAAGGTGCGTCGTTTCCAAGGTAGTACAGAGTTACAGTTCGATCCAACAAACTGGTTGAACTTTACTCACCGATTAGGAGTTGATACATATACTGATCGCAGATATTCAGTATTCCCAACTTATGACTCTAGCAATCCTACCGGTTCTTTAACAGAGGAAACTCTTTCTGAGTACCAGGTTAATTCAGACTTGATTGCAAAAGCGTCACATACTCTGAATGAAGATTTCTCAGGTTCCTTACTTGTAGGGTGGAACATGAACCATCGTGAGTTTGATAATGTCGGAGCTACTTCAACAGATATCATTCTGCGAGGGTTTAACCGAGATGTGTCAAATTATAATAGCAAGAATCCATTTCAGAGTAGAAGCACAGTCCGTACTTCTGCACTCTACGGTGTTCTTAATGTTAATGCTTATGACATGTTCTTCTTTGAAGCTACAGGAAGAAGTGAGAGTGCGTCAACATTTGGTGAAGACAGTGATGGAACATTTTTCTATCCATCAGCTAGTTTAGCATGGCAATTTACTGAGCTGGATGCGTTAAGTGATAACGATATACTCAGCTTTGGTAAACTTCGAGTCTCTTATGGTGAAGCTGGTACACAGCCACCAGTATATGAGACCTCTACTACCTTTTTCCAAGGTGCGTTCACCAGTAGTTGGGGTGATGGACTAAACCCTGCTGAATATGGCGGTGGTTTTGCTCGATCGTTTGAAGCGGGTAACCCGAACTTAAAAGTTGAGCGTACTACAGAGATCGAGTTCGGTACTGATTTACGCTTCTTCAATGATCGTATCACGTTGAATCTGACACGCTATATGACAGAAACAACAGATGCGATTCTCGGTGTTGATCGTGCGCCTTCTACTGGTTTTAGTAGCCAGATTGCAAATGCAGCTTCAATTGAAAACAAAGGGCTTGAAGCAGAGCTTAATATTGAAGTTGTCCGTTCTCAAGACTTCAACTGGGCTGTTAATGGTACATGGTCTAAAAATGTAAGTGAGGTAACATCATTGGCTGGTGCTGATGAAGTTGGACTCGCTGGATTTACCAGTGCTACTTCTTCCGCTCTTGTTGGTGAAGAATACGGAGTGTTCTTTGGTAATGCATGGGCCCGTAATTCTGATGGAAGCTTAGCTTTAGATAGCAACGGGTTCCCAACAGCAGCTGCAGAACAGAAAATTATTGGTAATCCAAATCCTGACTGGAGAGCTGGTATTCGTAATACCCTCACCTTTAAAGATCTCCGCTTCAGCTTCTTAGTTGATATTAAGCAAGGTGGTGATGTTTGGAATGGTACAAAAGGTGCTCTTAGCTTCTTCGGTATTCATGGATCCCAAGATTGGGAAACAACTGCTGACCAAGATCTCACAGCATGGGATGGAAGTACCATTACTTCTGGAACAACGTTCCGTGGTTATGTTGAAGATTTCGGAGCTGGTCCTGTTGCAGTTACAGACGTAGCTCATTATTCTGGACCTTTCTCTGGCTTTACTGGACCTGCTGAGCCGTTTATTGAAGATGGCGGTTATGTTAGATTACGTGAGGTAGCCTTAAGTTACAGTTTCAATGGACAAGGCTTACGTGACTTCACAGGCTTGAAATCTATTGATGTCAGTGCAAGAGGTAGAAACCTTCTGCTATTTACTGATTACACAGGTATCGATCCTGAGACAAACTTGACAGGTCCTTCAAACGGATTCGGGCTTGATTATTTTAATAACCCAAGTACTAAATCCTATATCTTCAGCATAAGGGTTAATTATTAACCAAGAACTTTTAAAGATCATTATTATGATATTTACCAAACCAAAATTACTTATTATTGGCTTGCTTTTGGTCGGTATTATGGGATGTGATTCTGTAACCAGTTCTTTTACAGATGGTTACAGCGAAAATCCTAATAATCCGACAACAGCACCTGCTGATAAAATATTTACAGCAGGGCAAGTGGCAACAGTTACATTTCTAGAAACGCATGGTGCTCGTAAGGGTAGTATGTGGGCTCAATATTTTTCTGGCGAAGATCGTCAGTATTCGAGCATTTATAGTTATACTGTAACAGCATCAGATGCTTCAAGCGATTGGTTTTTGGCCTACACTCGTGGGTTAACAAATCTCCGGTTGGCTCGTGATAAATACCAAGATCGCAATGTTGTACCCGCTAATCAGGTAGCGGCCACTAAAATGCTGGAAGCTATGCTAATGGGGCAGGTTACTGCGCTATGGGGAGATGTACCTTATACTGAGGCGATTAACGCCGATTCCATTGCTCAGCCTGCTTATGACAGCCAAGCTGATGTCTACGCTGATGTTATCGACTTACTGGATGATGCTATTACTACTTTTAGCAATAACAGTTCAGTAGCTATAGCCAATGATGTTACTACCCTAAACGGAAATACATCAAAATGGCTTAAGGTTGCATATACCCTGAAAGCACGTTACTTAATGCACACAGGAAACGCTACTGCTGCAGCTACTGCTGCTAGTAATGGTATTGATGCCAACGATGGCAGTGGAGATATGATGATGCCCCATGGAAATCAACAGGGACGTAATCAAAACTTGTACTACAACTTCACTGTAGTTCAACGTGCTGGTTACCTAGCTGCTGATCGTTCTCACTCTCGACAAATGTTGATTAATGGGAATAACAGCAAAACTGACGAAACCGATCGTTTAAACTACTTTTATGATGGTACTAACCTGAATAATAGTGGTTTTGCTGCCGATACAGAATCATTCCCTATCGTTACATATATGGAGAATGAACTGATTAAGGCACAGATTGAAGCTGCTAAGGGAACTACAACAGGAGATAATAATGCAATTACAGCATTAAATAATACTCGTGATTACTTGGACAACAAGTTCGGTACCACGAATTATGATGATCTCGCATTGACAGATTTCCAAGCAGGTGGAGCCTATGCAGGCACTAGCATTCCTCAACATGTTCGTAACTGGTCTTATCTTGGCCTCATCGGACAAATTGAAGGGTTCAATTATGTTCGCCGTATAGATTACAATGTTGATGGTTTAAGTCCCGTTCAAGGAAGTCAATTCCCACAGCGGTTCTTATATCCACAGAGTGAACGTAATACTAACGAGAACGTTCCGTCACCAGCACCAGGTTTGTTCGATAAGACACCTGTAAATAGTTAGTATACTGTTTAAAATTGAAGCCCCCTTGATTATTCAAGGGGGCTTTTTTTTATTTAAGGATATGTTAAAACAAGGTAAATAAATCACTATTCCTCTCCAGTAAAACCAGTGAAGAATAGAATATATTGTAACTATATACAGTTAAGTTTTTTTATCTCATTTTAAAACATCATTTTGCCCCTTCTTTTTCTTCGTATATAAAGGTTTTGTCCCACACTATTATGGATTTTAAATAGTTTTTTTTTTTTGAAACTGAAAATACCTTTGAAAACGTGTGGTATATCCACTGTTAAAAATAAAAGGGACAGGAGAGATTTTTAGATAGATTACTAATGAGAAGCTTGTAGTTAACAGTAACTATTCAAAAGATATTTTTATACATTTAGGTTTCTGTGTTATTTTGAGCTTTTTTCGATTTGTGTATAGTAGATACAGATTTTAATTTTTTAGAATAAATATAATTAATGAGCATTGGTGAACGACGAACGAAGATTGTATGTACTCTTGGTCCAAGCAGTAATACTGAACAAAAAATTGATGAACTAGTTCGAAACGGGATGAATATTGCCCGTATCAACTTTTCACATGGCACCTATGACCAGCATGAAGAGGTAATTACGAATCTGAGAAAGGTATCTGAACGATACAATGTAAGCCTGCCTATATTAGCAGACTTACAAGGTCCCAAGATTCGCATTGGTACCATGAAAGAAGGGGGACAAGAAGTCAAAAAGGGTGATTATGTAACTTTAACAACGGAAGAGGTTGAAGGGACATCCGAGCTAATTCCTGTTGACTATAAAGGGCTTGTTAAAGATGCTGTTGAGGGCAATAAGTTATTAATAGATGATGGACTACTTGAGCTTAAAGTAATTAAGAAGAAAACTGACAGCTTAGTGGCTCAAGTTGTTGTTGGAGGGATGTTAAAGTCCCGTAAAGGCTTAAACCTGCCGGATATTGATATATCAATGGCTTCTCTTACAGCGAAAGATATTAAAGATTTAGAATTTGCTGTATCGAAGGGGGTAGACTATGTAGCTATGTCTTTTGTTCGTTCTGCTGATGATATTCAAGAAGTCATATCACGAGTGCGTGCCGAGGGTTCAAATGCCGGTATTATAGCTAAAATAGAGAAACCGGAGGCAGTTGAAGTTATTGATGAAATAATTGAGGAGTCAACGGGTATTATGGTAGCTCGCGGAGATCTTGGTATTGAGATAGCAAGTGAAAAAGTACCATTGGTTCAAAAGAATATTATAGATCGCTGTAGACAGGCAGGAAAACCTGTGATAACGGCTACCCAGATGCTAGATTCGATGATAGAAAATCCCCGGGCTACTCGGGCAGAAAGTTCTGATGTTGCTAATGCAGTACTGGATGGTACAGATGCGGTAATGCTTTCAGGAGAAACAGCAGCAGGTGATTATCCAATTGAATCGATTAAAACGATGGATAAAATTTGTAGGTCTGTTGAAAATAATGCTCCCCATTTATATAGCAGCCTCAGCTATCGCAAGCCTGAATGGAAAGAAAAACAGGTAATTGAATCACTTGCGTATTCATGTGTCATGTTAGCGGAAAATGTAGATGCTAAAGTCATTAGTACTATAACACATTCTGGGAGCACGGCCCGCCGGATTGCTAAATTCCGACCTGGAGTTCCAATTGTTGCCTTTACAGAAAGTAATAAGGTAAGGCGTCAATTGGGATTAGTATGGGGCGTTCGACCTGTGAAAATTGATGAGATTTTTGATACTGATAAAAGTGTGAAGTTGATGGAAGAATACCTGCAGAAACATGGGCTTGTAACTAGTGGTGAAAGGGTAATTATTGCTACTGGCATGCCTATTGCTAAGCGAGGTCGTACTAATATGATAAAAGTTAGTACAATTGAATAACTATCCAATTTGATTTGCTTTTCAATTACAATAGCGGATAGTTTTTTGTAAAAGATGGTAATGTTCAGCTATGGGACGTAATTATCCACATACTACCATTAAAAAGATACTGGGTTTATCTTTGTTGATGGTTTTTATCACTGCCTGTGGAGGTACGCTAAAAAGTTCATGGCTAAATTTCAGAGCTTACTATAATACATATTATAATGCTGAACAAAGCTTTCGCGTAGGTTTAACCAAAGTACAGGAACAGCCAGTTCAAATTAATCCAGAAGAGCTAGTTAGAATTCATCCGCCTACCGTTCAAGCTGGGAATAGCAATTTTAAAGAGGCTATTGATAAAAGTGCCAGGATTCTGAGAAAATTTCGCGATTCAAAATGGTTGGATGATGCACTGTTGCTTATCGGAAAATCATATTATTATAGGCATGAGTACTATAGAGCCAAGCAAAAATTTGAAGAGCTCCGCAATGCCACCGATTCTCCAGAGATGATACAAAAGGCTATAATCTGGAAGGGACGGACACTGCTTGATCTTCAACAGTATAGTAATGGGATTAGTTTTCTTGAAACGGAGGTTTCTCAATACCCACAAAACTGGTCGGTAGTAAGACAGGGGGAAATACGCACCTTACTTGCTCAGCATTATGCAATGCAGAGTGATTGGAGTAGAGCAGAAGTCACACTGTCTAAGGCTATTACCTATTTAGAAGAGAAAAAGATAAGGGGACGTTCTTATTTTTTATATGGACAAATATTAGAAAAGTTGGAACGGTATGGAGAAGCTTTTTATGCCTATTCCCTTGTCCCTAAATATTTTCCGAGTTTTGAATACGTCTATTGGGCTGGGGTAAAACAAGGTGATGTGGCAAGAAAACAGGCTAATTTTTCACAAGCACTATCGATTTATGCAAAATTACGCCGCGATGACAAAAATTATGATCGAATTGAGAAGCTCAACTATAAGATTGCTCGAACCTTGGAAATGCAGGGAGCCATATCAGCTGCTGAAAAGAGTTATAAAGAGCTATTATCCCAAAATGCCATAACACAAACATTAAAAGGAAAAGTATATTACCGCTTGGGAAAGATCTATAGCGAAAATTATGAAAAGTTTAATGTTGCTGCGGCTTATTTTGACTCTTCTGCGACGGTTGGAAGTCAAAATGAGATAGGTCAGAATAGATTATCAGCAGAGACCTTAGCAGATGCATATGGAGAATATACTCGGTTACGGAATAAGGTAGAACATGCTGATAGTTTGCTATGGCTCGGATCGTTATCAGCCGAAGAGCTGAATTCTGTGGTTGCAGAGCTCAAAGAACAGAAACGTCAAGAGATACGTGCAGAACGTGAAAATAAGAAAACTGAAAAATTAGTTAATCAAAGTATAAACACTTCCGGTAGCAATAAAGAGACTCGATCTTCAATTCATGGTTTTTTGAACTATCAGAATAATGAGTTTATCCAGCAGGGTAAAAGAGAGTTCAGAATTATTTGGGGAAATCGTCCGCTTGCCGATAATTGGCGGCGAATCCAAGCTTTGGGAAGGGTTGATAGTGAACAGAATACAGCTATTGGCAGTAATGATAATCGTACAGCAGGTTCCCGGAGAGTTTCAGATGGAATTACAGTTAATATTGATTTAGAAGCTATTCCTAAGAGTTCCGAAGCTCAAAAAAAGCTGAAAGAAGAAAAGGCTACTGCTCTGTATGAGTTGGGTAATTTATTATTTGTGAATTTAGGGATGCCGGATAGTGCAAGTACTTATTTTCGCGATGTTATCAAAAGTGAAGTGAATTCAGACTTACGCCCTCAAGCAATGTATTCACTGTATGAGATTTATAACTCTGAAGACCGAACTGATAGTCTCAAATATTGGGGGAACCGTATTTTGGTGGAATACCCGCAATCAAGGTATGCTTATATGGTTCGCTCGGACAGAGGTAATACACAAGAAAGTTTCGTTGAGGACTCTTCCAGTGCTATGTTGAAAAAAGAGTATCAACGTCTTGTTTCTTCCAAAAAGAAAGTGGTTCCGGGAAAATTGCGAAACCTGGCGTTAAAAAACCGCTCATCGGAAATAGCCCCATATATTTACTACCATGCTATTGAAGAATATGCCCGGCGGGCACTGGTAGAAGACGATTTATCAACCGTACAGCAACATGGGAGAAATGATAGTACACAGTTGGGTAAAGTTGAATCGGGAGTAAGAGACTCAATGCGGATTAGATCCAAAAGTATGTATTGGGATAGTGTACGGATAGCTATTAACGAATTTGATACTGTATTTACAAATGCAAAGCAACGTTCTAAAGTGAAAAGGATGAAATCTTTTTTGAGGAAGCAAGAGTCAGAACAGAAAGCAACTTGTGAAAAGCTGGGGCTTTCCCTTAAGATTGATCCCAGCATGGAGGCCTTTTTATCAAAAGTTGAGTATCCGGATGAACTAAAAGGCGGTTCCCTATCTGGTAAGCTTATCTATTCCTTTCTTGTGGATAAGAAAGGAAATTTTGAATCATTCAAACTATTATCAAATAGAACTCCCCTGGGTATTGAAGAGGCTTTTGAAACAGCTTTTGATAAATACTTACAGTTTAAACCCTTTGAGGGTAATGAGATACCTTCGCATTTGAGATGCAAGGTGTCTTTTCCTATTCAGCAGTAGAGGCGGAAACAAGTTGGTGGATAGAACTGATATTCAATTCGTTCATTTCTTTGACAAGCTTTTTATTAATTATCTTGATCAATCCGGGCCCTTCATATATCAAACCGGTATAGATTTGCAATAAGTCGGCGCCGGCAAGTATCATTTTTAGAGCCGTTTCAAAAGAGTCAATCCCACCCACACCAATTATTGGTTTTTGACCGTTTGTTGCTTCGCTAAGCCATTCGACAACTTGAATACTTGTTTGAGCAATCGGACGGCCGCTGAGTCCACCTCTGCCAATCTTCTTTAATCTTTGAGCATCAGTAGTTAGTTGATCTCGTCCAGAAGAGGTATTACAAGCAACATAACCGTGGACACGATGGTTTTCACATATTTCAACTAAGTTCAACAATTCCTGTTGTGTTAGGTCAGAAGAAACCTTAATTAGGGTAGGCACTATTCGGGCATCATCTCGTATTTTAAGGGCAGAAAGTAGTTCGTCAAGTGCCTCCGGATCTTCAAAAGTTTTGCCCTCTGTAGTATTCGGGCATGAAATGTTAACAGTAATATAATCAGCAACTTTTTTAGCTTCGTTAAAGCTATGAACATAATCACGTATAGCTAAGTCTCCCATCACATTCGGATCATGTGTTTTAGCTACATTTACTCCCAGTGGGATGGATAGCTGTTTGTTTTTAAGGCGTTTTATAATCGTTTTTGCTCCATCATTATTTAACCCCATTCGGTTTATCAGGGCATGGTCTTTGGGTAGCCTAAAAAGCCGTGGTTGTGGATTTCCGGTACTGGGATTACCAGTAATACTTCCGATTTCAACAAAACCGAAACCGATCGCTTCCATGATTTCAGGAATATGTCCATTTTTATCGAAGCCGGCGGCCAGACCAATGGGATTCCCAAAATCAAGTCCCCACAACTGCTGGTTCAGTTTTGGGGATTGATAACCATATATAATTTTTGCTAAAGCCTTTAAAACAGTACTTCGTGAGGCCGTTTTTGCGAATCTATGTATTGCTGTATGTGCCTGTTCAGCATCAAGCTTAAACAGGAGTGGTTTTACCAACGAATTATAAATCATAAAATAAAGCCGTATCTTTTTTACTTCCGATAAAGTAAAGAGCTTAACACTAAGAACGAAATTTTAACTGACTCAATGAATAATTATGTCAATTTCCTCTCTGTCTTCTGTTGAGGCGTATTTAGAGCAGATACCGAAGTTTAAATCAGTAGGTTCATTAGGGGCAGATTTTAATCTGGATCGTTTCAAGCAGTTTTGTGAAAGTATCGGGGATCCCCAAAATGATTTTCCTGCTATCCATGTGGCCGGCACCAATGGCAAAGGGAGCACATGTCGACTTTTAAGTAGCGTGTACCAAAAAGCCGGATATAATGTTGGCCTTTATACCTCACCCCATCTTAATCGTTTTAACGAACGTTTTATAATAAATGGGGAAGAGATAACAGAAGATGAGTTGCTCCGTTTCTTTGAAAATAATAGGGAAAAGATTGAAAAGTACGAACTTACCTATTTTGAAATTAGTACTGCTATCTCTTTTTGGTGGTTCAGTAGGTCTAGAATTGATCTTGCTGTCATTGAAGTAGGGCTTGGTGGGCGCCTTGATGCAACCAATGTTTTTAGCCCTTTAATAAGTGTAATTACAAGCATTTCTTTAGATCATACAGGAATTTTGGGAGAGTCAATTCAAGAAATTGCCTATGAGAAAGCAGGTATTATTAAACCGGAAATTCCAGTAGTAATTGGAGATTTACCGGATGAAGCAGAGAATCAGGTTGCAGAAATAGCTCGGAATAATGAAAGTTCGATATACACTATTGACGAACTTCACCCGGTAAGTGGAGAACAGGGACAATATCAGCTCACTGTAGCTGGACATGAGATCCTTTTTGAAACCTCATTGCTAGCACCAGTACAGGCAAAAAATATTGCTATCAGCTGGCAGGTTGTTCAGAATTTAAGCGATTATTTTTCAGTATCTGAGGAACAATTTATTGAAGGGATTAATGAGGCAGAAGTGGGGTTGGGTCGCTTTAACCGTCTGCTAGGATCCCAAAAGTGGTTTTTTGATGGCGCACATAACCTAGAGGCCGTGAGGGCGTTAAAGAAGGCTGTACGACGTGTTGGGAAAGTATCAGACGCAATACTAGTACTAGCACTATTAGAAGACAAAATACAACCAAAAATTATGAAAGAGTTTTCAGAATTCAGAAATATCTATTATTATCAGTTAAGCCTTGAACGGGCGGCTAGTTTTGACGATATTAAAGAATGGTTACCTCAAGTAACTCCCTTTCCGAACGAGCATCGTCACACGATCTTTAACTGCGATTTTAATTCGGAATTAGTAATATTTGCGGGAAGTTTTTACTTTTATGCAACGGTTCGGGAATGGGTTCAAAATTTGTATAACCGTTAATTCTTTCATGTCTACCTGAATTGCTCCCTTTATCACAGTGTAGAACAACTCTCTATACAGCTTAGTGACAAGATTGTATAACTTTTTTATTCATCGCAACTCAATTAAATATTTAGAAGTAGATTATTATGTCGGATTATCAAACCGATGGAGTTTCCCTCGAAGAGATTGATACTCTTCATGAGAAGACTGTTAAGGAACTTCGTAGTTTAGCACAAGAACAGGGTCTCTCTTCTGTTTCAGGACTGAGAAAACAGGAACTTATTGATCGTATTACTCAATCGGTACGCGATAAAGCGCGAGCACGCGGTGAACTTGACCAAGACTCTGGTAACAGTAGCAGCAATAAAAACGGACGCTCGCGAAATCGTTCTAAGGATTCTGGTAAAAAGAGTAAGAAAAAGAAAAAAAGCGTACACGATATTCTTCCCGAATCTGATGCCGATACTCTTGAAGAGCGTTTAGCAGAGATTCAACCACAACTCGGTCCTTATTTAATTCAGGAAGGAACGCTCGAAATATTACCAGACGGTTATGGGTTCTTGCGCTCTGTTAATTATAACTATAAGGCCAGTCCGGATGATATATATGTATCTCCTTCACAGATAAAACGTTTTCGCCTTAAACAAGGAGATTGTGTTATTGGTATTATACGCCCTCCGAAAGTAGGTGAGCGGTATTTTGCACTACTTCGTGTTGATGGAGTAAATGGGAAGATTCCTCGTGATATGGATAATCGCGAAGATTTTGAGGATCTGTTACCTATCTATCCTGAAGAGCGGTTCACACTGGAACACAACCCCACGGAATATACAACTCGTGTTCTGGATCTTTTCTCTCCACTTGGTAAAGGTCAGCGTGGTCTTATTGTCGCCCAGCCTAAGACCGGTAAAACAACTATTTTGCGCAATATTGCAAATGCAGTCAATAAAAATAACCCTGAAACAAAGGTGATTATTCTATTGATTGATGAGCGCCCGGAAGAAGTTACAGAGATGGAGCGTAGTGTTGATGATGCTGAAGTTGTAGCCTCTACCTTTGATGAAAAACCGGAGAATCATATTGGGCTGTCTGAGATTGTTTTTGAAAAGACTAAAAGATTGGTTGAGACGGGGCATGATGTGTTGGTTCTTATGGATTCGATTACCCGTTTAGCCCGAGCTTATAATATTTGTCAACCATCCTCTGGCCGAACAATGTCTGGCGGTGTGGATTCCGAAGCACTTAAAGCCCCACGACAGCTGTTTAGTTCGGCAAGGAATGTTGAGGGTGGTGGAAGCCTATCTATACTGGCTACAGCACTTGTACAGACAGGGTCTCGGATGGATGACCTTATCTTTGAAGAGTTCAAAGGTACCGGTAACATGGAGATCGTATTGGATCGTAATTTATCAGAACGTCGTATTTATCCGGCTATGGATATATTTAAGAGTGGTACGCGACGAGAAGAACTCATTGTGCCAGAAGCTGAGCATGAAAAGGTAGTACTTTTACGTCGATACCTGAATAGAATGAATGCTTTTGAGGCGATGGAATTTGTGCTCGATAAAATGAAGGGCACTGAAGATAATGAGGAGTTCTTAATATCGATGAATCAGTAAAAAAAGCTAGTAAACGATAAGATTTAAAAGCTGTTTCTGAGTCTTGGCCTACATTTGAGACTTTACTTGAATAATTCTTTAAGGTTACATTTGGAAGGGGATATCAGCTAAAATATATCGTTTGTCGTCATCTATGATAAGCCGACCTGCACGTCCAAAAGTAGAGTGATAAAAAAGAAGAATAGCCTCTTCTTTATAGGCTTTATTGAGTAGGTTCACTTTTTCTCTTTTTACATCAATTTCATTGCTATCTTTCTGATTGGTTGTATGTTTATTGAGCTGAGTGGAAGAAGGAATTAAATCCCCCAGAAAATAGGCGATCTCATTATCACTCTTAATTTCAATAATTTGGTGGCCCGGCGTGTGGCCTCCTGTTTGAATTATCTTAAGACCATCGAGGATTTCATTTGTTTGGCCGGTTAAAAAATAGACATACTCATCTGCAACCAGTCGATAAAATTCATCAAGCTGATAGTTTGTATCATAGAATGCTGTTCCCCTTTCTATCTGTTTAAGAGAATATTCCCACTCTTTCTGGTGAATGTAATATTGGGCATTTGGGAAGGTGGGTTTCGTCTGTTGTCCCTCATCTACATAAGTACTACCTGCGGCATGGTCATAATGAAGGTGACTTAAGACCACATGAGTAATATCATTGGGACTGAGTTCAAAGATGGCCAGGTTGGTGCATACGTTAGAAATATTGGAATAGCTACTGCCAGCATCCAAGCCCCAGCCTAAACCAGTATCCAATAAGATATTATGATCTTCGGTTTGGAGAAGTACAGGGTTAATTCCAACTTCTAGGTTTTGAGGGGCAGTAGTAGGTATCGTATCTGCCCCAATATCGTGATTATCAGACCTATTGATATGTCCATCCTTAAAGATCTCAAACCGACCTTCACTAAGCAACTCAACAGTATAAGATCCTATCTGCATAGTGTTTTATTGTATGTTGATATCATAGGGGAAAAAGAGCATTGCATCTCGGTGCTTGAGGATTGATAGGTCTTTCTGCATTTTTTGGGTCATCGGGTTAGTAAACCATTCACCGACCATTGCTTGGGCTTGTGCTCCAGCAGATCCCATTAGAACTTCATAAAGTGATTTTTGTTTCGGATACTGGTCCAGGGAATAGTTATCAATACCCGATTCTTCAGCGGCCAGTTGAAGGGCTCTTTCAAGTCCACCCAGTTCGTCAACCAAACCTTGTTCAAGGGCTGCAGCACCTGTCCATACGCGTCCTTGGGCTACTTTATCAGCATCTTCAAATGACATATCCCGGCCCTCAGCTACTTTGTTAACAAAAGTACGATAGAAAGTATCTATATATTGTTGAAATGCTTTCTGTTCTGCTGGTGTGAATTGACGATTTTGGGTGAGCCAATCAGCATGGTCGTGTGATTTTACCTCATCAAATGTGAGTCCCAACTTTTCATTAAACAGCTGTTTCATATTGAACTTAGTGCCAAATACACCAATGGAACCGGTTATCGTAGTAGGGTCAGCAACAATTTTGTCGCCCGCAATAGCTATATAATAACCACCCGAAGCTGCTACATTACCCATCGAGATAATGACAGGTATCTCTTTCTTGGTTTCTTGTAGCATGCGCCAGATTAGATCAGAAGTGCTTCCCGAACCACCGGGGCTGCTTATCCGAACCACTAGAGCTTTTATGTCATCATCATCACGAATATCTTCGAGTTGTTCTTGAAAGAAATCTGTGGTTATAAAATCTTGGTTGCCAAAAGGGGAATCAGCAAGTGAATTTGGTACAATAGGTCCTTTTGCATGAATAACAGCAATTTTATTGGATGTTGAAGGTGTATTGAGACCTGCAGTTGATTTAGATACTTTGGCATATCTTTTATTAGATACGGTCTTCAAAGAACTGCTTTCTTTAATACCTATCTGTTTTTTGATATATGATTCAACCTCATCCGGATACATCAAAGAGTCAATAAATTGTTGATCGTATCCAAATTGAGCAGTAAGGGTCGGTGTACCATTCAGGAGCTCATTAAGCTGTCTAATAGATTTACCACTTTTACTACTTACAGCATTTAGATATGTTTGACTTACCAGGTCAATAATCTGATTCATTTGGTATTCATTTTCCTCAGACATCTCTTTACGGTAATAGGGCTCTACAGCTCCTTTATATTTGCCATGTCGGGTAATTTCAGTTTCAATACCGAGCTTTTCAAAAGCACCATCGTAAAACATGACTTGGCTATAAAATCCATCGAACTCAAAGAATGACTCTGGGGGTGAAAAAACAGAATCGGCAGCTGTGGCCAGGTAATATCCTTTCTCATTATATCCAATATCGTTAGTACTGGCATATACAAATTTATCTGAACTATCCCGGAACGATCGGATTATTTTGTGAGCTTCCTGTAGGTTCCCCCAACCTTCGCCCATGAAATCGATTTCCAGCCAAACACCGGCAATATTGTCATGAGATTCTGCTTTTGCCAGATTTTCTTTTAATGTTTGGAGGGACACCTTATTATTGCGCTGAGGATTCATGATTTCGTCCAAAGGATTGGAAGAAACCTGTGTGGGCAGAGTACCGCTTAAAGAAATTTTTAAAACAGAATTGCTTCTAATATATGGTTCGGGTTCTTCGGCTGTGCTGGATATTGTTATTAAACCAATAAAGAATATAAGTGCAAAAGCAAGGAATATTCCAAGGGTTGAAGCTATGAGTGTCTTAAAAAATTTCATGATACGGATCTAAGAATTGTTCAGAATTAAATGACCTAAAGTCGTGTTAGACCAAGGTTACGATAAATCTTTCAATATGTTATTAAAAGTGAGTAATATAAACAATGACTAAACAGGATGTTATTATTGTTGGTTCCGGCCATAATGGGTTGGTAACCGCTTGTTATTTGGCAAAAGAGGGATATGCTGTTACTGTAGTTGAGCGCCAAGACCAATTGGGCGGAGCGGTTAGTACCGAAACAATGTTCCAATCTGAAGAATACCCGCAGGGTTTCCAGATGGATGTGGGCTCTTCGGTGCATATCATGATTCATCAGACCGGTATATTAGAAGAGTTAGAACTCGAAAAGTACGGTCTTGAATATATTGAGATGGATCCTATTATGTCGTATCCATTGCCTGATAAAAAAGGAGTTATTCACTTTTTTAAGGATCTTGAAAAGACACTTGATTCTATAGCCAAAGTTGCCCCTGAAGATGTGGAGAATTATCGTGAATTTGTAGAGTTTTGGGGACGGGTTAACGAAGGAGTATTAAAAGCATTTATGGTTCCACCCAGTGGTAAAAATATTGTTACTGAACTGGCCAAAGGTCAAATGCGAAATGGATCGATGTTCGAGAAAGGGAAGCAGACAAGTGGATTACAGAAGATTTTCAGTAGTTACGGCAAGGTTGTTGATGATGCATTTGAAAGTGAATATCTGAAATCTGCTATTAGGTGGTTTGCCGCCCAGTCGGGACCAACACCGGATCACCCCGCAACGGGCGATTTTGCGGGCTGGCAGTCGATGCTACATCAGAGTGGGGCCAAGCATCCAAGAGGGGGCAGTGGCATGCTTACACAAGCAATGGCAAACTTTTTGAGAGCCCATGGGGGCAAAGTCATTACAGGTTCACCGGTAGAGCGTATACTTGTTGAAAATGGGAGAGCTATTGGGATCAGGACAGAAGATGATGAAATTCGTGCAAATTTGGTAGTTTCGAATGCTCATGTTCAAACTACGATGATGAATTTAGTAGGTCCTGATTATTTACCTTCGTCGACTTATCAAAAAGTGGAAAATATTAATGTTGGTAATGGATTTGGGATGGTAATCCGTTGTGCAGTTGAAGAATTGCCTCAATATACGGCTTGTCTCGATGATTCGTATATTCATAATGGAATGCAGCTCTTGGCGCCTTCAGTAGACTATATGGATAATGCCATTGGTGACTATATGAAGAAAAAGCCCCCAGAAGATCCGGCCGTTCTTGCGATGACCTTCTCAAGTATTGATCCGGATGTGGCTCCTAGCGGGGGGCACACCCTTTTTGCCTGGGCACAATGGCATCCCTATGAATTACAGAATGGCTTGCATTGGGATGATATTCGAGAACGTGAAGCACAGAAAATTTATGATGTAGTTACAAAATATGCTCCGAATATGGAGGGAAAACTTATTGATTGGTATATCCAAACTCCTTTGGATATTGAACGGAAACATGGTCTACTAAAAGGAAATGTAATGCATGTGGAGATGAGTTTTGACCAGATGTTTATGTTTCGTCCAATCCCGGAAATGAGTGAATATAAAACTCCAATTGAAAATTTATATCTCTCTTCTGCATCGTGTCATCCCGGGGGGGGAGTATTTGGAGCTGCAGGGTACAACGCTGCAAAAGTTATTTTAAAAGACCGAAAGAAAAAATGGTTTAATTTTTAAGTTGGTATATGATCCAGAAATCGAACTCTAGTGTTTTTGTAAATCTGCCGGTAATTCGTTCCAACATTGAATGTCTAGCAACTCATGTTCAAGAGGGAGTAGATATTATGGCCGTTGTAAAAGCAGATGCCTACGGGCATGGTGCTACAGCAGTGGCTGAATATATCCAGCCTCAGGTAGATGCTTTTGCTGTTAACGATATTGAAGAGGGTATTCAATTGCGTAAGCATGGTATCGCAAAGCCGATCTTAATATTTGCTGTGCCAGAGAAAGATTTTGTCTCGGAATATCGGATACACAATTTAACAGCTACTGTTAGTGCTGTTGAACATTTCGATTGGTTGCCGGGAGGAACCTCATATCATTTGAATTTTGATACTGGTATGGGACGTTTGGGATTTCATCCAGAGCAAAGTCAAAAGGTTGCTGAACTGGTTACAGAGAATGCAGACCTTTTTTGTACTGGAATATATAGCCATTTTGCTACGGCCAGTAATGCTGGTTCAGAGCGGGTAATCCACCAACATAAAACATTTAAAGACCTGCGCTCAAATTTTCCTGATGGGTTGAACACACATATTGCAAATACTGGGGCAACAGCTTTTTATGATACTAGTCAGTTCAATATGGTTCGTTTGGGTATTGGTATTTATGGATATGCCCCAGGTGAAACTGGCATTGAAGGGATAGAACCAGCTTTGTCTTGGCAAAGTCGTTTAGTACAGGTTAAAGAGGTAAAGGCAAATAATGCTATTAGTTACGGTGCTCGTTGGCAAGCACCTGGAAATGGCTATTTGGGGGTTATCCCTGTGGGATACGATGATGGAATAAAACGTAATTTATCGGGTAATATAACCGTTCGGATTGCAGAGAAGGAATATGAAATTGTTGGAAGTATAACCATGAATTTTTGCATGGTTTATCTGGGTGCTGATCAATACCCTACAGGAGAAAAGGTTGAACTGATTTACAGGGGGAATACCGCAAAGGAATGGGCCCAAACTTTAGGCACCATTCCGTATGAAATACTAACTAGTATAAATCCTAAGATTCCAAGAAAGTATTCTTATTGAATTTAGAGTATCATATCCACCTCTATGTCAAAGCGTAAGGTATCGTTACGTAAATCATAGCCGCTGGTCCCTTCTTGGGATCCTTCATAACCCAAGTGTGGTGGTATGATAACTACTCGTTTTTCACCTTCACGCATACCAAGTACAGCTCGTCTGAACCCATCGATTAGCGGAGAAATGGGGCCATTTGAAGATTGTTTTGGCGTGGGGGTTAAGTTTCTCAAAACACCTGGTTCAACTGACTCATTCCGATAAGTTGAGTCGAAAATATCACCAACTTTACCATTTTTAATAACACGACCAGTATAGTAGGCAGAAACTACGTCTCGGGGAGAAACCTCAAAAAGGTCGTTACTTTCTTCTATTATATAAACCTGTAATCCATCGCTCGTAGTATAAGAACTATCTGCTTTAGAAATATCATAAGGGGCAGGAGCGTTATAAGTTACCTGATATGGGTTTGAATCATCCCCACAGCCTTGTAAAAGAAGAATGGAGCTGAAAGCTGTAATTAATAAAAGCGTTTTACTAAATAACTGCATTGTTATTTTCTTTGTAACGTTGATTTTCATGAAATGGGTATAACACCCTTTCTTTTTTATACAATCAATATTATTGACTGTAGTATAATTTCTTTTCGTTGAAAACTATCTATTTATTGAGCTAACTGAATATATAGCGAATAAAAATAACGCTTTTGTTCAGAGTTAAAAAGCCCAATATCAAAGTCTGTTTTGGGATTTATCCATTACCAAACGCTTTCTCCAGTGATTTGTTGCGTTGTCGAACACCAACCTTAGTAATCCAAACAGATAGTTGGAATAATAGTATCAATGGTATGGCAATAAGCACTTGAGAAACAGGATCTGGAGGGGTTAGAAATGCCGAAAGAATGAAACAAAATATGATTGCGTGCCGACGATATTTTTTTAAAAATTCGGGTGTTAGCAACCCAAACTTGGATAAAAAGTAGCTTACCACAGGCAACTGGAAGATAACACCGCAAGAGAGCACCCACATAGTAAGTGAACTAAAGTATTCATTTATATCAAAATCGTTATGGATCGCATCTGATATTTGGAACTGGCTGAAAAATTGTAGAGCAAAGGGCACAAGAATAAAGTAGCCAAAGGCTACGCCTAAAAGAAAGAAGAAGGTAATAAATATAGTATGTCCGATCGATTTCCATTTTTCAGACCGCTCCATTGCCGGTTCTACAAAAGACCAAACCTGGTAGAAGAAAATGGGGGAGCCGACAATAATACCAAAAACAATAAGTGTGCCCCAGTAAGTAAAGAACTGACCGGGTAACTTTCTGCTTTGTATCGTAAGGTCAATAGCTTCGATACCCAGAAGCTTGTAAACAAAAAAATCGGATTGGGTAGGACCGAGCATTACTTTATCAACCAGAAAGTCTCCTAAAAAGAATGCAACAACAATACCAATGCCCATTCCCGTGAGTCCTTTTAGAATTCGCCACCTTAATTCTTCCAGATGATCCAAAAAGGACATATTGGCGGTCCGGTCCTTTGGCGGTGTCGCCTTGGGGGGATCTTCAGTCATAATTTCTCGTTTCTGCACTACAATAATTGGTTAGATCAAAAGAACTATGAATGTAAGAAAAAAAGCGTATAATTTTTATTTTTCAGTTTAATTATTTGGCTACTAATTATTGTAGGGAATAACATATTTAGTTTGAATTGGCAATATTTTCTGCCAATTTATGTAAAACAGTCAAAGAACTCTTAATTTGCAGTAAACATAGATATCCATGAGTTTTGGAGCACCGGAAATTCTTATTATTCTTTTTGTAATTATTTTATTCTTTGGTGCCAGAAAGATACCAGAGTTAGCTCGAGGTATTGGACAGGGGATAAATGAGTTCCGAAATGCGACCGTAGATTCTGAAGAAGAGCTTGATGAAGATTCTTCAGAATCTTCGAGTCGAACGAAATAGTTAAGCTGTTACGAAGTCATAAAGGGGAAAACGGTCACACATTTCTTCTACTTCCTTTTTTGTCTTTTCAATGGTGGCGTCGTTTTCCGGATCTTGTAATACTTGGTCAATTAATTCGGCAACACGCTTAAATTCATCTTCTCCAAATCCCCGTGTCGTCATAGCAGGGGATCCTATACGGATACCAGAAGTTACAAATGGGCTTTCGGTATCGAAAGGAACCATGTTTTTATTTAACGTGATTTTGGCTGCTTCAAGAGATTCTTCAGCTATTTTTCCTGTCAAGCCTTTGTTCCGCAGGTCAATAAGTATAAGGTGGTTATCGGTTCCACCGCTTACTAAA
The DNA here is from genome assembly GCF_005869845.1 of Fodinibius saliphilus. Lineage (NCBI taxonomy): Bacteria > Pseudomonadati > Balneolota > Balneolia > Balneolales > Balneolaceae > Fodinibius > Fodinibius saliphilus. The sequence goes on along the minus strand of NZ_VAWF01000001.1, from coordinate 1,512,453 downwards.
TTATATCCCATTTGAGAAAACGCTTCCCCCATCACTTGAGTGTTAACTTGAACCTGTTTTTGATAGTCTTTGAAATCATCTCGTAATGCTTCTTCAAAAGAAACTGCTTTTGCTGCTATTACGTGCATGAGTGGTCCACCTTGTGTACCCGGGAATACAGCTGAGTCAAGTACTTCGCTCCATTGCTTGGTACGTCCCGATTTTCGTGCTTCAACGCCCAATGTGTTTTTTCCGTCTTCTCCCAGTAATATCATTCCACCACGAGGTCCGCGCAGGGTTTTATGAGTAGTGGTAGTAACAACATGGCAGTGGGGTAGTGGGTTATTTAATAAACCTGCCGCAATAAGACCCGCTGTATGCGCCATATCCATCCACAAATAAGCACCTACTTCGTCGGCTATTTCTCGGAAGGCTTTATAGTCTAAATCGCGCGGGTAAGCCGAAGCTCCGATTGAAATAAGTTTGGGCTGAACCTCTTTTGCTTTTTTTCGTACTTCATCCATATCGATACGACCGGTTTCTTTATCGACTCCATAAAATTCAGAGTTATAAAGAATTCCAGAAAAGTTGACATGCGAACCATGTGTTAGGTGACCGCCATGCGAAAGGTCCAAGCCTAGTAAGGTGTCGCCCGGTTCCATAAAGCTGAGATAAACTGCGGCATTGGCTTGGGCACCAGAATGGGGCTGTACATTAACCCAGTCGGCATTGAATAGTTTTTTTGCACGTTCTTGTGCTACCTTTTCGACCTTATCAACAATCTCGCAGCCTCCATAATAGCGTTTGCCCGGCAGCCCCTCGGCATATTTATTAGTAAGGGTTGAGCCCATGGCTTCCATTACAGCACGAGAAGCAAAGTTCTCGGATGCAATAAGTTCTAAATTATTATTTTGGCGCTCCTTTTCTTCTGAAAGTAGATCAAAAATGGTTGAATCTTGTTCCGAGAGTGATTTCATAGAATGTTATTTATTTTCTGTTAAATCGTGGATTTTATTAACTCTTCGTTCGTGACGCCCACCGTCAAACTCTGTATCAATCCAGGTTGTAACAATTTTTTTTAATTCTTTATCATCTAATCGACGTCCGGGCAGGCATAATACATTTGCATTATTATGCTGACGGGTCATTCGTGCAGAATTCTCATCATAGACTAAGGCTGCTCGTACATTTTTAAACTTGTTGGCAGTCATACACATGCCTTGCCCGGATCCGCAAACTAATATTCCGAGAGCATGTTCGCCGTCATCAACTTTCTCTGCTACTTGGATAGCGTAATCCGGATAGTCAACGGATTCATCAGAATGGGTACCAAAATCAACGGGCATGTGATCAAGCTCTTCAAGTATCTTTTTGACCTTCTCTTTAGCCTCGTATCCCGCATGATCGCTAGCTACTGGTATGATCATAATTGCATTTTGTTATTGGAAATATATGTTGGTTAAATATCAGTAAATTACATCTCATTGGAAAGCCGTAAAAACGGTCAGTTGAATAGTGATTTTTAACGTCCGTAGGTTAAGGCATAAACGAGTATATTTGTCCCCATTTGCAATGCTTTTTGACGAACAGCTTCCGGATCTTTATGAACATCAGGGTTGGCCCATCCATCAGCCAGGTTTGTTTCATAAGTATAAAAAAGAACTAGCTGTCCATCTCGAAAAAGGCCAAATCCTTTTGGCGGTTTGCCATCATGTTTGTGAATTTTGGGCAGTCCGTTAGGGAAATCAAATACTTGGTGATATATGGGATGATCAAAAGGAATTTCTACCAACTCTTCATCTGGGAAAATTTTCTTTATAGTTTTTCGAAAATGTTCATCAAGTCCATAGTCATCATCAATATATAGGAATCCTCCGTTCTCGAGATAGGCTCGTATATTAGCAACTTCGGTTTGGTTAATCGTGATGGCTCCGTGGCCGGTCAGAAAAGCAAAGGGATAGTCAAAAATGTCCGGGCTACCAATGGGGATATCGTCATAGTTGGGATTAATGGCAATGGGAATATGACGTTGGCTATACTCAGCTAAGTTTTTAAGAGAGGATGGGTCGTTATACCAATCACCCCCGCCTCGGTATTTGATTCTGGCTAGGTTAAATGCTTCAGTCTTTTGAGCAATTGAATGGTCAGGGAAAATTCCCAATAATCCCAGTAAGATGACAACAAAAAAAGTGCGTAGAAACATAGTTAGTTAGAGCTATTGGGGCGTGCTATGAAAACTCGGTTTGTATCACTTGCCATGCTTCCAAAGATACCAATTCCACCATTGATGTTATAATGGATATTTTGGATTTCACCCGGTGACAGAGTGCTCCCCCCGGTTTGAACATCTTGGGATCGTAGAAAGTCATACATGTTATTGTCAATGGCATTGGCAATAACATCATTGGTGTCATAAAATGCAATGGCTAGCCAGGGGACCGTTAGTTCAATGTTATTGTTTTCGTTGCGCTGGTAATTCTTTTCATTAATAATACCTGAAGAATTGATATAGAACTCTTCGATATTGGTACCGTCATTAAGTACCTGATCCATATAAAATGGTGTCAAGCTTGCTGTATCGGGATTGACCACATTAATGGTAAAGATATAATAGGTCTGCCGATTAGATAAATATTGGCTAGGTGTAGTTATTACTTCAACTTGTTGTGACCCTTGGTAGATATACTGATCTTGAAGTTCATTGACCGTTTCAAAGTTGCCGGGAACAAAAGTAGTGGCTGTGATCTCATCTCCCTTGGGAGTGGTGACATGCAATCCATATAACTGCTCATCTCGGACGGTGACATTAAGTTGGGGGGCATAGACCCCAAAATCTTGTTCCGCATAGGGATAGGTTTCAGCAACAGATGAATCTGGGTTTAAACGCCGTATTTCGACATTGGCATTGCTGAGAGCATTTTCTTTAAAGGTATACTTGTCGGTTATTGGAGAGGTAGTGGAGAGCCGAACCTCGGGTAGTTCATTATCTGCAATTAAGTAGGATTCTACAACATAATATTCTTGGTATTCGTCTTGTTCATAAAGTTCACAGCTGAACAGTAGAAATGTTGCAAAAAGGAGTATTGATAACTTCTTCATGACTTAAAAATCTATGGTATAAGTAATTGTTGGTAAAATGGGTAACAGGGTAATTTCTTCTCGTTGGACCGGGTTCTTATCAAGATCGTAGTTATAAAACCACACATTACGTCGGGAGTAAACATTAATAAGTTGGAATTGCCATTCTGCTTCTCCATTTCCGAAAAAGGTACCTTTACGGCTGAAGCTAATATCCAGACGGTTATAATCGGGCAGACGCGAGGCATTAACACGACCTACAACAAGTTGGTTTAGGGAAGTACCTGAAGTAGGGAAATCGAATGCCGCGGTACGCCCCAGGGGCTTGGTGTACGCTTGACCGGTGGAGTAATTAAATGAAGTCGTAGCTGACCATCGGTTATTAAATTTATACTCCAGTACAAGGGTTAGGTCATGAATTCGATCAAACTTAGGAGGATAAAACCGAGGATTTCCATTCGCAGAAAGAGGTTCATTAAAATTGGGGAATTTCCGGCGTGTCAAGCTAAAGGTGTATCCCAGGAAGCCGGTAAGACGACCGACTCGTCGATCAAAAAAGAGTTCTGCACCATAGGCATATCCTTTTCCAAAACGGAATATATCCTGGTATGGTAGTCCTGCTTGGTCAGGTAGAAAAGGATCCAACTCAAAGAGATCTTCCATGGTTCTATAATATATTTCAAGATCTAGTCCGTATCCGTCCCACGGAATGGTTTTGGCTCCTATTACGTATTGATCGCCATATGAAGGGGGGACCCCACTATCCGTAGTAAGCCATACATCAAAACCAGAGAATGCTTCATTGGAAATAAGTGTTAAAAACTGGTTATATCGACCATAGGCAGCTTGTAAGCGGATTTGGTTGGTTGGCTTGTATTCCAGTGAAAATCGGGGTTCTAGCCTAATGTAATTACCTTCGCTAAAGGCATTGAGACGTAAACCGGGTGTTATGCTCCATTGGTCAGAAAGAGTCCATTTATCTTGCAGGTACCATGAACCATACTGGGTGTGAATTCGTGAGCTAAAAGTATCTTGGTTATCAAATGTATCTTGTAACTTTAAAGTCATCGCACCAATCCAAAAACCGGTAGAAATATCATGGTTGTTATTGGGGAGGTATTCAAAGTCTCCTTTTAAAGAGAAATCGTAGATATTATTGGAACGCTTAAAAGGAGTGGAGGCAATATTAAATGAGGGATAGTTAAAATAACGTGAGCCGGTAAGAGTAAAATTACTGAACAATTTATCAGAGAAAATATGCGTCCAGTTTGTGCTAAGTGTTTGGTTTCCATAATTAAGACTAATATTAGCATCATTTGCAAAAGGAAAACTGAGGTCATCAATCCCGGAATAAAATGCGAGTGAAAACTTGTTGTTGGCGTTCAAATCATAATTAACTTTCCCGTTGATATCCAAGAAGTAAAAACTATCGGGAATGTTATCGATGTTATTACGAAGAACAGCGAGTACCGGTTCCAAGGTAGAGCGGCGCACGGCAAGCATGTATGATCCATTCTTAAAAGGTCCTTCTACCATAGCCCGTGAAGCCAGCATGCCTAATGAAATAGAACCTTTAAATTCATTGCGATTACCATCTTTATTAAAAATGGTAAGTACAGAGCCAAGTCGCCCTCCATATTTCGCTGGGTAACCTCCCTTATAGAGGCGTACGTCTTTGACTGCATCAGGATTAAAAGTGGAGAAAAAACCGAAAAAGTGGGAGGGGTTATAGACGGTAGTGCGATCGAGTAGGATCAGCGTTTGGTCGGGGCTGCCACCGCGAATATATAAACCACTAGAAAAGTCAGATGCTGCTTTTACACCGGGTAATAGTTGTAGCGACCTAAAGACATCTGCCTGAAATGCGCTGGGTACTTTTTTGATAAACTTTGTCTCAACCTGTGCCAGCCCGATATTGCGTTTTTCTTCTTGTTCTCGTTCTGAGGTAACGACCACTTCCTCAAGCTGGTAGTCTTCTGGTTTAAGCTTGATGTCTAGTCGAAGGTTTTCGCCGGCTTCAAGTTTTACCTCTTTCTCATACCGCTGAAAACCAATATAGGTAGCTACTACAGTATAAGTGCCCGGGCTGACATCTGTAAGGGTATAATACCCGGAGGTGTTGGTAGATGTGCCTTTTGAGGAGTTAGCAAGCGAAAAGTTTGCAGATATTAAGGTTTCTCCGGTTTCAGCGTCTGATATATAACCACTGATGCTTGCATTTTGCTGGGCAATTGTTATTACAGGGAAAAGTAAGAGGAGCGTTAATATGAATCTTTGTTTCACGTTTTCAATTGTTCTTTGAAATGGTTGGATGAATTAAAGGAAAATGAAGTTTAAAATCAGTGAATCAACATTAAATATTTTTTATCAACAAAGGGACTATGAGATTATTATCTTATCGCTTGCCATTTGGCATTAACCGATAATGTTCAAGTTGATAGAATTAAAAATGACTAAAGATAGTTCAAACTGGATTGTTTTAAAATTTGGTGGAACCAGTGTTTCATCCCACGAAAATTGGCAAAACATTGTTTCGGTTATAAAAAAACGAAAATCGGAGGGGTATTCGGTATGTATTGTTCATTCAGCATTAAGTGGGATTTCTAATCTGTTGGAAGATGTTATTGCCCGAGCTCCCCAAGGGAAAGCTACAGAGCTTGTTGAGCAGCTTAAAGAAAAGCATCGCCGGTTGGCTTCATCGTTGGGTCTTTCAGCAGATGAACTGTTACAAAGCGATTTTGAGGAGTTAGAGCACATCGTAAAGGGGATTGAGCTCATTGGTGAGGCCAGTTATAGGGTGCAAGCACGGTTATTAGCGATGGGAGAATTAATGGCTACTAAGTTAGGGGCGGCATATTTAGAGCAAGAAATTGGAGCAGCTACCTGGCTAGATGCGCGAGACCTTATTAAGACTATTTCCCCTAAAAATGCTGCAGAGCGCGCACAGGTATTGTCTGCTGTGAGTGCTTCGGACTATGAACCAAGTGTTCGTAAAACTATTGATAAAGCCGGTTCACTAGTAGTTACTCAAGGCTTTATAGGCAGTGATGATGAAGGAAAAACGGTAACTCTGGGACGCGGGGGCTCAGATGTCTCAGCAGCCTACTTCGCAGCAAAAATAGGAGCAGAGCACTTAGAGATATGGACCGATGTACCGGGGATGTTTTCAGCTAACCCCCACACAGTACCTTCGGCACGGTTGCTCAATCATCTGAGCTACGAGGAGGCCCAAGAGATTGCAACCAATGGGGCCAAGGTATTACATCCGCGAAGCATTATGCCGGCACGTAAACATAATATTCCTATAAATGTACGGTGTACCCAAAAGCCGGAACTGCCGGGAACAGTTATCTCTAGCGATGCATCTGATAATGAAGCATTGGTAAAGGCAATTTCCGTCCGTGACGATATTATTTTGGTGAGTATGGATTCGTTAGGAATGTGGCAGCAAGTGGGTTTTTTGGCTGATGCCTTTGACGTGTTTAAAGAGTACGGGTTGTCCATTGATTTGGTGTCAACCTCACAGTCGAATGTAACGGTATCACTTGATCCTGGATTAAATGATCATTTTGAGGATGTACGAAGTCAGTTTGTGAAAGACCTTAATGAATATTGTAAGGTCAAGGTAATTGAAGCGGTGTCTGCGGTGAGTCTGATGGGGCGTAAAATTCGTACCATTTTGCACCAACTGGGGACCTCATTTGAGGTTTTTGAAGAACACCATGTTTATTTGGTGAGCCAAGCTGCTAATGATCTTAATTTTACGTTTGTGGTAGAAAGCGATCAGGTAGATCGGTTGTTGCGTCAACTACATGAACAGTTGATTCTACAATCAGGAAACCAGCAATCTTTCGGTGGTACCTGGCCCAAATTGATGGGACAAGAGCAAACGGATGAGCAGGAAAGTGATGCTTGGTGGAAGCAAAAGCGTGAAGAGTTATTGTCGTTGATGGATGAACGAGACTCCGTTTATGTATATGATCGCGAGACGCTTCAAAAATATGCTGGTTTTATCAAAGGTATTAATGCCGTTGACCGTTCACTATACGCGATGAAGGCCAATGCAAATGAAGAGCTTTTGCATGCGGTAAATGAGCTGGATCTTGGTTTTGAATGTGTCTCTATTGGAGAAGTCGAAAAAGTCATTGAGCTATTTCCTGATATCGATCGCAGCGAAATTTTATTCACTCCTAACTTTGCACCCAAAGAGGAGTATGAACAAGGATTGGAACTGGGAGTTCATGTGACGTTGGATAATATTTATCCCCTTAAGCAGTGGTCAGCAATATTTGAAGGAAAGCAGGTATTCTTGCGTATTGATCCCGGTCACGGGCACGGGCACCATAAGCATGTGAAGACCGGGGGAGTACATTCTAAGTTCGGTATCCCCCGATTTGAGATCCCGGAGGTAGCCAATCTTATCGAACGATACGATATCTCGGTGAAAGGACTCCATGCTCATATCGGCAGTGGTATTAAAGATCCGCATTCTTGGAAAGATACAGCTATTATCTTGCATGATGTTGCTGAAGAGTTGGGTGGGGTCGATATACTCGATCTAGGGGGTGGGTTTGGAATCCAAGAGAATGAAACCCAGGCTGATCTCGATATCCGGGAAGTTGCTACCTATTTACAACAGTTTAAAGATGCGCACCCCAAGTATAAACTCTGGGTGGAACCAGGGCGTTTTCTAGTTGCAACCTCTGGTGTACTACTGACAAAGATTACGCAACTTAAAGGAAAAGGGGATGTCAGATATGTCGGAGTCGAAACAGGGATGAATTCCTTCATTCGACCTGCACTATATGGGGCACGTCATACTATTGTTAATCTTGATAAAATTGATGAGCAGCTAGTACAAACGGTAAATATTGTAGGGCCGATCTGTGAGTCGGGTGATAAACTTGGGATTGATCGAAGATTTCCCGAATCAGAGGAGGGAGATGTGGTGTTGCTGGCCAATGCCGGGGCTTATGGTTACGTAATGAGTTCCAATTACAACCTGCGTCCACCGGCAGCAGAGGTAGTGATTTGATGGTATACAGTGTAAAGAAATTAGTTTGTTTCTGAACATAATAATTGGGATTTTGAAACGTTGAAAAAATGGCGCTGGAAACAGCGTTGTTCTTTGGAAATTTGGGGGTGTACCGGATTCGACGGAGTGAGTAGAATCGCAGGCTGCATGCCGAGTTTTTGCAATGACACTCGTAAATAATCATTCTGCATAAACATAGTTGACAACAACTATTCTTATAGCTTAGCTGCGTAACGCAGTTTAGCCGTTCCATCAGCTTCTTGCCTGTCAGTGCTGAATGGGGCGCCGATTATGACAGGATAGCGGAGGTTTCGCTGTCTGTCGAGCCTGCGTAAAACTTTAACAGACTAGTCTGAAGTTGCCAGTTGCCGGGCGATGCTTCGGGCGAATTCTAAACGGCAACTAAGCATGTAGATGCTTGAACGATATACCATTTCGGACCGGGGTTCGACTCCCCGCACCTCCACTATTACTTTTCTAAATTTCCTTAAAATGCTATAAATTCGTATATTAGAGTAGCTGAAAGGCGATTTTTGAAAGTTTTAAAACCAGATTAATCCAAGTTTTACCAGATTCCTGGTGAACTATTCAGTGACCATGCACAAAGATGTGGCAATGGTCACTGGGATTTTCTGCTGCATCTCATGAAGAAGTGTCCTGAGATGTGGTAAAATTATATTTTGTGATGTATTCTTCCCTCATTTATGGACAAGTTCCCCACATTGGATGATAGCTCTCCTGAAGCGGGCAATCTCTAGAAAAGTTGTCAGGTTTCGAGTTGATCTTGGAAACGCACCAGCCACTTATATCCTGATTAAAAGTTAATGCGCCATAAAACATAGTTTCCATACTTGTAACACTGCTAACGTTCCAGCTGCTGATGTTGCCGTTGAACGATTCAGCTTCTCTAAACATACCAACCATATCGGTGACATTACTCACGTCCCACCCGTTGAGGTCGCTGTTGAAGTTTTTAGCATTGCTAAACATACTACTCATATCAGTGACACTACTGACGTCCCAGCTGCTAATGTCGCCGCTGAACGTATTGGCAAATTGAAACATCATAGTCATATTTTCAACATTGGCTACGTTCCAGCTACTGATGTTGCCGTTGAACGATTCAGCTTCTCTAAACATACCAACCATATCGGTGACATTACTCACGTCCCACCCGTTGAGGTCGCTGTTGAAGTTTTTGGCATTGCTAAACATACTACTCATATCAGTGACACTGCTGACGTCCCATCCGCTTAAATCCTGATTAAAAGCTTTTGCGCCATAAAACATAGTTTCCATACTTTTAACACTGCTAACATCCCAGCTACTGATGTTGCCGTTGAACGATTCGGCTTCTCTAAACATACCAACCATATCGGTGACATTACTCACGTCCCACCCGTTGAGATCGCTGTTGAAGTTTTTGGCATTGCTAAACATACTACTCATATCAGTGACACTGCTGACGTCCCAGCCGTTCAAGTCGCTAGTGAAGTTTTTGGCCCCTAAAAACATACTTCTCATATCAGTAACACTACTGACGTCCCATCCGCTAAGGTCACCGTTAAAAGATGCAAAATCAAAACCAGCAAACATACCTCTCATATTTGTAACATTGCTCACGTTCCAACTGCTGATGTCGCTGTTGAACGAGGAAGCTTTTCTAAACATATTTGTCATGTATGTGACATTGCTGACGTTCCAGCTGCTAATATCGCTATTGAACGAGCTAGCATTACTAAACATCTGGATCATATTTGTGACGTTACTAACGTCCCAGCTACTAATATCACCGTTGAACGATTCAGCATACATAAACATACTATGCATATTTGTGACACTGCTAACATTCCAGTTGCTAATATTTCCGTTAAACGAGGAAGCTTTTTTAAATATTTCAGCCATCGTTGTGACACTGCTGACGTCCCACTCGTTCAGGTCACTGTTAAAGTTTTTGGCATTTCTAAACAGGCTTTTCATGTTTTTGACACTGCTGACGTCCCAATGGCTGAGATCAGCGTTAAAGGAGGTTTCGTCAAAAAACAGTGATGACATATCTGTTATCCCACTGGTACAGGTAGTTTCGGCATTGTCGGGTGTTATATTATCAGCACTTCTCTTGGTATAGGTGTCTCCATCTATAGTACCCTTTTGTCCTGCCTCGGCCTCATCGCACTTAATGGTAACTCCGTTATCGGCCAGATAAAAGGCTTCATTGTTTTCCGGGGGCTCTCCGCCATCATCATTATCTGTGCCAGTACCATTATCACTACAGGCCGAAAATGAAAGTATACTTGCTACAATACAAAGCGAAATAATTGGCTTTATTGACATAGTAATCTCTCTAAAGTTGTAATGTTGATTATACAATAAAAAGAAAAACGTATGGACTTTAGTACCCAAAACACCTTGTTTTCATATAAGAGTTAGATAAATAATTGTGATAACTTTCTCAAACCCATACTTGGTATGTGGAATTATATCGGGTGAGTACAAAAAAGGGGTTGGGAGCTTGCTTTTTAACGGATTTATTAGAGCCGTGATATTCTGGGGTCTAAGGGAGAGGGATTGGGCGGCACAGGTATCGGCAACAAAGATGTCAATAAGTAGCTGTGAGGGGTTTTTTGCTAGGTATCTCAAAAAGTTTTTTTCTTCTGTACGCATTACAAAAAATAAAGAAGTAATTATTCAACCACGACGGAGTCACCCAATAGTAAGAATTGATGTGGCTATGCAATTAGCCAACGGTGTTTGGTTCATAGTTAACAAAATAAGAAGAGTATAATAGATTAAGAGATATCCCAAATAGCGGCTGGAAAAACAGGAAAGCTTACAGTTTATTTTAAACAGTAAAAAATAGGTAATACAGTATATGCCTAAATAAGAAATCCATACACATAGCTAATATGTATGGATTCAATAATATCTTGTAGAAGTAGCTTTATATGCTGATATCTTTTGTCATCTACATATAAGATTCTATCTATAATGTGAAATCGTCTGCATGAACACCGTTTTGATGCTTTTGTCCATTACCATTTGTGTTGTTGTGCTTGTTAAACGATTGTGGATTTGGGGTCTGTTGCTGGGGAGCATTCTCCTCCAAATGATAATAAGATATAGATTGCTTCAGTCGTTCCGATTGATTCATAAGCTGTTCTGCCGATGAAGCCAACTCTTCGCTGGATGCAGCACTTTGTTGCGAGAGTGTATTTAATTGTTGTATAGACTGATTCACTTCGTTAGCCCCTTGACTTTGTTCATCACTGGCAATAGAAATTTCTTGAACCAGGTCAGATGTTTCTTTAATCTTAGGGATCGTATCAAACATAACCTCTCCGGCTTTTGATGAAAGCTCATAAGCCGCATTGGTAAGTTCGACAATTTCATCACCCACGTTCTTACTTTTTTCGGCAAGCACTTGAACCTCTTTGGCCACTACTGCAAAACCTTTACCTGCTTCTCCCGCTCGTGCTGCTTCAATAGCGGCATTAAGGGCCAAAATATTTGTTTGAGAAGCGATTTCGTTAATTTGGTTAATTCTATTGGTAATGGTTTCGTTAGCTTCAATAGCTTTTTTCGATTTCTCACCCACCTCTTTTAACTGTTCATTGGCATCTCTGGAAATGACATTCGTTTGTTGTGCATTTTCAGCATTTTGAGTAATATTGGTAGAAACCTGTTCCATTGTGCTGGAGATTTCATCTACGAATTCAGCTTGTTCATTAGAACCGCGTGCCATTTGATTGGAGGTGGCTTCAAGCTGCTCGCTTATTTGTGATATCTCTTGCGACTCCCGTTGTACACCTTTGATAACATTCTTTAGCTGAGTGACGAGACTGTCCATTGCTTTTGATATATCACCAATTTCATCTTTCCGCCGAAGGTTTTTATCAGATATTTGGATACTTAAATTACCATCGGCAAGTTCCTTGATCTTTTTAACCATCTTACGTAAAGCACCGGCAATGGCATGTGAAAGTAATAGGGAAAGACCAATAAATAATCCCAAGCTAATAAGCAGTAGCTTGTTAATTGTTGCACTTAACTCAGTCAGCTGTTTATGAGCATTGTCGAAGGCAGTATTAACTTCTAAATTAGATGCTTTGTTTAGCAGTCGCTTTAATTTTTTTTGTTCAGCAATCATTGCTTGAACATTATTACTGACCTCTTCCGAGAAGTCTTGGGTAATCATCATACTTGAGGCTTTTACCCCTTGCTCATAATATTTGCTGAACGATTGTAATGTGCTATCGAGTAGTGCATAATCGTTATCAGCTTTAATAGTCTTGGCACTGTCAGCTAGTTGCCTAAACTGCTTAGCCAGTGAAGCTGTTTCTTCAACCATGGCCTTATCTTTTGCAGCAACTGCATCCTGAAGTGATTTCTCAATAGCTGCCTGAGTTGAGCTCATTCGGTTAGTCAGGTCATTATAGGGGATATAAGAATACTGAACGGTATTCAGTTCTTTTTTTATCGTTTCATTACTCCACTGCGTTGTATAAAATATTGCACCCACAACCATAATAAATATGGTAGGGAAAACAAGAATCTTATACCTGAGTTTTATGTGATTGAATATATTCATTGTTCTACAAATTGATTTTGATACCCTACTACTAAAATGTATTTATGCTACAAAACTATTAGTCGCATTTTACCTTTTAGAGAAAAATGCGAGCCATAAAAAATGCATTAATTTATTTCTATGACTCGCTTAAATCTGAGTGTTAATTAATAGTCAACACCTTTACCCCTGTTGCATCGGTTGATTCAGATATATAACCAACTGCACCGGGATTGTTTGTGACAAAAGTGATGATCTCAGCATCACTAGAGCGTTCGACAGGAGCAGTTCCTTTTCCTGAAAAAGCAGCTTGCTGCCAATAACTTCTTATGGCACCAACATCTCGCCCGTGAATGTCATTTGAAAATGCCTTCCGCGTGGCAGAACTGGCCTTCAAATCTACCGGGGTTATTTCAGAACCATCATCCCATTTAGTTTTGTTTTTAAGAAAGATTCGGGATAGTTCTTTTTTCGATACAGACTCCGTCTCATTCGCTTTATTGACAATCACTTTAAATGATTGTGCTGTTGCTTCCGTTGCAAAAGCAAGCAGAAGTATACCTAAAGTTGCTATTAGATTTTTCATATTACTATAACCTTATACCTTTTAGAATGAGTAAATTAATGTACCAACAAAACCGTTTATATCACCACTGGAGTGTTCGTAACGCAAGTACTCAAGCTTAAATGTTTTTCTAAAGCTTGGTTTATAGTTAACCCCTGCAGTATATCGTTTATAGTCAACGTCTGCCGTCTTTTGGTCCTCATATCTAATGTAGGGAGTAACCTTATTAATGCGATGGTTCAGTTCTACAAATCCACCTTCTAAGTCAGTATCGCTGCCATCAATAACCAGATCGGCTTTCCAATATTCACCTACTAACTTAGTGTTTTGGTACTGCAACTTTACGTTAATACCGTAACTGAACTTTTCAAATCTGCTTTCTTGAACTATTTGAGTAGCTGGAGAACCGGGATATAAGCCATTAGCCGGGACATTTACCAGTAATGGTACATCCTGATCATTAGGTTTAAAGGCGCTAAAACCAACATCAATATTTGATTTGTAGGAAAAGCCTAATCTACCACCAACTCCAAAGTTATAAGTCTCATTATAGGACGGATCTAACGTCGCTGAACTGTTAATTTGCTTTTTGAAGTAATTGACTTCATCTCCGAAAAAACGTACAGCACCGGTTCTGAGCCAAGTAGAATTATTGAAACCACCTGCAAAGAAGTCATAGTTTACTTTAAATTCTGACCCTATGGATCCGTTTATCGAAGCTCCATCAATGGTAACGGGATAAAACTCATGATTTGTTACCAGTATAGGAAGAGTTGCACTAGTATTTACAGGGGCATAATAAAATGTATTACTGGGGCTTAATGGTAAAAGAAAGCGCCCTGCTTTGAACTTAGCTTCTTCAGATAAAGTAAGTTCACCAAAAGCTTCGTTCAACATTTGGTCAATTTCGAACTTGGGACGATAAACAAATACCCCTTTTATTCTAAAATTAGATTTTGGTTGGTATGAAATTAAAATACCTGCTTCAGAAACTGCTGCAGAATAATTTAAATCATATCCGTCTAGTTCATCAAAGTAATTAACTTCGGTCGAGATATATCCCGTAATATTTGTTTGAGGTTCCCAATTGCTCTGTGCGAATGTAACCTTTGCGCCGATTAAAAAAACAAAGATTAAAGTTAAGATTGGTATTCTTCTATTTACCATGGTTTTATATTTATGTAGTTATCCTTAAATGCGAAGTGTACTGTAATATTTTTTTCGTACCCAACTAGTCACAAGCTGTTATCGCCATTTTCCCTTTTTACTTAAGCCAGAATGAATTGAAAATGTATTAATAGGGAAGCCTGTGACGTTATTAGGGAAGGCCGGGAGGTAATTTTCCAAAAAGCCCTTATTAAGCTCTTAATGTCTCTTTTTATTTAAAAACAAACATACTTGCGACTAATAGAAGGTAGTAAGGAAGTGATTCATTGAAAAAAAAGGAGGATTATTTTTAAAACACTCGACTTTATCTGCAAAGGATCTTTTTCTGGTGCGAATTCCAAAAATGAATAGATATTTATTTAATAATATATCGTTTCTTTCATATTTAGCTGTTATTCTTACTTTTTAGAAAACTTTTTTTGTTACTTCTTTTTTAAAAATCGATTGCCTTATGAGTTTACGCATAATTGAATTGATTGCCGCTTCAGAATCATTATTAGAAGCACGCAAAACGGTTGAGGAAGAAAATATTCTGGGGGCATGGACTGACAGTGTTGATGGCGGGCGGGGTATACTCCGGGTACTGGTAAATGTAGATCAAACAGAAACCATTTCGGATATACTAAGCGAACAGTTTGGAACTGAAGAGGATTTTAGAATAATGCTGTTTTCAGTGGAGGCGACTTTACCCCAACCAGAAACAGAAGAGGACGAGCCATCAGCCGAAGTTGAAAAGGAAGGACCGGGGAGGGTTAGCCGCGAAGAGTTGTATGCTGATGTCACTTCAGATGCAGAGTTGAATTCTGTGTACTTGGCAATGGTCGTTCTATCTACTCTGGTTGCCGGCATCGGTTTAATACTTGATGATGTTGCCACCATTATTGGGGCGATGGTAATTGCCCCGCTACTAGCACCTAATGTTTCATTGGCACTAGCTGCTACCCTGGGGGATCTTGACCTGGGATGGCAATCGATTAAAGCAAATGCCACCGGCCTAATTGTTGCTTTGGGCGTGGCTTTCATAATGGGGCTTATATTCACAGTAGACCCACAGTCAGATGAGCTAATAAGCCGGACAATGGTTAATCTTAAACACATTATTATTGCTCTTGCGGCGGGTAGTGCAGGAGTATTGGCTTTTACGCGAGGAGTGCCGGCGACTATAGTGGGGGTAATGGTAGCAGTTGCATTACTACCGCCACTGGTGGTTGTGGGATTGTTGCTTGGCGCTGGCTATATGCAGCTCGCGATTGGGGCCGGCATTCTGACACTTACGAACCTTATTTGTATTAACCTGGCAGGTATATCCACTTTTCTTATTCAAGGTGTTCGTCCCCGGAGCTGGTGGGAGGAGAAGAAAGCCCAGAAAGCATCTCGCATAGCGCTTACAACGTGGTTCATTTTGTTGATTATTTTTGCAATTATTATCTGGTATTGGGGACAATTCAATGTAAAAGCGATGATTGTTTCATAAATTACCATTTTATTAACGCCAAAAAGGAGGGGGTAATGGTAAGGTTTCACGAAAGAACATTTCCGGGAGAAACAAAGGAATACCGTCAACAACGCGATCAGCTACTGGAAGCAGAAATAGCGTTGCGAAAGCAGCTTGAAGAAGTCGCCCGCCGCAGAAGGGTATTGCCCAGAGGGGGAGCAGTACCCGAAAGTTATATTTTTGAGGAAGGGGCTGCTGATTTAGCTGATTAAGAAACCATAAACAGGGTTCGATTCTCAGAATTATATGAGGAGGGAAAATCGAGTTTATTTATCTATAGCTTTATGTTTGCCCCTGAAGCAGATAAACCATGTACAAGTTGTACATCTATATTGGATGGGCTAAATGGGCAAGCAAGACATATTCGAGATAGGGTGAACTTTGTCGTTGTTGCCAAGGCGCCCATTACAAAGCTTAGAAATTGGGCGCGTCAAAGAGGATGGAACCAGTTGCGCTTGTTATCATCTCACAATAATTCATATAATAATGATTACCATGCAGAGACGGAGGAGGGGAGTCAACTGCCTGCAGTAAACATTTTTGAAAAAACTGCTGATGGGATTTATCATTTTTATAATACTGAGCTTTTATATTCGCCTACTGAGGGAGGACAAAATGCACGTCATGTTGATTTGATCTGGCCGCTTTGGAATATTTTTGATATGACTCCGGAAGGGCGGGGCTCTGAATGGTACCCCAAACATGAATATGAATAAGATTAATATATTTGGAAAAAGATCGGTGCAATAAAAAAAGCCCAACCATTTCTGGTTAGGCTTTATAAGTAATCTATCTCTTATCCTATAATTAAGCTAAGGAATAAGAGGGATTGATATTACGAATTTTTATCTTCTTCCGGGACGATAGAGATCTTATCCAAAGAAAGTCCGTGCATGATGGCATCGTAGTTTGTTACATCTTTAGGGATGATAACATCATTTTTATCATTAGCTAATTTAGAAAGCTGGCTAATATATTTTTCTGCTAGCCGCATCTGCATGGCTTCTTTCCCCTTTTCATGGGAGAGGGCATCCGCGATCTCTTCAATTGATATAGCTGTTGCTTCTGCCAGTGATTCAATCTCTTGAGCCACCCCCTCGGCTTCATTGATCTGACGCTGCATTTCACCTTCCGAAACGTTAATAATCTCTTCTTTTTCTCCTTCGGCATCGTTAATTGTCGATTGCATAATCCCTTCGGACTTTGCTATCGTTGCTCGGCGCTCACGTTCTGCGGTCATCTGGCGCTCCATAGCATTTTGGATCGTCTTAGGCGTGTAGATGTTTTTGATCTCATACCGCAGTACGCGAATGCCCCATGCTTTTTCCATTTCACTAAGTACCTCGACCACTTCTTTATTGATAATCGCTCGATCCTCGAAAGTATCATCCAGGTTCATAGTACCAATAATAGAACGGGTCGTTGTTTGGGCCAGTTGTACCGCAGCAAAACGGTAGTCAGTAACACCATAACTGGCATTGACCGGATCTATCACTGCTAAATAAATAACACCATCCACTTCCACCTTTACATTATCTTTGGTAAAACACTCTTGAGGTTGTACCTCAATGGTTTCTTCACGCAGATCTTGTCGGTATTTTACGCGATCAAAAAACGGAATAAGGGCATGGAAACCGGGTCCCAATGTTTTATGGTAGTTTCCAAGCCGTTCAACAATATAGGCCTTTTGGGTAGGTACCAACTGAATGGATTGTATGAATTTAAATAATACATAAATACTTAAAAGTCCGAGTACACCTTGGCTAATTAGTTCAATCATTGTGCGCCTCCCTTAGTATTGGTGGTTGAAGTGGGGGTATGGTCACTGACCTTTCCGACCCCTTCGAAAAATGTTTTTAAATTGGCAGTTTCTGTAGGCAGTACTGATACATTTGAACGTTCAATAACATTGCCCAACTGCCCGATAAATTGTTCTATAAGCTTAGTTTTAACGGCTAAATCACCGCCCGGTTTGGCAATAGCTTCAGAAACCCGCTTAATGCCTTTAGAAGTAGCTTTTGCAATAAGTTCTATCTCTTTAGCCTTCCCTTTAGCTTCGTTGATACGCTTTTGGCGTTTAGCTTCAGATAATAGAATTGCTTCCTGGCGTTCTCCTTGAGACTCATTAATTTTGAAATCACGCGTTCCGGTAGATTCGGTGATTTCTGCACGTTTATCCCGTTCGGCCTCCATCTGTTTTTCGAGCGTGTTAATGAGGTTGTCAGAAGGGCGAATGTTTCGTATTTCATATCGGAGCACTTTTATGCCCCACGGATCAGACGCCTTGTCAATTTCGCGGACGATATTTTCATTCATCTGTTCGCGTTCCGAGAAAGTATCATCCAGTGTAATTTTACCAATTTCGCTACGCATAGTTGTCTGTGCCAAGTTAATGGCTGCCAGTTTATAATTGCCGATTCCGTAGCTTGCTTTGTACGAGTCCATAACTTTAACATAGACCAATCCGTCAACCTCAACTTCAATATTGTCTTTGGTAATACAGGTTTGGCTGGGTACATCGATAACCTGTTCACGCATTTCTTGACGATAAGCTGGACGGTCTACGAATGGAATTAAGAAATGAAGACCCGGTGTAAGAGTTTTGATATATTTACCCAAACGCTCCTGAATGACTTCTTCGCGCATCTCTACGATGATAAACACCTTTGTAAAAACAAAGACGCCAAGGGCTATAATAATTAATAGGGTTGTCCACATGGCACTAATAGCTTGATTAAAAAGTTAATAATAAAGATGTGTGTTAAAATTTATTGTTCAATTTCGTCGAGTGGCTCTACAATCCAGGTTACATTATCTCGGTAGCGAATTTTCGCCTTTGATCCGGCGGGAATTTCTCCCTCTAGTGTTTTTGCCTTCCAAGAGATTCCTTGAAACCGTACTCTTCCTGACTGGCTTTCAGCATCTACTGTTTCAATAACTTCCACAACCTCATCCATCGCCTCAACGTCTTCATTAGCTAGTTTATAGCTACTTTCACCGCCCCAATACTTCATTAATATAGGACGCATTGCAAGAATGAGTGCTACTGAAGTGAAAAGCCAAGTGATGACCGAGGTAGCTGGACTGTCCAGAATCCCAAACCAGCGGAGTGCGCCTACAATAAGTCCGCTTACGCCCAAGAAAAAAGAAACGCCACCTGGGATCATGGCTTCTACAATCATGAGTAGAATTCCGCCAATGAAAAAAACCATTGTCAGTGTCTCTGCATCCATCTCAACTTTTTTTAATAAATATTTCTTTCTCGAATTATAGATAAAATTTTTACTACCACAAATTCTATCAATGCAGTAAGTAAGTTAAGTTAAATAATAAGGATATTACTCAAACAAATGTTTATAATTCCTGTTAATTATTTCTAATAGAGTTCAATTTGTTGTGGAAGGGTAAAAAAAAGTTAATCCCATTTTGTAACACCAAGCAGTTTTATTACTCTTGCAATCACAAACTGTTAACGAGAAATATTTGTTTGGACCGTTTTTCTGTATGGAAACAAAGAAAGTATTGATTGTAGAAGATGAGTTGATTATATCTATGCTTATAGAGCGCATGGTCGGTAATATGGGGCATGAGGTTGTAGATAAAGTCAGTTCTGGTGAAGAGGCTATTACCGCCGCTTTTGATTATGAACCTGATATCATTTTGATGGATATCCGACTCAAGGGAAATATCAATGGTATTGAAGCAATGACAAAAATACGTGAAAAATTAGATACCCCGGTTATATATATATCTGGCAATACTGATAAACTACATATGGATCAGATCGAGTCCAGTGATTATATTGATTTCTTGTCTAAACCGATTACTTTTTCAGAGCTTAATAGATCCTTTAATATGGCCTCATAGCTTTTGAATCTTTTTCTTTTGAGGGCCGTATATAGTAATTGCATGTTTATGTAATAAAAAACCAACTAATTATGGCCGCTAAGTTTCAAAAGCTTAAAGAAGAGCTCAAATCACTGGAGCAAGGAGAGGTTTTGTCTCGCCCGGTGGCAAAGAAAAATCGATCAAACGGATTATTTCAATTTGGATTATCTTCTCCGGGATGGATAAAAAAGATATTATTTGCCGGTTTTTTAGGTAGCTTTTTGCTTTATGCCGGGGCTAACTACCTCCAGTTCAGTGATTCTCCTTCGGTAGAGGATTCGGTAACAGCTTTTCAAAATTGGGTAAACCAGCCTAATGAAGAGTTGTTACAAGGTATGGGAGAATGGATGGAAGAGATGGGTTATACCGACTTAAGCAGAGAAGAGTTAATTGAGTTACGTGAACAGGGGGTGACAGCTACTTTTACTTCCAGGATACGTGACCTTGGCTATACCGACCTTAGCTTAGATGAGGTTGTAAAGCTACGCCAGAATGATGTTTCCAGTACTTTCACTGCTATGATGAAGGAGTTGGGGTATACTCTTACCGTGGATGAACTTATTGAATTGCGACAACATGATGTTACGGCTTACTTCACCAGTAATTTACATGATTTGGGGTATACTGATATAACAAAAGAAGAGCTAATCCGCTTGAAAGACACAGGGGTCTCTACTCGAGAAGCCAAAGCATTTATTGAACAAAAAGGGGGAGAACTCCCCTCCATAGAAGAGCTTATTCGATATCATATCAGTAATCAGTAACGTGTTCTGTTGTTAGTAATCTTGTTAGGTCTTCTTTTTAACTTTTATTCCGGTATTGTCTCTTTGATCTCAATTCCGCTTACCTTTGCTTGGAGGAATACGTGATAGAACCGCTGTCTCAATATTTGATAACGGCAGTATTGCATCTCTAATAAAAAGTCAGGTTTATTTGTGGTTGCCGAGTGGACGGATTCTAAAATCATATATCACAGGGACAGACTATAACCTAATTTGCTTTTCTAATTTGAATAAGAGGAAAACAAAATACAGTTTTTACTCTGCCAATCTTATATAGTATTAGGTGAATAGTATTGTTTCGATTACTTACAGAAATCCCCTATAGAACCCGTTAATTAGATTTCAAAAATATTTTACTTTGCGGTTGTTTATTTGGCTGAAGCTTTACAACTTCAAAGCCATTTAAATTAGTTCTAAATAAGATTTTATTTTTACGTTATGTCCGAGATTAAGCTTCCGGAAGTTGAATTGAATATATATACCCCCCGCGAACCTGTGGAAGTTCCAGTTGTGGAAAACAGAATATGTAGTAAGGCCAGTAGTCCTAATTACGTGCGTCACATGACTTTTGATATAGGGGGAACGGAGCTTGAAAATCATGTGCGGGTTGGGCAATCTATTGGTATTCTCCCTCCTGGTAAAAACGAAAAGGGTCGTGATTATAAGTTGCGATTGTATTCAGTTTCTTCTCCCACAGAAGGGGAAGGGGGAGAGTCGAACTTGGTCTCTACTACTGTAAAACGTACGATCGAAGAGTTGGACGATAACACACTATATTTAGGGGTCTGTTCTAACTATTTGGCTGATTTATCACCGGGAGATACCGTAAAAATGACCGGCCCCAGTGGACGACGGTTCTTGCTGCCCGAAAACAGCCAAGACTTCAACTATATATTTTTTGCAACGGGTACAGGGATCGCACCATACCGTGGTATGATTAAAGAGCTTATGGATGCAGGTTTTGAAAATGAAATTGTACTCGTTTTTGGATGTCCTTATCGAACAGATTTACTGTATCCTGATTACTTTGAGGAGCTGGATTTGGAAAAGGAAAACTTTCACTATCTTCCCCGTGTTTCTCGTGAAGATCGGCGCGAAGATGGTTCTAAAAAATATGTACAAACAGCTTTATGGGATGATACCGAATTGCTGGATCCCTTATTAGAGAAGGAAAACACATTAATGTATATATGTGGTCTGAAAGGTATGGAACGAGGAATTTATACCGCGTTGGCACAAAAGGGACTACATCAGTATCTGGATTTGAGAGAACCGGCAGCAGGCAAAGAACCTACTGATTGGGATGACAGAGACATGAAGCGTTATGTGAAACCTTCACCTCGTACTTTTGTAGAGGTCTACTAAACGGTCTTTCTACCTTGTTTTGTGTTTTTCAAAGGGAATAGATGCATAGTCTATTCCCTTTCCTATTATAATCCCATAGGAGTTACCTTCTATTTAACGGGTTATCCTACCTCTTCTTTTGAGTCTAGGTTTCCGCAACCATAATTGTACATTACTGCTTAAAAATAGGGCTAACCGCTTTTTTGAGGATCAAAATATTAACAGGCTTTTAAAGGTGAGTTCAACGGGAATTTTTGCTATTTTCAACCGTCCGAAGAATCCATAACTAAGAATTAATGTTTGATGTCCCACAAGAGTTCTGCTGAAATTCGACAGGAGTTTTTTGATTTTTTTAAAAAGAAAGAACATTTGCATGTTCCAAGTGCACCAGTTGTCCCTCAGAATGATCCAACACTATTGTTCACCAATGCAGGGATGAATCAGTTCAAGCCTATTTTTATGGGCGAACAAGCTGGTTATAAAGAGGACGGAGAAATATGGCAGCGAGCAGTAGATACCCAGCGTTGTATTCGCGTGAGTGGTAAGCATAATGACCTTGAGGAAGTTGGCCATGACACCTATCATCATACCCTGTTTGAGATGCTTGGGAACTGGTCGTTCGGTGACTACTTTAAACGCGAAGCGATTCGTTGGGCTTGGGAACTCTTAGTGGATGAGTGGGGACTGGAGCCTGACCGACTGTATGCAACTGTTTTTGAGGGAGATGAAAATGATGGAACCCCTGTAGATCAAGAGTCTATTGATCTGTGGAGAGAAGAAACTTCGATTAATCCCGAACATATCTTAAAGTTCGATAAAACAGATAACTTCTGGGAGATGGGCAATACCGGGCCTTGTGGACCTTGCTCAGAAGTACATGTGGATATTCGTCCTGATGAAGACCGAAAAGAGAAGGATGGGGCGGAGTTGGTGAATATGGATGACCCGCGCGTGATTGAGATCTGGAACCTGGTATTTATCCAATTTAACCGCCAAGCCGATGGGTCCCTTGAAAAGTTGCCCGCTCAGCACGTTGATACCGGAATGGGTTTTGAACGGATTTGTGCAGTTCTGCAGGATAAGAAATCGAACTATGATACCGATCTTTTTGAGCCCTTGCTTAGTAAAATTGGTGAACTGGCGGGTGTCAGATATGGGCAGGATGAGGAGACGGATATTGCAATGCGAGTGATTGCCGACCATATCAGGGCGGTAAGTTTTTCTATTGCTGATGGTGCTTCCCCCGGTAATGACGGACGCGGCTATGTAGTTCGTCGGATCTTACGACGTGCTATCCGCTATGGTTGGGATAAGTTGGATCTTAAAGCCCCCTTCTTCCATAAATTGGTACCTACTTTGGCCAAGCAGTTTCAGAATGTATTTCCCGTGCTGGTACAGCAGGAAGATTATGTAGAAAATGTTGTTCGTTCTGAAGAGAAAAGTTTCTTAAATACCTTGGGGCAGGGGATTGAACTCTTCAATGAGATGATTGAAGGTAAAGATGAAATCTCTGGTGAAGATGCCTTTAAGCTGCATGATACCTATGGTTTTCCTATTGACCTTACCCAGCTGATGGCCCGTGAGCGCGGTGTGGGTGTTGATGAAGAAGGATTTAATAAGCGGATGAAGGAACAGAAAGAACGAGCCCGTGCTGCTGGAAAGTTTGACATCGATCAGAGTGGAAATGCTGATTGGATTACCGTAACCGAAAGTAATGAGTTTGAATTTGTAGGATATGATTTAATATCTACTAAAAGTAGTATTAAAGCACTTCGGAAAGAGGAAGATAAAAATGCGATTATTTTGGATAAAACCCCATTCTATGCCGAAAGTGGGGGACAAGTTTCCGATACTGGAATTATCAGTAATGGAAATGAGCATCTGCGTGTTTTGGATGTTCAAAAATCGACTGACGGGTATATCCATTTTGTAGATCAACTCCCTGAGGACCCCAGCGGAGAATGGGAAGCAACTGTTGATGTTGAACGACGAAAGGAGATTAGAAAGCATCACTCAGCTACCCACTTGGTGCATGCCGCACTAAAAGAGGTGCTGGGAGATCATGTGCAGCAGAAAGGGTCACTGGTCGATGAGAATCACCTGCGATTTGACTTCTCTCATTTTGAGCAAATTACGTCGAAAGAGTTACACAGAATTGAAGAGATCGTAAACGATCGTATTCAGCAAAATATCCGTAAACAAGAAGATCGTAATGTGCCTATTGATGAGGCTAAAGAGCGCGGCGCGACTATGCTATTTGGTGAAAAGTATGGTGATAAGGTACGAGTGATTACCTTTGATTCTGATTATTCTATGGAGCTTTGTGGTGGTACACATGTGGATGCTACCGGTGAGATCGGTTACTTTCGATTCCTTGGTGAATCATCGGCCGCTGCCGGAATTCGTCGTATTGAAGGGATAGTGGGTAAAAGTGTAGATAAATATCTGCGTTCCGAACAAGAGCTGGTTCAAAATATTCGAGCCGAGCTGGGGCAGAGTCAAGACCTGGTACGAGATATTCACCAGCTTGTTGAAGAACGTAAAGAGTTGGAGAAAGAAGTTGAACGACTGCAGCATCAACAGAGTGCTTCTAAGCTACAAGAACTTTTAAGTAATGCCACTGAACTGGATAATGGTATTAAATTGGTAGCCGGTACTGTTTCTAATGCTGATATGGACCTGTTGAAACAACTCGGTTATGAATCCCTGGAAAAAAGTAAGAAAGAGACCATTACTGTTCTTGGTGCTAAGGATATGGATGAAGGAAAGGTGTATGTAATGGCTGCTATTACAGATGATTTAATCCAGAAGAAAGATATTCAAGCCGGGGCATTAGTCGGTGATCTTGGACAAATGCTCGGCGGCGGAGGCGGTGGACAGCCTAACCTTGCTACAGCAGGGGGACGGAGGCCTGAAAAACTGAATGAGGTGTTTGATCAGTTACCGTCTATAATCAACAAACATTTAGAGTAAGGGAAAACCTGTAATCTTCGAATATTTTAGGTATATTTCCGGACTCTGATTTTTTTGAAATTCCAATTGAAACGTTGTAACAGCAACTTGCTGTAGATAGATATTATGGCTGATAAAAAGAAAGAAACAGAAGAAGTTACTTTTACCCCAACGGGAACAGGTATCCGTACGAACGGAGAAATTATACGCAGTACCGAACTACCTGAACCCACTGATAAAAAGCATGATGAGCTTGGGCTTTCCGATGATGATGTGATAGATATGTATGATCAGATGTATTTGCAGCGTCGATTTGAAGAGCGAGCGATGCAGATGTATCAAAAAGGAAAGTTCGGAGGATTCCTTCACCTTTATATGGGGCAAGAAGCTATCTCAACCGGAACGGCATATGCGCTGAATGATGACGATGATATTATAACAGCCTATCGTGACCACGGCTGGGGCTTGGTACGCGGCGTATCGCCTAAAGAGGGTATGGCAGAGCTTTATGGAAAAGAAACAGGCTGTTCCAATGGTAAAGGCGGGTCTATGCACTTTGCTAATATCGAAGAGCATTTTTGGGGCGGTTATGGTATTGTAGGTGGACATATTCCTCTTGGTGGGGGAATTGCTTTTGCTAATAAGTATAAGCAAAATGGTCGGGTAACAGCATGTTTTCTTGGGGATGGTGCAGTTCCTCAGGGCGCATTACACGAGACTATGAATATGAGCCAAAACTGGGGGCTGCCTTGTATCTACGCGGTAGAAAACAACGGCTATGCCATGGGAACAGCTGTACATCGACATTCAACCGGCGAAATTGTTGATCGGGCTGATGGCTTCGATATGAAGAAGATGGTAATGAATGGTATGGACGTGTTTACCGTCTACGAAAAAATGAAAGAGATTGCCACTGATATCCGTGAAAACTCTCAGCCTTGGTTTGTTGAGATTCGAACATATCGCTATCGTGGTCACTCCATGTCTGATCCTATGAAATATAGGACTAAGGAAGAGCTTGAAGAGTATGAGAAGCTTGATCCGGTTGAACGTATGAAGAACTACTTGTTGGATGAGGATATTATCGACGAAGATAAGGTGGAAGAGATTAAAAGTTCTGTCGAAGACACGGTAATGGAAGCAATTGAATTTGCTGAAGAAAGTGACTATCCCGAAAAAGAAGCGTTATATGATCATATGTTTGCGGAAGATGATTATCCTTTCCATACCTAAGACTGAATGTGGATTAATTACGAATCAACAATTTTTGAAATAATTACATAGAAATGGCTGAGTTACAATTCAGAGAAGCAATACGGGCTGCAATCGATGAAGAGATGGCCCAGGATGAAGATATTTTTGTAATGGGTGAAGAAGTCGCCGAGTATGACGGAGCCTATAAAGTAACCGAAGGTCTGCTTGATAAATATGGATCGAAGCGGATGATTGATACCCCCATTTCGGAGCTTGGCTTTGCCGGTATTGGGGTAGGAGCTGCAATGAATGGGCTGCGACCTATCGTGGAATTTATGACCTTTAACTTTGCAGTGCTAGCAGCTGATCAGATTATCAACCATGCTTCAAAAGTAAAATATATGACGGGCGGGCAAGTTAATGTCCCGATCGTCTTTCGTGGTCCCAATGCTTCTGCGGGGCAGTTAAGTGCTACACACTCTGTTTCCTATGATGCAATGTATGCACATTTTCCTGGGCTCAAAGTAATTTATACTTCCGAGCCGGCTGATGCCAAAGGATTACTAAAATCTGCAATACGAGATGATAATCCTGTGTTATTTATGGAGTCGGAACAGATGTATGGGCTAAAAGGGGAAGTACCTGAAGAAGACGATTTTACGATTCCTATCGGAAAAGCAAAGGTGAAGCGTGAAGGTGGCGACGTTACGGTGGTTGCTCATGGTAAAATGTATCATGTTGCCACACAAGCAGCCCAGAAATTAGCTAAGGATGGGGGGGTGGAAGTCGAAATTATTGATCCCCGTACGGTGAAGCCGCTGGACATAGAAACGATTGTTAAGTCGATTAAAAAGACCAACCGCTGTGTAATTGTTGATGAAGCACATCCATTTGGTGGATTGGCTGCCGAGGTCGGGTATTTAATACAGCGCGAAGCTTTTGACTATCTGGATGCCCCTGTACAGCGGGTTACCCTTCCGGACACAAATGCCCCTTTTGCTAAGAATCTATTTGATGAGTGGTTACCCAGTCCGGATCAGGTTATCGATGCAATTAATACTGTTACTTATCGCAAGTAATTTAAATATTAAAATTAAGAACTGTTACTATGGCAATTAAGGTTGAAATGCCCAAACTTAGCGATACAATGGAAGAAGGCGTTATTGCTAAGTGGAATGTAGAAGAAGGAGATGAAGTTAAATCCGGTGATATTATTGCTGAAGTGGAAACTGATAAGGCAACAATGGAAGTAGAAGTCTTTGATGCTGGTACAATTCTTAAAGTACTCGCTGAAGAAGGGGATGCTGTTCCGTTGGGTGGTCTTATGGCAGTTATCGGAGAGGAAGGCGAGGATATCAGTGATATTCTAAAAGAAACAGAGTCTGGGCAATCAGCTGAGGATAGTAGTACGGCAGAAAATGCTGATACAGCTGCTGAAGAACAGGATGATGAAGCTTATGATCCTGTATTTAATGAGTTGGATAGAAATGAAAACGGACAGACTGGTGATGGTCGTATCAAGGCGTCACCATTGGCTCGAAAGATGGCCGAAGAGCAAGGTATAAGTCTTGCAAAGGTGAAAGGCTCTGGCCCCCATGGGCGTATTATAAAACGAGATATTGAATCGTATGAGCCTTCCCAAACTGCACCTGTTGTTACTGCTTCAAGGGAAGATAAGGAACATCGTGTTAGTCAAATGCGTAAAACAATTGCACGACGTCTTTCTGAGAGCAAATTCAGCAGCCCGCATTTTTACGAAACTATTGATATCGATATGCAGCCGGTTTGGGATGCGCGGAAGCAGATTAATGAGATTAGTGATACTAAGATCAGTTTCAACGATATTGTTGTGAAAGCATCTGCTACGGCTCTGCGGCAACATCCGGATATTAATAGTTCTTGGCAGGGAGATAAAATCATTGAACATGGTGACGTAAATATTGCGGTTGCTGTAGGTATCGATGAAGGATTGGTAACCCCGGTAATTGATAATACAGACCAGAAAGGGTTACAACAGATCGCTGCCGAAGGACGAGAGCTTATTGATAAAGCCAAAGACCGCAGTTTACAGCCCGAAGAGATGGAAGGCAGTACCTTTACTGTCAGTAACCTTGGTATGTTCGGAATTGAAGAATTTACTGCAATCATCAATCCTCCCAATGCCTGTATTTTAGCGGTTGGAGCTATTCGTGAAGTCCCTGTGGTTGAAGACGGAGAAGTAGTTCCCGGAAAACGTATGAAAGTTACGCTTTCCAGTGATCACCGTATTGTTGACGGTGTTAGTGCTGCTAAATTTTTAAACACATTAAAAGGTATGTTAGAGAATCCGTTAGGTATGGTTCTTTAAAATCTTTTGCTAGTAATCCATTTTAAGGGTCTCAAATCTACTGGTTTGAGACCTTTTTTATTAATTCAACTCTCGTTTAATTCTAACTTTTGTAAAAGTACTCCTTGTCGGTTTTCCTGTGGTATATAATGTGTTAGAAATAATTAATCAATATTAGAATTTATTAATCTTATAAATTTTTAATATATTGGGAGCAGAGTTAGATAACAGAAAAGAAAATGGACTCCCACCATGTATAAGCGTCTATTCATATTGTTTATATTTGTAGCAGCAACTGCTGGCATTTCTTATGGACAAGCAGCAAAAGCTACAATGAGAGTAAGTGTTAATGTAGTAAAAGGTAACAGCATCGAGACAGTTAGTAAGAATAAAATAACTTTGTCGGAAAAGTATGGCTCAGAAATTGGTTCGTTAAAACTGACTGGTATCCAAAAAGATAATGCTCTTATTAATACACCTGAGGTTATTACTTTAACGAATTCGGAAGGAAATGAAATTTCATTGGAAGTTATTCAAGAGGTGCAACAATCAGGTAGAAATACTTCTCTTTTATCCTTGTTGGGGTTTTCCCGAGGTGAACTAAAGGCTGGAACGTATAAAGGTAAAGTTAGTACAACAATTCAGTACCATTAGAAGAAAAGTTGGTAAATGAGAGAGCTGAAGAAGATGCCGTTCTTATTTCTCAATGAAAATGACAATGGGATGTCCAATCACTGAGTCTTTTAGGAGTTTTTGTTGAATTTTTTGGGTTTGTTGCCATGAAGAAACATGGTCGAAAACTACAAACTTTTCCTTATAGGTTTGTATATTTGTTTTAGTATTTGAAGAATTTAAAAGCGATGCCAGATATGATTTATCCGATTCCGTAATTGAGTCTTTTATATATATTTGATAGGAAAAATTCATTTTCTCCTGAGTGCTTATATTTACTACAGGTTCATTATCAAAAGAAGTAATAAACGCATCTCTATATATATCTGCTTTATCCGTTATTTTTTTTAGATAGGCTTTTTGTTCATCTTTATTTTTAAAATCCTTAGCTATAGTAATATTAAAATGCTTATTGGGTTTATCATGATAAATAGAAAGCTTTTCTTGCAAGATTTGTGATGCTGCAGTATTGAAAGCTTTTGCTTTTGAATGTTTATTAAAGGCAGCAATCTGAATATTATTCCTTTCATTGATATATGCATTTTGAAAAGATTTTTCATTTTTAACAATAGTGAATTGTCTCTCTAAGTTATTGTCTTTTTGATCTATCTCATTAACGTAAACCTTATAAAGGTCACTTTTGGGGTGATAAGTAAGGGCTGTTTCTTTATCTAATTTAAGCGATGATTTTTTCGCAAATACTTCTGCCTTTTGATGTGATTGGAAGGCTCCAATCTGCATAAATTCTTTTTGCTCGGTATTGGGATTATTGTCTTTATGTTTAATGACAACGATAGCGGCACTTTTGTAATTATTTTCATGGTAAGAAAGAATGGTTTCGATGGCTTGATCTTCTTTCAATAAAGAAGTGTTACGAATAGCAAATAGGTTTGTAGCAGCGTTTTGTATAACACAAAAGGCTCCCCCCAGTTTTTGACTTGCTTCAAGTGCAACTTTTTTTGCTTTCTTTAGAGTTGTAAAGCTGGCTAACTGTATTTGATACTCCGATTTCGGGATACGGTTTGACCGTGTTTCATCACTTTGAGGTAAATTATTAGTTTTTTTACCTATTAACGTATCTTTTTTTATTTTTTCAGAGTTTCGTCTTTTAGTAACAATGAAGTTCAAATTTTCTTTAAAGTCACCTTCTGCCAGTGCCTTAATCGTGACATCCAATGTATCCGGTTTTGATACCGAGTTTAAAAAATCAAGCTGATTCGGATCTATATAGAGGTCATATTTACCTGGTGGAATTTCATAAGCATAAAATGATCCATCAGAAAAAGTACGTACCTCTTTGTTAAATGAATTATCATTATTCTTGTCATCTTTTGATTCAAGGTAGATTCTAACTCCACTCAATGCGACTGTCGTACTATCCTTTTTTTGTTGAACCTTTCCGGAAATAACCCCCGACTGATAAAATGGTATTTCAATTGTTTTATATTGATTGGGATCAGTGACAATAGAGAAATTTTCAACTTCAGGAACCAATAATGGATTACTAATAGCTCCTTTGTTTATTTCTAAATTGTACTGATAATAGGGAAGGAGCTGAGTAATATAGTTAACCCCTTTTTTAACAAAATTTCGTCCACCTGATCGGTTAAGTCGAACTGCGGGTTCATCAATTACCCGGTCGGTTTTTTGTTGGTAGCTGCCATCGTTATTGTTATCAACAAAGAGTCGTACAGCTGCTGAAGATTGCCCGACTTGTTGACGATTGTTTAGCAGCAATTGATTGGCGCTGGGATCATAGCCAATGGATCCACGCAGGTTTTGAGTAAATGAATAGTTTGAATTTGTAAGCCGTGCCGTAGAATTACTGCGAACATTATTGAAATCAATAGTGATATTTAAACTTAGTGAATTGAAGCCTCCTAAGAAGTTGTGTCCATAGTTAAATTGAATACGGCCTTGTTGAAAAAGTTCTCGAGATAGTTGAAATTCAACTTCTTCAAACTCCTCAATTCCCGGCAGATAGGTAAGTTGACCCCGTATAAACATCCCGCGTAGCAGGCGAGGAGTATCTTGATTTCTACCAATGGAATAGGTGTATGAGTTGGTAAGTTGAGAAGAAAAAGTCGGATAAAAAGAAAGTGATCCCGTTTGCTGATCTCGATAGCCTACACGTATATTGAGACGACCAATACGGGAACTTAAATCAGCGCGATACTGATAGATAGTATTGAATCTATTTTCTCTATAGGTAGTGCTCCATCGTATATTTAAAGGAATAATTCCAATTTGAAAAGGGGTGAAAAGACTTGCTCGAAGTTGTTGTTTGCCTCCACCGATATTATAAAGTTGACTGTCTCCAGGATTATAATTGTAAGAAAGGTTCCAGCTAGCACCGCTACTATATACTACACTTGAAGTAAGGCGATAAAAGTTTTCGGAATTAACGCTTGCACTTACTAAGTAATTAGAAAATAACCGCGCATTTAAGGTACCCGTGAAGGCAGGAATACCGGTGTGGTAAGCAGTGAGATATTCTGAAGATAGATTAGCAGTTAGCCAGTTTGAAACACCAGCAGAGATTGACGCTGCTCCTGTATAACCACGTGAATTAGTCCCGATAAGGGGATTCTGCAACCGACCACCACTAAGAGTGTAGTCAACCTCTCCCTTGGGAACAAAATCAAATGGAATTTGAATACGGCTCGATTGTTCAACTGTTTGTCCGGAAGGTTTATAAATCTGAATAGAATAATTTGTACTCCCATACGTCAGGGGAACCATAAATCGGTAGTTACCGGCTTGATCGGCCTCTTGATAATCTACCAGCCTGTTGTTAAGATATAATTCTACTTCTGATTGGGGCACTACATTACCATCAATTACGTATCGATCGAACAACAGGCGAGGTTCAACCGGTTTGTTGGATATTTTAAAGCCGGTAATGGATCTGTTTGTAATACCTTCAGTATTTGTTTGGCCAAGGATTCCACTGCTGAAAAAGTTGTTATTCCGTTGAACATAGCGCCAGCGGAGATTGGTTGTCGTAAATGAGGTTTGTTGTTGAGATAGTGAACCAAATAAGCTTCCTTGAATATCTCCTCCGGCAAGTTCAGCCCCAATAGCATTACTAAAGGTGAATAAGCGTGAGCTGTTGGTGTATACTCCTGAAAAGTTATAATCGACAAAGGTACCGTCAAGGGTTGCATAATTCCGATCATAAAGAAGAGGATAATAGTCGGAGTCATAGAGGGATTCTTGACGACTTAGTCGTTGACGTTGCTGTTGTCGTTCGTACTGAGCAACAACAGGCATTTTATCTTCTGTATTTAGATCCAGAGTGAGGTTATTGAAATTTGACTCAAATGACAGCCCAAATAATTTTTTAAAGAATACCGGCCGCACGAAATAGTCGATCTGTTTTATGAGAAAATTTTCCTGCTGAAGCTTTACTTCAGTATCACCTGCCTTGGCAATTAAATTCTTAAAATCAAAAAGATATGGTCTTTGTCCCAAATAATTACCGGATATGGTAAGGTTCCCTTGATTAACCTCGTGTTGAACCTGTAACTGGTCAAAGAGTTCATTGACGGGTAAAAAGAATTCCCCATCTTTATAATAGCTTGTAATATAAACACTGACTACTCCCTCATATTGAAAAGAAAGAAAAACTTCTGTGGCCTCTGACGAACGATCTTGAGCTTGAGCCAAGTGAGATGTGGTAAACAGCAGCATTATGGCTGCTCCACCAAGAAAAAATTTTGTCTTGCGCCAGAGGTTCACTCAATCAGTACCTTTTTTTCAAAATTGACTGGTTCTATTTGTAACAAGTTTTCCTGACTAATATCACGTCTTTCAGAAATAATACGACCTGAAATCTGATATTGCCCAGGTTTAACATCAGTAAGATCAATAGTGAAATTTCTTGTAAGGGAGGTAAAAACAGAAGTTGTAGCTCGTGTTTGATAAACAGTATTCCCTTCTTGATCTACTAATGAAAAGCTGATAGAACCGACAAAAGGTGCGTCCCCGGTTTGTTCCATACTTAAGCTAACAGTCCCAGTGTCTGTACTGTCAACTTGAGTGAAACTGACTGAAGGAGCACTGATAATGGTTTGCGCATTGGGGGTATGATAAAATGCGTTAATGATTTGATTGACGACCAAATTGATTTGGGCTCCTACTTGATCTTCGGCAACTGATTCAATAGGTGGGGAGACCGGATTAGACTGAATTTGAACCCGTGCCCAATATCCACCTGTTTCTAAATTGTTTGGCGGGCGGACTACAAAACGTACAATTTGTCTTTCTTGAGCTTGTAACGTAAAGTTTTTTGGAAATACTTTGATCCAATTCGATATTGATTTCTTTTTAGCTAAAGTTGAATCTTTAACAAAGACTAAATTGCCATTTCGACTCGCCGCATAGGCAAATTTACTAGTGATTGAAATCTCCTGTGCTTGTTGTCCACCATTACTTATGGTGAGAGATTGGAATCGATTTTGATTGTCAAAAAATAAAGCAGTAGGTGCAATACTTACCTGTGCAGAGGCAAGGGATGACAAACAAGTAATGTAAGCAATAACAAATAATAGGGCAGCCTTAGTCGTAATTTTTCGTCCAAATATGTTCATAAAGATATACTTTGATCACAAAAAATAAGGCTATAATATATGTAATGTTCTTAGGTATAAAAAAAGCTCCAAGTTAATTCTTGGAGCTTTTGAAATGGTCTTTTTTGAAGAGCTTAATTGGTAGCAATGGTCAATGTTACATTACCATCATAACTACCACCAGTTGCTCCATTAATACTATTTCCTGGGATAGTACCCCCAACATATATATAGTAATTTCCATTACTTGTAGCAGTAGCCGTATCACCAGAACTTAATTCACTGGCACTTGAAGCGTCGTCTGTATCTGATGAATTACCATAAACAGTTTCGTTATATGTAAGAGTATTACCACTGCCGTCGGTGAGGTCTGTAGCCGACCAACTGATACTAAGGCCTTGCCCACCAGAAGTTTGTACATGCACATTACCATTACTAACAGTTCCGGTACCTACATTTGAATTAGAGCCTGTAGGGTCGATTGTAGCGTCAACGTTTTGAGAACTAGAAAAAGAACCAAACTGCACATTACTGTTGACGGTTGCATTAATCGTTGCGTCAATGGTTGCTGAAGCCGTAACTTCTGTTTGTGCAATAGCATTACTACTAAATGCAAGTAGGAACGCTATAACCGAGAGTAGAGATAATGACCGTTTCATATGTATGAATGATATTTAGGTTTTAGAAATAAGTTCTTTCTTATTCTTAACTGAAACTAAATAACTTGAAAGTTATTTAAAATTAAGTTCTGTTAATTAAGAAGCTTCTAATTTGGGTTAATAGCTTATAATATTTCAGATACTCCATTTTGAAGTACAGAAAAAATGAAAATGGATTGTATTTTAGCCGTCGATGATTTTAATAAACCCGATATTTCTTATTAATAATAAAATAGGAATAAAAATGTGATACCTTTAATTAAGAAATTCTAAGAAATAGATTATTAAAATGTTTATGTCTAATCCTTAGATATATTCGACGTTTAGGCTAATGTTATTTGAATACATACCATCAACAATATCGCCTATGTTAACTGACCCATAAATGAAAAGATAAAGGGTATTCCAAGGAGAAGGATCAGCATTAGCTTCTACTTTTATACTTACCACTTCATTTTGCAGAGGAAAAGATTCCTGAAAGTTTTGTTTCGAATATCCATAACGGCTAAATAAACTTATAGGGACCAGATCTGTAACAGAAGGATCATTGTGTCGAAGCTGGTTAGGCGTATTAATCTGTAATAACAGGGTTTGATTTTCCAGCGCTGTAATACTGAAAATACCCATATCGGGACTGCCAAAATCTATTGTTTGTTGCCCGCTATTGGTAGTAATGGTTCCGAAATTTAAAAACTGCTCTGTTTGAGCTGAGATCTTGGTATCAATGTTAAGGGTAAGGTCGACAAATTGCCCATTACTGTAGCAGGGAAACAGTAGAATTAACAATAGAGAAAAGAAAGGCAATATGCCTGTATTTATGGTATTATAAGTGCTAGTCATAATTCACGGTGACATCAATAGTGCTTGAGTAATTACCAGCATCAACGTTGCCTACATTAATATCTCCATATAAATATAAATAAGCTGTTTCTTCGACTTGGGACTGGTCAAAAGCATTGGTTGGGGGAGTTGGGGGTGGCCCCGGCGGTTGATGTTGTCTTTCCAATATGGGAAACTGTTTGATAAAAGAAT
Organism: Fodinibius saliphilus; assembly: GCF_005869845.1. Classification (NCBI taxonomy): domain Bacteria; kingdom Pseudomonadati; phylum Balneolota; class Balneolia; order Balneolales; family Balneolaceae; genus Fodinibius; species Fodinibius saliphilus. Next base: position 1,477,147 of record NZ_VAWF01000001.1, on the reverse strand, counting down.
TATTAGTAATACTGGTGATGAATTTCGCCTGCCCAATGGTAGGTGTGCCTTTGCTGTTAGCATAGGCAGCTTTAAGTGTAAAAGGTATCGATTTTTGAGAATCTCCGGTATGCCCAGGGTTACCATTCAGGTAGAGACTGTTTGCCCCGGTTACCTCTACAATAACATCAAGGTATTGTACGCCTGAAATGGTTAGTACTTTGGCATTATTAATATCAATAGAATGCAAGCCGGATCCACTTATGATTTGCCCATATTCAAGATCATTATTATTCAACTCTCCAACAGTGAGAGTATAATTACCATAGTCACCAAAATTGATTTCCTGTGCATTGCTATCAACATGAATAGCAAAGGCAAGGAAAAGAAATAAGGCTATTTTGCTGACTTTCATATATATTCAATTTCTAAGGTGAATTCTCCTTGGTAACTTCCCGGTGTGGCAGCCGAAATATCAACATTCCCGCCTATCCAAAGGTACAGTTTCCCCTCGTCATTAAACCTAAAATCCCGATTTTCATTACCAAGTATTTCAGCTGTAGCTTGGTCGTTTTGTTGGTTAGCAGCTACTTCATAGTTAAACAATAAGTTCTCGTTACCACTAGCTTGTGTTATTGCACGCTGTTCCAGAAAGCTTATCCGGATATCAGAATTTGGAGTACCCATAGCCATCATTTTGCCGGCATCATTGCTGGTCAGTGGATCGATGACAATGCGTTGATTTTCTTCCTGAGCTTGATTGAGAGTCATCGATTGTAAGGTGACCATCTCAATAGAACTTATAATGCTAGTAGAAACAGAGACCGATACATTAGAATTATTGTTCTGTGCAATCATAGAAAAGACAAGGAAAAAAGAGAATAAAAGTAAGAACCCTAAAGCGCGTATTAATTGTTTCATTAACCTTATTGATCGACTGAAAATTGGGGTTTGGTTTCTCTTATTTATACGAATGAAACCCTGTATTAGATTTATAGCCGCTTTTCTGTATTTACATATAAAAATAAAAAAAGCAGAGGAGAGGTTCCTCTGCATTAGTAAATTTTAAGATTAATAAGTGTGCTTTATAAATACAACGTGAGAGTCAGTTTTTAATAGATTGGGTCTGTTGTAGTGTAACCACACGGGTATACTTATATTGATCTACTGCATCGGAAGCAGCCATCTTTGCATATTCTTCTGCCTGACAGTCGTATTGCAAGTGAATATTACCACTAATATCAACATTAATATCATCTGTGTAGTCCTCTGTATTTCCGATAAGTACAGACCCATTAACGGTGGGAGTACCTTTCCCCTGGAAATCGTATGCATTTTCAAAAATGATGAGGCCGTTAAATTCGAAGTTACCCGCTACTTTTAGCTCACCGTCATATTGCATCTGTGCACCCGATTTTACAACAATAATGCCATACCCTGAACTCTGTTTACCGGTAAGGTTTGTTCCTTCTTCAATAAAGAATACACCGGGATCACTTGCGGTGCCTAATGAGTCTTTATAGTCTGTTCCGACATTTACTCTATCGGGCGAATCTTCGAGGCGTGCAATAAGTTCATCAGTGGGTTGATAGTTTAAATCTTTATCAACTTTTACTTTGGGGCTTCCACTTGTTTCAATGTCATTCATTTCACTGGCATAACTGGTACTATCCATACTCCCACCTGCCTGCTCAGCAATAGTCATTACAGGCTTGTCTTCACAACCGCTTCCAGAGGGAGCATTTCCTGAGATTGAAGCACTACCTCCCGCATTAAAGGGAGCCACTTGGTTTGTTGCAATAGTGAGGGCAGATTTAAACTCCGGAACAAGATTGCTAAAGGGGGCTTTAAGATAGACACTGGTTACCTGACCTTCATATGTTGTGGTAGTTGCGCTGTCTTCAAAAATGGTTTCAGCTTTAGATACTAATCGAATTGAATCGGGGTCCCAGTAGTTAGCCGATTCATGCATATAATCGATGTAGAGTGTGGTTTCTGCTCCGTCTATAGTTGTTTCCCAAGGGTTAGACGAATCATGAGACTTCGCCCAAGTTTTGCCATTATTTTCATTTAGCTTTTGCATGGCAATTTGAATAGCGGTGTGGGCTGCATTTAAAGCTTTGGTTTCGTTGGCATATACAGCTGCGTTCTCAGTCATTGTTTTACCCTGCTCCGAGGTGCTCACCGAAACTATTCCCAGTGCTATAAATAAACCTGCACAAATAATTAACATTGCTCGTCCCATAACAGATCCTCTTTATTTAATTAGATTCCAAATTTCCGGGAGAAAATCGTTTTTCCCAGATACTGGCCACGTATCTGCCATCATCTTTATTAAACTTATAAACCTTTGCATTACTTTCGACAATTAGTTGAATATATAATTGGCGAATATTCTCAAGGTCGTTTGTTGCTACCGGTGTAGACATGTGATTGCTGACAGGTTCGCCGTACTCATCCAGATATTTAATATTGAAATTGGTTACTCCCAGTTTAATGGGCGTTTTTTCAATAGAGCCGGTACTCAGGTTTTCTACTGAACGCAATAAAATATAATCATTGGGGTTTTTAGTGTTTGTCACTGCGGTAGTTGTAAAGTGCCACGTTATCAGTTCAACAGAGCCATCAGTACTATTATCTATGTTGCTGCGAAACTGAATAAAATTACTGTCAGCAGTGACAATAATTGGGTCGGTTTTGTTTGTTCTGTTGTACCCCATTTTTTGGATATCATGTTCTAACACTTCTACAATACCCGAAGCTTTTTCACGAGTGACAGAGGTAAGTGTTATTTCGGTAGAACTATTTGAAACCGACAGGGTCATAGAAAGAATACCTATCAAAATAATACCCCCTACAACATAACTTGTGATCAGACCAAAATTCATAAATACCCCTTCAGTTAATCGGCATAATAGTTTCTTATATATTCCAACTGATATACCGTCTTGTTGCCAGAATTATTTTTTAAAAATTCAGAGGTAATTTCAACCTGCATCTTTTTGAAAGTAGTACGAGAACCGGATTTGTCATAGGTTGAAGGGTCGGCGTAGAAGACCTCAGCACTGATATTAAATACTCCGTGTTCTGTTTCAATTTGGTCTTTCCAGCCATCGTAGTCATCAAAATCGTCAAATTCTGAACGTTCAATTGTACCGTTGCCATTAGCATCATCATTTTCTACATCGGCAGAAGTTATTGTAGTTGCTTCGGGACCTAATGATGATGGGGCGGTAAAGTCGTCGGGAATTTTTGCGGGTGGAGCTGATCCCTGGCTTCGTTCATCAAATTCTTTTGTTCTTCCTTCTTCGATAATATCTTGAGCCAAAGCAATTACTTCTTGTTCCAATTCTCCCTCTATCTGCATGAGAGTGTTTCGTTGGATCATGCTATTGGCACTAAGCAAAATCATTGAAAAAATGATCATTGCTCCTATCGTCTGTAAGAGTTCACCGTAACCTACCATAGTTATTGATGTTTAGTGAAAGACAGTATGCAAAGTATTAAAAATTTTTAATATTCCAATATTAATTTTTTTGCGCTTCATGGGAGACCGAGGAAGTGCAAGAGCCTATAAATAATAGTTTTGGGGTAAATTACCATGCAAATGCATTAAAGTAAATGGCATCTAACTCTATCTCTTTGCCCCGCAACCGTATGCTTCGGGGCCTCTGTTCTTGCATAAGATTGTCTGGGGTATATATATAGTAATTGTATTTTACTACTTCGCCATTAGATCTTGAGGGGAAATCAACTGTTGCCTCATAAATACTGTCAATTGGTGCAACATCTTTCAGATAAACATTCTTTGTTTTTGAGAGGGGAAAGGTATTTCCCTTCAAATAAACCCGATCCCTGCCAGGTATATATATGCTATCTTCTAGCTGAGGTTTCAGATTAACCTTAAAAGTAACTTCTGTTTGGGCATGCCCGTTAGTATTCATTGCCAGAAGAAATACCACAGTTGGTATTATTATCTTGCCAGAAAATCTATTTATAAACGAGAAAAATGCATTTAAACTAAGCACGTAAGAATTCATTGTAAGTATTCAATTGGTTTTTCTTTCCAGTATTGTTTTGAATAGAAACTTTCCCTGGGGTAAAATGGTGGAAACTGAGTGGCAAGACGTTTATCGTAGGTATAATCTTTATTATAACCTGATGCAACTGAACCACCACTAAAAGTACCAACTGCTCCACGTTCTTTTTGTTGAAGCCCTCCATGTACCTTCAATGTCCCCCGAGGGTTACCGCTGTTATAGTCTTCAACTTTAAAAGATTTATTAAGTGCCATTATTGAGGCGTGGATATTGAGGTCATAATCATCTGAAGGGCCTCCTGATTTATGAGCATCATCATCGACTACTACATTATTTTCACTAACAATTCCTAACATATCTTTTGAAGTTGAATCACTGTTGAAATAGGTTAGGTCCCCCATAATTTCAATGTCATTTTCGGAATGAAGGGTGACTTGACCCTTAAGTGTTCCTTCAGTATATACCTTTTTAGAAGAGGATATTACTCCGTTAATTTTATCCAGGTCATAATTTTGAGCTTTACTCCAGTTGGAATAATAGTTGGCACGTGTAAAAATATCTACGGTTCCATTTTTTTTAAATTCGACCCTAAGTTGGTCATTGAACCGTAACCCACCATTAGTACTTTTATTTTTTAAAAGGTTTAGCTTGCTGGCATCAGGCATTTCATTTTCTTTTGACTGAAAGTCTTTTCCGCCATTAAAATGTGGGTTATTATTGTATGATGGATGTCCTTCCCATTTATTGGGACTGGTTACTTTACCATTGAAAATGGGTTCTCCCGCTACATGCATTGTCCCATTTGTATGAACAGGGCCGTTTAGTTCATCCCCATCATAAAAGTAAATATAATTAGGTTCATAGTCCGTAAAATAAGTGTATTTAGAAAAGGCGTCTTTGGTGACTCCTACTTCTGTGACAGCTTTAGCATTATTAGTTTTTGCTTCACTTACCAGAAGTAGGGTATACTTATCCCAGTTTTGGATGTTATGATCGCTTGGAATATCAGGGTTATTATTTTGGAAGTCAGTGAAGGTAAAGACTTGAAGCGAGACCTCGGCCCCCATAAAGTCGTTATCTGTGTAGCCGGCTTCCCAGTTTTGGTTATTCGTAATTTCACTGATCCCATATTCCATAAGACTGGTAGAAATATTCTTTGCCGTCATTTCCTGGTGGTATTCTGTAGTTCGCTCGGGAAAGTATTTCAGGCTATCTAATATAGATTTTTGAACAAGTCCAACGATAAGTACAAATCCGGATACTAATATTAAAAGGCCACGTCCCATAACAGTAAAGTTATTGAGTTAAAAAGTCTTGAACTGTAAGTTGCTTGGTACAAAGAGCTTACGCCAAGTAGATCTTGAGTATTGTGTACCATTTGTTTTTTGGGTAACTGCTTCAGGTGATTCATAAATCACTTCTACTAAAATGCTTTTAATATCATTTTTATCTGTAGTAGTATTTTCCCCATTAGCATCACTGTATCCTGTAATTGAAAAGTCAACAACATGGTATTTGTTTTTTACTCTTCCATTCGAACTATCCATAGGTGCATGCCGAAGTAGAACATGATCATTTGGGTTAGAAGTACTATTTACCGGTTTGTTGCTTTTGAAATGCCACTTCACTTCTGCAGCGGAATTGTTACCAGTTAAATCAGCATTAAAAATTATAAGATGAGGTGGATTGAAATTTTTTATAACGTCGTTTGGACCATTGCCAAAGCCGATACGACTGAAATCGTGTTCTATGATTTGACGGAGGGTTACAATATTGTGTTTATCATTCATATCCAGAGTAATTTCTGCAGAGTTCTGAAACACATTGCTACTAAATTGAAGTATTGCCAGTAATAGCAATCCACCTACGATAAAACTAGTTGTTATGCCGGCATTCATAGTTTGCTAATTATTTAATTAGGTATCAAAGCTTTTAAGAAACTCCAGCTTAACAGCGCGAGAGCCGGGGGCTGCATTGGGGCGGTTCTTCATGAATTTATTAGTGACGCTAACAGTTATTTTATGGCTCTCAACATCTGCATTCGGTAAAATCTTCTCAGATACATTAATGCTGATGTTATAATCAAGGGTATCACTTTGGACGGGTACAGAAATAGTTTTAGGGAAATTGTCAACGTATGTATTAAAGGCAGGCTTATTTGGTAGCCAACGGATTTGATCTACTTGATCTTGGGCTATAGCAATAGCATTATATTCCACTTCTCCATTTATTTTTACTTGGTTGTTCATTTGAAATAAGCGAGAAGTTTGGAGTGTAAGCAATGAAAAAACAATCATTGCTCCCATCAAAAATATTATATCAGAGTAGTCATTCATATCTATCTGCAGATGATTATAATACCGTCCCTTTATAACAAGAGCTTTATGCGAGCGAGATGTTACAAGTTTTTGGATTTTATTTCCAAGCCGTTTTAAAGATGCACTTTCCCATACTTCTTTAAATCGAACTATTTATCCATATATAACATAGCTGAATCAGAATCTTCATTAAAAAGCAGTAACAAAGATTATAGTTATTTTATATAAGTCATTTTTTTTGTGATGGCTCGTTCTTGAGTACGAATCCTATACAGATAGATGCCACTTGCCAGGTTCTTAGGTGTCCAGCTAATTTTGTGGAAGCCTGCAGGATAGGTTTTGTCTTTTGCCAGTGTAGCAATTCGTCGTCCCAAGATGTCGTAGATTTCGATCGTTGCACTACTTTTTTCAGGAAGTCCAAACTCGATTTTAGTTTGGGGATTAAAGGGATTGGGATAATTTTGTTTTAGTTTAAACCGCTGAGGAATTTTTGCCTCAATTTCTTCTGTAGTAATGACCAACGAGAAACGGGTATTAGATTTATGCTTTTTTGTATGGGAGCGCGAAGCGGGGTCAAAAAGTACAATGGGTTTATCGGGAGTGGTATTAACCTTTTTTGCTGTTTGTACTTTCTGTTTTGAACTTTCATGCGTGAAAGAGTAGAAAGACTGCTTTCGTAAGTCAACCTCATCGCCGGTGAGGTTGTCTTGCAATTTTATTATCCATTTTGAGGGCAGATTTTCCATTACGGGCCAGGTTAGGGTAAGCTCACCATCCATACCTTGCCCCTTTGTTATGCCTCCCACTTCTAAGGCAAGTTCATACCGGTGTTTAAACTTGGGAGGGAGATTTTCAATGTTAAGTTGAGCCCCGTTACTTTTCTTAAAGTATAATTCTAAAAAGTTTTCTCCGAAGGGGAACATTCGGTATCCGTCTTTTCTATCCAGTCCGCGCTTGGCATTATCTCCGAACATTATATAAGCTTTTTGTTGGAGACCTCGCTGTTCTTCGGCTTCCAGTTTGAACGTTATACGAGGAAGGGTGGGTTGTTCTTTACGCCTGAATATACCATCGGTTGTTTTGTTTTGCTCTGATACTTTTAAGGATGGGGTGCTACCATTAGCCTTAACCCAGAAGCCCTGAAAAGGTGCAATAAGTCCACTACCCAATGACCCAACTTGTCCATTCCATGTTAGGAAATTACCATTTCCTCCATTAGCATTCGGATCCCAAACATATATAGTTTGATTTACATTTGTTTTAGTCCAAGTGCTTTTGTTATCCCAGTTAAGGGTAGCGCCATATGGGTTGCCAACTAAATTCCAACCGGTATCGGCCGTGGCGGTATAGGTGATTCCGAAATCAATTTCATTTCCATTACCGTTGAATTCAGTACCGGAGACCTCCAAAGTATCGGGCAGCTCTTCATTGTATCGAGCATCATTTTGATCATCCCCAAAAACATAAACGAACAGTCCTTTTGCTTCTGAAAGAGCCTGCGAGTCGCTGGATGGTGCTCGCCATCGCTGATTATCGGTACCTTGGTGGGTTTCATCGTACCAAAGTACATTGGGCTGGAGTGTATCATGGGGCGCTACGTCAGCATCGTAATGGGCGCCGGAATAGCCTTGTGTAATAGTGCCGTCAAGAAGGTCCCCATATGTTGAGGCTACGGGAGAGGATATCATGCGCCAGCCTTCAACTCCCGTCAGAGCTCGCTTAAAAGTGAGTGCCCCTGCGGTCACAGATTGATTGTTGGCAATTAAATTATATCCGGAAGGGATAATTAGGTTTCCGGCTGTTAAGGTGAGGGTACCATCAACAAATGTATTTTGGTTAACCTCTATATTGTTGGTATTATCAATCTCAAGATTCGTAAATTGACTCGTATTTTCTATTTGTTGTAATGAGCTACCATTGAGTAGAACGTTACCCATTTGAACATGATGAATTGTTAGATTGCCGCCCACTTCGAGGTTAGCACTATTACTGCCATTTATTTCGCCTCCACCACTTAGGTCATTTTTTATTGTCAGGGTTTGTCCACCCGCTACAGATACATCAGCACCATTTTCGACAATCAAAATGTCAACGGTTTGATCCGCATTTTGTACAATTGGATAAAGGTTTCCGGTAGCAGGATCTTCAGGCACTAATACAGCATCTCCCGATTGTGGAACGGTTCCGGTATTCCAGTTTGCGCCGTTACTCCATTGTTCAGCAGAAGGATCTCCCCCCAATGTTCCTTCCCAGATGGCGTCGAATTGTGTAAATGTTACTTCAGCATTATCTGTAATGGTTTCACTGTTGAGGGTAGCCGTAATAGTAGCGGTCTCATTTGCAGTAGAAGAGGTGAGGGTAGCAGTATAAGTTCCATCCCCGTTATCGGTAGTACTGCTGAGTGAGCCGGCATTGGTAGTAAGGGTGACATTGGCTCCTCCCGATTGCAGATTATTACCTTCACTATCTTTCAGTTTCGCTGTTATGGTAGCAGTTGAAGAACCATTATTTGTGATATAGGCCGGACTAGCTGAAACTGTGGATGTTGCTTTGTTAGCCGAACCGGGATTTACGGTAAAAGTGTTACTATTGCCATCTTCACTGCCATTGGAATTGGAGGCTGTGATGGTAAAATCACCGGTATTGGAGATTGTGATACTGTGTGAGGATAGCACGCCATTAGTAAATGTTGGGGTTGTGCCTCCGCCATCACTTAATAGGGCAGAAGAAGAAATATCTACGCTACCATTGAAATCGGTGTCAATAGATCCTGTACCATCAATAGCCGAGATCTTAATATCAAATGAGATGCCTGCTGTTTGTGGAGGAATTATGCCGCCTCCAACTTTTTCAATGTCAAAGTTGGCCAGAGCTCCTGGCAAGTTAATATCGAATGGACCACTTTGATTATCAGGCAGCCCCGATGAGCTTATTGTTAATTTTTTTGAACCTGTTTGATCTATTACGAGGTCATTAAAATAGGCGATACCATTTACATTAGTTTGTTGCGTAGTAGTACCCGTAAGATTGCCTGTTCCGGAACTCAAAGTAACGGAAATATTGGAACCACTTTGTTCAATGGTGTTGCCAAACTGATCATTAATCGTTGCTGCTATGGATGGTGATATGGCTTGGTTAACGGGGCTATTACTTGGCAGCTGTATATAGTTGAGGGTTGCCGGGGTACCGGGAATCATAACAATATTCCCATAATTGGTAGTACCACCGGGACCTGTAGTGCCACCGTTGGTAATAGTTCCGGAGTTGGGTAAGGTACCTGTGGTAGGACGGATGCGTAATCCACTGAATAGTACTTCACCTGGTTTACTTGATGAGTTAGATTCTGCATCAATAGTAAAGGTGATTTTCTGTGCTGTTCGGCTGGTATAAGAGATTGACAGGTTTGTGTTATTTCCATAGGCAGGTTGGATGCTTACACCGGGATTAGATCCGCCTGTATCCCATTCAAATCCATTGGGTGCTTCAAATACTATAGTGTTACCTTGAGTAAGTTCACCGCGAAAATCTTCTCGTAGTCGTGGTCCCGAAAGGGAGGTGTAGCTCCCCGAATTATAGGTGTCGGCAGAGATGTTTTCACCACCGGTTGCCTTGCCAATTAAGCGGATAGAAATACCATATTTCTCAGAGAGATAATCTTCTATTGATTTACGCTCACTATCATTTAAAAACCGATCGTATAAAATAGCTTCTGCTATATATCCATCCCAACTAACAGATGAGCCGTCTTTTGCTCCTTTACCGATTAGTGCTTTTGAAGCATTCGATATGGTGCCTGATGGAGGAGAACTTATCGCACTTGGATTATTGAGTACACCATCAACCACCAGGTTATATTCTTCATTACTTTTCCAATCATAAGAGAGTATTTGTCCCTGGGTTGTTTGGATGTCAGAAAAACTTTCAAGCTGATTATCGGGGGTGTCATTTAGAATACCTGCTTTAATAAGATTATTAGCTCCGGCATTAGCTCCTGAGGCATCATACCGAATAGTAAAAACTTCGTCTTGACTATCTGGGTTTTCGGTATCCCAAAACCCCCGGTTCACATTTAATTGATTGGATTGAATGACAAAGAAAAGAGTAAATTGGGTTAAGCCATTGATATAGTTTTCACCGTCCGGATCTTCGAGGAAGTCGCCTCCACCATCAAATTCAACAGCTGATTGGTTGTTTAGGCTTGAAATATTTGTTGCCAATTGAGGTTTGTTAGATGCGGAAGAAGATGAAAAGTGTCGATTATTACCGCTCTGATCTTCCCAAGTGCTAACATCGCTTCCATTTAATATTAGTCCGGTGTCGCCTTTGAGCCAAAGTTGCAGGCCCGAAATAGAACGGACAGCGCTGAGTGCAATGTTTCGACTTGCAAAACTGCTGTTTGCGTCACCATCATTAATGGTAATGTTAACGGTACGTGTAGCCGGAGAGGGAGTAGAAGAAGTGTTGTCGTAGGTAATTGAGCGAAGTGCTGTAGTGTAATTACTTTTGCTGGCAGTGCCGGTGAGAGTAAGCGTCCCTGTACTAGAGTTCCAACTACCGCTAATACCCAGAATGTCAGTGAAATCGAGGTGATCTTCTCCATTGATGTAGTTGTCGGATATTTGAATGGTAGCACTTTCAATATTTTGGTCATCAGCATCATCAGCAGTAATCGTTGAGGTGATTTTTGTAGGCGGATCACTTGCGTTAACCTGAAGCAGCGTTGATTCTAAGTTGTTGAGTACAGGGATGTCGTTGGTAGGGGTTATCGATACGGTGCGATTTTGACTGTTACTTGGATCCAGACCATCATTGACGGTAAATGTTATGGTACGATCAGTGGTGGATGGAATCGGACTCAGGTTGTTATAGGTTACATTTCGTAAAGCAGATTGATAATCTGCCTTCGAAGCACTGCCTGAAAGGGTTAAAGTGCCTGTTGAACTATTCCAGCTACTGCTGATCCCGTTAGCATTCATAAAATCTAACTGGTCTTCTCCCTGTGAATAGTTCCCTGTAATCTGAACTGTAGCATTTTGCATTATGCTGTTATCGGTATCGCTAATAGTTATGGATGAAGTGATAGCAGTTTTGCCATCACCTTCGGTATAGGCGAGGGTTGTTGTTTCAATATTACTTAATGAAGGGAGGCTATTGTTTGGGGTAATAGTGATATTTCTTGTCAATGTATTACTCGGGTCATCCCAGTCATATATTGTGAAACTTAGTGTCCGTGTGTTTGTCGAGGGATTGACATTATTGGTATTTTCATACGTGATAGCTTGCAGAGCTGCCTGGTAGTTGCTAACTGAGCTTGTGCCGCTTAAGAGGAGTTCCCCGGAAGAACTATTATAGGTACCGCTAATACTGTTGGCATTCGTGAAGTTGAGCTGATCTTCAGATGCAACAAAGTTATTGCTAATGTTGACTCGAGCACTGTCCAGAACAGTATTATCACTATCTGATGCTGTAATAGTTGAGGTAAGGGAAGTGGCCGGATCTTCCTCAGTGTAATTAATACTGCTACTTTCGATATTTGAAAGTTGTGGTGATTCATTACTCCATCGTTGGTCGAGTAAATTAAAGACCTCAGAGAAAAGAGCGTTGGAAAGCGATTGATTCCACGAGACCAATTCTGCAATGTATCCTTCGAAGTATGCACCTGTTATATTTTGAAAATTTACCGGGTCTAAGGCTCCGTTTGAGGCGCCTATTTCTGGAGCGCCTGAATGTGATTTCTGACCGTCAGTGTAATTTAAGACCTGTATGGGCCCACCGTTAACGTTGGCCGACCAGCTACGATCAGAAAGAGAGCCCGCTGTGGCATCATGACTGGCGATGACAATATAATTTGTATATGGTTGTACTGCTCCTAAATCTATGGATTTATCCTGGTCACCTGCCGCCCAGCCGTTGTGGTTCCAGGCATAGGCATATAAGTGACTGTTAAATATTCCGATTAGATATCCCCGGCTTGTTCCACCCTGTTCATAAATAACTTGATCAGTTGATATGTTATTTCCAGTTCTAAAAACAACGGCAAATGACTTTTGATCAAAGTTGCCTTTGTTGATTGTATTTTCAGAACTGCGAGAATAGGAGTCGTCAGTACCATCGTATAACATTCCTCCCCGTTCCCCCATTGCTGCACTGTTAGCAAAGAACAGCGACTGTTCAGCCGTTGTGCTATTATTGAAAGAAAAGTTTGTACTACCTGCAGCACTGGTAGAACGATCGTTCCAAGGGTTTATACGGGTGTTATCTGCTGGCTGGTCGTTTGTATCTAAATCTCCATCTATATCTAATGCAGAAAAATGAAATACAACATTATTAATATCGGCAGAGAGATCGTTGACGGATGGAATATAAATTTGTCTGTCCTCGGTATTACTTTCATCAGTACCGTCATTGACTTTGAATTCGATGGTTCGGGGTGATTGACTGGGAGAACTACTGGTGTTCTCAAAAGTTACAGAACGTAATGCTGTTTCATAAGCAGCTGGGGCGGCACTGCCCGTTAATGTAAGTGTGCCGGTCCCTGAATCCCATGATCCGGATATACCATTTTGATCAGTAAAAGCCAGTATGTCATTTGTAGAATAGTTGGTAGTTATTTGAACAGTGGCACTTTGAATATTGGCAGTATCATAATCATCCACAGTTAATGCAGAAGTAATCGGGATAGGTGGGGAGCCAAGATTATAGGCTTTTGCAAGATTTTCAATATTTGCCAGTTCTGGGGGATCATTAACGATAGAAAGAAAATTGGCGGGATCGTTTTGGTTGTTATATTCGGTTGCAATCCAATCAGAAGAGCGTACAGTATTTGAAATCCTAATTTCATCGATTCGTCCATCTAATGGGTATGATGAAGTTGAGGCATAAAGCGGATTGGAGGTAGTACCGATGGTATTTGAAAAATTATCGGTAACATCTATGGCACCGTTTATATAGATACTTCGTCCCGATGCACCTTTCGTGAAGGTGAGGTAATTCCAAACTCCGGAGTTAATAGTGCTATTAGTGGTAATTGTATTACTCGCGTCGATATTAAAACGGACGGCACCATTATTTCTAATCCAGGTTGAATACGATTCTGTATAGGAGCCTTTGGTTAGCAAGTCGGGCGTATTTGAATAGTCATCTACTAGCACCCACATGGAGATTGTAATATCTCCGGTGATATTCAAGGATACATCATCAGGGGTTTCGATAAAGTCATTGGAGCCATTAAAATCACGAGAGCGTAGAATTTTACCTTCACTATCACTGCTTCCGTTATTTGTACCAATATTATTATTAGCGGTAGCGTCCAGAAAATTATTATTAAGGTGATGTACGAGCTGATAATTAGAATCCCAAGTACCCGATGCAGAAGGGTCTGAATTTATATTAGAGTTACCATAGTAGATATAGACATATGAATTGTTTTGGGCTGCAAGGGAAGGGATTTGAACCCAAGCTGAAACTTCACCTGTGTTGGCATTATAAGATTCTAACTGATGGTCTAGCTTTGTGCTTCCATCAGCCGATGTAAAGATGATATCATAGCCGTTGCTATTTTCAACAAACCCACCATTGGTCGCAGAGCGAAAGTCGTTGTTAGTTATATTTACTAAAACGGGAAAGTTAGAGAGGGGTTGGGTACCAGAAACGTTAGCACTATGTATCTGGATACGTTTTCTAAAACTATACCCATTATTAAATTGTGCAGAAACGGTATCAGTTATCAAGAGTATTAAGAATATAAGTAGTACCCCTTTATATAAATACTTCCAATACCGTTGGTATAAACGTTTGTTTATTTGCATCAACGAGTTAGTAGGCCTAGATGTGATTTTGATGATTAATATAAAGAAGAGAGACCTACAGGGAGGTTATAATCAGCTAATAACCATTTGTTTATTTTAATATTTTAAGAGAGGCTTATTTGATATACGTTAATTTCTTGGTGAACTGTTTTCCACCAGCACGCATTACCAGTATGTATACTCCGCTGGCTAATTGGGTGGGGTCCCATTTAACATCATCATGGAAAGCAGCTTTGCGACGCTCATCAAGGATTGTTTTTACTCTTCGTCCTAATATATCATATACCATAATTTTCACTTTCCCTTCCACGGGAGTATCAAAGCGGATCTTAGTGAATTCTGTAAAAGGATTGGGATAGTTGGTTCTTAAAGCATATTTGTCGGGAATACCGGCCCCATCTGCACCGGGTTCTATGCGTATTGCAAATCGGCTATCGCCAGAACCATCTTTCATTTTACCTTTTGCAGGAGATTTTTTAGTGAGACGAAAGTTCTCTATGGCGTTCTTAGATATACTTTTCTTCTTTGATTGAGACAGATCAAAACTGTAAAAAGTGTTTTGACGCAAATTAATTTCTTGGCTTTTGTCTCTATCTATAAGTGTAATGGTCCATGCATCGGGGACTTTCCCAAAGTCGGGCCATGAAATTGTGTACTCGCCGTTAATGGCATTTCCATTTTTAAATCCTCCTACATGCAGCGGTATAGTAATCGGTTTACCAAAACTACGAGCCAGGTTATTGATCGCCAGTTCTGTTCCATCATCAAGAGTAGTATAAAACTCCAGATAGGTATCGGTATCAAAAGGCAAAAGGCGATAGGCATCGCGAGGATCATACCCTTGACTGCCATCAGGAGTTAACGTTAAGTGCATTTCATTAGAAAGACTGTCTGCCTCAAGAAGGAAACCGATAGAAGCAGGCTTTTTGCCAGATTTTCCATGATAGCTTCCTCCTGTAGTTTTAACAGATTTATCGATAGATAGTACCGGACTACTACTGTTGGCTTTTACCCAAAATGCTTGGAAGGGTTTGATTAATCCATCGTTAAGGGAGCCGTCTATACCGTTCCAGGTCAGATAGCTGTTGGTGGATGGATCCCAAACATAAACGGTATTGTCAACATTGGTTTTAGTCCATCCCGAATCGTCCCAATCAAGGGTGGCAGCCCATGGGTTACCAACTAAATTCCACCCGGTATCTGCAGCAGCAGTATAGGTTACAGAACTGAAATTAAAAGAGCTATTGGCATGCTTATACTCCTGTCCGCTAACCTCTAAGGTTATAGGGAGTGTGTCTGTATAGTCACTGTCGCCGGATACATCCCCAAAAACGTAGAAGAAAAAGCCCCGCCCGGTAGAATCAGGGTCTTGTATTGCACTGCTCATTGACGAAGGGGCCCGCCAACGCTGGTTGTCAGTACCCGGAATAGTTTCATTGTAGTATAATAGGTTCGGTTGTCGGTTGGGATATGTAGAACCGGTGATACCCTGAACAGTAAGAGTATCAGATCCCGAGAAAAGGTCGTTGAAATCGGTGTTGATAGGAGAGCTTATCAGCCGCCAGCCCTGTTGTGGGCTTATATTTCGCTGTAATTTTAAGGTACCGTTGTTGTATAGCTGGGTTGGCGCAATTAAACTTTGCCCCGAGCTGATAAGAAGCGGCCCATTTTCAAGTGTTAGTGTACCATCGACCACAACATCAGCATATGTTTTGACGCCATGACTGTTATTAATTATGGCATTTTTCATCTGATCTAAGTTTGAGATCTGTTGTTCAGACAAAAAAGAACTGCCCGGATCTTGTCCGGGGCGTACCCCAAAGATCACGGTACCCTGAGAGGCATCGATATCGTTTAGATTAAAGTTGCCGCTCATTACAATGGCATTATCGTTGATTATAAGAGTTCCGTCACCGGTAATCTCTTTTGTAACATCAAGCGTGTCATTGGCACTTGTATTGAGCTCCAGTGTTTTTCCGCTGTCAATAGTTAATACGGATGTATCGATGAGGTCGTTGCCTGAATTAACATTGATATCATTTTGGATATTTAAATTTTGGGCAAGAAAATTAACTGATGAAATAATCTGTGGGCTACTACCGCCAAGCGTAATCTCTGAACCAGCAGTACGGGCTAAAAAACTGGGCAGTGAGATATCTCCGTCTATTTGTATGTCAGTTGTTTGCCCGGCCGAGAATGACCCTGTACCTGAAAAGTTACCCCCGACAGCAATTTCGGTATTATCCTCAATATCAAGCACTCCGTCTACGTTAAGGTTGCCCGAAAGGGAGATGGCATTTCCCCCAAATAAAGTGAGGGAAACACCTGACTGAATTTCGAAACTTCCTACATCGATATTTAGATCCAGTATAGGTAGGTCGCTAATATTTGGAATAATGACAAAGTCAGTGCTGTCAGGGACCTGGTTTTGGGACCAGTTCTCGGGGTTTGTCCAGTCGGTACGGTTGCCGCTGGGCCCCCCGGCACCTGCAGTCCAGGTATTAGGCACCACAATATCAACAGTATCTGTTTGACTAATATTTATAGAAGGTGAATTGCCAAAGCTAGCCGTTATTTCTACAATTTCGATTGTTGTAGTTGCTGTAAGCGTATCTTTATACACCGCTTTTGAACTGGTAAATGGGATGTTAGAACCATTTGCTAATGAGGCCTGCGCTACCCCATCGGAAGAACTACTGTTATTTTCTTCGAGCTGCGTAAGATCCAACGATACCGGTTGCTGTTGGTATATCCTGTTGTTGTAACTGTCATTAAGTATAACGGATACCGTTGACTCAAATGTATTATCATTCTGCAAGACATTTGGTGTAGCTACTAGTGTGGATTGAGAAGCGTCCGGACTATTCGGCTGGACAATAAATGACGCACTTGTACCCTCAATATTATATAAGTTCTCTGCTTTAGCAGTAATAGTAACATTGGAATCTGCTTTGGTGAGGGTAATGGAATGGTTTTGTAGCTGGCCGTTTGAAAAAGTAGCAGAACCTCCGGCAACGAGTGTAGAGTTGCTGTTAAGGCTTACCGAACCATTGAAATCAGGAATGGTGTTTCCATTGGCATCGATGGCATTGACATCAATATCAAATGAGATTCCTGCAGTTTGTGTTGCAGGGGTTCCTCCATTTTGTGGTAATTGAAAAGCAAAAGAAGTTATTTCACCTGCTTCGAATGTGACAGTTGCCTGATCTGTTATTGATCGGCTATTTACCGTTGCACTTATATTCGCAGTAACGCCGGCGGTTGTAGAGGAAGTAAGGACTGCACTATAGGTACCATCCCCATTATCGTTTGCGGTTATTGATTGCACCCCACCGTTAAAGGTACCGGTATCTGTTGTTAGTTGAACAGTATCGCCTCCACCCAGATGGTTATTCCCAAACTGATCCTTAATTTGTACTGTGATAGTGGTAGTACTACTGCCATCGGCGGTAATTTGAGTAGTCCCTGCTGAGACCGTCGTTGTATTAGTGTCAATGGAATCAGCTGGCGTTACATTGAAGCTGTTGCTTTGTCCGAAAATAGTTTCACTTGAATCGGCATAAAGGTGAGTGTTACCGCTCGATTTAAATGTTAATGTGGTATCGACACTACTATTTCCACTTAAAATAGTAACATCTGAGCTCCACCCTTCGAGGACATTATCTGCTGTGATGGTTAAAGTGCTGTCAGATGAAAAGGTAAAGGGGTTTCCGTTACCGTTAAGAGCGGTAATTCGCACACCGAAGGAGCTACCGGCTTGTTGAGTAGTGATATCGGTCTCTGATAAATTAGTTATGCTATATTCTGCCAAGGCATTTTTATTGATAATCCTAAAAGGTTTACTGTTGACAGGAGATGAAGCGGAAAAGTCGGCAGAAAGCTGTACTGTATCGGGGGCTGTTTTATTGGCTACATTAAGATCATCAAAGGTAGCAGTACCGCTGTTATCGGTTGTAGAAGTAAGCGTACTATTTTGCCAGAAGGGTTCATTATCAATGGATACCGAAACTCCACTTTTTGGAACTTCATTTCCAAAAGTATCCAGCAGTTGTACTACTACTGGTGGGGCAATGGTTTTGTTTTCAGCAGTGTTGGTAGGCTGTTGAATATATTTTAGATCTGAGGCCGCTGCTGGTTCAATCACGATAGAGTTTGATGTAGCTGTAGTTAAACTGCTGTTTTCAAACTGTAAGGCGATGGTATTGGCAATATTGGTAGATAACCCTGAAAAAGTAATTTCTCCCGAGGAAGCGGTACGGCTCAGGGTTCCCGAGAGTGTGCCAGTACCCGAAGATATGCTTGCCGTAACCTGAGTACTGTTATCGGTAGTTACCTTGTTCCCAAACTGATCGCGTAAATATATGACAGGAGCGGTACTGAAAGGTGTCCCCGCCGTTGCTGTATTGGAGGGTTGGGTATTTATTGTGATAGCATCGGCAGGGCGGGGAAGCACAGTTATGAGACCAGAAGTGACATTCGTTGCTCCGCTATAGGCAGTCTTTATTTTAGTGGTGCCGGTTGTTTGGGATGAAAAAGTGGCACTTTTGCGATCATTGGATGAAGTGATTGCTGTTTGAGGTACGTTGCCGTTACCGCCGACAAGCGTCCAATCACTGGTATTCGTGAGAGCAACATTTTCAACAAAGTTATCCCCTACATCACGACCAATGGCATAAACAGTAAATGAGTTTCCTGCCAGTATATTTTGTGTTGGTACTGCTTGGCCGCTGCCATCAGAAGCAGTTTCTACGCTAACTTGGGTAATAGCACCAACAGCTGTGCTGAGATTTCCATAGTTTCTATCAGGGCCGGTAGAACCGGTATTGGTAATTTGTTTTTCATATGGAACTTCCAGAGTATCTGGTCTTAGCTGTAAGCCCTGTATTTCTACTCGACCGGGTCCTTGTCCCTTACCGTTTGTGGAGCTTTGTTGATCAATGGTAAATGTTGCTTCAGAGGCGGTAATAGAGGTAAAGCTCACTTGCAGTTTTGTATTAGCTGCCCCTGTTGGCTCAATAGTAATGGTTATATCACCGCTGGTTAAAGCTGTATTCCATACAAAACCATCAGGAAGTGTTAATGCTATGGTACCATTTTCGGCAAGTTGTCCGGAAGCTGTTTCACGAATAGTGGGTCCGCTTATGCTGGTAAACCCTTGTGTGGCAACAGAGTCAATAGATAGGTCGGTACCTCCGGAAGCTTTAATAACATCAGTAGTTTGCGCCTTTGATGTAGCAATGCCAACGAATAGAATACTTATAATTATAAATACTATACAACCCCGTTTTCTCACTGATCTACTTATGAAATACCTTTCTTTAGTTTTTAAACCGTCTTGTAGAAGTAAATGACTAAATAACCCTTTAGCACTATCGTATACCAATAAAGTACAATCATTATAATTCAATTAAAATATTTTTAATTGAGTTGAATCTATAATTATCAAAGGTCACAAAATATGTAAAGTACATAGGAGATTTTGCTCTTTAAATAGGTACTACGTAATAATATCTTCATTAGATTGGATATAGTTTGGTGAGTACCTGGCGGAAAGGGCATAAGTTATTTTACGATAATCATTTTTTTGGGGATATGACTTACCATCGATATTTAACCTATAGATAAATGTTCCATTCGCTATTCGTAAGGCTTTGGTTGTTGTTAACTGTGAGTTGACCGCTACTATAGTTTGATATATGGATATCAGCAACAGTTATATTTGCACTGGGAATGACAGTAAAGAGATTTTTACGATCGGGTTCAATAGTAACGGATGCATTACTGTCAGGTACCTCATAGGGATCCCAGTTTTTAGGCGTAAGCCGGTCTGAATCTGTTGTTTCAACCCATGTTTTATTTTGTGCAACTGTTTGGGATGAAAAAGAAATAGCAATTACCCAAAAAGGCCATAGGTGAAATGTATTAGTCTTTTGTTGAATGGATGCTACTATGTTAGCATTGATTAATCGTATAGTGGATTTTGAAGAACTCTCACGTAATAATTTTTCAACTACTTTTTTAAAACGGTAATAATATCATTAGTATTCGGTTTATCGGAGTATCTAAAGAAAACTAAATGAAGTTAGGTATAGTCTAATGAAAGGAATTATCTTAGCTGGCGGTACTGGATCACGCTTATATCCACTCACGAAGGTTACCAACAAGCACTTATTGCCCATTGGAAATAAACCGATGATCTACTATCCCATTGAAAAGTTAATAGCCGCTGGAATAGATGAAATTCTGATTGTTACCGGTACAGAACATATGGGGGATGTGGTGAACCTGCTGGGATCGGGAAAAGATTTTGGGTGCCGGTTTACTTACAAGGTGCAGGATGAAGCAGGGGGGATTGCTCAAGCACTGGGATTAGCAGAAAACTTTGTAGGCGATGATAGTATGACCGTTATTTTAGGGGATAATATTTTCCAGACCTCACTAGAGGAGGCCGTGAATGCTTATCCCGGGATAGGAGCTCAAATTATGTTAAAGGAAGTAGAAGATCCGGAACGTTTTGGGGTTGCTGAAGTGGATAATGATCGGATCGTAAGTATTGAAGAAAAGCCAGACCAGCCTAAAAGCAATTTGGCAGTAACGGGTATGTATATGTATGATGCAAAGGTGTTTGACTATATCCGTACATTGGAGCCCTCAGATAGGGGAGAATTGGAGATTACAGATGTCAATAATCATTATGTGGCAGAAGATGCAATGCGTTTTTCGGTAATGGATGGTTGGTGGACAGACGCGGGAACGCCCAAATCATATAAGAGAGCTAATGAACTTGTAAGCAGTGACACAGAATGAAGTTAGTTTTATTGGGGGCCTCAGGACAATTGGGCAGAGAGTGGCAAACATTTATAGAAGAGAATGGAGTAGATGATATTGAGTTGTTGAGCTATACCTCATCGCAGCTTGATATTACGCACTACCGGGAAGTCTCAGATGAGCTTCGAAAACAAAAACCTGATGTGGTTGTTAATTGTGCTGCGTATACAGATGTAGACGGGGCCGAAAAGAACCGGAAACAAGCTCATAAAATAAATGTTGAAGCGGTTTTATATCTTGCTGAGTTAAGTAAGCAGTTTGAATTTAAATTAGTTCATTACTCAACAGACTATGTGTTCCCCGGCTCTAAGTTCGATATGAAAGAATGCCCTAATGGTTATCCTGAGAAACACCCTGTTGATCCTATAAACTGGTATGGAAAGACAAAGTGGGAAGGGGAGCAGGCGATCCGAAATACTACTGAAAATCATCTTATTATTCGGGTATCGTGGCTTTGTGGACAGTTTGGTAACAATTTTGTTAAAACGATGTTGAAACTGGCAAAAGAACGAAATAGTCTGCAAGTCGTAAACGACCAGTGGGGCAGCCCCACCTTTACCGAAGATGTGGTCCAAAAAAGTTTGGCCCTTTTAGAACGTGATGCTAAAGGTACCTACCATTTATCTTCACAAGGGGTGATTAATTGGTACGATTTCGCCCAAACAATTTTTACCTTAAGTGAGATTGATATTGCAGTTGAAGCAGTCGATTCATCAGCTTTTCCAATGGAGGCTGAACGTCCTTCTTTTTCAAAATTAAATACACAAAAGCTGGAAACAGAATTTGGATTTGAACCGGTCGAGTGGAAAGAGGGGCTGGCATCATTATTAAAACAGCTGGGAGCCAAATAAGGTAATTATAGAAATAACTGTATAATCTTTTTAGTAGTTAAGGAATGGAAATTAAGGCGAATAACATCCCTGATGTATTACTTTTACAACCTGAAGTTTATAGGGATGAGCGAGGATTTTTCCTTGAAACGTATCGTGAGGAGCATTTAAAAGCCCAGGGATTAGATATAAATTTTGTGCAGGATAACCTTTCCCAATCGGAACGGGGGACAGTACGCGGCTTACATTACCAAATTGAGCAACAACAGGATAAGCTCATTATGGTGATGCAAGGTACAATTCTGGATGTAGCAGTAGACTTACGGCGCGATTCGGATACCTTTGGAGAATATACGACAGTTGAACTCTCTAGTAAGACCAAAAAACAACTGTTCATTCCCAAAGGTTTTGCACATGGGTTTTCTGTATTATCTGAAGATGCGCTCGTTTATTATAAGTGTAGTGACTATTATTTTCCTGAAGGGGAACGCGGGCTTTTTTGGAATGATCCTGAACTCAATATTGATTGGCAGGTTGACGATCCTATTGTTTCTGAAAAGGATCAGCGCCAGCCATTGTTTAAAGAAATTGCAAAAAAAGATCTTTTTTAAATGGATAAACGTATTCTTGTTACGGGCGGAGCTGGTTTTATAGGTTCTAACCTGTTGTTGTATTTACATGAAAAATATCCGAATTGTCATTTTTTAAATATCGATAAATTGAGTTATGCCTCAGATTTAGAATATCTGACAGATATTCAAGACTCCAATCGGTATACCTTCAAGCAGATCGATATTGTTGATCGTGAAGCTGTTCGAGAAGTAGTCAGAGGTTTTAAGCCTGAAGCTGTTTTTCACCTTGCGGCCGAGTCACATGTTGATAATTCTATTAAAGGACCTGAACCCTTTATCAAATCAAATGTGTTGGGAACCTTTAATTTGCTAGAGGAGTGCCGCCAACTGTGGCAAGAAGATGAAGGGGCATGGGAGCAAAATAGATTTTTACATGTATCTACCGATGAAGTGTATGGTGAACTTGGTGATGAAGGTGCCTTTTCGGAAGAGACGGCCTACGCTCCCAACTCTCCTTATTCGGCTTCGAAAGCGGGTAGCGATTTTATTATCCGTTCTTATTTTCATACTTATGGCATGAATGTGGTAACGACCAATTGTTCTAATAACTTTGGTCCGCACCAGCATGATGAAAAGTTAATTCCAACGGTTATTCGTACGGCGTTGAACCATGATGATATTCCGGTTTACGGCAAAGGAGAAAATGTTCGGGATTGGCTGTATGTAAGGGATCATTGTGCAGCCTTGGATCTTGTTTTTCGGGATGGTCGTTCAGGTGAAACATATATCGTAGGTGGTGACAATGAGTGGAAAAATATCGATTTGGTAAAGGAAATATGTGATATTCTTAATGAAGAGGTCGGAGATGCTCCCGAATCTGATTTCAAAAGTTTAATTACTTTCGTGAAAGATCGCCCCGGGCATGATTTCCGCTATGCCATTGATGCCTCAAAAATTAAAGAGGAATTGGGCTGGCAGAAGCAGCACTCCTTTGAAGAGCGGCTGAAAGAGACGGTTCGGTGGTATATAGAACGATATAAAGCATAGCAAGTTGATATTTAATTTATTTGCAATTCGCTCCAGACCCCAATTTGTTTAAACCCAAACCTCTTCTCATCCTACCCGTCGTCTGGAAGATCAGGATCTTGTAAACAAGATATAAAAAGAAAACCCCGGAAGGTTATAGAACCAACCGGGGGGAATGTTATTTTCAATAAATGCTTATCTGATTATTCGGGAATGTTATTACCGAGAGGTACAAAAGCCTGGATGTCAGTAATTTCTCTCCCTAAGATGAGACCATGAATATCGTATGTGCCTTCATACGTATTCACCGACTCAAGGTTCATAACATGGTGGATAACTCGATACTCCCCGGTAATGCCGTTGGCACCGTGCATATCACGAGCAATACGGGCAATTTTGAGGGCCGTACCGCAGTTATTACGTTTAGCCAGAGAGACCATCGAATGGTGAGAGCGTCCTTCATCTTTGAGCTTACCCAATCGCCATGCCAGCAGTTGCATCTGGGTAATATCAGTCAGCATATTAGCCAATTTTGTTTGTGGTAGCTGGTTAGCTGCAATTGGTTGTCCGAATTGCTTGCGTTCTCCCACATATTGGCGAGCTTTTTGATAGCAAAATTCAGCGGCTCCCACAGTACCCCATGCAATGCCATAACGCGCACTATTGAGGCAGGTGAAAGGTCCTTTAAGTCCTTGGATATCAGGAAATGTATTTTCGTTGGGTACAAAAACATCTTCAAAAACCATCTCCCCGGTTTCGGAAGCTCGTAACGACATCTTATGCTTCGTCGACGGGGCACTGTAGCCGTCCATACCTTTCTCTACAATAAAACCACGTATGACGCCTTCATCATTTTTGTCTTCTTTGGCCTTGGCCCAGACAATACCTACATCGGCAATAGGGGAGTTGGTGATCCACATTTTAGCCCCATTGAGGATCCAGCCACCATCAGTTTTTACCGCGGTAGTACTCATAGAGCCGGGATCAGACCCGTGGTCCGGTTCTGTTAATCCAAAGCAGCCGATTAATTCACCTGTCGCTAGTTTAGGCAAGAAGCGTTCCTTTTGTTCTTCGGTACCAAACTCATTAATGGGTAACATAACCAACGATGATTGTACCGACATAAATGATCGGTAACCGGAGTCTACCCGTTCCACTTCTCGGGCAATAAGTCCATAAGCCGTTTGGCTGGCGCCGGTACCACCATACTTAGGATCAAGATAGGAACCGAGCAGTCCCAGATCTCCCATCTCTTTAGCAATTTCAGGATCAAAATATTCTTCTTGGTTCCCTTTTAAAGCACGCGGTTCTAACTTGCTCTGAGCATAATCACGAGCAGTTTCCATGATCATTCGATCATCTTCACCAAGCTCAGATTCAAATAGAAAAGGGTCGTCAATATTAAAGCTGTTACTGGCCATAGAGGTAATAATTTTCTGTGTACATTTTTCTTGTAGCTAAGGTAAGCGCTTCGTCAATAAATGTAAAAAGAGTTCCGTAAACAGTTGAGTTTTTCTGCCTTGGAGAAAGAGATACTGTTAATTGGTTACAGCAATATATTATCTATCCCCAGAACTCTTTTTTGAGTTCGCGAGCAATAATCATACGCTGAACTTCGGAAGTACCTTCACCTATGGTCATTAATTTCGCATCCCGTAAAAAGCGTTCGGCATGGTATTCTTTAATATATCCATAGCCACCGTGAATTTGTACGGCTTCATCAGCAGCCCGGACCGATAATTCGGAGGCAAAGAGCTTTGCCTTCGATACTTCCTGAGTAAAAGGTTTGCCCTGATCTTTAAGCCATGCAGCACGGTGCACCAACATGCGAGCGGCATCAATTTCTGTAGCCATGTTTGCTAATTTTGTTTCAATAGCCTGGAAATCACCAATAGGAGAGCCAAACTGTTTTCGTTCACCGGAATATTTCATCGACTCTTCAAGTGCACCGCGAGCAATGCCAACCGAAAGGGCACCAATACCAATACGTCCGCCGTCAAGCACTTTCATAGTATCAACAAACCCTTTACCCAGCTCGCCAAGAAGGTTTTCTTTCGGTACTTTTACATCTTCAAAAACGACTTCCGTAGTATCACTGGAATTCATTCCCAGCTTTTCCATTCCTTTTCCGGGTTGCACACCATCCCAATCTCCTTCGACAATAAAAGCACTAATGCCTTTGGTTCCTTTGTCAGGATCGGTCTTTGCCAGAACCACATAAATATCTCCCACTGAGCCCTGTGTAATAAATATTTTTGTGCCATTCAGGATCCAGTGGTCCCCCTTATCTACGGCCGTGGTTTTCATTCCGGAAGCATCGCTTCCTGATCCCGGTTCAGTAAGACACCAAGCACCTAATTTTTCTCCTTTGGCCAAGGGGGTTAAATACGTTTCTTTTTGGGATTCGTTCGCTGCCAGGGCGATATGTCCAGACCCAAGAGAAGTATGTGATGCTACAGTGAGGGCAAGGGAAGCATCCCAACGGGCGATCTCTTCAATAGCGAGACAAAAGCTTATATGGCCCACTCCACCACCTCCGTATTTTTCGGGATGGACCATTCCCATAAAACCTTGTTCGGCAAGCTTTTTTACAATTTCATGCGGAAATTCCTTGTTCGCATCCCGTTCCTTTACGCCGGGAGCCACATGGCGCTCAACAAAATCTTTGATGCTGTCTCTGATCAGTTGTTGTTCTTCAGAGAGTTGAAAATTTAGACCGCTTGACTTCTGTAATACTTCAGTGCTCATAGGTTGATATCAATAATAGGTTGGGAAGTTTTCCATAAAGATAAAAATTTTTCAGCAAACAATTGTGGCTTTAATAGGGGCGGAGGAAAACATCCCCTGAATAACAATAGCACTTCACGCACAACTAGTTTTAAATAGTTTATAAAAAGCTCATCAGAGTTTGTTGATAGGGGAACAAAAAAATAAGTCCCAAGGTATGAATAATTGAACGTTGATGAGCAAAAACTAATCGCTCACAACACTACATAATAAATAACAAAAATAGATAGAGGCGATATGTATTTATTCAAGAAAAAAATTCTCTTTTCAGCGCTTATGCTTGTTTTAGGAGTAGGGTTGATTAGCAATCAAGCTACAGCTCAGGAAAAGGAGAATGGCAAACTATATGGTAAGGTCGTAGATCAAGCTACAAACCAGGCACTTTCTGGTGTTGAAGTAATGTTACAAGGAGCCGATACAAAAGCTACTACGGGAGATAAAGGCATGTATGCTTTTAAATCTTTAGAAGCTGGTTCTTACACTGTTGTTGTAGAAGCTGACGGATATCAAAAATGGGAGATGGAAGTGAATGTGACAGCAGAAGGAAAACAGCTGATGATTGAGCTTAAACCACAACAAAATGAGTAAAATCATTTTTAGAAAATATTATAAACAGGAGGCTGCCCCAAAAGGGCAGCCTTTTCTTATTTAATCACTTTAAGTATATGGAAAAGCAGTGAGCGTGCTTTGATGGAAAGGGGCTGGTTCCAACGTGGAGCATCGAAACCGTGTTATATAGGAAACGTTTCGAGACGGGGAGTTATCCAAAGTTCCAAGTGACGCCCCGGCCAATTTCCGGATCCGGATAGTTCCAGTCTACTGCACCTTGGTCACAAGCATACATGCAGGTGCCGCATTCGATGCAGTCTTCCACCTGGAAATGCACTTGCCCATTATCATCCATCGTATAGCAGTTAGCCGGACATACATAGGTAGTACACTTATGGGGGCAGGTAGAGTTGCAGATATCCGTATCAACCTCAATATGAGGCTTGATTTCTGATTTAGCTTGGTTTCGATAACTGACTAAGCCCAGGCGTTTTGGTAGATCGAGTAATTTCATAATGATTTTGCTCCTTTAAGTCCTATTTTAATCAGATCCCAGTACGAAGAGTGTTCCTTGATAGATTCGGCCATCATTTTACGCGACTTCTTAGTAGGCTCATTGTCAATGGTAAAGAACTTGCGTCCGAAGTCACAAATCAGGTTCGGTACATCCTTAAACATCTTGGGATTGTGCAACATATGTACGGCATCCTGAAAATTATTGATATCTTTCATCACATAGCTTTTGGCCAGTGCTTGTTTATACTCTTTGAGTGTTTTACTGCTATAATCGTCTCGTTCCTTAGCTTTAACGATGGTTTCAGCTCCCAGAATTCCTGAGCGCATGGCATAATCCATTCCCTGTATCGCTTTTCCTGCATTCATAAGCAGGTTTGCTGCCTCCCCACAAAGTAAGACCCCATCTTTATAAAGCTCTTTAGGCATTACGCGTTTATCGCCAGAAGAAACCACGTGAGCAGAATATTCAACAACTTCGCCGCCTTTGATAGTATCTTGAATAACCGGATGGCTTTTAAAAGTGTTGAGAATATCCTGTGGACTCTTTTGCTTCTCACGCATGTCTTTAATGCCTGCAACCAATCCAAGAGAGATAGTATCGCGGTTAGTGTAGAGGAACCCTCCGCCTTCAACACCGTCAGTGGCATAGCCGACAAATTCATTTGACATGCCACTGAGCCCATTTAGCTGGAAACGATCTTCCAGTACTTTTTGGTCAAAGCGGATTACTTCCTTGATGCCCGTCAGCATATGGTCGGCCGGCACATAATCATCCTGCAGGCCAACCTGACGCGTAAGAAGATTATTGACTCCTTCAGAAATAATAACACTATTGGCATGAAATTCTTCTTCGCCGGTACGAATGCCAACCGCTTTATCATCTTCCATCAGAATCTCATCCACCTTAATATTAGTGGCGATGAACGACTCCATGGCATAGTCGCTCTTATCAATCTCTTCCTGAACCTTACCGGCAAGCCAGCGATCAAATTTAGAGCGCAGTACTACAACGCCGGAATAGGGCGGTTCATTAAAATGAGATGATTTAAAATCGACTGAAAAAGTTGATTGATCATCCATAAAGGTAAGGCGCCGGTGATTGATAAAGCGTTCCCAGCCTCCATCTTCCTCTTCCCAGTATTCAGGAACGAGCTTTGCCAGATCATGTCCCCAGAGTACGCCCCCCGAGACGTTTTTAGAACCGGCAAATTCACCTTTTTCGATAAGTAGAAACTTCATGTTATTGCGAGCCAGCGTCATTGCAGCTGCTAAGCCTGCAATACCGGCACCCACAATAATACAATCAAACTTTTCGTCCATCATAGTATCTTATATGTTGTTAGATAAAACATACGTTAAGAGGGCTTTACAACACTATCACCATCTTGCTATTCTGAATTTTTTTTCAAAATGACAAGCTAGGCTTCGCAAAGCCTTATTTAAGAGTTGCGCTCTTTTGGTTGGGCGTGCAACTCTTTTCTTGTGAAATATTTGCCCAGTTACGTTAGCCCTTAATTTTTTTAAGTTCCTCAATAAATGGAGGAAGTACTTTATAAAGGTCTCCAACAATGCCATAATCGGCAATATCAAAGATTGGGGCATCAGGGTCTTTATTGATAGCAACAATAACTTTACTATTGGTCATCCCCGCAACGTGCTGGATTGCTCCTGAAATACCGACAGCAATATAGAGCTGTGGGGAAACAACTTTCCCGGTTTGTCCAATTTGCAGGCTGGGGTCCATTATTCCTGCTTCTGTAAGTGCACGAGAAGCCCCGATACCGGCATTAAGAACAGCAGCCAATTCATTAATAAGGTCTTGTCCTTCTTCATCTTTGGCACCACGTCCGGCCGCTACAATCGTTTCGGCTTCAGCAAGATCGATCTTATCGCCGGAAGCACCAATAATTTCACGTAGGGTTGCCTGAACGTCACTGTCGTCAATACTGAAATCAATATCCACAATATTCGCCTCAGCATCAGCTTCATCCAGATCATATGAACCGGAACGTACAGATACTAAAATGGTATCTCCTTCAGCAATATTATCAGACAATATTTTAGCTGCCATTACGGGACGTTTGGCTTTAATACCCGCATCGGTGAGCTCAAATTCTGAGACATCTGAAAGTACAGCCGCATCTTGATTGGCTGCCAAGGCACCTAAAATATCTTTCGTACTTTCGGTAGATCCAAATCCAACAATATAGGGATCTGCCTCATCCATCACTTTACTTAACGCTTTAAGGAGCGGGGTATTCATATGATTTTCAAAGATAGGGTCTTCCACGGTATATATCGTGGAGGGGCCATACTTTTTAACTTCATCAACATAGTTAGAGGCCTCGGCATCAATAATGACCGCTTCAGCAGTATGTCCGTTCGCTTCAGCAAGTTGACGCATGTGAGATAAAACTTCCAGCGAAGAACGTTTGATCTTTCCGTCGCTGATGGCAATATGGGTTAAAAGAGTACTCATTATAGGAAATTATTTAGCGTTCTAAATTCTTGGTAAACGACTGATGAGTAACAAGCTAGCGCTCACTGGTCGCTGTTCATTAAATTACGTTTTCTTCTTCATCAAGAAGGGTAGCAACTTTTTGAGCAAGCTCTTCAGCTTCGCCCTCAAACTTTTGCCCGGGCTCACGCTCGGGTTTTTCCATATGTCCGGTAACCTTTGTTTTAGGTTGCAATTTGGATTCATCTATATCCAGATCGCCAACGTCAATACTTTCTACCGGCTTACGCTTTGATTGCATAATTCCTTTAAGACTAGGGATACGGGGCTCATTCATGTCGTTAGAGCACGTTACCAGGCAGGGCGTAGGCAATCCGATGATCTCTTGTCCGGCATCACCTTGACGCTTAACTACGAGCGTATTTTCTTCTGCTTCAAGACCTACAGCATTCGTTGTATAAGGCAGGTCCAGGTGTTCTGCCAGCATACTTCCTGCCAGCCCGGCATCGGTATCTTGCGATTGCTTACCGCATGAAATAACATCGTATTCCTTATCAGAAAAGAAGGTAGCTAAAATGTTGGCATAGGTGGCAGAGTCATAATCTGTGTCGCCATTGGTAGCAATGTGTGTGGCCTTATCGGCGCCCATTGCCAGTGCTTTTCGAATAGTTTCCTGGGCTTTTTCGGGGCCAACGAGTACCACTTCGACTTCGCCACCGTGTTCTTCTTTGAGTACCAGTGCCTCTTCAACAGCCGAAGCATCGTAGGCATTCAGCACCATACGGTCGGTATCTTGGATAAGTTCGCCATCCTTAATCTGGATGGGTGCATCTACATCGGGAACCTGTTTAATACAAACGTAAAATTTCATGCGATGAAAATATTTTCAGTTATAATGGGAAAAGTTTCAAATCATCAGGCGAGGAATATACAAAACCTGAGCTTAAATGTTCAGTAGTGAGTATAGTATTGGTTTTAATCACATGTTCACCTGAAAAAGTTTTGTCTTAATGTATTAAAAAGAGAGTAAAAAGTCTCTTATGTTTTGCTTGGCCCAAATTATCCACGAAATATGATACAATATGCGGTACGTGTTTGATATTACCTTATATATGGAAAATTGGTTGTAGCTGGCATTTGAGTGTTTGTCAGAAGACTGCAAAAATTAGTTTTGTATGGCGTTGAAGTGTGGATGGCTTACTCTGGGTACAACAGTGTTCTTCTGTCGCCATTTCTACTTCGCCTTGTTCAGAACAAAGTATTTTTCCTGAATTATCCGGATTATTGCAATTTTTGGTATTCACCGAGATGGCCCTGGTCAATATCAGAGAGTAAATTGTAGGCCTCGAGTCGTACAGAGGGAGCAGCATCTTCGAAGATAGAGACAATCTCTCGGTATTTGGCATTAAAGAATGTATCAAAAGCCAGGCTTGTTGAGGTTCTTCTTTGAGATTCCCTGATTTTTTCCAGGGCATCTAACACATTTTGCCGAGCTTTTTCTGGATTGTCAATAAAAATATCGAGTCCTTTTCGATGATATTGGTATATGGCCTCGCGAAAAGATTCATAGTTTGCGCTGAGTAGGCTGTGAATAAGCTGAACCCGATTTCGCCGATTGTTACTGCTGCGTGACCAACCACTAGCAGAGGCACTTTGAGCCAAAGAGGCGATATCTTGTGCCTGGGTAAAGTAGGGGGTGCCGCTTAATTTTTGGAAAGAATCAAAATCGTATCCCAAAACGGTATACATATAGAAGTCCAACAGGCTGGTTAGGCGATCGAATTGTAGTTCGTCATGAATAAAAGTACTGTTGGGCCTATAATTAAATTCCCAATTACTGTCATTAAAAATAAAGAGCGCTGTTTTCTGAGTCGTATTATAAATAGGACGTCGGGATTGAATAATAACTTGAGCTTCAAAGTTAAAGTCGCTGTCCACGCTGAGCAGGGTGATTTGAATATTAACACCGATACGTTCTTGCTCCTTAAACTCGGCATCTATCCAGTTATACTCATTAATATAAACCTCGATTTTGTTGGGAAGATCATTTAGGTAGTTCAGAGAAGTACTGCTGAGCTGACTTCGATCTATGGATACTTCGGCATTAATTTCCTGAGCATGACCAATACAGGGTAGAAATAAAATAAAGACAAGCAGATAATATTTTTTTAATAGGAAAAATAGCCGATAAATACTCATTTTAAAGATCTTAGTTAAGAAACATATGGTAAGTGGTAATCTGTAATGATACAAAAGCTGAAAATATTCAACAGTAAAAATATACTAATCGCTTTTATCTGCTTCCTATTTATACAAAGTTATGGTAAGCAATTAAAAGCACAAGCCGTAATTGGTGCCCGGGAACTGGCGATGGGACAGGCGTCAACAGCATTGCAAGAAACGAGCTGGTCGATGTTTGCCAATCCGGCCATGATGTCTGCTGAGAAACCGACAGCCTCTTTTTTTGGCGTGCGTTACTTCGGATTTTCCGAGATTACAGATATGGCCGTTTCGGTAACTTATCCTACCCAACTTGGGGTAATTGGGGCGGCGGCTCATCGCTATGGCTTTGATCTGTTTAATGAAAATAGGCTTCGCCTGGGGTATAAAAATGAGTTTATGGGATTTCACTATGGTGTTATCCTAAACTATAGCCATGTTGCACAAGATATTGACAATGGATCGGCTGGAGCAATAGGTGTTGATGTTGGCGTGGCTACGCCCATTGCTTCAAACCTATGGATAGGTGCCAAAGCCACCAATGTCAACCACCCATCTTATGGTTCACGTAATAATGAAAAGTTGCCCCGGGACCTCAGTATAGGCCTATCATACTACCTCTCAGAAGTAGCCTTGTTTTCCGCTGATGTATATAAAGATGTACAATTTCCTATCTCATATCGGGGCGGGATAGAGGTCGCTATTATTGGTGGGTTGACAGGACGTGCCGGGATAACCACCTCACCACAAACTTTTTCAGCAGGTATTGGTTATAAAGGATCTTTTTGGAGTACGAATATTGCTGTGCAACGTCACGAAAACCAGGTGTTGGGTTATAGTCCGGCTTTGGATTTTAAAATTACTTGGTGATGAAACGAAGCTTCTACTATATAGTCGCAGTCCTGTTATTGGCGCCTTCGGTTATGTTGGCCCAGCAGCAAGATTCTACTCAATCGGACGTGCAAGATGACCTTGAAGAAGCACTGGAGGTTTTTGATCCTGAAAATTCTGGGGAAGATGCTGAACAGTTAACGCAACTATTACAAGAGCTTGCAGCGAATCCTGTAAATTTAAATACTGCCCGTATTAATGCCCTATTACAGGTGCCCGGCTTAAATTTTAAAACGGCTCGCGCTATCATCGATTACCGTTCTTCTGTTAAACCTTTCGAGACGGTTAATGAGCTGCAGGAAGTTTCCGGGATTGGTCGGGTAACCCTTGAGAAGGTGCGCCCCTATGTAACTCCGGGTCGGGGATTGGAGTTAAGTAAGACCCTTTTTACGGATTATCGGTATTGGACTGCTGATGGACGTTTTCAGGCATTTTCCCGTTATCAACAGGATATCCAAGAAGCAGAAGGCTATAAAAAGCACCCTGATGAGGGAGGATATGTGGGAACACGCATCAAATATTACCAGCGATTCGGCTATCAAAGTGATCATATTTCACTGAATTTAACCCAGGAAAAGGATCCAGGAGAACAGCTGGAAAGTCCGGTGAAGTTTGATCATCGGAGTTGGCATATTGCACTAGAGGACAATGGGAATCTGCAGATGCTGGTGGGGGGAGATTACAGCCTTGCCTTTGGGCAGGGGCTAGTACTATGGAGCGGGGCCGCTTTTGGTAAGGGCAGTGATGTTATTGGGGCGGTAAATAGAAATGGTCGCGGAATCAAGCCTTATACTTCGGCCCAGGAAACAAATTTTTACCGGGGTGGAGCTGTCACATATGGTGGCAAGTTGCAGCTTACGGGCTTTTATTCGAATCGGCGGCGAAGTGCCAGTGTGATAAGTGAAGATACAACCCGATATCCGGGAACAGACGGGTATAAAAGAACGGCCAATGAATTTCGTAAAGAAGATAATTTAGGTCAGAAACTCTTCGGCGGACATATACAGATGGAGTTGCCCTTTGGGATTATCGGTGCTACCGGTTATCAAACTACTTTTGATCATGTTATTGCAGCAAGTGAACGAATATATGCACAATATGACTTTGAAGGGCGGTCGAATTCAGCTTTTGGCGTTGATTATACATTTTTATTGGGTTCGGCATTAGTGTTCGGTGAGGCAGCACGAAGCGAGAATGGAGGATTAGGATATATAACAGGGATTGAAAGCGAGATTGGGAAAGATACTGAAATGACCTTGGCCTACCGCCATTACCAAAAGGATTTTCAATCGATTTTGGGGAACGGCTTCGGAGAAATATCGGGACAGCCTAAAAATGAACAAGGTATTTATCTGGGGTTACAACACGCTATCGGTGAAAATATTACGCTTTTTGCTTATATGGATCAGTTTCGTTTTCCTGGTGCTCGTTTTGGGACCAACCAGCCTACCCAAGGATATGAATGGCTGGGGAAGGCCAATGTAGAGATGTCATCAGATCTTAATTTTTACTTGCAGTTTCGAAGTGAAATTGAAGATGACGAGTTTGAAATCACCGATAGGTATGGGCGAAAGCAACGAAAACTCGGGTCGTCGCGACGAAGTACTTATAGGGCACACCTAGAATATCGGGTAAATCCGAAAGTACGTCTGCGGAGCAGGGGAGAGTTGGTGCAGAGTAAAAAGGCTGGGGAAAGCCTGGAGCGTGGTTATTTGATCTATCAGGATATCCGATTGCAGTTAAGAGAGAACCTTCAGCTTGATGCTCGTATATCGATGTTTGATACTGAGAGTTTTAGTAGCCGTGTGTACCAGTTTGAAAATGATTTGTTATATGTTTTTGCCAGCCAGGCCCTGTTTGATAGGGGACAACGAATGTATGCTTTGCTAAACTATGAGCCTTTTGAGTATCTGGAGTTATGGGCAAAGTTTGGAGTTACGGTCTATGAGAATAAACAGGTAGTGGGGAGTGGATTAAACCAGATTGAAGGGGATACACGCAGTGAAATTGGGATTCAGGCGAGAATATCGTTTTAGTTTTTCTTTCGTTCTACTGCCTCCATTAGAATGAGATGCTTTCGGTGGAGTTCCCATATTTTAAGTTAGGTATCGTTAATATGTCTATTTTTGCATGCTATCATTTGGGATGTTCCTTTTGTATCAAGACAAAAGGAATACACCATAAGATTTATCAAAAAATGGATACAGTAACTATCAAAGGGAGGTGGACTGGTAACATCCTTGTTATCCTGTACACGGTCCGGCGAATCAGGTCCTTTTCGTATTGGTTCGCATAGAAGACGAAATGTTTGCAAGAAGTGCTCTATTGTGGCTCTAATGATGATAGCGCGACAATGAGATCCGAAAGAGGTGTAGGAGGATAAGCATCAACGACTGTAGTTCTTATCCATTGTTCAGATACTGATCTATACGCCATTCATAAAATGTTCTGTATAAGTTTGAAAACATCGGATAATTCATTTATTTGAGTATGATATTTAAGCGGTATCACAGTACGATCAATGAGAGGGTATTTTAGGAAGGACACCTACTTTGCCACCTTCGATAAAAAACACACTACGTAAACTATTTAAATCATTAGCCGGTTACGGTTTTATGGGGTTTGAACAAATTATAATTTTATCAGTATTAGCATTCGCTTTCATTGCATTGGCATTTGATGTGTGGAGTCCTGATGCTGTGTTGGTAACAGCTTTGGCTATTGCTACCGCCAGCGGCGTGATTAGCTTGGAGGAGGCTTTCCTTGGTTTCGGAAATACAACGCTGGTAGCCTTGGGTAGCTTATATGTAGTGGGGACGGGACTTCGAGAAAGTGGGGCTTTGGATCAGGCCAGTGAATTTATTTTAGGTAAAAAAACCAGAAGTGTACAGCGTATATTGTTACGGTTATGCCCCAGTGTTTCTGTTTACTCGGCCTTTCTTAATAATACCCCTATTGTGGCAATGGGAATACCGGCGATACGGAGCTGGGCAAAGAAGAAAAATATCCCGGCTTCAAAACTGTTAATGCCTCTTTCTTATGCTGCTATTTTAGGAGGAATGTGTACGCTGATCGGTACCAGTACAAACTTGATTACGCATGGCTTATTACAAAGTCATGGATTCGAAGGGTTTTCTTTTTTTGAACTGGCATGGGTAGGAGTACCTTGTGCTATATCCGGACTTATTTATTTGGTTTTTGTTTCACCTAAGTTGACACCGGCTCGCCGAGATATTCGATATCAGGAAGAACTAAAGCGAAAGCTTTTGGTAGAGCTTGAAATAACCGATGGGGCAGAGGTTATTGGTAAGGAAGTTGGAGAAGCAGGTCTCACAGTATTTCCGGGATTTTATTTGTCACGTATTAACCGAAATGAGCAAGAGATTGCACCGGTACCCGAAAATGAAAAGCTGCGGGCGGGAGATCATCTTTTTTATGCAGCTGAAGGTGGTATCGCTGCAAAAAAGCCGAACCTGACCGGTTATCCCGGGCTTCGGCTTGCATTTCAACCGCCCCGAACTATAAGGCGCGATGAAAAAGACCGAGAGTTGCACCAGGTAGTTGTTAAGGAAGGATCACGATTGGTAGGCGCTACCGTGGGGGAGGCCAAACTGCTTGAACGATTTGGAGCTGCTGTAACAGGAGTCCGGAGAAAGGGAGAACGTATTGATGAGCCTTTGGGAGAGTTCGTATTGCATCCCGGCGATGTATTGCTTCTTGATACCGGTCGCGGTTTCCGGGGTGCCTATGAAGGTACGGAGGATTTCTTTCTAACCAGTGAAGCTGGTGGTGAAGTTCCCGGTGATGTATCGGAAATTAAAGAAGAACGCCCCGGTGGAAAGGATTTATATATTTCTATTGCTGTGTTAGTCGGTATCATTGGTCTTGTTGCTTTTGGATTTATGCATATAGCCCTGGCAGGAGTGTTGGGGGTTGCCGTTTTATTGGCTTTTAATGTTATAGAGGCCGGTGAGGCACGGCAATCTATCGATTGGACGGTACTAATTGTAATAGGTTCGGCCTTGGGCTTAGGTAGAGCCATGGAAGTGAGTGGTACATCGGTAATAATTGGGCAGGGATTAGTGGATTTGACGAGTATCTATGGTCCCAGGACGGTTCTTGCCGGGGTTGTTATAGTGACGGTAATACTGACGGAGCTTATTACCAATAATGGGGCTGTTGCCCTTATGTTCCCCATTGCCCTATCGATAGCTGAAACCCAGGGATTAGCGGCGCGTCCGCTCTTTATTGGGATTACACTAGCGGCCTCCATGTCTCTTTTAACGCCCATCGGTTACCAGACAAATCTGATGGTTTATGGACCGGGTAATTATAAGTTTACCGATTTCTTTAAGGTGGGTTTTCCGCTACAGCTCGTACTTTGGGCGGTCGTAATTATTTTGGTTCCGGTGTTTTGGCCGATGTAGGCGAAGGCAATTTTAGATAATGAATGTTGAGGATTGACGGTGGATGGGTTATTCAACGTCCGAGAGCCCCATTTTTTATCCACCCATCTTGTCATCCTGAACTTGGTTCAGGATCTCCCTGATAACAATTCGCTTAGTATCAAAAAGTAGCCGTCACGCATCATTGCCACGTCGTCCCGCCAATTCACTGTATTCCTCGCAATGATGGGCGCTAATGAGGCAATGAAGTGTCCTCATTGTGGCGCTAAGTAATGTGAACCGAAGGAGGTGCAGCTATGTATCCCGAAGTTTTATGTAGTGGCGGGGATGGCCATTTTTACCTTGTTCTAAAGCTATGTATTGGAAAAAACTGCTGGGGGAATCGTAGATTTTGTACTTGTTAACATACTTATTCATAGGATTGCTCTATTCCGGCAGTTGCTTTCCCCAAACCTTTTCCGCGATTCGCCCCAGACCCCGTTTGAAAACGCTATTATCTGAATAAAGTTGCCCCAAACGACATTAGAATTGTGAGCGGAGGGCAAAGCAGGCGGTTGGGTATTTTGTACCGGTGATAACCTTGAAATAATTTATGAGTGCCAAGGATCATCAAGGCTGGAAAGAAAAAGGTACTGTTTGTTACTGTTTTTCAGTGACAAAAAAAGTAATCAACGTAGAACGTGGTACAGCAAAAAAGTCACCGGATTAGAATTCGTTATGGGAATTTTTGTAGACCTATTAAAAGCTCATGAAAAGGTTCGCTAAGATCTAAAGAGTAAGGCAAACCTTTCGGCCTTAGGCGCTTATCATTTGTAGATTTGTAATTTGAAAGCACATCACAATTCTTTTTCTTTGTGCTCAAGAGAAAAAAAGACTTTACAACAGTTATAGCCATGACACTAGCCGGCTGGACGGTAATAGCCGTCATTTTAATATGCATTGTATTACTCATCAGTACGCGTATAGCGGCTGATGTCGTTTTTATAGGTGGACTGACGGCGCTAATAGTTACGCAGACTGTTCCAGCATCTGAGGCTCTTGTCGGTTTTTCAAACCAAGGGATGCTCACTGTAGCAGCCCTGTATGTGGTAGCTGCAGGCCTTAAAGAAACAGGGGCTATCCAATATGTAGTGGAGACGATAGTCGGCCGCTTCAACAGTATCCGCCGTACCCAGCTACGTATCATGGCACCGGTTATGGTTGTCAGTGCTTTTCTTAATAATACTCCCGTTGTTGCTTCTTTTATCCCGGCCTTGGAGGATTGGGCCCGAAAAAATCAAGTTGCTGTTTCCAAGTTACTCATCCCGTTGAGTTATGCTGCTATTTTGGGAGGGGCGTGTACCCTTATTGGTACCAGTACCAATCTTATCGTTAATGGCTTGCTTATTGAAGAGGCTTCGACACAGACGATCGGAATGTTTGAACCCGGCCTCATTGGGTTACCCTGTGCTATTGTTGGTTTTTTGTATCTCGCATTTTTTGGGGATAAACTACTTCCTGAGCGTGGTTCGGGCTACGATACCTTTAAAGATCCGCGAGAATATACCATTGAGATGATTGTGCAAGGAGACAGTCCGCTGCCCGGCAAAACGATTGAAGAAGCGGGTCTTCGCCACCTTCCGGAGCTATTCTTGGCCGAAATCTATAGGGATGGACATATTATTGCAGCCGTTGACCCTGAACAGGAATTGCGGGCTAATGATCGGCTCATTTTTACCGGGGTTGTGGATTCTATTATTGATTTGCAGCAGATCAAAGGGTTGACCCCGGCCACGGATCAAATATTTAAGCTCAACTCATCACGTCGCGAACGTCTATTAATTGAAGCCGTTGTTTCTCCGAGCCATCCGGTTAACGGCCAAACAATTAAAGATGGAGGATTTCGCAATATGTATGATGCGGTGGTGTTGGCTGTATCACGCAGTGGAGAACGGGTGAAAGAGAAGGTGGGAGACATTCGGTTAAATACCGGTGATACGCTGCTTTTAGAGGCGCATCCTACCTTTTTGGATCAGTATAGAAACTCTAGTGATTACTATCTAATAAGCGGAATCAGTGATTCTAGTCCACCTGACTACGAAAAATCGGGTTATGCATGGGCTATTTTGGGCGGGATGGTTGCTTCTGTCGCTTTTGGGTTGCTCTCCATGTTTCAGGCTTCTTTTTTAGCAGCCGGACTAATGGTAGCGTCTCGATGTTGCAGAACAGCTACAGCTAAAGACTATATCGATTGGTCAGTTCTGCTGGTTATTGCAGCTTCATTAGGGTTAGGAAATGCTTTGCAGGAAACCGGTGCTGCCTCGGTTTTAGCTGAAGGGTTTTTAAGCTATGCCAAGGGTAGTCCGTACCTGGCGCTGGCAGGAGTATACCTATCCACTTGGGTACTTACCGAAATGGTGACCAATAATGCAGCTGCGGTGCTGATATTTCCGATTGCCATATCGATGGCTGCTTCCTTTGGGGTAAGCTATATGCCCTTTGTGATGACTATTATTATGGCGGCCTCGGCCAGTTTTTCGACGCCAATTGGCTATCAGACAAACTTGATGGTATATGGTCCCGGGGGATATAAGTTTACCGATTTTACCAAGATTGGTTTACCATTAAATTTGATGGTAGCCGTAATTACAATATCTTTGGTGCCTCTGATTTGGCCGTTGTAGGAAAGCCAGTGTTGGATGTTGAAGGTAAATGTTGAGGGTTGGAAGTCGGGTGACTGGGGACTCCCCGCCATGGCATAACTAAAATGAACGTATTTTAAAATTTTTAAAAACATAAGTATGATGTTAAAAGAGATTATTGGAATAGCACAAGAGGCCGGCGAGGCGATGTTGAAAATATATAATGATGCGCAGGATGTAGAGATCAGCCGGAAGGATGATGACTCTCCTTTGACGAAAGCGGATTTGGCTTCACATCATATTATCGTTGATGCATTAAAAGAGCTGGATCCCGAAACGCCCATTATATCGGAGGAGTCCGGCGTGCCCGCATATGATGAGCGTAATGGCTGGGATACCTTCTGGATCGTGGATCCCCTTGACGGTACCAAGGAGTTTATCAAAAAGAATGGGGAATTTACGGTGAACATCGCCCTTATTGATGATGGTATTCCTGTGATGGGGGTGGTGTATGTTCCGGATAAGGAAACGCTGTATTATGCTGAAAAAGGAAAAGGATCCTTCAAGCAAGTTGGAACCGAAGCCCCGGAGCCTATTTACTCAACAGCCAGTACATCAGATGATGAACTTATAGCGATGCAAAGTCGATCGCATGGATCCGGAAAGCTGGTTGAACAACTGAAAGAAAAGGGGTTAAATGTAGTGAAAACAATTCCAGCCGGAAGTTCCCTTAAGTTTTGCCTGGTGGCCGAGGGGAAAGCGGATATCTATCCGCGTATGGGACCTACGATGGAGTGGGATGTTGCTGCGGGTGATGCTGTATACCGCTATTCGGCGCGAGAAGGTTCTCATTCATCACCCTTAACTTATAATAAAGAAGATTTGAAGAATGGCAGCTTTTTGATTGGCCTAAAAGATAATGTTGAATTTTGAGTTTTGAATGTTGGGTGGTAGGAAATGGTGAGTTTTGGATGGTGAATGTAAAGGCTTCTTAAAAATTTGTAAGCCTTGTTTCACTGAATGGTCTTACTACTGATACTAATAGTTAAATCAGTATAATAAGTCCATGAATAAGCCAAATGTAATTAAGGAAAAAAGTTTTAAATTTGCCCTCAAGGTAATTACTCTTAGTCAGCTTCTTGTAAGTAAAAATGAATTTGTCATATCAAGACAGCTTTTAAAAAGTGGAACTAGTATAGGTGCTAACGTTGAAGAGGCTGGAGCAGCTCAGTCAAAGAGGGATTTTATTGCTAAAATGGCAATAGCATCCAAGGAGGAAAGAGAAACCAAATATTGGTTACGTCTACTTAAACATGGTGAGTTCTTAATATTTGATGCAGAACAACATTTGAAAGAAATTAATGAGATTATAAATATACTGACTTCAATAGTGAAGACTTCTCAACAAAATCTGAAATAAATTCAGCATCTAAAATTCAACATTCATAATTTTTAATGATCTGTGGTCGTTCGTTGTCGGTTCATCGTCTGCAGTCATAATACCAACTTAACGCTTAAAACTTTTAACTTTACACTATGAGTGTACAACAAGAAAACAGCTTAAAACCCACCGTTCTCTGGTTTACCGGACTTTCGGGATCAGGCAAGAGTACTATATCTGAAGAAGTATATGCACAATTGAAAGAGCAAGGATATGAAGTGGAGCACCTGGATGGGGATGCGGTACGGGAAGTCTTTCCCAAGACCGGCTTTTCTAAAGAAGAACGGGATGCTCATGTGAAACGTGTTGGGTTTATTGCCAGTTTGCTACAAAAGCACGGCGTCTTTGTAGTTGCCTCCTTTATTTCACCCTACCAGGATGCTCGCGACTTTGTCCGTGATATGTGTGAGGATTTTACTGAAGTTCATATCTCTACGCCCCTTGAGGTGTGTGAAGAGCGAGATGTGAAAGGGCTATATGAACAGGCCCGCAAAGGGGAGATCGATAACTTTACCGGTATCAGTGATCCCTATGAAGAGCCTGAAAATCCGGAGATTGAAATCGATACGACCAATATTTCTGTAGAAGAGGGCGTACAGATGGTATTTGACTATTTGGAGTCACAAGTAGATTCATAGAGCATGTTGCGTGCTGAAGGTTAAATGTTGAGAGTTGAAGGTTGGATGTTGGGTGGGTTATTCCACGCCCCAGATCCCAATTAAAAACTATAAAAAAGCAGTCATTCCGAGCGGAGCCTAGCGAAGTCGAGGAATCTCCTTGAATAGATTCGCGTAATATCTAAAGAGCAAGAAAAATCCCCTCTTGGGAGGTGTGCTGAGGAACGAGGCGGGGTGGGTTCTGTAGATAGTAATAACTGTTTTGTTACTTTTTTTAATGATGGTCCGATAGTAGTCTGACCAGCAAATCTGGAAAAAAATATCTGTAGAATGGGGTATTGCAAAAGGCGGAAAAAAAGGGGCTGTTTGTTTTGTTACTGTTTTTCAGTGACGAAAAAAGTAACCAAAAAAGTCACTGGCTGAGAATTCTGTACCCGGCTCCAAACATGCGGCGGAAGTATTTTAATGGTCCATTACGATCGCTGCTTTTTTAGAGGATAACACCGGTATGAAATACTCCTGGCCGCCTTCTGTTTTCGGCACAGAATTCGTTATGCCGGAGGGAAACAAGCAACGTAGTTCCCGCGATTCGCCCTGGCCCCCGTTTTAAAAAGCCCCATTATTTAAATAAAGGTGCCCAATATGACATTAGAATTGCGAGCGGAGGGCAAAGCAGGCGGATGTGCATTTTGTACCAGTGATGATATTTGAAATACTTTATAAGTGTATCGGACCATCAAAATGCGCGCCTGCTGCCGGCCGGAGCTGTCCCGCAATTTGTAGTCTTGATCTTTTACGAGTCTTTTGGATCAAGCCAAAAGGCGGAAAAGAAAAAGGGGCTGTTTGTTTTGTTACTGTTTTTCAGTGACGAAAAAAGTAACCGG
Organism: Fodinibius saliphilus; assembly: GCF_005869845.1. Lineage (NCBI taxonomy): Bacteria > Pseudomonadati > Balneolota > Balneolia > Balneolales > Balneolaceae > Fodinibius > Fodinibius saliphilus. The sequence goes on along the minus strand of NZ_VAWF01000001.1, from coordinate 1,434,356 downwards.
CAGAGAATTCTGTACCCGGCTTCGGCCTTCGGATGGGATAATTCTAATGGTCCTTCCCATTGAGAAATAGTATTAAAGAAATATACCGGTGTAGAATTATCCTCCTCATCCTACGGCCTCCACACAGAATTCCTTATGCCGGATGGGGACAAGCAACGCTTTCCCAAGCCTTCAACCCGGAATCCCATTTTTTAAAAAATTACCTTGTCATCCTGAACTTGTTTCGGGATTTCTTGGATTAGATTAAAATAGCATCTAAAGGAAAGGGAAAACACAACTCCCCAACGCCGGATAACATTTTTTGTCCCATATAATTTAAAAAAAGGCAATAAGAAGTAGTCATTCTTCATACTAATCCTTAACTTTAGCCGCTTTAGTACATCTGTCTAACATTTGAAAACCCAAATATGCATTTATATAAGTTAAATCATATCCGACAGCTTGAGTCGGAAGCGATACATATCATGAGAGAGGTCGCCGCGCAGTTTGAGAACCCGGTGCTGATGTTTTCCGGGGGTAAAGACTCCATTACGATGGCGCGATTGGCCCAGAAAGCCTTTTGGCCCGGAAAGATTCCCTTTCCTTTTTTACACGTAGATACGGGCCATAACTTTGATGAAACCATAGAATTCCGGGATAACCTGATGGATGATCTGGGCGTTGAGCTTATTGTAGCCCATGTCCAGGACATGATCGACGAAGGATTGGTTAAGGAAGAAAAAGGACCCAACCCCAGCCGCAACAAATTGCAGATCCCCACTTTGTTGAAAGCCCTGGAAGATCATGACTTTGATGCCGCTTTTGGTGGGGCTCGCCGCGATGAAGAGAAGGCGCGTGCCAAAGAACGATTTTTCTCACACCGTGATGAATTTGGGCAGTGGGATCCCAAGAATCAGCGTCCGGAGCTGTGGAATTTGTATAACGGACACAAAAGCCCGGGCGAGCACTTTCGGGTATTCCCGCTGAGTAACTGGACCGAAATGGACGTATGGCAGTATATCGCCGCCGAAGGTATCGATATCCCCAGCCTGTACCTGGCGCATACCCGCGATGTTGTGGAGCGTGAAGGTACCTACCTGGCGAAGTCGAAGTTTATTACGCTGACCGAGGAGGAAGAGTATGAGGAGAAGCAAGTACGGTTCCGTACTATCGGAGATATGACCTGTACCGGAGCCTTCAAATCGGATGCCGATACCATTCCGCAGGTTATTGAAGAGGTGGCCTCTGCCCGAATTACAGAGCGCGGTAACCGAACCGATGACAAGCGGGCCGAAGCGGCTATGGAAGAGCGCAAAAAACAAGGCTATTTTTAGAAAAGTTCAGTAATAAGTGTTAAGTGTTAAGTTTAAAGTGTTATGGCGTATCAGTCATTTGAAGATTTACAGGTTTGGCAACGGTCAACACGGTTGTCGGTTGATCTAACCAATCACCTAGTAGATTGCAAGGACTATGCGTTTAAGAACCAAGTTCTGAGATCGGTAATCTCGATACCTTCAAATATTGCAGAAGGTGCTGAACGTCAATCCGACAAAGAATTTCGTTATTTCTTAAATGTAGCGAAAGGTTCTGCGGCGGAACTTAGAACACAATTGTACATTGGAATGGAAACAAAACTCATTGATAAAGAACTTTCGAAAGAGATGATCAAAGAACTGAAAGAGCTTTCCTCAATGATGCAGGGATTAATTTCTAGTCTAGACGAGAAACTTAATACTTAACACTTCCGACTTTAAACTTTTATTGAAGTGACAAATAATTTTAAAATTTATCATTTGTAATGAGTAACAAAGAGAACGATGCCCAAAAGTATCTCGACATGGACCTGCTGCGTTTTACTACGGCAGGGAGTGTTGACGATGGAAAAAGTACCCTTATTGGAAGACTGCTGTACGATTCAAAATCGATCTTTGATGATCGAATGGAGGCCATCGAGGAATCCAGTAAGAAGAAGGGAGACGAATATACCAACCTGGCGCTACTCACCGATGGACTTTCGGCTGAGCGTGAACAGGGTATCACCATCGATGTAGCATACCGCTACTTTTCAACGCCCGAACGTAAATTTATTATTGCCGATACACCGGGACACGTACAGTACACTCGAAATATGGTGACCGGTGCCTCTACCGCCAATTTAGCTGTGATTCTGGTAGATGCCCGAAACGGCGTTATCGAACAGACCTGTCGTCATGCCTTTATCGCATCCCTGCTGCAGATCAAGCATATCGTGCTCTGCGTAAACAAGATGGACCTGGTGGACTACAGCGAAGAGCAGTTCGACAAGATTAAAAAAGAGTTCAAAACGTTTTCCTCCAAGCTGGACGTACCCGAGATTCACTACATTCCCATCAGTGCACTTTACGGAGATAATGTAGTAGAAGAATCAGATAATATGCCGTGGTACAAAGGATCTACCTTACTGTATACCCTGGAAAACGTGCAGGTGAGCGGTGATTATGACCATGTTGACAGCCGATTTCCCGTACAGTGGGTCACGCGTCCACAGTCTACCGAATACCCTGACTACCGGGGCTATGCCGGACAGATCGCCGGGGGCGTCTTTAAACCCGGGGACGAGATTATTGCCCTGCCATCCGGTTTCACATCCGAAATTAAAGAGATCCACACCTTCGAGAACGAGGAGGAGGAAGCCTTTGCACCCATGTCTGTAACGATGACCCTCGAAAATGATATTGATATCAGCCGGGGCGATATGATTGCCAAACCCGACAACCAGCCAACGGTAGGTCAGGACATTGATATGATGGTCTGCTGGCTGAACAAAGAGCCGCTCAATCCCAACGGGAAGTATGCCATCAAACATACTACCCAAGATGCCCGTTGCATTATAAAAGAGGTAAAATACAAGGTGAATATTAATACCTTGCACCGTGTAGAAGGGGATAAGGAGATCGGCCTTAATGATATCGGACGTATCAAAATTCGTACTACCAAACCTCTTTTCTACGACAGTTACAAGCGTAACCGTAGGACGGGGAGTATCATTATTATTGATGAATATACTCATGAAACGGTGGGCGCCGGGATGATTCTGTAAGGATAATTGACTGGGGACGGTAGACAATATGTAGGCCGTACTGCCAGTGCGGCCCTTTCACACTTTGATGATTTTTATAAAGTTATTTCGATCTATCCCCCCTGTTTAAAAGCAGTGTCATTACGAGGAAGAGTGTTTTCCTCTGACGACGTAATCTCCCGATAGCATTAAGTTATTGTACACCCGTTTTTTGATCGACCAAAAAACGGAGTGTTTCTAAACAAGTAACGCTTTCCCGTGATTCGCCACAGACCCCAATTTAAAAACTATAAAGAAGCAGTCATTCCGAGCGGAGCTTAGCGTAGTCGAGGAATCTCCTTGAATAGATTCGCGTAGGATCTGAAAGGCAAGACTCCTCCTTGTGGCTCTGTTTAGTGGTAGGGTTGCCAGTGCAAATCGAAGGAGGAATAGGAGGATGTTAGCACTATCTTCTCTGTCCATTTTTTGTCAGCATCCGACGGTGGTCGGACCAGCAGAGCTGGAAGAACTCACGTAGAATGGGGCACAGCGAAAAAACTGCTGGGGGAATCGTAGATTTTGTTCTGGTTAAAGCAGTGAGATTGGCTACTGCTCTATCTCGGTAGTTGCTGCTGTCACGCTTTTCCCGCGATTCGCCCCAGACCCTCGATTTTAAAACCAACATTTAAAAGCAATATCATCCTGAATTTGTTTCAGGATTTTCCTGAATAAGCTCGAGAAGTATTTAAATGGCAGGGAAAAGTCCCCCTTTTGGCATTATCTGAATGAAAGGCGTTGGAGGTACCAGAAGGGGGTAAGGGGGATGATACGCAATGTTTGTCGATAGGCTTAAAGCCATCTTCAAGAGATTGTTCATAAGTGATTGAGGGGGCAAATCTTTTAGATGCTACGCGAGCCTGGTGGGGGGAGATCCTTCGGCTGGGCTCAGGATGACACTGCTTTTTTAACGAAATGGTTTAAGGGGCATATCTTTTAGCGCTATTTTCCCGGGATTTAGAATGTAGGCCGTGCTTCCAGCGCGGCCATATCCACATTTGGACCAGTTGCCCTCCGCATTGGTATTCTTGGGTTAATTGCTTGATAGTAAGTATGGAACTTATGCACTCAGAATAACTACAATTAACCTATAAGTTTTCAGTAATTTGCTTTTTGAATACCAATACGAATCATTTATCTTAGCGCCTCATTTTATTAAGAGGTTTTTATTACCCCTTCAGTTTTTAAATCATAGAGTGACAAACAGATGAAACTAGCAGTAATAGGCACCGGCTATGTAGGGCTGGTCAGCGGCACCTGTTTCGCCGATTCCGGCAATGACGTAACCTGCGTAGATATTGATGCGAAGAAAGTAGAAGAGCTTAAAGAAGGGAATGTCCCTATCTACGAGCCCGGACTGGAAACAATTTTTGAACGCAGCATCCGCGAGGGACGCCTGCGGTTTACCACCGAAATGGAACAGGCCGTAAGGGAAGCCGATATTATCTTTTTGTGCCTGCCCACCCCGCCGGGCGGCGACGGCCAAGCCGACCTGTCGGCTGTGATGACCGTAGCCGAACAGATCGGCCCGCTGCTGGAGGACTATACCGTAATTGTGAACAAATCGACCGTGCCGGTAGGCACCGCCGACCGCGTGCGCGAGGCCATTGCCGAATCGGCCTCTGAAGAACTCTTTGATGTGGTCTCCAACCCCGAGTTCCTGCGCGAAGGCGCCGCCGTCGAAGACTTTATGAAGCCCGAACGCGTGGTCATCGGGGCCGACAGCGAGCGGGCCGCCGAGACCATGAGCACCCTCTACGAGCCCTTTGTACGCTCGGGCAACCCTATTATTACGATGGATCCGCGCAGCTCTGAGCTGACCAAGTATGCCGCCAACGCCATGCTGGCCACCAAAATTACCTTTATGAACGAAATTGCCAATATCTGCGAGCGGGTCGGCGCCAATGTCGACAACGTACGCCGCGGCATCGGTACCGACTCGCGCATCGGCAAGCGCTTCCTGTTTGCCGGCATCGGCTACGGGGGCAGTTGCTTCCCCAAAGACGTGCAGGCGATCCACCACACGGCCGCCGGGCACGGCTACGACTTTAAGATTGTGGACTCGGTCATGGAAGTCAATAACTGGCAGAAAACCTCGATTGTGCGCAAGATGGAGGACTATTTTGGCACCGACGACTTCAGCGGCATGACCTTCGGGATGTGGGGTTTGAGCTTTAAGCCCGAGACCGACGACATCCGCGAGGCCCCGGCGCTGTATATTGCTGAGGAGCTCGCAAGCAAAGGCGCCAGCCTGATCGCTTATGACCCCGAGGCCATCGCTACCTTCAAGCAGGCGACCAGCCAGGACGTGCTCGAGGCCACCACCTTTGTGCACAACCAGAAAGAAGCTTTAGATGACATTGACGCGCTGGTGATCTGCACTGAGTGGAACGAGTTCCGGCGACCCACGGTCGACAACTTTGCCGACGAAATGAAGCAGCCGGTCATTTTTGACGGACGCAACCTCTATGACCTGGACCGGGCCCGCAAAGCAGGCATCACATACATCAGTGTGGGGCGACCGGCAGTACACCAGCAAGAACTGGAATTCGCAGAGTAGATTGTTAAAGTGTTTAAGAATCTGTTGAATTGTTGAAGGTTTGCTCTGCGTCTAAGACTATAGAGGGTGGCGAGGCAAAGTGATTCTAATGCTACAACTTGAATACTTCTACAATGGAACGGTGTCATCTTTTATATATGCCGCCGTATAATCTGTTTAAATCTATGCAGAATTGTGGCTGATTAACCGGTAATATTCCGGTTGCGTCGCTGCACATTCTTGAGTATAATTGGTACTCATTTTTGAGGGTTTCGGACGCTTCCAATGGGAGTGACGTGGCGAAGCTGTAGGTTGGAGCGTTTAGATCTGCAACTTATATGTTATGTACTCTAAGTCTTGAGAAACTCAACATCGATAATTTAACATTTGTACAGTGCTCGACGCACTTATTTCCAGTCAGTTACGAGTAAAGCTTCTGCTGAAATTCTTTATAAATCCCGAACTAAGATCTTATTTAAGAGGATTGTCGGGAGAGTTTGAAGTCTCTACAAATGCGGTGAGGCAGGAACTGAACAATCTGGAAGAAGCGGGAATAATTTCCGCCGAAAAGGATGGGAACAAGAAAATGTTCAGCGTAAACCGTGATTATCCGCTTTATAGTGAAGTGCGGACCCTGCTGATGAAAACCGTTGGCATAGAACAGGTGATGGAAAAGGTGCTCAGCCGACTGGGAGAACTTAAGAAGGTATATTTGACCGGATCTCTGGCTGAGGGATTGGATGCCCCGACCATAGATCTGTACCTTATCGGTGATGTGAACCGGGAGTACCTGCACAAGATGACAAAGAAAGCCGAAGAATTGACCGGTAAAAAAATCCGCATGGCGGTCTTTACCGAGAAGGAATGGGGCCGGGAGCTAATTGAAAACGAAACGCACGTATTGCTATTTGAACGAAAATAGTTATTAAGAGGGTTTTGCGAACCTATTTCCATCTTGTCATTCTGAACTTGTTTCAGAATCTCATATGCAGTTGTTCGCGTTTAAACCAAGACCCTAAACTGAATTCAGGATGACAAGCTAGGTTTTGCAAAGCCTATATTAAATTAGTCACAGAAACAAATTGTTTATGACGCCTTCAAAAGGGAAAAAAAGATGGATGGCCGTTTATACTGCTCCAAGAGCGGAAAAAAAAGTGTGTGAGCGCCTGGAAGAAAAGGATATTGAAGTATATCTCCCCCTGCAAAAAGAACAGCGTCAGTGGAGCGATCGTAAGAAAATTGTGGAAACCCCCATTATCTCTTCCTACGTGTTTGTGAAATGTACCGAAGCCCGGCGTAGAAAAATATTGCAGACATACGGCGTGCTCAATTTCGTCTTTTACCGGGGCAAACCGGCTGTAATCCGTGATGAGGAGATGGAGCTGATGTGGAAGTTTCTAGCTGATTATGATTATATTGATCTAGAGGTAAAGCAGCTGGAACGGGGACAAAAGGTTACCGTAGAAAGTGGTCCGTTAAAAGGAAAAGACGGAGAAGTGGTCTACACCAAAGAGAACAGAGTTTGCATACAGCTTGAAAGCCTCGGCTTGCAAATACGGGCCGAAGTGGAAGGAGTGATGCTGAATGAGAAATGAAGGGTTGAAAAGACTGTTAAAGGTTGAAGGGTATAAAAGGTTGTTAAATGTTATACATTGAAAAAGTTGGTTACAGGTTACACGTTGAAAGTTACAGGTTAGTTTATTAGCATCATCCCCAACATTCAACCTTTAACTTGCAAACTGCAATATTAAAAACCTTCAACATATTTAAATTTATGGCGACTGTTGAGCGTTTTGAAGATTTAAAAATTTGGAAGCTGGCCAGAGAGCTGGTTCGTTTAGTTTATGAAGTAACCAACAAAGATGATTTTTAGTGTTTAGGTTGGGGGTTTAGGTTAAGAAAGCCTCTCAACCTCAATCTCAACCTTAATCCTTAGAAAATGGTTAAGAGCTTTCGTGATATGGAAGTATGGAAGTATGGAAGAAGGCTATCGAATTGTCCTTTCAGGTTTTTGAATTAACAAAATCGTTGCCTCGATCTGAAGACTACGGATTAATCTCGCAGATAAGACGATCGGCAAATAGTATTTCATCAAATATATCCGAAGCTTTTGGAAGAAAAACTAAAAAAGATAAGCGAAATTTTTATATTGTCGCTCGCGGTTCGGCCTTCGAAACACAAAGTCATCTGCTGTATGGCGGGAAAGTAAAATATTTTGATGAACAAATAGTTGATAAGCTGATTGAAGAATATGATGATTTAATTCACCAATTGAACAAGATCATGAAGAGCTTGAACTGAGTATTAAGGCTCAGGTTAAGTGTTAAAGTTAAGGTTTAGATTAAGGTTAAGGCTGAGGGTTTTCTCAACCTAAACCTCAACCTTAATCCTGAATACAATCGAATAACGTTTTATTGATCAGAAATTAGAATACAAATTACTAATACAGAACAAAGCTGAGCAAAGATAAGCCACATAACGATCATCACGACCCCAAGCCCCAGAAAGGGCAACAGTCTCACAATCCATCACCCCAAGGCTATTACGGACAGCCGCCCGAATACGGCTATCAGCCCATTGAAGAAGATGAAATTGACCTCATAGAACTGGCACAGACCTTCTGGGATGCCCGTATGAAAATTATAAAAATTACCGGGGCTTTTTTGGTGCTGGGACTTTTCATCGCCCTATTCAGCCCCAAAGAATACTCCACCTCTGCTACGATGATGCCGGAAATGCAATCTGCCCAAAGCGGGGCAAGCGGTTTGTTGCAGCAGTACGGGGGTATGCTGGGAATCAGCGGTAGTCAATTGAGCGGGGGACAAGAAGGAACGATCCCCCCGCAGCTCTATCCGAATATCGTACAGAGCCTGCCCTACCAGGTGGAGCTGATGAATACGGAAGTCCACTTTTCTAGGTATGATACGACAGCTACGGTGTATGACTTTTTTACGAATATTCATTCTCCTTCGATATTAGGATATGTCAAGCAGTTTACCATAGGCTTGCCCGGACAGATTATCGGGCTTTTTAAGTCGGAAGAACAGGATATAAACCCGTTGCCAAAAAAAGTGGATCGCGATTCAGTATTAAGACTGAATAGAGAGCAGATGGAAACGGTAAAAACGCTGCGGGAACGATTATCCATATCAGTGGACCAGGAAACGGGTATTTTAACACTAACCTCGGAATTTCCCGATCCACAGGCTGCCGCAGAAATCGGTCGTGTTGCTATTACTTTGCTTAAGGAGCAAGTGAAAGAATACCGAACCCAGAAAGCGCGACAGAATCTACAGTTTGTACAGGAGCAGGTAGAGGAAGCCCGCAAGCGTTTTGAAGAGGCGCAGCAACGTTTGGCGGAATTTCGTGACAGCAACCTGAACCTGGCGACAGCCAAGGCACAGAGCCGCGAGCAGGAATTGCAATCACAATATGACCTGACGTTCAATCTTTACAATTCTCTTTCACAACGACAGGAGCAGGCGAAATTAGACCTGCAAGAGGAAACGCCGGTGCTTTCGGTATTGCAGCCGGTGAGCGTTCCGTTAAATGATAATACTTCAGGTCTTCTTATTTTGATTGTATCCGGAATGCTGGGGGGGATTGTAAGTCTGGGTTGGGTACTGATTGAAAATTGGTGGAAGCATGAGCAAGTGCGGTTAGAGTCGTAAGTATTAAGTAGAACGCTTTAAGTCTAAAGTTTTTAATAAAGTGTTATCCTGACCCCCGATGTGTCGGGACGGGTTTTGTTTCAGGATCTGTAACTCTCCCTACGAAGGGGGTACCCCCGAAGGCGAGGAGGGATGTTTAAAAACCGGAATTGGAAATTAGATAAAACAAATTTTGTCAAGCACTGATACAAATCATTCATCAAAAACTGTCCTCGTCACAGGCGGAGCAGGCTTTATTGGTTCTCATTTGGTCGATAGGCTAATTGAGCAGGGTGACAATGTAATCTGTGTAGATAACTTTGATCCCTACTACGATCGCACCATCAAAGAAAACAACATTCGCGAGCACCGGAAACACGAGAACTACTGGCTGGTGGAAGAAGATATCCGAAATCTTGATGCGCTTCGTGAAAAAATTACTGAAGATATAGATGTGATTGTACACTTGGCAGCGAAGGCGGGGGTACGCCCCTCGGTAAAAGACCCGGTGGGGTTCCAGGAAGTAAACGTGATGGGGACGCAAAACATGCTGGAATTTGCCAAGGAGCGGGACGTCAAACAGTTTGTGTTTGCGTCTTCCAGTAGTGTATATGGTACCAATGAAAATGTGCCGTGGTCGGAGGATGATCACGTGCTAAAGCCTATTAGCCCGTATGCCAGCACGAAAGTAAGTGGGGAGTTGATGGGGCATGTCTATAGCGAACTCTATGATATGCGATTTTTGGCCCTTCGCTTTTTTACGGTGTATGGTCCTCGGCAGCGGCCGGACTTAGCGATCCATAAATTTCTACGGCTGATGAGTGATGGAGAGCAGATTACGCTTTATGGTGATGGCAGCAGCCGGCGTGATTATACCTATATTGATGATATTATAGATGGGGTGATGGCTGCTATTTCTTATGATGATAGCATGTATGAAATTATCAACTTGGGCAATAATCGAACGATACAGCTCTTGGAGTTGGTAGAAGCCCTTGAGGAGGCCTCTGGTATTGAAGCGGATAAAACCCATGCTCCGGAAGTTCCTGGTGATGTAAGACAGACATGGGCAGATATTTCAAAGGCCGAGCAAATGCTTGACTATAGACCAAGTTATGATTTACATAACGGGCTGTATAATTTCGTTAAGTGGTACAAATTATACAAAGAGGAAAATATAAGATTGTCATAGGTACTTAAGTGAGTAAATTTAGGATCTACTTCCGCTCGTCAAGTACAGCCTTTATTTCTACAATTGTAACAAAAGTTTCAGCTTTTGTTAGTGTTTGGATTCTTAATCAGGTACTTACAAAGGAAGCATATGGGAATTATGAATTCGCCTTTTCTCTGATAAGTATTTTGCTGATTTTAGGATCAGCAGGCTTTCAACATATTGCTATGTATCGTCTTTCAAGGATTGATGCACCACCCGAAAGTTTGGAGGGAGAGAGTTTAGCAGGGAAGCTGCTAAAATATAGCCTCATGTCTAGTAGTTTGGTTAGTTTGATCGTGGTTGGCGTAGCATTTATATGGAGCGGCTTAGAAAATAGCTTTTGGATAGTTGGGTTGACTTTATTAATTCCGCTTAAAGCTCTGCATGGTATTTATGATGCGTGGTTTAGAGCTCGACAGCTCATTGCTGAATCAATATTATACTATGAAATGCTTCCGGCCATTGCGAAAGTATGTTTTTTATGTATTTGCTGGCTGATTTGGCCCAATATTTATGTAGTTGTTGGAGCTATTTTGCTTAGTGAATTTTTGCCATTAACTGTTCGATATATAATGACTCCTTTAAATCTCTTTAGAGTTAATAAAGGGTCTGTTTTAACACTTTGGGATTTTAAATATGCTGGGCAATTAGCTATTACTACTGGTATTAGCAAAACAGTTAAGTATGCGGATATTTTAATGATGGGTATTCTTGCTACTAGTACACAAGTTGCTGAATACGTAATAGCTTCGAAGTTAGCATTTATCCTATATTTAGCACACGGTATTAATAATAAAATTTTAACACCCAGAATAGGTAATTTCTTGAGCAATCAAGATTTTGCATCAATTCATGAGGAGTATCACTATAGTAGAATTTTGACATTATCTTGCTCATTTTGTGGAGCAATTGTCTTTACATTATTCGGATATCAAATATTAGAATTATTTGGTGAATATGGGAATTCATACTCGACTTTGATGATTTTGTGTTCCACATACCTTTTGACAACAAGTTTTGGAATGTCAGGGGGGTATCTTAATATCGCTGGTTATTCAAACTTAACTCTTTATACAACTATATTAGTTCTTATCATTAACATTGGATTAAATTATTGGCTCATTCCTATTTTAGGGTCAGATGGGGCAGCAGTTGCAATGTTGGTATCTTTTGGGGTTACCAATATAATAACTTCTTTTCTTATCCTATATAAAGATGGAGTTAAAACTTATTCTATAAGTTTAACAATACATACTTTTTTTGCAGTAGTTATTTTGTTGTTTAGGGGTTTTATGATTTTCAATATTGTTATTACAACTTCTGTATTATTATTAATTCTTGTTTCTTTGTTATACTCAGAGAGAGATTTTCTAAGAAGGTTAATCAGTAATTTTAATAAATATTTAACATTCCAAAATGGAAATTGATGTTTTTCATATAGGTCCTCAGAAATCTGCCACAACATGGGTTTATAAATGTTTAAAAGAACATAATGAGGTTTTAGTACCTAATAATGATTCTATTCATTATTATGATATGTATTTTAATAATGGCAAAGAGTGGTATGCTTCATTTTTTCAAAAACAAAATTCAAAAAAAATAGTAATAGACCCTACTCCATCCTACATTAGATCACCTTGGGCACCTCGTCGAATAGCTGATGATTATCCTAAAGCGAAGTTTATTGTTTGTTTGCGGCATCCAATTGATCGCGCTTTTTCTCATTATTGGCATGAGAAAAAAAAGCAAAAAATTGCTTTTGAATTCAGTGAAGTATTAGAAAATTATGACTTGTATTCCTCTTGGATTGAACCGGGGCTATACGCAGAACATATTGAAAGATACCTTCAATATTTTAATGAGGATCAATTTCTTTTTTTAGATTTTCGAGATCTTAAAAAAGACCCAGAAAATTATTTAAAGTCCATACTTTCTTTTTTAGAAGTTGATAAAAACTTTAAACCAAGTTTCTTGGACAAAAAGGTTAATATAGCTTCTGGTAAACAGACACCTATAAACCAAGGATGGCTACATTTAAAGACTAGTTTAAGAGATTCTTTTATTGGTGGGGGATTACGCAAATTGAATTTAGATATTGTTGCTAGAAAATTAGAGCAGACACCATATCTGGGAAAAATTTTAAAGGATAAAGATGAATATGAAAAAGGTATTTCACCTGAATTACGTTCTGAACTACTCGAGATGATTGAGCCAGAAATTCAACGCTTAGAAAAGTTAATTGGTTGGGATCTTGTTCATTGGCGAAAATGAGCAACAGCCGTTAAAAGAATGTGTAATGATAGAAGTTTCTATGTTCCATCATATAATAAATGATTTGGATATTTTTTTGGGTCCGCAAAAGTTATATAGTGTTACTTCTCAAGAGTTAGAAAAATATTTAAAACACAGGTCTGATTATCAAAATACTGTAAATAATTTTGATATCGAAAATGATAAAGGGAAACTTATAACCTTTGATGATGGCTATAGAAATAACCTAGAGGCTTTACCACTGCTAGAGAAATATAATGCAAAAGCAATTATATTTATTACAACTGGTTTCATTGATAGAGAGGCGTATCCTTATGAAATTGAGTTGGCCCAAGCAATTGAAAAGTTTGATAGTCTTAGATTAAGAGACATTTCTGAAGTGTCATTAAAAAATGAGGAGCGTAAAGTACAAGTATATAACCGGTTACGTGAACCTCTAAAGAAAAGTACTTTTGAGGAAAAAGAAAGGTTCATGAATGAGTTGGCAGAACTAAACAATTACAAAAGAAGATCCTGTCAAACAGAAAGATTTCTATCCTGGGATGAGATTGTTAGGCTTGATGAAAACCCTTTAATAACGATTGGAGCACATACTATCACTCATCCAGTATTAACAGAACAATCAATGTGGACGGTCTATTATGAGATGCGCAAATCAAAAAAAAGAATTGAGGAAAAACTGGGTCACAAGATTTACCACTTTTCTTATCCCTATGGTGCAAATAACTTTGTCGTAAGGAATTTGGCTAGGCTTTCTGGATTTAAGTATGGCTTTACCACCAAAAAGAGACTTATAAAAAGAAGACCGAACTTAATGGCCCTACCCCGAATTGAAATTAAGAACCTATTAAAACAGTTAGGAAATTGACTGATATGAGAGTGTTAGTAGGGACATTATTTTCTGGTGAAAATGAATTTAGACAGTGTAAAGATTCCCTGCAAGATCAGGTTTTTACAAATTGGGATCATGTTGTTTATAAAAATCTACCCAATAAAAAAGCCCATGAAACGCTTTATAGAAAGTTTATGGACGAGGCAGAAAATTACGATCTGTTTGTAAAGCTTGATGCTGACATGGTTTTTATGAGTGAACAGTCACTATCCAAGATTGTTGGTACTTTCCAAAATTATAAACATTTAGATCATGCATTACTGGGGGTAAAAGATTGGGCTTCTAATTCAATAATTGATGGATTGCACATCTTTAGTAATCGTGCCACTTGGACTAAAAACGATGAGAATTTGTTTGTTGATCCAAGTCCTAAAGTCCCCGGGAAAAAATTTTATACTCATAATGAACCCGCACCTTTGGTTGTACATAGCCCTAATCCATCTAAGAATCAAGCTTTTAGATTTGGTTATCATAGAGCTTTAAAGCTTTTGCAAACTGATAGAGTTGGTTTTAGCTTTTTAAGTTCAAGAATGCAGTTCAAACTTCTTTCTAATATTTGGCATCAATATTACATTAAGAGAGATGTAATACGTGGAATTATATTATTTGGGGCTGATTATGTAATTAGAAATGAAGCATCTCCAGATCTTTATAGTAATGACAAAGAAACACTATATCAGATATTTGAAAATGAATATCCTGGTAAACAAAAAGTGTTCAATGATTTAAAAAAGAATTGGGCAAACTGGTTAAAGAGATATAAGATTTATCTAAATGAAGTAGGTTTAAGGAGTGTTTTAGGTTCAGCATTAAAGGAAATCCCCAGAAAGAGTTTGAAAAATGTGTATATGAAAGTTAGCCCAAGATACATTTAGTTATTCAATTTTAAGATGTTTGAAGTTTATTAACCCTTTCTTTTAGTATTTATTTTTAAAAAAGTATAAAGTTACGAATGAGTAAGCTAATAGTTTTTGCCTGTTTTTGGAACGAAAAAGAATGGATTGATTTATCCTTAAAACAATTAAAAAAACTAAATCCGGATGAGGCAATTTTATGTGATGGTTGTTTTGATATGGATAAACCAAAACATAGTACGGATGGTACTTATCAAAGGATAAAACAAGAGGTGAGGCAAAATGAAAATTATAAATTAGTAGATCCAATAAGGGTGAGTTTTTTAAAATATCCACAAACCTTGTTGAAAATTTTAAGTAATGATGAGCATTTTAATAAGTTCATTTATCCATATTGGTATATATTGTTGAGTTTGTACCAATATTCAAACTACAGGGTTAATCAGGCGTTAACCTTTAATTATATGGCTACGGTGTCTGGTTTATGGAAGGTTGGTAATTGGGTGACTACTTATGATTGTGATCAATTTTATAGTGATAATATGATTGAGAATTTCAACAATATTGATAAATATGAAGAATATAATTTATTGACAGCCAATGAACTAACATTTTTTGAATCATTTAGCAGGTATACTGAAGACTATGAACATAGGAAGCGTAGCAATATGCCTCATAGAATTTTAGAAGATACGTTTTTTATACCTACTAGAAGAATAGTTTTTTTTGAAGGGTTAAAGAAAAAGATTTATGAAGAGAACACTAATTCATATCATTTAGGAAATTATTTTCATTATAAATTTGATAGATCTGGGAGATTAGCTGAGGCTTACGAACTCGGAGATAGACAATATGAAAAACCAAATTTTAATGAATATAAATTTAAGGAAATTCAGAAAGAAGAACATCCGACAATAATAAGAGAAGAAATATCTTAAATATTTAAATCCAGATATTTCTCATTCGAAGTAAATAATTATCCACTCTATACAACAGGTATAAAAAGAAAAAAATGCTAATTTTTTGTGAAGGAAAATAAGGCAAGACTTTACTTAATATTTACATATATACTTATCTTAGCTGGATCAGTTGTTGATTTAGGTACGGGATATTTTACAGAGTTTTTGAATTATAGTGCTTTAACACCTGGGGTTCTTTTTCGAGGAGGTGTGGTCTTACCTGTTTTCTTGCTTTGGTGTTTAAAAAGCAAATCAAGTTCACTGATCCCCCTTTATCTTGGTATGCTTTGTGTTTTAAGTGCAGTTTTTTTGGGCTTGTCTGCAGGATTACAAACTAGCTTAATCTCAAAAATTAGCGGTTTGTTAAAGGTAGTTTACCCATATCTTGGATTAGGTGGTCTTATTTATATTCATAAATACAAAAGATATTTCCATACAAATGAAATATGGACTTTAGGGTATTATTATGGGGTTATAGTGATTATTGGTATTATTTTCTTTACTTATGTAGGATTAGGAATCCAAAGTTACTCTCATCAACTATACACTTCTTCTGGTTTATATGGGGCAGCAAATGATACTGGACTAATCTTATTAATAGCGTTTTGTTTTTTTCTTTATTACAACATTAGCTTTCAAAGTTTCAAAGTATCAAAGTTAATTGTTATATCACTTCTTTTTTTATTTTCTGCTTTTCTTATTAATACGAAAGCGCTTTTTATAGGTATACCTGTAAGTTTTATAGTAATAATGGGATATAGTATCTTTGCAAAAGAGGTAAAGAGTGCAAGTTTCAAAGCAGGTATTTTTTTAATTACTGCACTATTTATAGGAGCAGTTTGGTATATAGTTCAATATTTACAAGACCTTGGGTTGACTTATACTCTAAGTCGAATTACCGAATTAGCAAGTGGTAATTTTGGATTTAGAAATTATGCTTTTGGTATTGAACAAATTCAAAACTTTTCATTAACTGAACACTTATTTGGTTCACAAAGGAACTTCTTAATTATAGAAAGTGATTTGATTGACATTTACGGAAAGTTTGGTATGCTTTTTTGTCTTACCGCATTTGGAATACCTCTATTCTTTCTCTGGAAAATATTTAAACACTTTTTGATAAAAAGATCTTTGCAAGACTTAGTGCTAGTGATTGGCCTTTCTTTTTACTTACTCCATGGAGTAATTGCTGGTCATGCTTTAGTTAGTGCACAGGTAAATAATATAATTATACTAGTTTATTTTTTAATTTGGCTAAGATTAAAGAGGTAAAATATTAGTAGTAGAAATATGAGAGAAAAAATTCTTTTGATTGGTCCTATACCTACAGAATTAGGTAGTAATGATTCTGGTGGTGTGGCAATTGTGGTCTGGAATTTGGCAAAAAGTTTAATGCGTAGAAATAAGAATGTTTCTATTGCTGCTACTGGGAGATATTTTAAAGGATATCAAAAAAGAGAGGGGATAGAAATATATGGAATTGGTATATCTATTAGGGCTTTATTTGTAACTATATGGAATTTGCTCGCTAATCTCCCAGTCTTTAAAAGAATATCTATAAAACAGGGTATAAAACTGTTGTACTCTATATATTTTTTATCTTATATAAGGAAAAAGGTAGACTATGATATTATTCATGTACATCATGTTATTAATGAAATACCAAGAGCTGCCAAACTATTGGGTATTAGAACAAAAATAGTTGCTACTATACATAGTTATCATTCAATCATAATGGAAGAGTCAAAACAGAAAATTGACCAAGAGAAGTTGATGATAAATGCACAAATGGATTGCATAGATCATCTGACTCATGTATCAAAATCAGTTAGAAGGCAAGGTAGAGATTTAGGAATAAAATGGAGTTGTAAAGATGATGTTATATATAATGGTATTGAATTGGATAAGTTGAAAAACATAAGCCGTACGAAAAATGAAAACTTTATTTGTTTTGTAGGATCATTGATTAACAGAAAAGGAATTTTTGAACTAATAAATAGCTTTAGCCTTTTAGACAAATCATCGCTGGATCTTAAGATAATAGGAGATGGGGAATTTAAGAAGGAAGTTGAAAATGTAAAGAATAGTCAAATCCAATATCATGGTATACTTAGGAATAAAGAGGTAATTGATTTAATAGGAAAAAGTAGAGCACTAGTAGTTCCAAGCAAGAGTGAAAGTTTTGGTCTAGTGTATTTAGAAGCACTATCTGTAGGAACACCAGTCATTGGATATGCTGCTGTATTAAAAGAGTTTAAAGAGTATTTAGATTTGGATAATAAATTGAATGATTGGTTGATAGAATATGACTATAAAGAGCATGATTGCAATGAATTGAAAGAAAAGATAAGAACAGTTATAAAAGTCAAAGACAAGACTAATTATAAACATCAAAAAGAGGTTATTACAAACTTAGTTCGTAATAACCTTTCTTGGGATGTAGTTTCAAACGAATATGTTAAATTGTACAAAGGTTTAAGTAGTGGGTAATAAATCATTAGATTTATTTATAATAGGAATGCCTAGAAGTGGTACCAAGTTGTTGAGAGGGTTACTAAATAATCATCATGATATTTTTATACCTGAAGTAGAAACTCTTTTCATTCCCAAACTTTTAAATAAATATGGGTCTCAAATTCTTTCAGAATCGCAGGTTATTGATGTTATTTCTGAGATAAAAAAATCATTATTCTTTTTTTATTACGAAAAAAGGCATGATTTTAATTTCGAAGCACTAAAAGTAGATAGGGTAAACATTAAAGAGTTTATCGACTATTTGTTTAATGAGTTAGCAAGTCAAAGAGGTATAAGCGCTTCTATTTTAGGTGATAAGTCTCCTAACTATATCAATCACATTGAACTATTGTTGCAATGTTATAAATCTGCCAAGTTTGTCCATATTGTAAGAGATCCTCGCGATTATGTATTATCTATGGAAAAAGCTTGGGGTAAGAACAAATACCGTGCCGCTTACCGCTGGAAAAAAAGGGTAAGAAATATAATAGATTTAGAAAATGAGGATCGAATAATGGAAATTAGGTATGAAGATCTAATTTCAAAACCTGAAGAAACTCTAGAAAAAGTTTGTCTTTTTTTAGGTGTCCATTTCCAAAGTGGTTTAGTTCAACTTGAGAATTCAATTGAAAATTTAGGATCTGCTAAGAGAGCTAGCATAAAGGCTTCAAATTCAAAAAAATATTTGGACCAGCTATCACCTCAAGAAATTCAAGAAATTGAAGAATATTGTCATCCTATCTTAAAGGAGTATTACAAAAATGAGAATAAAAATATATCCGAAAAAATTCCTGGTAGACTTACAGAAAAGTATTGGGAAATTTACGATGGGATTAATTTATTAAATTTCAATATAAAAACTCATGGTTTAATAAGAGGAATAGAAAAAATTTTAAAAGCAAATAAGGCAAAGTAAAAATATAGCCTATTTGTAGTAGGTAATATTTTTTAGATAAGTATGGATGTTATTAGTTCTTTCAAAAAAGTTAAAAATTACTGTGAAAATGAAGAATTTAAAGGATGGGATCCTTATGATGGGTTAAACTCAAAAATATTTCAGGCTACGCCGTTAAAAAAATCCAAGTTCGCTCGTCTGGCATGGATACAGTTTTTTAAACGTAATCCCATCAATCTTCGTCCATTAGTAAATGTGCCTAAAGAATACAATCCCAAAGGGTTAGGGCTTTTTTTGACAGGTTATTGCAACTTATACCAAATTGCATTATACGGGAATGTAAGGTTTGGCACACAAGATGAAATAATAGAGAAGATAAATCACCTTGCTAATCTGTTAATACAGTTACAGTCTGAAGGTTATTCTGGATCTTGCTGGGGATATAATTTTGATTGGCAGGCTCGTGGTGGATTGTACTTTCCCGCCGAAACGCCCAATGTAGTGGCCACTACTTTTGCAACTTATGGTTTGTTAGATGCCTATTCCATTTTGGATAAAGAGAAAATTAAGAATACTGCTGTAACTTCGGCAGAGTTTGTTATCAATGATTTAAGCAGAACCGAAAAGAAACAAGGATTTTTATTTTCTTATGCTCCAAAGTTTGGAAATAATACCGTATATAATGCCTCACTATTGGGCAGTAAGCTGTTAGCAAGAGTTTATTCTATAACCAACGAAGAAACTTATAAACACGCAGCAAAACAATCAGTGATGGCTTGCTGTAATGCCCAAAATGAAGATGGTTCGTGGTATTACGGGGAATTGCCTATTCAAGATTGGATTGATAGTTTTCACACCGGTTTTAATCTAGAGGCATTGTGTGATTATCAGAAATATACGGAAGATAGATCTTTTGAGGATAATTTAAAAAAGGGATTTCAATATTATTTGGAAAATTTCTTCTTAGAAGATGGGACACCAAAGTATTATCATAATGAGGTATATCCGGTTGATATACATTCACCGGCCCAGTTTCTTATTACTTTGGTCAAAACAGAACGATTTGAGGAACATAAAGAATTAGGCGAACGAGTTTGCAATTGGACTATTGAAAATATGCAGGATGAGGATGGATATTTTTATTATCAGATTAAGAGATTGTTCAAAAATAAGATACCCTACATGAGATGGAGTCAGGCGTGGATGTTCTGTGCTTTATCATATTATCTAAAAAATGAATATGTGGATGGTTGAAGAAGTATTATTGAATGGATATAAAATCTACCCTTTTGATAGCAAAGACCATTTTTTAGATCATCTAGAAAATGGGAACTTCGGTAATATTCTGGTAGCCCTTAATGCTGAAAAGTTGGTAAAGGAAGATCGTGAACTAAAAGTATTAGTAAATAACAATATTGGTTATCCAGATGGAATTGGGGCTGTTTGGGCTTTAAAACGGAAAGGGCATAATTCTGAGAAAATACCCGGGGCAGAATTTTGGCTTGATATCATCCAGAGACACTACAATGATAAAACGTTTTACTTGGTTGGAGGTAAACCAGAGGTAATAGAGCAAACGGTTGACCGGCTAAAAGAAGAGTACCGAGGCATTGATATTGTGGGGTATTGCAATGGATACATGGATAGTCAGGAACAAGAGAAACTGATAGAGGATATTAATACTAAAGAGCCTGACATTGTTTTTGTAGCTATGGGGAGTCCTAAGCAAGAATTTGTAATGGAGAAAATGAAACGAAAACATCCTGCTTTATACATGGGATTAGGTGGGAGTTTTGATATTTATTCGGGGAGGAAAGAAAGAGCTCCTAAAATACTTAGGAAAATGGGACTTGAATGGTCTTATCGACTTTTTAAAGAACCGAGAAGGATTTTCAGACAGACCAGTCTCATAACCTTTTTTTATAAATTAGTTACCAATAAGCTTTAAAAGAATATTAATTAATGAAAATTATTAACGTAGCCAGCGCTAGACCAAACTTTATGAAAGTGGCACCGCTGCTAGAAGAGTATAAAAATCATCAAGAGATAGAAGCGAAACTGCTACATACCGGTCAGCATTATGACTACGAAATGTCTAAAATATTCTTTGACGAACTGGGCATTCCCAAACCGGACTTCCATTTGGGCGTTGGCAGTGGCAGTCATGCCGAGCAAACAGCCAAAGTGATGACCGAGTTTGAAAAAGTATTACAGGATGAGCAGCCCGACTGGGTGGTTGTGGTCGGGGATGTAAATCCCACCATGGCGTGTACCATTGTTGCCAATAAAATGGGAATAAAAGTTGCCCACGTCGAAGCTGGTTTGCGGAGCTATGATCGTGATATGCCGGAGGAGATCAACCGCGTGCTTACCGATAGTATTGCCGATCTTTTGCTGACGCCCTCTATCGATGGCAATATGAATCTGATCAAGGAAGGCATTGGGGAAGAAAAGATTCGCTTTGTGGGCAACATTATGATAGACACGCTCTTTAACATGCGTAAGCGGTCTGATGAATCAACCATCCTTGGAAATTTGGGTATTAGGGAGAAAGAGTATGTGCTGGTTACCCTGCACCGTCCCTCAAATGTAGATCAGGAAGAAACATTAAGCAACTTTGTGGATATCTTAGAGGAGACCTCACAAGAACTGCCGATGGTCTGGCCGGTGCACCCGCGCTCAAAAAACAATGCTGAGAAGTTTGGCCTTTGGGAGCGACTGCAGTCCATTGATGACTTGCACCTGCTTGAGCCGGTGGGTTACCTGGATAATGTAAACTTAATGAGTAATGCCCGGTTGGTGGTGACTGATTCCGGCGGTATTCAGGAAGAGACAACAGCGCTGGGCGTTCCTTGCCTGACGGCCCGCGAAAATACCGAGCGTCCTATTACCATTACCGAGGGCACGAATACGCTGGTAGGTACCGATCCGGAGGTGATTTTGGATCATATTGAGAAACATCTGCAGAATGGGGTAGCTGGGAATAAGGAGCTGCCTAAGCCGCTCTATTGGGATGGGAATACGGCGAAGCGAATTGTGAAAGCTATTTTGGAAGCTTCTAACTAAAATATGATTAGCTGCAATAATGGCGATGTCCATTTTTTGTCAGCAAAAAATAGACGAAAAAACTGCTGGGGGAATCGTAGATTTTGTTCTTATTAAAGTTTTCAGCACTGGGATAGTTCTTCAGCGTTAGTACTTATGCTAAGAACATGCTTCCCGTGATTCGCCCCAGACCCCGGTATAAAACCCGTAAAGTTGGCAAAAAAATTAATGTCCCTCTTGAAGAAGAGGGAATGAGGGTGATTGAAGGAAAGGGCTAATTGTAGAATTAAAAATAAGCTATGGCTAGCAGGGTAGATGCTTTTTAATGGCCCTTGTTTTATGAGAAATGATCAACATCAGGGAGTGGTACAAAATGCATATTCAATATCCCTTGGCTACAGTACATAATTCTTATGCCCAGTTGAAACCCGTGAAGGTGTCAAAATGTAAACCGTCCTAATAATTGTGAGCGAAAACGAAGGAAGCGGTTGTGCATTTTGTACCGGTGACAACCTTATTAACTGGCTTGATATTTGGAAGGATCATCAAAATGAACGCTTCCTGTAGATTGAGCTGAATCACAATTTACAGACGGTCAATTTTTTGGTTCGTTTTTTCTTGATTGAAAAAATGAACAATAACAGATCGCTTCACGACTTCTACGATACAGAGAAAGAGTAAGATAGAAGGTTACATAATGATATGATCTTTGATTAACCAAAAGGGCAAAAAAATATTTTTGATCTTTAATGTACACTTTCTTTAAACTTCCCTATCTTCAGCATCGAAACTAATAATCATCTTTTCTTATAATGACTACAGACACACCTGATACCATTCAGCAAGAAGAAGTTAAAACAGATCGTTTGCAAGAGCTACTGGGAAAAATAGAAACACGAGACTACACGGTCGGTATTGTGGGACTCGGATATGTGGGACTTCCCCTGATGTGGACCTTCCATAGCAACGACATGCCGGTGTTGGGCTTTGATATTGATACCGATAAAATTGACTGCATTGAGCAGGGTAAACCCTATATCAAGCATCTTGGAAAGGATATGATGCAAAAGCTGGCTGATAGTGAAAAGGCTGATGCGACTACAGACTTCAGTCGTATTCCTGATGCGGATGCTCTCATGTTATGTGTGCCTACTCCTTTAGATCATCACCGGGAACCGGATATGCAGTACGTGGAAAAAACGTGTTTGACCGTGGGTGAACATTTGAGAGAAGGCCAGCTGGTCATTTTAGAATCCACAACCTATCCCGGTACCACAGAGGAACTGATTATTCCTATTCTGGAGTCCAAGTCAGGTCTTACGGCCGGTAAGGATTTTTATGTAGCTTACAGCCCGGAAAGAGAAGACCCGGGAAATGTAGATTTTAATACCTCAAAAATTCCCAAAGTGGTGGGAGGTCATGGAGAAGAGGCCATTGAGCTGGCATGTGCGCTCTATAATACGTCAATCGTTGAAACAGTACCGGTATCAGATACTAAAACAGCAGAAGCCGTAAAGATTACAGAAAATGTGTTTAGAGCAGTAAATATTGCTCTTGTGAATGAGTTGAAGGTTATATTCAGTGATATGGATATTGATGTGCATGAGGTATTGGATGCAGCTGATACCAAGCCCTTTGGATTTATGAAGTTTGTTCCCGGTCCGGGTCTGGGCGGGCATTGTATACCAATTGATCCTTTTTACCTAACTTGGAAAGCACGGGAGTACGAGCAGAATACGCGCTTTATTGAGTTAGCCGGTGAGATTAACACTGCTATGCCTCAATATGTGGTGGACCAAACACTTAAAGCTTTGAATGCTCATAAGAAAGCGATGAATGGAAGTAATGTTTTGGTTCTTGGCTTGGCTTATAAGCCGGATGTTGATGATATGCGGGAATCTCCGACCTTTAAGATTATGGATCTGTTGAAAGAATATGGGGCAGAGGTGTCGTACTACGATCCTCATATTCCCGAAATTAAACCGACCCGGGAACATGCAGAGTGGACGGGTGTAAAAAGCGTTGGCTGGTCAAAAGAAAATATTTCAGCCTTTGATGCTGTTATTATTTCAACCGATCACTCCGATATTAATTACCATGAGTTAGGAAAGTGGAGTAATTGTATTATAGATTCACGTCATGCGATGAAGGGGATAGAACCTCAAAATGAAATTCATATCTGGAAGGCTTAGCCATAAAATTCCGGTTTTTGAATAAAAATTGTATTCGTTCCATAAATGTCTTACTTTTTTTGGCAAATGGTCAAGTAGAGATATGCCAGCTTAAATAATATCATATGGAACAATTGTTACTGTTGAACGAGGGTATGGCAATAGGAGTTGCTTTTTTATTTGCCTGTTTGGTCTCATATTTTGCCATTCCGGTAATTATCAGGGCGGCCGAAAAAAAGCATCTTTTTGACCATCCCGATCACGATCGAAAATTGCATTCAGAAGCGATTCCTACACTGGGTGGCATAGCTATATTTTTTTCTTTTCTGTTAACGTTTGCTCTAAGCCCGCTCTCTGCAGGTATGGAGGGCTTTTCATACCTGGTGGCAGCTTTACTGATTCTGTTTTTTGTAGGTTTAAAGGATGATTTGGTTGTTCTATCTGCACGGAAAAAATTGATAGCACAACTTTCGGCTGCCGCTTTGGTTATATTTGGGGGAGATATACTTATTTCAAATTTCTATGGTGTTTTTGGATTAGCTGAGATACCCTATTGGGCAGCTGTTCCCGTTACCTTTTTTACTATTATTGTAGTAATTAATGCCGTTAATCTAATTGACGGTATTGATGGATTAGCCGGAGGGATTGGAACTATAGCTTCATTGTTATTCGGCATCGTATTTTGGTATACCGGGCATCTGCCGATGGCAGTATTTTCTTTCTGCCTGAGTGGGGCTTTAGCCGGCTTTTTGTATCATAATTTCAGTCCCGCCTCTATTTTTATGGGGGATACCGGTTCCATGATTTTGGGATTCCTTTTGTCAATACAAGCGATTGAGTTTATAGGATTAAGCGGTGAACCTGGTTTTGCTGCTATTTTTGGTAATGCTTCCCCGATTTTACCGGCAGCAATTTTAGGTTTTCCTTTATATGATACCTTACGGGTGGTTTTACGCAGAGTTCGAAGAAAAAATTCGATCTTTCAACCGGGGCAAGACCATGTGCATCATGAGCTGTTGAGAATGGGATTCTCTCATAAAAATGCTTCACTCTTACTCTATGCCAAGAGTATCTCCCTGGTTGCGGTTACCGGTCTTTTAGCCCTGCTGGGGATGAATGTAAACCTACTCTTGGGTTCTGTAGTATTCGCCAGTTTATTTGTTTTCCCTACTAATGGCCTGAAACGAAGAGTTATTTCTATGATGTTTGGGTTCGACTGGCTGGCTTATCGTAGTGAAAAGTGGGGTATCGAATTTGATCATAATAACACCACTGATTTGACGGTTGCAAAGGAAGAAGCTGATATTGAGACTGAGCCTGTTAGTGAGCAGGAAGAAATTGAGGAGATAGACAGGATTGCTGTTTAAGGTTTTGGGTTGATGATATTTTAAGGCATATCCGAAAGGGTGTGCCTTTTTATTTTTTGTCTATTTTTTTCAAAATCTGATTATAAAATTAAGGAAAGTTTAAGGGTTGAATGTTGAATGAAGTTTGGCCAACTGTGGTAAATGGGGGACCGGTTATTCCACGCCCCGAAGCCCAATTTATAAACTATAAAGAAACAGTCATTTCGAACGGAGTTTAGCGAAGTCGAGGAATCTCCTGGAATAAGTTCGCGTAGAATCTAAAGAACAAGAAAAAGTCCCCTCCATCGGAGGGGTGCCGAGGTACGAGGCGGGGTGGGTTCTGTAGATAGTTAATAACTGTTTTGTTACTGTTTTTCAATGACGATCCGCCGATTGTCGGACCAGCAGAACTGGAAGCTTTCTGTAGAACGTGATACACCAATAGGCGAGAAAGCACAAAGTGGATTATTATTAAAGAGTGTGTCCATTTTTTGGCAGCAAAAAATAGACGAAAAAACTGCTGGAGGAATCGTATATTTTGATCTGTTTTTAGTTTTAAATAAGGGATTGCTATTCCTCATTAGTTCTTGTGCTAAAACACTTTTCCCGCGATTCGTCCCAGACCCCGGTTTTAAAACCATTTTTGTCCGAATAGGGTACCTTAAAACGACATTAGAATTGCGTGCGGAGGGCAAAACAGGCGGTTGGGTATTTTGTACCGGTGATGACCGTTGAAATAATTTATGAGTGCCAAGGACCATCAAAATACGCGCCTGCTGCCGGCCAGAGCTGTCCTGCAATTCGCAGTCTTGATCTTTTACGAGCCTTTTGTATCAAGACAAAAGGCGGAAAGAAATAGTATCAATGATCTTGTTTGTTCCATTTTTGGAGCGAGGCAAAAACGGAACCCAAAAACGTCGCCGGCAGAGAATTCTGTACCAGGCTTCGGCCTTCGGATGGGATAATTCTAATGGTCCTTCTCATAGGGGAATTGTATTGAATTATTAAAGAACCGGTATAGAATTATCCTATTCATCTTTCAGCCTCCACACAGAATTCGTTATGCCGGTGGGATAAACAAGCAATGCTTTCTCAAGCTTTCGCCCCAGCCCCCGTTGTGAACCCATTTTTAAGAGCAATATAATCCAGACTCTTCAAAACGATGCGCTTTGATCCTTTAAAGTTAAACATCCGGATAAATAGCCAATAACAAATAACCAATACCGAATACCAAAAACCCAAACAACAAAAACGCAGTGTAATTTTTAGCTGATATTTGTTACCTTTGTCATCGATTGTAACCGAGTCTACTCTCGACCGAGAGATGGGATGAGCCTAATTATTCAAATAGATCATTATTTAGCAGATGGCGATTAAAAAACAGCTATTCAGTACAGCAGCAGTCATATTTTCACTACTATTTATCTTGGTAGCCAATACCGTTGCACAGGATATTGGTTCTATTGATTTCAAGAACTTAAAGGCCTCTGAACTTTCTGACCAGCAGATTAAACGGTTATGGGAGCGGGCCCAGGATCGAGGATACTCTATTTCCCAGCTGGAGCAGCTGGCGCTGGCCCGCGGGATGTCCCGTTCGCAGGTGAGTGCCTTTGTACGGCGCCTCCGCGAAGTGCGCATGCAGAGCGGCAACGGTCAGGGAAAGGCACAGGAAACCGGACAGCTGCGTTCGGTAACCACGGATACTACCGGACTCTTTCAGCTCCAGAAGCAGCGGGCCGACAGAGCCAGAAGTCGCATTTTCGGGGCCAACTTGTTTCGCGGTAAAGAGATTAATTTCACGCCCTCACTGAATATTCCAACTCCCGAGAATTACCAGTTGGGTCCGGGTGATGAGCTGGTGATCGATATCTGGGGAGCGGCCGAGCAGACCTATCGCAAAACGGTATCTCCCGAGGGTACTATCACCATCGCCAATCTGGGTCCCATTTACGTGAATGGTCTTAGTATTGAGAAAGCGCGCGATCGCTTGCGATCCAGCTTAAGTCGCATCTATTCTGGATTAAAGGCCGATGAAGATGCCGCCACCGATACCCATGCCCGTATTTCGTTGGGGAATATTCGCAGCATCAATGTGACGGTGCTGGGAGAAGTACGGAAGCCGGGTACCTATACATTACCATCGCTGGCTACCGTTTTTAATGCCCTTTATTCTGCAGGGGGACCCGATTCTACGGGGACCTTCAGGGAGATTGAAGTGTTGCGGGGAGACAGCACGGCCGCGACCTTTGATATGTATGATTTCCTGGTATATGGTAACCAGGAGGATAATATCCGCCTGCGTGATCAAGATATTTTGAAGATTGATCCCTATATATCCCGGGTTGCGGTAAGCGGTAAAACCAAACGTACCGGTCTGTTTGAACTGAAAGAAAATGAGACGGTAGAGGATCTGGTTGCCTTTGCCGGCGGTTTTGCCAACGGAGCCTATACCAAGCGTATTAAAGTGTATGGAAATACGTCCACGCAGAAGCGTATTAATGATATTCAATATCCCGAAGAAAAAGGGTTTAACATACAAAACGGTGACAGCGTATTCGTAGGTAAAGTGCTTGATCGTTATGCGAATCGCGTGACGATTGAAGGGGCGGTATTTCGTCCCGGGGAGTATGAGCTGAAAGATTCCACCAGCCTCTATTCGCTGATTCAACGCGCGGAGGGCGTTCGTGAAGATGTATTTATGAACAGGGGACTGATCTACCGTGAGCAGGGAGATTTAACGACAGAAGCCATTCCTTTTAGCGTACGGGATATTATTGCCAATCCCGAAGAACATGACATTATGCTCAAGCGTAACGATATGGTACAGATCTCTTCCATCTTTGATCTGCACGATGATTACCGTGTCGATATTGTGGGAGCGGTTCAAGAACCGGGCAACTACCGGTATGCCGAAAATATGACTCTGGAAGATATTATCCTGCAGTCTGATGGGTTCAAGGAGTCGGCTGCCCCTTATCGCATTGAGGTATCGCGACGTATTACCGGGGGAGATTCTACCTTTGTACCGCGGGAAACGGCAGAGATTTTTCGTTTTCGTGTGGATGAAAACCTGGAACTTGGAGACAAAGCGTCAGACTTTACACTAAAGCCTTTTGATAAAGTGTTTGTACGTAATTCGCCTTCTTACTTTGAACAGCAAGAGGTCAAAGTTGAGGGCGAGGTGTTGTTCCCGGGTCAGTATACGCTGGATCAGAAGTATATGCGTATTTCTGATCTGCTGCAGCGTGCGGGGGGATTGAGCCAGTATGCATATCCACGGGGGGCTAACTTGACGCGAAGATTAGAGCAGCGTATCGATACCACGGAGATTAATATTCCGGACTCATTATCGAGAGGCAGTGAACTTCAGCGAAACACAACCAAGGTGGGGATCAATCTAAAAGAGATCCTTGAGAATCCGGGTTCTGATCAGGATCTTATTTTGCGTCCCGGTGATGTGCTGGAGATCCCTAAAGAGCTGCAAACGGTACAGGTTTCGGGCGAAGTGTTATATCCGATAAGTGTTCGGTATCGAGATAATATGTCGGTTAAGGAGTATCTGCGTGCGGCCGGTGGTGCTACGGATCTCGGGAAACCGAAGGATGCCTATGTGGTGTATGCCAATGGGGAGGTAGATCGTGCCCGGAAGATTCTGTTTTTCCAAAACTACCCGAAAGTGCGTCCCGGTGCTACGATATATGTGCCGAAGAAACAGCAGAAACGAGAACTGACGACGCAGGAGCGTATTGGTATTTTATCAGCTATTGTGTCGATGGCGGCGATCGTGAGTAATACGATATTTCAAATACGACGTAATTAAGGGTATGGAAATGTTGAGTGTTGAAGGTTAAATGTTGAATGTTGGGTGGTTGTTGACCGGGGACGGGAGACGGAGGACGGGTTATTCAACACCCCGGACCCCCATTTTTTAAAATCAATCCCCGGTTTTAAAACCATTGTTGTTTGAATAGGGTACCATAAAACGACATTAGAATTGCGAGCGGAGGACAAGGCAGGCGGTTGGGTATTTTGTACCGGTGATTAACAGTAAAGTAGTTTTTGTTAGTCCAAGGACCATCAAAATATGCGTCTGCTGCCGGCCGGAGCTGTCCTGCAATTCGCAGTCTTGATCTTTTACGAGCCTTTTGTATCAAGACAAAAGGCGGAAAGAAAAAGGTGCTGTTTGTTTTGTTACTGTTTTTCAGTGACGAAAAAAGTAACCAAAAAAGTCACCGCCTAAGAATTCTGAAACCGGTTTCGGCCTTCTGATGGGATAGTTCTAATGGTACTTTTCCTTAAGTAGTAGCAACAAAGGAATATACCGGTATAGAATTATCCTCCTCATCCTATGGCCTCCACACAGAATTCGTTTTGCAGGAGGTAAATAAGCAATGCTTTCCCAAGCTTTCGCCCCAGCCCCCAATTTAAAAGCTATAAAAAAGCAGTCATTCCGAGCGGAGCCTAGTGAAGTAGAGGAATCTCCTTGAACAGGTTCGCGTAGGATCTAAAAGTGAGGATAATTCACCTCTACGAGAGATACTTGATTTCACTTTGGTATTGTTTTCGGGAATCTTCTATCATTGGTGTTATCAACTTTATGACTAGACGGTTATATGATGGGTGCTGAATCTTATTTAAAAGAGCTTTTTCTTAAGGGGCTGGAGGTATGTTCGCCTGAAAATGCGGTAGCTGAGGCACTGGTGTTGGAGCGGAGGAGATTGAAGATCTCGGCTAAGGAGTACGATCTTGGTGATCGACCCATTTACCTATTTGCGGTGGGAAAGGCGGCCGTTCCAATGTACATGGCAGCAGATGAGGTGTTAGGTGAACGGATTGATAGAGGTTTCCTAATCTACCCGGCACATGGCAATATCCCTGAATGCAGTGCTGATACCGTAATAGGTGCTGCGCATCCCACCCCAAAAAACAGTAGTTTGAAAGCGGGGAGGCAAGCTGTTGAATTTATGAGGGGGCTTCCCGAGAACGCCTTGGTGGTAACGCTTATTTCCGGGGGGACTTCATCGCTGATGTGTTTGCCTGCCGGGGAGATTGCTATCGGTGATCTTAATACTACTTTTGAGCTGCTAAACAGTTCTGGTGCTACAATCAGCGAAATAAATACAGTGCGGAAGCATTGTTCACAAATCAAAGGGGGGCAGCTTTTGAGCTATCTCAATCCTTCTGTTACGGTTGTTGACCTGGTTATTTCTGATGTGCCGGGTAATGAGTTGGCCATTATTGGGAGCGGTCCTACGGTGGCGGATCCTACTACGTTTGAAGATGCGGATAGGGTGCTAAAAGAGCATGGTTTGTGGGAGAAGATTCCCGATACGGTTTCTGATTATATTTTACGGGGAATTGCGGGGAAGGTGCCGGAGACGTTGAAGCGGGATTCGGAATTCTTCAAAGGGCATGACTCGTATGTGATCAGTTCGGCGAACCATTTTGCTAAGGAGATAGGTACGATAGCAGGGGAAGAGGGTTTGGAGGTGTATATTGCTGATGAACCGTATAATATGGATGTCAAAAAGGTTGCCAAAATGGTTGCGGGGGAGGTCTCTAAAAACAGGAGTACAGCAAGCAAAAGGCTGTTTGTTTTTTATGGGGAGAGTACGGTGTCGGTGAAGGGCGAGGGAAAGGGGGGACGGAACCAGGAGTTGGCACTTTATGGTGCTTTGGAAATTGACGGCTGGGAAGGGCTCTCTTGGCTATCGGCCGGTACTGATGGTATTGATGGACCTACGGATGCGGCGGGGGCTGTTGTGAGTGGAAAAACAATTTCTTTGGCTCGTGAGAAGGGAATGAACCCTGAATCGTTTTTAGTGAATAACGATTCATATCATTTTCATAAGCGGATGAATACGCTATTAAAGACAGGGCCTACGGGGAACAATTTGATGGATATTGTGCTGGTGCTTGTTAAAGGTGAGGGCTAATTGCTGGGTGTTGTCTGTGGACGGCTGACAGAAAACCGGCTATTCACGGTCCGGGATCTCCGGCTAAAACTTTAAAAAGCAATGTCATCCTGAGCGCAGCTTAGGGGAGTCGAAGGATCTATTTTTGTTTGTTCGCGTAGCATCTAAAGAACAAGAAAAAGTCCCCTCTCGGGAGGGGTGCCGAGGTATGAGGTGGGGTGGGTAGAATAGGGCATGTTTGGGAATTTACTTTTATGAATAAAGAGGGGGCTAAGTAGACGCTAGATTTTCGTCTTTTCTCTTATCGTTTGTCTGTTCATTTTTTGTTACCAAAAAACGAACCAAAAAAGTACCGGGGGAAAGCTAGATGTTGATCTTTCTGTAGCCGAATAGCAGGAATTGCTCTCCCTCATTAGCCAATATTGTAAAACAACTTTCCCAAGCTTTCGCCCCGGACCCCCGATTTAAAACCACCTCTTCTACACAGGGGGCCCAAAACGACATTAGAATTGGGAGCGGAGACCAAAGCGGGCGGTTGTGTATTTTGTACCGGTGATGATTCTGGGAATAGCTTTTAAAAGTTCAAGGACCATCAAGATATACGCTTGCTGCAGGTCGAAGCTGGTTCTCAATTCGTAGTCTTGATTTTTTACGAGCCTTTTGGATCAAGCCAAAAGGCGAAAAGGAAATTCGCACCACATTTACTCATGTCCATTTTTTCAGCATCCGCCGATAGACGGACCGGCAAAGACGGAAGAACGAAAAAACTGCTGAGGGAATCATAGATTTTATACTTTTTAAAATAGTTGTTCAGCGGGTTGCCTTGTCTCGGTAGTTGCTTTTCCGACATGTTTCCCACGATTCGCCCCAGCCCCCCCATTTTTTAAAAACCAACCCCCTATCATCCTGAACTTGTTTTAGGATCTCCTTTTGTTTGTTCGCGTAGCATCTAAAGAACAAGAAAAAGTCCCCTCTCGGGAGGGGTGCCGAGGTATGAGGCGGGGTGGGTAGAATAGGGCATGTTTGGGAATTTACTTTTATGAATAAAGAGGGGGCTAAGTAGACGCTAGATTTTCGTCTTTTCTCTTATCGTTTGTCTGTTCATTTTTTTAATGACGATCCGCCAGTAGTCGGACCAGCAAAGTTGGAAGAACCAAAAAATTGACCGGCTAAGAATTCTGTATTTGCTTCGGTTTCCACACAGAATTCGTAATACCGGGTTGCTAAGCAAACAACGATTTCTCACGCTTTTGGCTAGTCCCCGGATTTTAAAAAACTAGAAAAAGCAGTGTCATTACAAATGAACAGCGATTTTCCGGTTTGCGTAGGATCTGAAGCTCTCTTCCAATGTTCACCCCACTTGCTTCCCTCTACCAGTAGAGAGGGAAACTTGATTTACTGCTTATTGCCGTTATTGGGGGCAATGAGCCAGGAAGGTATTGTCGGTATTACAATAACCCGGCTTTTATGCACGAAAAAATTATATTTTCGAGCAATTTGGTTTATCTTTGCGAGTTAATTATTCTCTGTCTGATTTTAAATCCCTAACCACAGATATCTATGATTTGGCAGGACGGCATCTATTTATGGTTCTTGTTGATTATTCCCATATTAATAGCTGCAAGTTGGTGGTATAATAAGCAGCTTGAGGAAAAAAGAGATAAGTATTTCGGATCCGAACTTTTTGAGAAATTACGATCTGGCTTTTGGCCGCTTGGCAAAAGGATTCGTAATGCCAGTATTTATGGAGGGATCGCTCTCTTAATCATCGCAGCTGCAGGGCCTAAGTTAGGGACAGAAGTCCGTGAAGTTAAACGACAGGGGGTAGATCTTCTTATTGCCCTGGACTTGTCAGCAAGCATGAATGCCGAGGATGTAAAACCGAGCCGACTGGAAAAAGCTAAGTATGAGATTACCCGTCTTATCGATCGCCTCAACGGCGACCGGGTTGGGCTTATCGTTTTTACCGGAGAAGCGTACTTGCAATCACCAATGACCCTTGACTATTCGGCGCTTCGTCTGTTTCTCAATATTGCCGAGACCGATCAGATGCCTTCTTCTACTACGAATTTTAGTGCCGCAATGGAGACTGCTTCTGAAGCATTTGGTTCAATAGAGGAGGATAAAAAAACGAAGGCGGCAAAAGTATTTATGATTATCTCTGACGGCGAAAATCACGGAGATTCCTATGATGAGGCTTTACAGCAGTTGAAAGAACAGAATGTTTCGACATATACCTTGGGGATTGGCTCTGATGCAGGAGGAACTATTCCACTCTATGATGATTCCGGTTCGCTAATGGGATATAAACGGGATGAAAGCGGTAAGGTGATAACGTCGAAGCTTGAATCCCAGGTATTACGTTCTATTGCTGAAAAAGGTGACGGTAATTACTATGAAATTAGAAGTGGAGGTTCAGGGATCGATGCTTTTCTCGGTCGTCTTGATGAACTACAGCAGGGCGAGTTTGCCAATCAAGAGTATGCAGATTTCAAGAACCAGTACCAGTGGTTGGCGGGTATCGGCTTACTTCTTCTGGTGATCGGGATGGTGTTTCCCAAATACCGATTTGATAAGAAAGTTACTGACTAACAAAGCACCAAGATCGTTGATCACGTTTTTCAAAAAAATTACGAAAACAAAGGCACTTTATTACTGATTAACAAGACACTATGATTAAACTTTTTATTTCTGATATTGATGGTTGTATTTCTGAGCCTTTTACGACTCCCAACTGGGATCTGCTTGCCCAGGTACGGAGACTTAATGAACAGAGCAGGCAAGATATGGCGGTTCCTCCATTAACACTGTGTTCCGGGCGTCCGATGCCGTATGTAGAGGCTGTTGCCCAATGGCTGCACGTGGATTTGCCTTGTGTTTTTGAGAGTGGAGGGATATATGAGCTGGAAAGCAACAGGGTGGAATTTTTGAGTTCTTTTGATGAAGAGGCTGAAAGGCAGATTACGGATCTGAAAAAGTGGCTTGATGAGGAGATCATACCCCAATATTCTGATATGGTGATTGAGTTTACCAAAAAAATGGATGCCGGTATCATCCACCTTGATACGGAAATTATTGATGAGCTTTGTCCTATTTTTGAGGATTATGTTGATGAGCACTATCCGCGTTTTGAAGTTCATAAAACGGAAATATCAATTAATATCATTTTAAAGAATAACAACAAAGGAGCAGGCATTTCCAAACTCTGTGAGCTAATAGATGTCTCACCGGATGAAGTAGCTTATATTGGAGACAGCAGTGGTGATATTCCGGGGTTAGGGGTGGTAGGTCATGCATTTGCTCCTCAAAATGCTGCGGATATTGTCAAGGAAAAGGCAGAAGTGCTGGATGCCTCGGTCACAGATGCAGTGCTGATGGCTTATCGGCGTATCATTCAGCATAATAGAAAGGTACTGGCGGAGGTAGGGTAGCGTTTGAATGTTGAATTTTGGATGATGGATGTTAAATGGTTGTTCTGTTTTCTAATAAAAGCAATGCCATCCCGAACTTGTTACTCGTAGCATTTATAAGCAAAAGGAACTTCTCCTTGTGATTCTGTTGATGGTAAGGCTATCACTGTAAATCGAAGGAGGTTAGTACAATTATCTCGGCCGTTGCTTTTGCAACATATTTCCCGCTTTTTTACCACCTCTTCTGCACCGGGTACCGCAAACGACATTAGAATTGCGAGCGGAGGGCAAAGCAGACAGGTGTGTATTTTGTACCGGTGATTAACAGTTAAGTAGTTTTTGTTAATCCAAGGATCATCAAAATACGCAACTGCTGCCGGCCGGAGCTGTTTCTGTAATTCGTAGTCTTGATTTTTTACGAGCCTTTTGGATCAAGCCAAAAGGTGGAAAAGAAGCTCCCACCATATTTGTCTTGTTCAATTTTTAGAACGACGATCCGCCGGTAGTCGGCCCAGTAAAGCTAAAAAGACCACGTAGAATGGGACACGGTAAAAGGCGAAAAGAAAAAGGTTTGTTACTGTTTT
This sequence comes from Fodinibius saliphilus, assembly GCF_005869845.1. Lineage (NCBI taxonomy): Bacteria > Pseudomonadati > Balneolota > Balneolia > Balneolales > Balneolaceae > Fodinibius > Fodinibius saliphilus. The sequence goes on along the minus strand of NZ_VAWF01000001.1, from coordinate 1,399,025 downwards.
TCAGTGACGAAAAAAGTAACTCAAAAAGTCACCGGCTGAGAATTCTGAATTCGTTATACCGGGGGGTAAACAAGCTAATGCTTTTTCAAACTTTCGCCTCAGACCCCAAATTATAAACCCTAGAAAAGCATCATCATCTCCATTTTAATGCTTTCCTCGGGATAGAAGTTTTACGGATGAGTGACAACGTGAGAGGAACTAGAGGGGATAAATATCTTTTTAATTGATACTTCCTTCCTCTTTCTTTTTTAATACCTCAAAATAATGTTCAATCAGGCGCTGGTAATCCTCTGAAAACTGAGTACGGTCAGGATCATTGAGTAACTTTCGAATTCGTTTTTGTAGTTCCTCAAGGGTAATATCGGGTGGCGTAGCCTGTTGCTGCTCTTCGGCTGTTGTGGCTTCGCGACGGTCTTCTTTGCCTCGCTCCTGAACGGCTTTTTCAGCACTTAACATACGTGATAAAATATTTTGTTGGCGCTGTATAAGTTGCTGATCCAGCTGTCCGCCGCGCAAATCATTGATTGCATCTTCCATCTGTTCCGACATCCGTTCCAGTTCACTGAGAACGCGATCTCCGGACTCAAGCTCTCCACTTTGTTGCATCTTTTTAAGTTGTTTCCGGATTCTGTTTTGCTGCTTCGAAATTTGGTTAAGACGATTCATCTGATCTTTACTGAGGCGATTGCCCTGAATATCATTGATCATATTTTGAATCTGTTGGTTCAGCTTCTGCTGCTGCCCCGACATCTTTTGCATCTGTTCAATCATCTGTTGCATGCTCATGCCTCCGCCTGAACCACCGCCCTGTTGGTTTTGTAGCTGATCCAGTAGAGAAGCAATCATCGATGAGAGTTCATTGATGCCCCCCAGCGATTGCCGTTGTGTATAAATGGCGTTCGATTTATCGCGTTCTGATAGTGTATGTACAGCACGACTAAGCGTATTTTCTACCTCTACTTTTTTCTTGTTGATACGATTAGAAAAGCTGGGGATATCTGATGAAAGTTTAAACAGCGAATCGGAAAGCGTGGTGAATTGTTGAGAGATATTTTTTTCATTGCGCGCTTTCTGTACAAATGCTTGCGAACGGGGCGGCAGGTTTTCGGTCTCACGGGTTAACTCTTCTTGGTTCTTTGACAGATTAATCAGCGAATAGAGAATATACTTGAGAGCTCTACTGTTAACTTGTTTACGCTGCTGATTCATTTGCTGTTTCGCAGACTTCATTTGCTGCGCCATCTGCTGCATCTGCTTTTGAATGTTGCGTTGCTGCTGGCGTGTTTGGGGATCCGATTTTGGTGCTTGTTTCTGTTTTTGTAGCTGTTCTATATTATTCTTGAGCTCTTCTTTTGTTTGTTCCATCTGGCTGCGGGAGTCCTTTTTTAGCTTTTGGATCTCCTCTTTTGCCTTTTTGGGAGCATTCTTATCGAGTTCTTCGATCTGTTTCTGTAGTTTTTTAAGATCTTTTTGTACTGCTTTTTGCTGTTCCAGATCTTCCGTTGGTGACTGTTCTGATTGGCTGATCTGTTTTTCTTGTTTAGCCAGCTCTTCCAACGATTTGGCCATCTTGTCGAGATCGCTGTTAAGCTTCAAAGATTTAAACAGCTCTTTAGTCCTGTTGATACGTTGCTTGTAGAGCTCTTCATTAAATTCATAATTTTCCAGTGCCTTCCGCATCTGCTCCGGACTCATCTCTCCCAACGATTTTTGCAGCTTCTCCAAGGCTTTTTGGAGTTCTGGATCATTGATCTCTTTCATTAGCTTTTGCAGTTCATCGTAGGCTTTCAGCGTCTCCGGAGACATAGCCTGACTGTTCTCAATTTCTTCGCGTATTTTTTCAAACTTATTATTGAGGTCCTTAACCTTTTTATCTATTTCTTGTCGTTCTTTTTCTACCTGATCTAACTGTTTCTTTTGTTCCCAATTTGTTTCTGGGTTCTTCTTGAGATTCTTTTTGAATTTGTCGTATTCTCGTTCCATCTGTTCAAAAGACTTTGAGATATCATCAAGTGATTCTGTCACTTTCTCTTCTTCGGATTCCAGTTCATCCATATATTCTGTCATAGAAGGGAAAGAGATTACCATCTTTTGTGAGCGCCCCTTTTTGTAGCCATTGTACCGGTCATTATCGGTAACTTCGATCCAATACGTTATTACATCCCGGGGCTTGGGGGTAAGTTCCGGAATAGCCCAGCGGTATTGTGCTTGCTGACTTATTTCTGGCCGACCCAGAGAAATGCTGCCACGGGTGGGTTCCTTTTTAAAGGCTTGCTGTAGCTCATATTTTAAAGAAGCAGATGTTAAACCAAAGTCATCTCCGGCCTCATATTGAAGGAGGACATCTTCAGCAGTTTTCATCTGCCGATTATTTTCTGGGCTGGTAATATTAACATAGGGTGCTTGATCTTGCCTTGGGCTAATTACAAAGCGAAAATTATTCTTATTGGAAAGCCCGGCCTCACCGGTCATTGTAAATGAAATGGTATCAGTTTGTGTAACTTCCCATGCATCAGATATAGTAAGCGAGTCTGTTGCAGCGCTGTATCCAAATAGGGTATCAGCTTGAGCACTATGCCTGAGGCGAATTTCTTGAACAGTTTTGTTGGTAGTAGCTTTTAATGATAGCTTTGATCCTTGGTAAGCCTTTACCTGGGAAAAGGGGTAGCTGTATGAGGTGGTGTCGAGGCGGGTATAGGAGGGAGGTATAACCTTTACGGTTAACTGCTCTAGTCTCGGTCGTAATTGCACTGAGATTTGGTATTCAGCGCTTTTAAAGCCATCCATTATAAAATGGTATTGCCCCGAGGTGGTTAGCGAAATAGGAGCAAAAGATGCTTGTTTATTTTCAGTATTAATTGCTTCTCGTTTGCGATAATCGTCCTCAATATTTGTTTTAAATGCCAGGCTTAGATTTTCGGGGATCTCAGCGTCAAATTTTATTTTGGGAGTAATTGATTCTCCCTGTTCAATAGTTACGGTACCCGGATCTACGGTAAAGCTATAGGGATTGGGTGGGGCATAATTTGCCCAGAAGTGTGTCGTCCGATGTAAAGCTTCGGATTGCCAGTTTGAAAACATGATAAGAAGTATCAGTGTAGCAGCCAGCCCCGATATGCCTGCACGGTAGTAATTGTGAGAAGGCCGTTGCTTCAAAAAAGTATTCAGCAGTGTTTTTACTTTTTCTTGGTCCAGCGCCCCGATATTTTGCTTTATCGCAGCCTGTTGAAGTGGTAAGTCTTTTTTGTTGGTATCGTAGTAGAGGTCCAGCGCATTACTGAGTCGGGGCAGAGCATGCTTCTTGCTAAACTGTTGGTAAAATTGTTTGAATGATGGTGAATAAAATTTGTCGGAGAGAAAGTATACCGAAGCAGAGGCAGTTAGTAGGATAAATATCCCCAGCGTAATTTTTACTGAAGCAGGTAGAAAAAGATAAAGCTCCAGGAGCCCGGCACCGAGAAATCCCAATAATAGAATAGCAACAAATATGATGCTTAGTGTAAAGCGTTGTTTTCGCAGCAGATGTTGATGTTTCTGCTTTAATGCCGTCAGGAATTGTTGTATCGATTGGTATGTAGGCTCATCCAAAGGTGATTTCATATAGCTGATATTCAAGCGATGGTTAGTGGACGTCGGGCTAAACTGCCAGTGCCGGAATGGTATAACGAAAATTCATGCCATCACATTTTATAAAAGATAACAGTTTTAACATCATTATAACATCATCAGCTGTAATAGCGTGTCATTTTTTTGATCAGAGGGCTTTGAAAAACAGAGATCAATCAGAAAGCCAGTTTTACTAAAATTATTGATCAATCATTGAGGTCTGACAATGTTAGCTGCTGATCCACAGTATATTTGCCATTCTCTTTTTTAGCAGTCACAAGTTCTTGTTGGGCATCGTGTTCCAGGAATAAATACCAGCCTTCTTCAACAGCCTGATCCAAGTATCGTTCTTTTTCGTTGAGCGTTTTAACCGGATACATATCATATCCCATAACCCAGGGCAGGGGCAAATGAACGTGAGTGGGAATGAGGTCGGCCATAAATACAACCGTTTTTCCCTCTGCGGTGAGGCGTGGAAGCTGCTGGCTGATTGTATGTCCGTTTACCGGCAAAGCATCAAGTCCCTCTTCGTAGGTATGGTGTTCATCAACAAGGGTAAGTTTATCCCAGTTTTTAATAGGTGCGATATTGTCATCTAAAAAGCTGGCTTTCTCACGGGCATTGGGATCGGTAGCTGTTTGCAGGTGCTTTTTGGTAATATGGTAGCGAGCATTGGGGAAGCGGTGCTTTAACTCGTTTTGTTCATTGTAATAAGTAGTACCGCCACAGTGATCAAAATGCAGGTGTGAAAAAATAATATCCGTAATATCTTCCGGTTCAAAGCCATGATGGCTTAGAGAGTCTAGCAGATTACTGTGATCATGATCAATCTGATATATAGATTCAAATTTTTCATTAAACTTTGTACCTGATCCATTATCAATAAGATATACACGGTCGGTATTTTCAGAGGTGATGAGCAGACAGCGCATGGCCATATTGATCCGATTTTTCTCATCTACATCAATATAGCGTGACCAAAGCGTTTTGGGCACAACGCCAAACATAGCTCCTCCGTCTAAACGAAATCGACCTGTTTCTATGCTATATAAGTGAAAAGGACCCAGTTTGACATCAGATAGTTGCATTACAAAAGCGTGTGGAGGTTTGAGATAATTTGTTCGCGAGTGATCAGTGAAGCAGTATTAAAAGTGGGGAGTGATCTTAAAGTTTCTCGAGGAGTTTATTCAGAAAAAGGCGAATCTCTTTGAGATCCTTTTTAACGCTGACCGGTATTTTTTTATCCTCTTCAAGCCCTTCATTTTCGAGTACTTGCTGAGCTCCTTCTGTGCTGTACTTTTTTTCCTGGATGAGTTCTTTGAGCTTTAGAACAGTCTCAATATCTTCCTCTTTATAAATACGGTTGCCCGCTTTATTTTTTTTGGGATTAAGTTCGTTGAAAACCGTTTCCCAATAGCGCAGAACGTGGGCTTCCACTTCTGTAATATCACTGACTTCACCGATGGAATAATAAAGTTTTTTCATAGGAGATCTAAAAGCGTATCTTTATTGCTAATTATACATGATCTGACGGATTATTTCTAACTCTTTGTCATAAAATAAGTAACAAGACGTTGCCTGAACAAAAATCTAATAAACGAGAGGTGGAACTTAGTATTGTTGTTCCCCTATACAATGAAGAGGAATCGATCAAAGAACTGGTCGAAAAAGTAAATGAAGCTCTTAGTGAGCAACATGAGTTTGAGATTGTATTTGTTGATGACGGTTCGTCTGATGGATCTTGGCAGGCTATTGAGAAAATGACCCAAGAATATTCAAATACTTTTGGTATTCAGTTGCAGCGTAATTATGGTAAAAGTTCAGCATTACAAGCCGGCTTTGAGAAAGCTCGCGGCAGTTATATCGCTACGATGGATGCGGACCTGCAGGATGATCCCTTTGAAATTCCGGAGATGCTTCAGCAGCTCAAAGAACAGCAGTTGGATATTGTAAGCGGATGGAAGAAGGAGCGACACGATCCGATCTCCAAGACGGTGCCTTCCCGGTTTTTTAACCGCGTAACCTCTCTGGTCACGGGTATTAAGCTCAATGATTTCAACTGTGGGCTTAAAATATACCGGCGTGAGGTTGTTGATCATATCTATCTTTATGGGGAACTACATCGTTATATTCCGTTTTTAGCTAAACTTGAAGGATTTGATGCTATTGGTGAAAAAGTGGTAAAACACCATCCCCGCAAGTATGGTAGTACTAAATTTGGAGTCGGTCGGTTTATGCACGGTTTTTTGGACCTGTTGACCCTGCTGTTTGTAAATCGTTATCTGCAGCGTCCTATGCATTTTTTTGGTACGCTGGGTTTCCTGTTTCTTCTACTTGGCGGGGCTGTTAACTTGTATCTGTCAATCGATAAAATATTTTTTGGAGAACCGTTGGGAGATCGTCCCCTTTTATTGCTGGGGGTCATGCTTATGGTATTGGGAGCCCAGATATTTTCCATCGGCTTCCTGGGTGAGCTCATCCAAAAGCGCAGCGAAAAGCAGCAAAAACCTAATATTAAAGAGATTATTTAGCCACTAAATGAGTCGCATTGCTTACGATCCGGTTAAAGACCGTTTTGCCAACATAATACGTCGGTTCCGTTTTCTACGTACAGCTTTTTATATGATTCTGGATCTTTTTTTTCTGCGTAGCTGGTATGTGCGAGCTATAATGAGAAAGTTTGGGACAATATTGGACCAAGAGGGCAGTTGGACACTGCTGGATGCCGGTTCCGGTTTTGGACAGTATGATCGTTTTTTGCTGCAACAGTTTGACCATGTTAAAATTAAGGCAATTGATGTTAAAGATGATTACCTGGAAGATTCAAGAGCTTATTTCCAGAAAGAGATAGCTGAAGGCCGTATTGAGTTCAAGCAAAAAGATCTACTTGATATTAATTATGAACGGGAGTTTAATTTCGCTATCTGTATTGATGTACTTGAGCATATTGAAGAGGATGTCAAAGTAATGACAAATATACAGCAAGCGCTGAAAGAGAGGGGGTATTTTTTAATGCACTCTCCGTCAATTTATTCTGAGGAGGATGCGGATGGAGATGCCTCTTTTGTAGATGAACATGCCCGTGCCGGTTATGGTAAAGAAGATATCAAAGAAAAGTTGAAAACGGCCGGATTTAAACCGTTACATGTTGCCTATACATACGGAGATAAAGGTCATATGGCATGGGAAATGCTCATCAAGTATCCTATGCTTTGGCTCAACAGAATCAAGCTGTGGGCTCTTCCGGTGATGGCAGTCTACTATGTTTTTACGCTTCCCTTAGGACTTTCCCTTATGTGGCTGGATCTTAATGAACCTAACCCCCAAGGTACTGGTATTTATGCCTTAGCCCGCAAAAAAGATACTCCCAATTAGATCTTGAATGACCTAACCGGGAGTGGAGGATAGAATTCGGTTGTGAGATTATTTTACAGATGTTAGTTCGTCTTCTTTTACTTTGGATGCCTCATATACCAGTAGGGGCACTTTGGAGTAGAAAGCCATCTCTTTAGAGTGATTACGATTTGTGAGCTTTTCCCAGAACGTTTTCTTATATCGAACCATCACTAACATAGAGTTGGGATGCTCAATTAAAAAGTCGGCCGCACCCGGAAAGAAATCGTATTCATACTTTAAATTGAAACTAATATCAGGATAGGCTATTTGTTCTTTTACCAGCTCTCGGAAGCCTCTGAATTTGATTTCACTCTCCAGATCCCGATGATCGGTAACATGAAGCACATCCACTGAAGCATTAAACAGTTTCCCAAAGGCAATAGTCTGTTTCAGTGCCCCGAGGTCACCACTTTTATAGTCGGTGGAAAAAGTAATTTTACTCAACTGTTCCAGCGTACTGCCATTGGGAATTGCCAGTACAGGACTTTCCGAATTCTTTATAACACTGGAGGTAACACTGCCAAAAATATTATTGCGATCTCCTGTTACCCCTTTGGTTCCCATTACTACCAAGTCGGGCTGCTCCTCTTTAATACGACTTATAAGACTGGTAGTAGGTTGGCCCGATTGCAGGATAGTTGAGATATCCAGCTCTGCATAGGCTTCTTTTTTACTCAAATTGCCTATTAACCGTTGAAACAGATCGGAGGTGTCTTGAATGGTTTTATCTCTGCTTCCTTCGAAGCTGGGCAGCATATCCATCGACTCTTGGCTGCTGTGAAAAAGGGTTAGTTTAGCGCCAGAACGGTGAGCTATTTCAGCAGCAAAGGGCAGGGCACGATTTGCATTTTTGGAAAAATCAGTAGGAAATAAAATGTGGTTTATTGATGAAGTCATAGTACTGGAGGTTAAGTTATGGCCATATTTTTTTATTTAGTAATAAAGGACATCAAAATGTTGCTTTTTCAATAAGTTTATGAAGATTACTCTCTTCTGGATATTAAAAGTTTAGATATCAGTATTAGTTGGATAAAAGTTGCTATATAAATGGTAACAGACATAAAATTCCGCTTATCGAAATAACGAGAATCATCCAGATTAACTGCGTGCTTTTACGGTAACCCACCCATGAAATAAAAAGGCCTGCTTTGACCATAGTATTAGTAATAACTGCAATGATGATACCCAGCAGGGCTACACTCGATTCCGTACCGTTTTTCGCCATTCGCGAGAGCGTAAGAGTAATAGCATCTACATCCATGAGGCCGGAGAAAAGACTGAGCAGGTAGATGCCCCTGTCGCCGTACCATTGTTCCATGGCTGTAGCCAGAAGAAGAATTAGCCCTAACAGTATGCCAAATTGCAGAGCTGTTAGAAACTGGAGTGGGTTTTTAATATCCAAAGGCGGATGTTCCTCATCTAAATCTCGGTGTTGTCTCCAGAGCCAAATACCACCGCCCATACTTAATATTAGCATCACCGTTAACGGCACTATAAGAGGGTATAGTAGCGTTATATTGACAACCGCAACCTCAATACCCACCCGGATAAACATAATGGAAGAGGCAACAAGGACTCCGGCAATAAATATTCGGCTGGCAGACTTTTTTTGCTGCCGTGCGAACTGGGCCAGGCTAATAGTTACGGCTGTTGAAGAAGCGAGTCCTCCCGTGATGGCTGTTAAAATTGTACCCTTATCTTTACCGGTATATTTAATAAGGATATATCCGATAAACGATAGGCCCGAAATGAGTACAACCATCCACCAGATCCAATAGGGATTGATGGTATCCCAGGGACCATATCCTTTGTTAGGCAGCAGGGGGAGTAGAATTACTGAAATAACCAGCAGTTTAATAGCACCATATACCTCTTTTACTTCAATCACTTTAAGCCACTTGTGCAGGGTCGGTTTTAAGCTCAGTAATGCTACAACAATCACTGCAACTCCAAGTGCATAACCATGATAGCCAAAAGCGGCCCAGCTACCCAGCGAGAATGTAAGAAGCAGGGCTACCTCTGTCGTGATACCAAGATCTTTCTCTTTATTTACCTTGACTTCGGTGATGTAGGACGTAATAACCAAGGCTGTGATTCCAAGAAAAACGACAGCAAAAATCCATGCATCAAGGATGTTGCTTAATTTTGCCCATACTCCACCCAGAAGGCCTACCAAGCTGAAAGTGCGAATACCTGCTACCCGATCTCCTTCATCTTCCAGGCGCCCACTCCACCCCCGTTCTATACCGATAAGTAAACCGATACCGAGGGCTGATAGGATATCCCAAATAAGGGTTAACTCTTGTTCCATAGTTAAAAGAGTATTCTTTTTACTTGCTGAATGATAAAAACATTTCAGGTTTAAAAATAGTTAAAAAGACCTTATTGGCTTTAATTGTTTTTTCTTTTATAAGAGACTCTCTTTTGTTCTCTCCTTACATTCTTTACTTACTATCATTTAGGATTTAGGATATCCATTTTTTGTCAGGGGCCCCGATAGGCGGACTGGCAGAGTTCATCCTGAACTTGTTTCAGGATCTTCATGAAAGAGTTATACATTGAATTAAAAGGATAAAAAAAACCTTTTTTAGATATAGGAAACGAATAAGGCAGGATATTCTTGTAATGGAAAGGCGATTAACAAACAATTCTATAATTGGAATTATCCATCTTCTAAAAACAAAAAAGCCCTTGCAAACTTATATTTGCAAGGGCTTTTGTATTTGAGTACCGCGTACGGGATTCGAACCCGTGCTACCGCCGTGAAAGGGCGGCGTCCTAAACCCCTAGACGAACGCGGCATAAAGTCAGTAAAAAAGCTTTGTCGACATTCCGTCAACAAAGCAAAATCGAAGGCAGCAATGATACACTATTTTAGGTATTAATACAACCTAAAGCTTCTAAAAAAAGTGGGAGCCTGATGGGATTTGAACCCACGGCCTCCAGGGCCACAACCTGGCGCTCTAACCAACTGAGCTACAAGCTCCGTATCAGTACCGCGTACGGGATTCGAACCCGTGCTACCGCCGTGAAAGGGCGGCGTCCTAAACCCCTAGACGAACGCGGCATCTAGTTTCGAAGAGGCGACGGGCGGGATCGAACCGCCGTAGGAGGTTTTGCAGACCTCTGCCTAACCACTCGGCCACGTCGCCATATTTAAGGCGTCTTCAGTACGCCCGACAGGACTCGAACCTGTAACCTACTCCTTAGAAGGGAGTTGCTCTATCCAGTTGAGCTACGGGCGCTCCTGTCTGTCTTTTGATATTGATCTCAATTATCTCTTTCAAAAGACATATTGTCGGGGAGACAGGATTTGAACCTGCGACCCTTCGCTCCCAAAGCGAATGCGCTACCGGACTGCGCCACTCCCCGTGTTTCAGAAAGATGTCAAATATAAGAGTCTTATAGTCTCAAATCAATTTCAAATTGAAATGAATTTACTCCCTAAGCTTTACAACTAATTCTTCCATAAAACCAATACCATAGGCCGTAAGCTGGATAAATGAAGCAACTGAACTGAGTATGCCTATTTCTACACTTTTATTTTTTATGGATGCATGTGCAAAAATTAAAATGAACAGTGCGAGGAACGGAATTATTGATATTTTGAAAAAGAATGGGGCCCAAAATGGGAGGGTTAGCAATACCAATGTGACAAGGGTAAAAAGTGCGGGAATGGTATGAATGAGTTTTAATTCTGAGGGATAGAACCGACTTATATTTATACGGGCTCTGCCAAAAAAATGAAGCTGGTGGAAAAATTGTGATAAATCTGTTCGGCGTTTGTGATAAACATATGCATCTGGGATTAGACCCGTGGTAAATCCGTGTTCTATTATTCGAATGCTAAACTCAATATCCTCACCCATCCTGGTAATACGGTAGCCGCCGGTCTTTTTATAAACTTCTCGTGAAATACCCATATTAAAACTACGTGGATGGAAAGTCCCTATATGTTTCTTGTTGCCTCGGGTACCTCCGGTAGTGATAGGGGAGGTCATGGCATAGCTTATCGCTTTTTGGGTGGGCGTAAAACTTTCATGCTCACGATCAGGTCCGCCAAAAGCATCAAGCGGATGTTTTTTTAAATATTGGGTGACTGTTTCAAAATAATGTTCTGGAATCAGGCAGTCAGAATCAAAAACAATAAAATAATCACCATTTGCACGCTCAAAGCCATAGTTTCGACTAAAACCCTGACCAGAGTTTTCTTTGTAAAAGTAGCGGATATCAAGAGATTCTTCGTACTGTTTAACAATATCCTTGCATGGCTCTTCTGATCCATCTTCAATAATGAGTACTTCGAAATTTTTATATGACTGTTTGGTAAGACTTTCCAGCAGTTCATCTACCTCTTCGGGACGGTTATATACAGGAATTACTACAGAAAATAACATAATAGATTTTTAAAATTTTGAATAGAGCAAAACTACAAATAATTATTATAGAATTATAGTTGATCGGTTCTGAAACTCTGGTAAATAATTACGTTCTTTAAAGGTCAAATTTTTAACATGAAATGTACACTGATTTATGGTTACCCATATTTTTCGAGCGTTAATTTTGTTATTGCTGCCTGTCACTGTATTTGGGCAGTCTCTTGATCTGTCTGTTGTTCCACCTACTACAAATAATTCTACTTCTACCTTTTTGTTGGATGATTCAGAGGTCGTTATAAATTCAACAGCTATTCGATTTCTAGAATCTGGTACTACAATCAATAGTTATGAGGTTTTGGGAGTTTCACCGGCTAATACCATCATTAGTGTATTGAAACGAAGCGGGGAGAAAGGTCAAATATCAGTTTATAGTCCGGATGGAGAAAAGCTAGATGAGTTTTCTTCTATTATTTTAGGGGATAATGATCCTTCTATTGCCGTTTATCCTGCTGATAATGGGGATGTTTTGCTCCGCGATAATATTGCTAATTTCACATTTTATGGACGCTCAGGAAATATATCGGATAATATGTCGAGCAGTTCACAAAGTAAGCAAGGAGAACAAATTTCAGAAGTGGCAATAAGTAATGATCAGAAGACGATGATTATTTATAGTCCTAAAATTAAAAGGGATAATAACTTTGCCTCACAGGTTAAATTGAAGATGGCTAACGGGCGATTTCGGGATATTCATTACAGTAGTGACCGGTATATTAAAAGTTTAGAACTTTCTGATGACGGTAATGTGATGGCAGTAATAACTGCTAAGCAAGGTTCTGACGACCAGGCAATTATTATGGATCGTTTTGGTAACGAGTTAAACACGATTACAACAGATAAGAATTTAATTGGAGCTTCTTTTTCTGCAGATCATGAATTTATCACCCTGTATTCCGGTGGGCGGGTAATGGTACATAATGTGCTGAGTGGAGAAAGCCTGGGTGCTACAAGTTTTAGGTCTCCGGTATTTCTTGCTGATTATTTTGCAGAAGATAACCTAATTTTAGCTGTAACAGGCAATTATACTACAACAGCCGGTGTACTCAGCAATGTTGAGTTTCGTGGAATTAACTTGAAGAAGAGGTCTATAACAACTGAGGAATTTGGTTCTTCTGTTGGTTTTTTAAAGGCTTCAGATGCTTCTATTGAACGTCTGTCGGCTGATAATTATCAGTTGAACGGTGGAAGCAAAAGAGTCCGCATTAAAGCAGACTTTTAAAATCAGAGGTAAAATATACTTCATTAAAAAAGGCCTCCAACCGGAGGCCTTTTTGTTTTTTAATATTAAGTCCGAAAGGAGTTATTCAGAAGTTTTAGCTTCAGATTTTGACTCTTCACCGTCATCAGTATTACCATCTTTTGAGGTTGTCTTTTTTTCTTCATCCTCATCGGTACTTGCCGAATCATCAGCTTCATTCCAGTCAAATGTTAGTCCATCTCGCGACTTATTCATTTTTATCCTGATTTCTGAACCTTCGGTATGATCAGCTTCAAGCAGCTCTTCGGCAAGCGGCTCTTCAACATATTTTTGAATGGCACGCTTCAACGGACGAGCACCATACTTCTGATCAAATCCTTTATCACTTAAGAAGTCTTTGGCTCCTTGTGTTACCGTAACTTCAAAACCAAGATTATGAATACGTTCGAAGAGATCATCAGAAAGAATATCGATAATCTGGAAGATATCTTCTTTCTCAAGCGAACGGAAAGTGATGACATCATCAATACGATTTAAGAATTCAGGATTAAATACCTTTTTAAGGGCATCCTGTATTGTCGATTTCATCTGTTCGTAGTCGAAGCTTGATTCCCCGGTAGAGAATCCAATTCCTTCTCCAAGATTACGAATATCACGAGCTCCAATATTAGAAGTCATGATGATAATGGTATTACGGAAGTCTACTTTACGCCCCAAACTATCTGTGAGAATACCATCGTCAAGAACTTGTAGTAAGATATTGAAGACGTCAGGGTGTGCTTTCTCAATTTCATCGAGAAGAACAACACTATATGGTTTACGACGAACTTTTTCAGTAAGCATACCACCTTCTTCATAACCAACATAGCCTGGAGGTGCACCGACAAGTCGTGATACGGAAAATTTCTCCATATACTCACTCATATCGATACGAATGAGCGCATCCTCTTTGTCAAAGAGATATTCAGCAAGAACTTTAGCCATTTCTGTTTTACCCACACCAGTAGGCCCAAGGAATATAAATGAACCAATAGGACGTGTAGGATCTTTAAGTCCGGCACGTGTTCGCTTTATCGCTTTAGTAAGTTTAACGATAGCTTCGTTCTGGCCAATAATCTGTTTGGAGAGTTCCTCCTTCATCTTGACCAACTTCTTGCTTTCACTTTCATTGATCTTACTAACGGGTACGCCGCTCATCATACCTACAACATGAGCTACGTCTGCTTCTTCAACATCGTAAACAATCTCCTCAGATTCTTTCTCCCATTTCTTTTGGGCTTCCTCCAGCTCTTCATTTAAACGTTTTTCTTTATCCCGGAGGCGAGCAGCTTCTTCAAAACGCTGCTTCTTAACCATGCCGTTTTTCTTATCGCTTGTTTCCTCAATTTTTTCTTCAAGGTCGATAATATGCTGTGGTACATGGATATTGGAAAGATGTACACGAGCACCTGCTTCATCCAGCGCATCAATTGCTTTGTCGGGCAAGAAATGGTCGGTCACATACCGATCTGTTAAGCTAACACATGCTTCGATTGCTTTATCTGAATAGGCGACACTGTGGTGATTCTCGTATTTTTCTTTAATCTGAGAAAGAATTTCAATGGTTTCTTCAGGAGTAGTTGGATCAACCATGATTTTCTGGAAGCGTCGTTCCAAAGCGCCGTCTTTTTCAATATGCTGGCGATATTCGTTAAGCGTAGTTGCACCAATAGCCTGAACTTCGCCGCGAGCGAGTGCAGGTTTAAGCATATTTGAGGCATCAAGCGATCCGCTAGCACCGCCGGCGCCAACAATAGTATGAAGTTCATCAATAAAGAGAATCACATTCTTTGTCTTCTCGAGCTCTCCCATTACTGCTTTCATTCGCTCTTCAAATTGTCCACGGTACTTGGTACCGGCAACAAGTGCAGCAAGGTCAAGAGCGATCACCCTTTTGTCATAGAGTACACGAGAAACTTTTCGTTCAATTATACGCGAGGCCAACCCTTCAGCAATTGCTGTCTTACCAACACCGGGTTCCCCAATAAGTACGGGGTTGTTTTTCTTTCGTCGGCTTAAAACCTGGGCAACACGTTCAATTTCATCTTCTCGCCCTATGATGGGATCGAGTTTTCCATCTTCAGCTAATTGCGTTAAGTCACGGCCAAAATTATCGAGTACAGGAGTTTTTGATTTTTCCATTTTCTTTTCTCTGGAGCTTCCGGACGATTGTGAACCTTTAGATGAAGATAGACTGGCAGAAACAGAGCTTGAGTCAGCACTTTTTTCATCCGAAGATTTTCCTGATATAATAAGATCAAGTTCTTCACGCACGGCATCGTACGAAATGTTGAATTGCTGTAAGATTTGTGCAGCAATATTTTCATCGTCCCGTAATAGCGAGAGCAACAAATGTTCCGTGCCGATAGTATCACTTTTATAAAGTTTAGCCTCCAAATAGGTAATACGGAGTACTTTTTCAGCTTGTTTGGTAAGTGGAATATTACCCACTTTTACTGAACCACCTGTTCCGCGAACAGTATCTTCAACGGTCTTTTTTAGTTTGAAAAGATCACAGTTCAAATTCTTAAGTATTTTAACGGCAACACCTTCTCCAAGACGTACGATTCCGAGAATGAGGTGTTCTGTTCCGATATAGTCGTGCCCGAGACGCAATGCTTCTTCGCGACTAAATTGAATTACATCTCGAACTTTGCTAGAGAAATTACCCTCCATATAAAACGAACCTTCTTGTAGTTTTTGGGTTAGGTTTCAATCGGTAAAACGAGTGAGCGAATTATTTAGTTCATATTCTTTTAACGAAAGTAGTAGTGGCAGCATGCAAAAGCAAACTGAAACAATAAATACCATCAATAGAAAGTCAGATGATTTTTATCAGGAATTTGATAAATCATGTATAATGGTATCTTCCTATAAGCAAGGGATAAACCGATTTATATATGAACTTCCTTTTTCAATCCTCCTTTTTAAGATAGTAAAATTTCACCAAAAAAATAGGTGAAATCAGGTGAGGACTTTAACAAAAGATTGGTTTGGTAAAGCTGTACTCCAAAGAAATGAAGATTATGTGCTTATACTATTTTTCTCAAGTAGATAAAGAAGAATAGGAGTGTCCAACAGCTAAAGCCCACTATAGCTATATGGTAGTTGATTGGAGTCAATTAAATATACAGATTATACAATACTCAGGAAATACTTAGGACTTGACCTATTTTCTGTGGATACAGGAAATAGCTAAAAGAGAGGGGTGCCGGTCATCTCTACAGGTTGTTCAATGTTCAGAAATTTTAATAATGTAGGAGCTACATCAGCTAAAATCCCATCTTTCATCTCAGTAGCTCGCGGTTCATTTATGATAAGGGCAGGTACATTCGCCGAGGTATGTGCAGTATGGGGTGATCCATCTTCGTTAATCAAGCAGTCAGCATTTCCATGGTCTGCAATAACTAAGATTTTATAGTCATGGGCAGTGGCGGTTTTAACAACCTTTTCGAGCAGTTTATCTATAGTTTCAACGGCTTCTATTGTTGCTTCCATATCACCGGTGTGTCCCACCATATCAGGATTAGCATAGTTAAGGATGCATAAACCGTTATTTTCGGTTTGTAACTGCTCGCACAAAGCGTCGGTTACTTTGGGAGCACTCATTTCGGGTTGCAGGTCATATGTTGCTACCTGTGGGCTGGGAATCATTATGCGGTGTTCGCCTTCGACAGGGTCTTCCTCTCCGCCGTTAAAGAAGTATGTTACATGGGGATATTTTTCTGTTTCGGCAATACGGAGCTGCTGCAAGCCGTGCTTACTTACTACTTCTCCCAGTGTGTTTTTGAGTTGCAGGGGAGGGTAGGCTACTTCCACATGTTGGAAGGTATCATCATAAGAGGTGAACGTAGTATAATGGAGGTTGAGGCTGTCTTCTACGTCAAATTCATCAAAGTTGTCTTCAGTGAGGGCGCGAGTGATTTGTCGGGCCCGGTCCCCTCGGATGTTATAAAAGATGATCACATCTCCTTCTTGTATGCGAGAGTCTGGAGATTGATCAATAAGTTTGGGTTTTACAAACTCATCGGTAATATCTTCATCATAAGATGATTGCAGGGCTTCTTCAGGGTCGTCAAATTCTTGACCTTCACCATGTACAAGAAGATCGTAGGCTAATTTGGTTCGCTCCCACCGATTATCCCGATCCATAGCATAATATCGCCCGACAATAGAAGCAATTTTACCAGTCCCAATTTGCTCGGCCTGTTCATTAAATTCTTTTGTATATGCTAATCCACCATGGGGAGAAGTGTCACGACCATCAGTAAAGGCATGCACGTAGGTATTGTCAATACCTTGAGAATGGGCAAACCTAAGTAGGGCAAATAAATGGTCGTTATGGCTGTGAACACCGCCATCAGAGAATAATCCCATAATATGGATACGACCATTCTCTTTAGCTTTTTTAAAAGCAGATGAGAGCGCTTGATTCTCAAAAAAGCTCCCATCTTCAATAGCTTTATTGAGTCGAGTTAATTCCTGTGGCACAATACGGCCAGCACCTATATTAAGGTGTCCAACCTCGGAATTGCCAAACTGCCCATTAGGGAGCCCAACATCTCTGCCGCTGGCAGAGAGCTCAGAATGGGGATTATCCCGAAAAAGGGACTCAATGAATGGTTTTTGCGCTTTATCAATAGCGCTTACTTCGGGATTTTCGGCTAACCCGAAACCATCCAGTATAATAAGAAGTGCTTTTTCGTTCGGGTCAGCCAAAGTGCTTCAGTGCTTACAGGTTATTAACGTGCTTAGCAATTTTTGATTTCCTTCGTGCGGCAAAGTTCTCGTGAACGAGATCTTTGGCAGCCATTTTGTCGAGGTAAGAGCTAGCTTTTTTAAATGCTTTCTCTGCCTCTTCTTTTTCAGTCGTTTCTAACGCTTTTTTGATCAAGGTCTTCATCTTAGAAAGTTGACCTTGGTTACGTTGACGACGTTTTTCGTTTTGACGGACTCGCTTTACTGCAGACTTATGTTGTGGCATATTTTTATAAAATGTTCTTATCAGTTCTTCAAATTAATTCGTATCATCTTCCTCGCCATGATCAGAAAGACGTCAAAGTTAAAATTTCTGGTAATGTTATACAAGAAATCATTGAAAATTTAATAAAAGAAGGGTAATTTAGGAGACTTTCGGTTATGATCATAGTGATCGATGGGCCAGCAGGCTCAGGAAAAAGTTCTACAGCACGAGCCATAGCAAACAGGTTAAATATTGAATACCTGGATTCAGGGGCCTTATACCGAGCAGCAACGCTCATTTATTTAGAAGCGGACTGTGATAAGGAAGCGTTCTTTAATTTATTAGATAAGAAAGATATCTCATTTTATTATCGTAATCAGCTGTTTCACATAGCGATAGATGGTAAATCAGTTACCGATGATATACGAACAGAAGCTGTTGCTGAGAATGTGAGTGAAGTAGCAGCGATGCCTGATGTAAGGGCATTTGTTAATGAGCTAATGCGCGAAGTAGTAAAAGATGGTGCGTATATAGCAGAAGGACGAGACTTGGGAACAGCAGTTTTCCCAAATGCAGAATTGAAATTTTATATGTGGGCAGATCTGGATGAACGTGCTCGACGGCGTTTTGATGAGCGAAAAGATAAAAACCCTGATCTAACGTTTAGGCAGGTGAAAGAAAGTATTGCTCGGCGCGATCAGAAAGATGAAAAACGTGAGACTGATCCACTGAAAAAGGCGGAAGATGCCATTGAAATTGACACGACGGGTTTGACATTTGAACAACAGGTCGATCAAATTTGTTTGGAAGTGAAACAAAGGATTGAATTTTGAATACAACTGTAAATTATAATACTAACACTAATCCCATCCCGAATTATTCGGGCTGCGGTAATTTTAACTAAAACACATAATGACAGACGAACCTAAACAAGAACAAACTAACGAAGAAGAGCAGGCAACAGTAGCCGAAGAAGAGGTTACGGAAGAAACTGCTATAGACCCTACCACCGAAGAAGAAGTACGCGTGGAACCGGAATCAGAAGAAATTGCTTCATTCTCCGGCGATGTTGAAGAGGGCGAAAAAACCTATACTTATGATCAATTGCAGGCTGCATCGGAAGATTACAGCGATGAAGAGTTTCATCAGCTTGCAGACATGTATGAAGACACGCTCAATGAGATTGAAGAAAAAGAGATTGTTACGGGTCGTGTCGTTTCTGTAGATGAAGATTATGTAATTGTTGATATCGGATTTAAATCCGAAGGAATTGTACAGGCAAATGAATTTCCTGATGAACTGGTTGAAGAACTTGAACCAGGTGATGAAGTTGATGTATTCCTTGATAAGGTAGAAGATCAGGAAGGGCAACTCATCCTTTCTCGTCGTAAGGCTGATATTCTGCATGCTTGGGAAACAATTGAACGAGCTGCTGAGACCGGCGAAGTTATTGAAGGACACATTAAACGTCGTATTAAAGGCGGTATGGTTGCCGATATCATGGGTATCGATGCGTTCTTGCCCGGATCACAAATTGATGTACGTCCGGTAAGAGATTTTGATGCTTATGTGGGTAAAACGATGGAGTTCCAGGTTGTTAAACTCAACATGTCGGCAGAAAATGTTGTGGTATCTCACCGTGCACTTATCGAGTCTGATCTCGAAGAGCAGCGTGAAGAGATCCTTTCTACTATCGAAGAAGGTCAGGTACTCGAAGGTATCGTCAAAAATATTACCGATTTCGGTGTCTTTATCGATCTTGGTGGTGTCGACGGCCTCTTGCATATTACCGATCTTTCGTGGGGACGTGTTGAGCATCCCGAAGAAATTGTTTCTCTGGACCAACGACTTAATGTTGCTGTTATCGACTTTGATGAAGACTCTAAGCGAGTATCGCTTGGACTTAAGCAGTTGCAGCCGCATCCATGGAACGAGATTGATCTTAAGTACCCTGAAAACATTCAAGTACAGGGTCGTGTTGTTTCTATCGCTGATTACGGTGCGTTTATTGAGCTTGAGAAAGGTGTTGAGGGGCTTATCCACATTAGTGAAATGTCGTGGACACAGCATATTAAACATCCATCACAGCTGGTAAGCAAGGACGATATCATCGATTGTGTGGTACTTAATGTAAATGAGCCGGAGAAGAAAATTTCTCTTGGTGTTAAACAGCTCGAGAAAGATCCTTGGGAAGATATCGACAAGCGTTATCCTGTTGGATCCAAGCATACAGGAACTGTTCGAAACCTCACCAACTTTGGTGTGTTTGTTGAACTCGAACCAGGTATCGATGGACTTATCCATATTTCTGACTTGAGTTGGACTGAGAAGATCAACCATCCGAACGAGGTTATTGACAAGGATGAAGAGATCGAAGTTATTATTCTGGCGATAGACTTTGAAAATCGTCGAATTACGCTTGGTCACAAGCAGATTGAAGAGAACCCTTGGGAGCAGTTCGCAGAAGAATACAGCGGAACTAACAAGGTTGAAGGCGAAGTTGTTAAGACAACAGATAAAGGCGCCTTTGTTTCTCTACCTTACGGACTTGAAGGCTTCTTGCCCGCTAGCAAAACAGAAGAAGATGGGGAACCATCAGAAATCTTTGAAGATGGCGACAGCGTAGAAGCATTTGTAATTGAGTTGGATGAATCCAACAAGAATATTACGCTTAGTCAGCGAGAGCAAGATGTTGAGAAAGCTGACTCTTCCAAAGAGAAGAAAGAGCGTAGCAAGCCTGAAGGTAGCAGTCAAAAGAAATCCTCAACCGAGACAGGCACACCAACACTTGGTGAAATGTCTGGTCTTGCTGATCTTAAGCAGCAGATGGTTGATAAGCAGAAGGAAGAAGCTGCACGGAAGTTCCGTGAGCAAGCAAAAGCCGAAGAAGCTGAAAAAGAGGCTGATGACCAAGAGGAGTAATTCTGAAGTTACTCTTTGACATAAATTAAGAAAGGCCCAGCGTGCAATTACGCTGGGCCTTTTCTTTTACTGAAAGTTTTAAGACTACTTATCTTCTAAAAAGAAAAAAACCACTTTTTTGTCAGGGTGTTTACTGCTTTTAACGTTGTCATTTTGTTGTCTATTATGACTATAGATGACATTGCGCATTGAGCTTAGTTCTGCTTTTTCATCATAAGAAACCTGTATTGCTTTTCCCCCTGGTTCTAACTTCCTAATAGCATCAAGTAGAGGTTTATATTTGGAGGAACTCTTCTTGGAAATATTGATGTCTTTGCGAGAGACAAAATTGATATCCATAAAAAGTGGATTGAATTAACTAGTAATACTAAATAATAAAGCGATTGGAATACTAGCAAATTAAAAATAGAAAATCCGTAAGGCTTAGTTTTACACAACCATACACAGCAGATGTCTATGGTTATGTAATAAACCTTACGGACTTTAAATGCTAAAAGGAAGGAAATTACTATGGAACCTGTACCGAAGACATGATTTTATCTATAAGGTCTTCGGATGTGATGTTTTCTGCTTCGGCTTCGAAGGTTGGAATGATGCGGTGGCGAAGAACATCCATAGCTATGGTTCGTACATCTTCGGGCGTTACATAGGCACGATGTTCCATGAAGGCATGAGCACGGGCTGCCAAATTTAAGTTTATAGATGCACGGGGAGAAGCACCAAAGTTAATGAGGTCAGCTAGGTCATCCATATTATATTTCTCGGGATTTCTTGTTGAAAAAACCAGGTCTATAATATACTGTTCAACTTTCTCATCAATGTATATTTCATTAATAACTTCTCGGGCTTCCAAAACTTTATCGACCGTTATAACCGGTTTTAATTCTTCTTGAGCACCGGTTTTAGCCATCCGACGCATAATTTCAAGTTCTTCACTTTCATTAGGATAATCGATCTTAATTTTCATCATA
Organism: Fodinibius saliphilus; assembly: GCF_005869845.1. NCBI lineage: Bacteria > Pseudomonadati > Balneolota > Balneolia > Balneolales > Balneolaceae > Fodinibius > Fodinibius saliphilus. Next base: position 1,377,491 of record NZ_VAWF01000001.1, on the reverse strand, counting down.
AAACGATCAACCTGGGCTTCGGGAAGGGGATAGGTTCCCTCTTGCTCTACAGGGTTTTGGGTAGCTAAAGCCAAGAAGGGGTCATCAAGTTTAAACGTTTCTTCCCCAATTGTTACTTGTTGTTCCTGCATGGCCTCGAGGAGCGCGCTTTGCACTTTCGCGGGAGATCGGTTTATCTCATCCGCCAGAATAATATTTGCAAAAATAGGTCCTTTTTTTACCGTAAATTCGGCCTCTTTTTGGTTGTAAATAAGCGTACCTATAAGGTCGGCAGGTAACAGGTCGGGGGTGAATTGCAGTCGCTGAAATTTAGTGTTTATTACTTGTGCCAGCGATGATACAGTTAGAGTTTTGGCAAGGCCTGGTACCCCTTCGAGCAGCACGTGACCATCAGATAGTAACCCAATAAGCAGCCGGTCTATCATATAGCGCTGACCGACAATAACTTTATCTAATTCTCTGTAAATATTTTCAATGAAGGCACTGGACTTTTCTATTTTTTTACCCAGTTCTTGCATATCTACTGATGTTGAGGGGTTCTCCATAGCAGAAGTTCAATTGTTAATTTAGAATTCAAATGAGTTATAACTATTTTCTTTCGCTTTAATATAAATGGCTAAAGGTAATAAATGGAAATCATAGATTCTTTTTTATTAGGACTTATTCAGGGATTAACAGAATTTCTGCCTATCAGCAGTTCGGGACACCTGGTGTTAGGGGAGGCCTTACTTGGTGGAGAGCTGGATAAAAGTATTACATTTGAAGTTGTTGTACACTTTGGCACCTTGTGTAGTATTCTTATTTATTATCATGAAAAAATAGGAAATATACTTGGCTCAATATGGTCGTTACTGCTAAGTCCTTCAGAATTCTCTAATAAAGTATCTACTGATAGTAACATCAAACTTACAGGGTTTATTTTATTGAGTATGATTCCTGCATTAATTGTAGGGCTGACACTGAAAGATACTATTGAGAATGTGTTTTTAAATCCATTTATGGTTTCAATTATGCTCTTGGTAACAGGAGTGATTTTGTATGCTACCAAGTATCGCACAAAGTTTACGAACCATTTAAGTGCCGGTAGCGCTTTTGGGATTGGCCTCGCTCAGGCTTGTGCAATTTTACCGGGTATAAGTCGGTCGGGTTCAACGATTTCGTTGGGGCTCTACTTAGGGATACAAAGGGAAAAGGTAGCAAACTTTTCGTTCTTAATGGTTATCCCTGTTATTGCCGGTGCTATGCTCCTGGAACTCAAGACAATGATTGAGATGGGAATTCCAATGGCCGCTTTTTGGGATCTGATTATCGGTTTTGTCACCTCATTTGTATCAGGATATATTGCTTTAAAATATCTGATTATCTTACTACGCACTAAAGGAATCCATCCTTTTGCATGGTATTGTTGGATTGTGGGAATCTGCGGGCTTATTTATTTCTGGTAATGAGCAAGGGGGAGTGTTCTTTGGAAAGGTCTTATAAAGAATGGAAACAAATTCGCTTTTTTGTTGATGAGGTTTTTAATTTTATCTACCTTTGAAGCCACCAAAATAAATAGATAAATATGATTACGTATTTCTTCATTTTTCTGGCTGTCTTAGCCGTTGCTTCAGCGCTGATGATGGTAATCAGCAAAAATACCGTCAATAGCGCACTTTTCCTGGTACTGAATATGATTTCTCTGGCAGGATTATTTTTATTGCTACAGGCACAATTCCTAGCAATAATTCAGGTGCTGGTATATGCCGGTGCCATAATGGTACTGTTTTTATTCGTAATTATGCTCTTGAATGTTGATGAGGAAACGAGTCTCTTCAGCAAGTTACGGTTAAAGTATTTTGTGGCTTTCTTACTTGGAGTAGGTGTTTTTGCACAGATACTATTTAGCATAGGCAGTTTTTCTGATACATTGCCTACTGTTTCTTCTGAAATGGCCACTGCCGGAACGGTAGAAGCTATAGGGGATGTGCTCTTTTCAAAGTATATACTTCCTTTTCATATAATTGCTATGCTCCTTACAGCGGCCATGAATGGAGCGATAATGATAGCACAACACAAAGTTAGAACTGAGGGTAATAAATGATAGGTATTGATTGGTTTTTGGCGCTCAGTGCGCTACTGTTTTGCATTGGTGTTATTGGCGTCTTGATTCGTAAAAACGCCATCGTAATTTTTATGTGCGTAGAATTGATGTTAAATGCGGTAAACTTATCGTTGATTTCATTTAGCAGTCACTATGGAAATGTTGATGGGCAAATATTGGTGTTTTTTTCGCTTGCTATTGCAGCAGCAGAGGCCGTAGTGGGACTTGCAATAATCATTGCTATCTTTCGAAACAATCTTTCAGTGGATATCAGTAAGATTAATCTACTGCGTTGGTAATATGATTTTAAAATTTTTATTTAACGAAAAGACGGCCTTATTCAGGGTCGTCTTTTTTTATTTAGACAGGTCTTACTGGGGAATCCCGGGAAAGAGAATTCCTTGTTTATAAAATGGGTCTAAACAGCAATAAAACCCTTTACCTTCACTCACTTTTTTGTATCTTTGCCACTTGTGAATTTACCCTTGGGAAAATTTAGGGTATTGGCTACATTTGGGCCGAAAATTGTATGAGGATACAAATCTGAAAGATCATAGTTAATGGATTCTGCAACTACGCTTACAACGCTTATTATTCTCTTCCCGCTTTTGGGATTTCTGATCAATGGCCTTTTGGGGCTATATTCCGATTCTTTTCGTAATAAGAAGGGGCTTATAGGGGCCATTTCCAATCTCGCAGTCTTTATTCCTTTTGCCATAGCCGTTTATTTCTTCGTAAATATGGGGCAGGGGTCGGAACCGATATTCGCTGAACTTTTTACCTGGATTGAGGTTGGATCTTTTAGTGTAGATATCGCCTATCAATTGGATCAGCTTTCGGTCATGATGGCTTTGGTAGTAACGGGGGTAGGGTTTTTAATCCACCTTTATTCTATCGGTTATATGTGGCACGATGAGGGGTATTGGAAATTCTTTGCCTATTTGAATCTCTTTATTTTCGCCATGCTCAACCTCGTGCTGGCAGATAATATGCTGCTGCTTTTCTTAGGTTGGGAGGGGGTAGGTCTCTGTTCATACCTGTTGATCGGGTTCTGGTATACCGATATGGCAAACTCCGCAGCAGGAAGCAAAGCCTTTTGGTATAACAGGGTAGGAGATTTCGCTTTCCTCATTGCTATGTTTCTGACGTTCCAACATGTCGGGAGTCTCGATTTTGATGTAGTACTCGCAAATCTTGAGTCCATACCAGCAGATGATACGTTTTGGATTGGATTATTAATGCTCATAGGGGCTACCGGTAAAAGTGCACAGATACCTCTTTTTGTTTGGTTGCCTGATGCGATGGCAGGGCCGACCTCTGTTTCTGCTCTTATTCACGCAGCTACAATGGTGACTTCTGGAATATATCTGATCTCCAGAATGTCAGAGATGTTTGTAATGTCACCGGAAATAATGATGATTATTGCTGTTGTAGGAGCCTTGACCGCAATTGTTGCTGCTACTATTGCCATTACACAGAACGATATTAAAAGGGTACTGGCCTATTCTACTGTTTCTCAGCTGGGGTATATGTTCCTGGCATTGGGATCCGGTGCTTTTACTGCTGCTATGTTCCACGTTGTGACACATGCCTTTTTTAAAGCTTGTCTCTTTTTGGGTTCAGGTTCTGTTATTCATGCTATGGAACATGTAGAGCATGGTTTACATGATGAAGGTAAAGATGTGCATTTCGACCCGCAGGATATGCGCTTTATGGGTGGGCTTAAAGAGTATATGCCCTCTACGTATAAAACATTTTTGATTGCAACTATTGCGATTTCAGGTATACCGCCACTGGCTGGTTTTTTCTCAAAAGATGAAATTTTAGCATTCACTTTCAATGCTGGTTTCGGTGAATTTGCCGGTACATTGTACCTGCTTCTTTGGGGGGTAGGCATTGTGACCGCATTTTTGACCGCCTTCTACATGTTCCGTCTTACGTTTGGTACATTTAACGGATCGTTTAAATTGCCGGAGAAAATTAGTGAAGCAGCCGGGGCAGAGAAGTATCTGCATGAAAGTCCCAAGACCATGACGATACCGCTTTGGACACTTGGCGGACTATCAGTTTTCGGTGGGTTCCTAGGGGTACCGAACTTCTTGCTTGCTACATTTACGCACCAAGAAGAGCATATTAATCTTCTGCACAATTGGCTGTACAATGTAACGGCTGATTATGGACTTACCCTTTCACACTCAGCAGAATGGATACTGATGTTTATATCAATTGGTATTGCTGTTGCCGGTGTATTTATTGCTTATCGAATGTATGGGAGCGGAGATACTGAAGAATCGGATGCCAAGCTCGCAAATCGCTTTGGTACCCTGTATCAAACCTGGAAAGAAAAATACAGTATTGATGAGTTTTATGAAGGCGTTGTTGTTGATCCTGTTGTTCGAATGTCGGAGAAAGGTCTTGCAAAGTTTGATATGAAGATTGTTGATGGTATTGTGAATACGGTCGGGGGTGTTGTCCGACTTTTCGGAAGTGTCTTCCGATATATCCAAACCGGTGTTACCAGCAGTTATGCGCTGGCTCTTGTTCTTGGAGTTATTATTGTACTAAGTATGTTGATCCTGTAAAAAAGAATTGATAATGGAGTTACTCTTAAATATTTGTATTTATTTACCACTAGTAGGGATCGCCGCAATTTTGGCTGCCCGCAGTGACAAAGCTACTAAATGGATAAGCTTGATCGTCACAACGGCGACTTTTGCATTATCGCTGCCACTACTGTTTAACTTCGATATTGCAAATTCAGCTACGGCGCAATATTTAACAGAGGGTAATCCCTTATTGACTGGGCTCGATATAAAGTATCTGCTGGGGCTTGACGGATTGAGCCTGCTTTTGTTTATGTTAACTACCCTTATGGGGCCCATAGTAATTCTATCTTCTTGGGATTCTGTTAAAAAGCATTTGGCGGGTTATTATTCAATGTTACTGTTGCTGCAAACGGCCTCAATGGGAGTCTTCGCTTCGCTCGACCTGATTGTTTTTTATGTATTCTTCGAACTCTCACTGATACCAATGTATTTCCTGATCGGTATCTGGGGCGGCAAAAACCGAATTCATGCTACTGTTAAATTTTTCATTTATACCCTGGTAGGTTCACTGATCATGCTTGTAGGCTTGATTTATGTGGGCTACGATGCAGGTACCTTTATTGATGGATATCAATTTACTACTGACTGGAGATTCCTTTCCGGAGATACCTACCAAATTGGATTGGTCGAACAAACCTATCTCTTCTTAGCTTTTTCCTTAGCCTTTTGTATTAAGGTTCCGCTATTCCCCTTCCATACCTGGTTGCCATATGCGCATACAGAAGCGCCAACAGCCGGTTCGGTAGTGTTAGCAGCTATTATGTTGAAGATGGGAACATATGGACTGTTGCGCATTTGTTTGCCATTGTTCCCCAATGCGTTCGTAGAATTTGCTCCATATATGGCAACATTGGCAGTGATCGGAATTATTTATGGTGCCTTGGTTGCAATGGTACAGAAAGATGTAAAAAAACTGGTAGCCTATTCCTCAGTTAGTCACCTTGGGTTTGTAGTGTTGGGACTCTTTGCCTTTAATACTATTGCTGTTCAGGGAGCACTTATTCAAATGATTAATCACGGTCTTTCAACAGGAGCGTTATTCCTGATTGTAGGAATGATTTATGACCGCACCCATACACGGCAAATCAAAGACTACGGTGGCATAGCTAAGGTTGTTCCCGTCTTTGCGGTTATGTTTATGATCGCAACCCTTGCATCTATTGGGTTACCCGGATTAAACGGATTTATTGGTGAGTTCTTGATTCTTAATGGAACCTTTAGCTCTGAAGTACTTCCGCAAAATGCTTTTGTAGTATTCGCCGCTTTGGGAGTGATTTTAGCAGCGGTTTATATGCTTTGGATGTATCAACGCGTAATGTTTGGTCCGTTGAAGCATGAGAAAAATGAAAAACTGGTAGATCTGAATGCACGAGAAATCGGACTCTTGGTGCCATTAGTGATTTTTATGGTTTGGATTGGTATCAGGCCTCTTGATTTCACCCAGTACTCTGAAGCACAAGTTCAGGAGCTGCTTGAATCATCCAATGAAAAAAGAATGGCAATTAAACGTTCCGCAAACTCTCAGGAACTACCGCAATGGGCTTCAACATTGTATGATGTTACAGATGAATTAGCATCTAAAACTAAAAACAGATAGTACAATGGCTGAACCACTTTCTGACGACAAGATTGCAGATGAACTTGGAGGTCTCTCTGATTGGGAACATGCGAATGATAAGATCAGCAAGGAGTTTGGTTTTGATAATTTTCGTGATGCGATAGCTTTTATTAATCGTATCGCCTTTGAAGCTGAAGAACAGGTTCATCACCCAGAAATCTTTAATGTTTATAATACGGTTAACATCTCGCTGAGTACACATGATGCCGGCGGAAAAGTTACCGAAAAAGATATTACGCTCGCAAAAACCATCGAGTCACTGTATAACTAATTAGCTGCATGGATTACTTACACGATATAAACGCTTTTTTACCCGGCATCATTGTTGGTGTTGCCGGACTTATCGGAATTGTCATTGATTCTTATAAAGATGATCATGATGCCATTTACGGTCTTTCCGTAGTGTCATTATTGGCCGCACTGGTATTGTCAGTAATTGATATGTTCGAACCTGCTGGTATCGCTTTTTCCGGCATGATAACGTATGGCGGTGTTACTGCTTTTGGTAATGCTGTTATTCTTTTTGGTTCTCTGTTTTGTGTATTGATATCCAGAGAATACTTAAGTGCCATAGACCACGATTTTGGTGAAGTGTATGCGATGGTACTTTTTGCTACAACGGGAATGGTCGCTTTGGCCAGTGCCAACGATCTTGTCATGATCTTTATAGGGGTAGAAACAATGTCTATTTGCCTGTATGTGCTTGCAGGAATATTTAAGCAGCGAAAAACCGGAGCCGAGGCGTCACTAAAATATTTTCTACTGGGAGCATTTTCTACGGGTTTCTTACTTTATGGAATGGCTCTTTTGTATGGTGCTACAGGCTCACTATCGCTACCTGCTATCGCTGAAGCAGCCAGTACCGATCTTTTATTTGTAGCCGGGGCGGCGTTACTGCTAACTGGATTTTTCTTTAAGATTTCTGCTGTACCTTTCCATATGTGGACGCCCGATGTTTATCAGGGGACACCGACTACACTCACGGCTTATATGGCCACAGCTTCAAAGTCAGCCTCTTTTATTGCACTCATGATCATCCTTTCCAAGATGATTCCGGCAGAAACAGCAGAGTGGGGAGAAGTAATTGAAGTTATTGCTATTCTTACGATGATATTAGGCAATCTTATTGCCCTTGTCCAAGACAATATCAAAAGAATGCTCGCTTATTCCAGTATAGCTCATGCCGGTTACTTATTGGTAGGATTGGCTGCAGGTACTACCGCAGGTTATAGTGCGGTGCTCTTTTACTTGTTAGCTTATACCATCATGAACGTTGGTGCTTTTGGTGTAGTAGCATATTATGAACGTCAACAAGGACTCGACTTTACTGATGTAAACAACTATGCCGGACTTGGTTTTAAACGCCCGCTTATGGGAGTGTTGCTTTCCTTTTTCCTATTCTCATTAGCCGGCATACCGCCATTTGTAGGGTTTATTGGAAAATACATGGTTTTTGCTGCGGCTATTGACGCAGGATATATAGCACTGGCTATTATTGGTGTACTTGCAAGTGCTGCAAGTGTGTACTACTATCTGCGTCCTATGGTTTATATGTATTTCCGTGAGCCTCATAAAGATGTACCTCTTGTACAGTCAGGATTATTATTCCGTTCTACATTGATTGTGCTCGCCGTTTTAACGGTGTATTTTGGCATTGCATTTGGTGATTTGCATAATCTTATTACTTCCTATTATACCAACGATTGGGTTGCATTAATTGGTGGCTAAGTATTTTTATGATTAATAATCGGGTAGCTCAACCTTTTGATTTGCTTTCCCCATATTTATAGCTGGGAGGTAAACTCCAAAACGATAATTCATAAGTTAACCTGTGTGAAATAGGCAAATTTAACCTTCCCCATCAGGCGCTTTACTGTAAAGAAAATGCAGAGTCTTACGCCTGCCCAAGGGCTATCAATTGGGATTGAGCCTGTTGCGTTCTGGGGCTTTCCTCACCGAAGCAATCGCGAAATATAGTATAGGCTTTGCTAAAATGATTGCTTGCTTGTTTTTAGTGACCGCTTTCTAATTTTAATCTACCGTATCGCAAATGAAATTCACCCATGCGGTAGTGATTAGCTGCCACCTCTTTTTTCAGTATTGATTTAGCTTGGTCAAAATAATTTTCTGCCTGATCCTATTTATCCAGCTCCCGGTAAATGGCGGCTAATTTAATCATATCTACGGCTACAACCCGACTCTGATGATCCAAATACTTCTCATTCACGTTGATACTTTCCTCAAGCAAGGTAATCGCCTCATTTAAGCGATCGGTGTGCTGATAGACTAATGCTAAGTTCGGCTTAACTCCGGCTTTATGCATGGCTTGGTTACTCTGTTTGATGATATCCTTGTGTGACCGTTCGGCTGCGGAATAATTTCCGAGATGGTATTTTGCAGTTCCTATATAATTTTTGGCTTGCAAAATATATTGATTACCCGGCTCTAGGTTTTTCTGATATATTTGCAAGACTTGCTTGGCCAAACGTTCCGACTTTTCGTACTCTCCGGAGAGTGTATAGTTCCGAGCAAGGTGATACATCGGAATGGCGGTTTGTAGTGTTTCCTCACCAGTTAATTTTTGTTTTAATGCAATCGATTTCCTGAAATACCGGTTTGATTGTTCAAAATTACCTAACTTTCGATTTGTCCACCCCAAGAATTTGTAATTTTCCGCTACCGTGAGGGTGGGACGATCCAAGGTCTTTCGATGTATTCGATTTGACTTTAACAGTACTTGCTCTGACTTTGTGAAATTGAAGACATAGAGAAGTGTTCGGCCATAACCGGTGAGCATGTTCATATATTCATAGGATTGATCTAAACCTGCCTTTTTATAAATGCTATCCGCTTTTTCGAAATATAGATTACCTTTTTCGTAATCTTTCAATTCTGAAGAGATTACATGAGCCCGGAGACCTATAACGGAAGCTTTCAAAGCAGGCGGTGGGGATTCCATGTTTTTCAGTTGGTTATGAGCCCTTTGAGCAAATTCCACAGTCTCCTGCTGGCCTTTATTCCAATCTGTGTACAAATCCCCAAGGAGCACATTGGTTTTTACTTTATTTTCAATTGGATGAGTTGTTTCAGAACTCCACTCTAACGCTTTACGATAGTTAGATTCCGCTTCTTGGTATGCATCAATGCCTTTTAAAACTTCCCCTTTGGCTAAGAGTACTTTCACATAAACATCAGGTCGATCTTGAAGATCATCGGTGATGGTATTACTGGAATTAGTGAGCAGTTCTTTCGCCGACAAATTCTTGCCTTCATAATCAGTGGAACGAGGATTGGATGTCCTGAATATTTCGACCTAATACTTCCGTAACAGTTTGGGCTTTTTGCGCCTCCATTTCAGCAATCTGACGCTCTTCTTCAATTGTGTTGATATGATATATCCCCAATCCAACTATTGTAACAATAGCTAGCATTGAAGCTACAATAATACGACTGTTTCGACTAACAAATTTTTTGATCCTGTATTGAAATGTATCACGTTGAGCGATAAGAGGAATTGATTGTACCTGTTGAGGTCTTCAAGCAGTTGTTCAACCGAAGGATACCGATCCTTGAATTCTTTGCGCCATGCTTTCCATTACCAAGGCGTCAAGATCTCCTGTAAGCGTTTGAATCAAAGATAAAGGTGTCGTATCTCTGAGTGATGCAATCTCTGTTCGTTCATCTTTGCTTAGTTTTTGAATATTTTTTGATGGGGTTTCAGGAGATTTTCTGAGAATTAAATTCTCAATCCGCGATGGCTTTTTATCTTTGATATTGAAAGGATGCTTGTCGGTTAGCAGCTCATATAGAAGTATCCCCAGAGTATAAGTATCAGTTACTGTAGTAATTGCTTCATTACTAAACTGTTCCGGGGCACCATAACCCAGGGTAAGCATATGGTCACTAGTGCGCGTTCTTAATAAAAGTGCATCTCCGGAATCTTTGTACTAGAAGTTTAGCAATACCGAAATCAAGTATTTTTACGGTGCCGCTGTCGGTGACATAAATATTAGAGGGTTTTAAATCACGATGGATTATGGCATTTCTATGTGCATGTTTTACAGCCTGACATACTGTTTGAAACAACTGTAGCCGCTTGTCCAAAAGGGAGTTGATGCTTTTGGCAATACTCCAGGAGTGGAATACCTTCAATGTATTCCATGACGAGATAAGGTAGTCCGTTATCAGTAACGCCTCCGTCAAGAAGTTTTTACAATATTAGGATGGTTAAGGCTGGCTAGTATATTTCGTTCACGTTTAAATCGAGCAATATTAGACGGGGTGCTCATACCACGTTGTAGTAGTTTTAACGCTACTTTCTTATTGTAGGCTCCAACAACCCGTTCTGTCAAAAAAACTGATCCCATTCCCCCATGGTCGATCAGTTCGATAATCTTGTAATTTCCTATTATATCTCTAATTAAGGAAGGTTTTTGATCTTTTTTTATTGTGTTTTGAAAAATCAGCAGCTAAATGATTGGGAAAGGCTTGAGGTTCCTCTAAAAACTCTTCAGTGCCAGATTTATCAATTGATTCTAGAAGAGCGGTTACCTTTTTTTTTGAGTTTTGGTACTCCCTGGCATCGCTTTTGGATGTAGGTAAGTCTTTTATTTTTATCTAAGTCTAAGGCCGTGTCAAGAATCTCATAGATCTCTTTCCACTCTTATTTATTCATGGAAATGATTTTTGTTATAACCCCGATTTTAATTCTTTATATAACCATCCGCGTGCTTTAGCCCAGTCTCGTTTTACCGTCCATTCCGATATATCCAATGCTTTGGCTGTGGAATAGACCGTCATCTGTCCCAAAAAACGAAGTGTGACAATCTGGGCCATTCGTTCATCTATTTCCCCAAGTTCTTTGAGTTTTTTGTCCAACTCAACTATATGCTCAGATTCTTCTTGTACTTTTAACAGCTCATCGATGAACGTAATATCCCGGTTGTCGGCTCCCCTTTTTTCTGCCTGTTTTTACGGGCATGGTCAACAAGTATTTGTCGCATGCAACGCGCGGCGATAGCCAAAAAGTGATTTTTATTGGCTACTTTCAGCTCTCCTTGCTGTACTAGTTTTAGATATACTTCATTTCATGAACAAGAGCAGTCTTGGTATAAGTAATATCGTCTCTTTCATCTTGTAAGTTAGAATAAGCCAGCTGCTTGAGCTTCTGGTAGACTAGGGGAAAAAGTTCGTTATATGTTTCTTCAGAACCTTCTTCAATGTCATTTAAAAGCTGAGTTATTTGAGAGGAGTCTGCCATTGAAAATATTTTGTGTTTGGAAATTCTCTTATATCTATTTTTAAGGACGTAGATTTAACTTTGGTGAGACCTCCAATAATATCCAGCGAAAATAGAGTAGCACCCTGTTCAAACAGGGAATGGCTGCCCATGATACTTAAAAGTTTTTAAATCCCATTACAGGGATTGTAAAAATAGTTAGCCAACGTATTATTTATGATGCTTTGATCCTACCTGTGAATCAAAATAATCGGGGTATAAAGAGCAAGTTCTAGAAAAAAACTTTCAATAACATCATACTAATTAAACTGGAAATGAAGTTTAAAGTCAAAAAATGCTTTTTTCTAAAAAGTACCCTGCAGGCGATACTGACATTACGACCCTTAGAATAGCGATGGTTATTGAATTTTAGGGATTGGAATTAGCATTAAAAAAGCTTATTTTTGCGTGCCTGCTGACGAGTGAAAGTCACCACGTCGGCTGTTTCAATTAAGGAACAACCAAAGGAAAACATATCCTATGAGTAGAAACTATTACGAATTAACATATATAATAAGTCCCGTTCTAGAAGACGATGAGTATGAAGGTATCGTCGAAAAATTCACCAAGTTTATCAGAGATAATGATGGTGAGATTGATGAAGTTGATGAATGGGGAATCCGCAAGTTTGAGTTTGAAATGGATAATAAGTCCAGCGGCTATTACGTAAACGCTTATTTTACTGCGCCCGGAGAACTTATTGAGAAGTTAGAACGAGCACTTCGCATTGATGATCATATTATGCGTTATCTAACGTTGAAGTATGATGCTAAAATGTTGCGTCATCGTGAAATGCAGCGTAAAAATGAAGTACCTCCGGTCTTTGTCGAAGAGCAAGATGAAGAAGAAAACGACGAAGATTAATTTATCTCAATAAATACAACAATTTTCTATTATGATTAAGAATCCATCACACCCAAAGAAAGGGCATATTAAGACCCGTGAGTGCAAGTTTTCGAAAGCGGGCATTGAATATATCGACTATAAAAACACTGATTTGCTACAGCGTTTTATGAATGATCAGGGAAAGATTCTTCCCCGTCGTGTAACCGGAACGAGTGCTAAATATCAGCGCCAGTTGTCGCGAGCTATTAAGCGAGCACGATTCCTCGGTTTGATTCCATATGTAGCAGATAACCTTCGATAACAAAGATTTTCTATTCCCATGGCTAATAAATACATGAAGTTAATTTTAAGAGAAGATGTTAATAAGCTCGGTGATGCCGGCGACATCGTAGAAGTAAAAGCCGGATACGGCCGCAACTACTTGATACCCCAAGGAAAGGCAATTATGGCCACCGACGGTGCTCTCAAGCAGGTTGAAACAATGAAAGAACAAGCAGAACGTCGTGCTGAAGTTACAGTAGAAAATGCTCAGGAATTGGCAGAGCGTCTGGAAACTACTTCGGTAACAATTCCTGTTGCTGTAGGAGAAGATGAACGGATTCACGGTTCAGTAACCAATCAAGACGTTGCAGATGCACTGGAAGAACGAGATATTAACGTCGATAAGCGTAAGATTGAACTAGACCAAGACATCAAAACATTAGGTGAATACACCGCCACTGTTACTTTAATTAGTGAGATTAAAGCACAGATTAAAGTTTGGGTGGTTAAAAAATAAAGCGCTTTGCGTTCAATTTAACCTCTTGGTAATGAAAAATTCGATTAGTAAGATAATGGGGATCATCGTAATGGTGTTATCCCCATTTTTTGTTCAAGGACAGATGTTAGATCCTGTCTCATATTCGGTAACAGATGCTCCTGAAACAGTGAAGGCGGGGGAGGTGTTTGACCTGACCATTAAAGCTTCTATTGATGGAAAGTGGCACCTCTACTCTGTAGCCAATGACCCTGACGCAGGGCCCTATCCCACCCAGTTTTCTTCCGCCAACAAAAAGATGGCTGTAGCCGGGACTGTTACAGAATCGGAACCAGTAATAGAAATGGACCCGAACTTTAATACCGAGCTGGGATGGCACACAAGTAAGGCTACCTTTACTGTTCCAGTAGCATTTCGAGAAGATGTTTCCGGTTCGGCAATGATCGATCTTGAAGTTCTTTATCAGGTTTGTGATGATAAGGTCTGCCTGCCTCCTAAAACAAAATCTATTACCCATTCAATAACTATTGAAGGGGTTTCTGATAAACCATACCAGGATTTTGAACAAGCAGGAACGGAAGATCAAGGCGAAGAATCTTTAACAGCTACAGGTTCTTCCTCCAAAAGCGATGGATCAATAGGTAGTAGTACTGCTTCAAGCAGTGGGTTAGGAAGTAGTGGTGTGTTTTCATTTCTTTGGATCGCATTAACAGCCGGTTTTGCAGCACTTTTAACTCCTTGTGTGTTTCCAATGATCCCATTAACGGTTTCTTTCTTTTCGAAACAGAAAGAAGGAGAGGGGGGGAGTGGGAAGGCAGTATGGCAGGCTCTTGGCTTTGGACTAGCTATTGTTCTGACCTTTACTATTTTGGGGGCTTTATTAGCTTTGATTTTAGGGGCTTCAGGGGCTAACCAGTTTGCTGCAAACCCGTGGGTTAATCTCTTTATTGCATTCGTATTGGTAGTTTTTGCTGTCAGTTTGTTGGGAGCCTTTGAATTACGCCTTCCTCACCAATTGACCAATTGGCTAAACCAAAAAAGTAATGAAAGTTCAGGGCTTATTGGAATTCTCTTTATGGCATTAACTATTAGTGCCGTGTCATTTTCATGTACAGCACCTTTTGTAGGGGGAGTATTAGCTGCTACTACGGGAGGAGAGTGGTTTTATCCCATTATAGGTATGGCGGGCTTCTCGGCGGCATTTGCGAGTCCCTTCGTTATTTTTGCACTCTTTCCCCGATGGCTGGAATCGTTACCCCAGAGTGGATCGTGGATGAATATTGTAAAAGTTCTTTTAGGTTTCATAGAGTTAGCTGCAGCAATTAAGTTTTTATCCAATGCTGACTTAGTTTGGGAGTGGGGGTTGGTTTCACGACCATTTGCTATTGCAGCATGGATTGCTATTTTCCTATTAGCAGGATTATATGTTCTCGGAATGTATTCTATTAATCACGATACCAAACCGAAACAGATCGGAACCGGGCGCCTGATGTTGGCTATGCCTTTTATATTATTCAGCTTTTATTTGATCCCCGGATTGATGGGGGCATCCCTGGGTATCTGGGATGCTTGGTTACCTCCAAAACAAGCAACAGATGTGAGTGTAGTACGTTCTTTCGCACAGGTTGGAGGCGGTTCTGCCAATTCTTCGGAATCTGAAATGTGGTCGAGTAACTATGAAGAATCACGTGAAAAGGCAGTTAAAGAAAATAAACCTTTATTCATTGACTTTACAGGCTATACTTGCACCAATTGCCGGGCAATGGAAACCAATGTGTTTCCTCGAGAATCAATAAAAAAACGATTTGCAAAAATGCAGCAGGTGCGTTTATATACGGATGATGGATCTGAAGGACCAGCGAATCAACGATTTCAGTTTGAACTTACAGGTACAGTTGCATTACCTACGTATGTGGTTTTGGACCCAGAAAATGAAACAATTCTGGAACAGCTAATAGGTTATGCTGATAAAGATGAGTTTCAGCAATTTCTAGATGCTGGACTGCAACAGTACGGGAAAAGAAATAGTGGGTTTCAAACCGGAATTAATTAAGTTCTGAATACACCTAATTTGTTAAAGTTTTTAATACAAAAAGTTTATTTTAAAAAAGGATCTCCCTTCTTTGACATTTTAGCGAAAATGATCTATCATTTTGCATCTTTGTGAGCCCTTATTAACAGATAACTAATATAATTTAATCGGAGTAATCGTATGACAACGTCTATAACTCTCTTCTTCCTTCAAGCAGGAGTGGACCAAGGATTTTTTAATTTACTAGTTGAAAAATTTAATGAAGGTAATGAGGGTGGTTTTATGTGGCCGGTCCTTGTCGCCTTGATTTTAGGTTTGGCCATTTTCCTGGAGCGTATTATCACCTTAAATCTAGCTGATATTGATACACGAAAGTTTATTGTTGATGTGCAAGAAGCTCTCCAAGAAGGTGGAGTTTCTGCTGCAAAAGAACTTTGTGCTGAAACACGAGGGCCTGTTGCTTCTGTATTCCAAGCGGGGTTGATGCGTGTTGACGAAGGTATCGAAGCTGCTGAAAAAGCAATATCCGCTTATGGCTCTATCGAAATGAGTTTCCTTGAGCGAGGTCTTGTTTGGCTATCTCTCTTTATTGCCATTGCACCGCTGCTTGGATTCCTCGGTACTGTAGTAGGAATGATTCAGGCTTTTGATGCAATTGAAGAAGCTGGTGATATTTCACCTACTCTTGTTGCCGGTGGTATTAAGGTAGCACTTTTGACAACTGCAGGTGGACTTCTCGCAGGTATTATTCTCCAGATTGGTTATAATTACTGTGTTTCTAAAATTGATCGTCTGATTTCTGAGATGGAAGAAAGTTCTATCACGCTTATTGACTCTATTGTTATGCTCAAAGAAGGTGAGCAGATTGTAGATACTTCTGGAGAAGCAGAAGAATAAAATAAGTCTGACAATTACTACCTTTTTAACGAATTCTTACCTAATATTATGATTGTATCTATAGCACTAGGTTTAGGCTTGGGATTGATTGCGCTTGGCGTGATAGGAATGGTTGTTTCCGGGATCCAAAGCATGATTAAAGGCAAGCAGGACCGGAAAAAGATAATTTCTATGCTTGTTCCTTTTGTCGTTTTCGGTGCCGCTTTTGGAATCGCTGGAACCGTCACTGAAGCAGCAGTTGGTACCATGTTATTTATGATGGCTGTAATGTTTTTGTTTATGCTACTTACCGGCCTTCGCGGTACTTTTAATCTATAACCATTTAGGACTTAACCATGTTTGGAAGAGATAGAGAACGAGAAGACCCGGAAGTCGGTGGTGCGGGAATGGCAGATATTGCCTTCCTGTTACTTATCTTCTTCCTGCTTGTAACAACTATTGATGTTGATACGGGTATTGGTTTACAGTTACCTCCGGCTCCTGAAGAAGAACAGGAACCCCCACCAATTAAAAAGAGAAACATGATGAAAATCCTTGTGAACGAGCAAGGGCAAGTATTGATGGGGACAGAGGAAACAGAACCAACGCCTGTTACACAGGTCAAGCAGAAATTGAAGGATTTTGTAACCAACAGGGGACAAGATCCTAGTTTATCGGATTCACCCGATAAAGCAATTGTATCGATTAAAACACAACGGGCAACGCCCTACAATGTTTATATCAATATGCTTGATGAAGTGATGGGCGCTTATGCCGAGCTTCGAAACCAAGCTTCACAGTCTAATTATGGGGTTCCATATAAAAGGCTGGATGAAGGCAGTGAGAAGCAGAAAAAGATACAAGACATGTATCCTAAGAAAATTTCAATCGCAGAGCCCAATCAATAAGAGTATTTAATTATGGGACATTTTGAGAAAAAGTCTGCCAAAACAAGTCAGGATGTACCTACATCCGCAATGCCTGATGTAGTATTTATGTTGCTCATCTTCTTTATGGTGACAACGGTACTTCGTGAGGTTACATTACAGGTAAAGGTAGACTTTACTGAAGCAGAAAACATTGAAAAAATTGAACAGAAACGACTTGTTAGCTACATCTATGTAGGACCGCAGAAGTTATCTGGAAATAAACTGGGACCAGTTAAAATCCAGATCGATGATTCGATTATCGATGACGTTTCTGCTGTTCGTAACATAATGTACGATAAGTTGAAAGAAGAACCGAGACTTATTGTGTCGCTACGTGTACACGATGAGGCTGAATTCGGTAAAGTAACCGATATTCAGGAAGAGCTCCGTGAAGCAGGTACCCTTCGGGTAAATTATTCTACGAAGCAGGAACAACCTGGCGGTGGCTAATTTTTAATTTTTGTTCACTTAAATTTTTAAAAGGCAAGCACAGTTACTGTGCCTGCCTTTTTTATTATTAAAAAGTATTATGAAAGACGACTCATTTAGAACAATACAATCATTAGGACGAACCGAACTCATTGATGAACTGATGGAGTATGCTGACTTTGAACATCCGTCGGTAAAAATGGGATATGGCGATGATGCTGCCGTATTGCACGGGGAATCTGAATATAAACTTACTACTTCTGAGACTTTTTTGGAGGGCGTTAATTTTGACTTAACCTATGTGCCTCTTCATCACTTAGGGTATAAGATTGCTACAGCAGCAGTAAGTGATATCTATGCTATGAATGGTACTCCTGAAGTAGTTCTTGTAGATCTGGCTGTACCAAATAAGCTATCTGTTGATATGCTTAAAGAGATCTATCGAGGTATTGGTGCGGCATCAAAAGAATACGAATTTCAAATAGTGGGTGGAGACCTTACAGCATCACATAACATACTGTCTACAAGTGTTAGCTGTTATGGCTCTGTATCGAAAGAAAATATTATTTATCGCAAAGGCGCACAGGTAGGCGATGCGATCTGTGTTACCGGAGATCTTGGCGGTGCAATTGCCGGCCTGCGCATATTGATGCGGGAAAAAAAGTTTTGGCAAGAACAGGAAGAACAAACATCTTTTCAGCCTGATCTGGATGACTATGAATACGTTGTTAAACGACAGCTTGTACCGGCTGCCCGAAACGACTTCATAGAAAAGATTAATGAATTGGATATGAAACCTACTTCCATGATTGATATTACGCAAGGATTGGTGAATGAATTACAGCATCTTACTGCTGCTTCCGATATCGGTGCATATGTTTATCAGGCCGCTTTTCCTATTGCATTAGATACTAGAACTGTTGCCGATGAAATGCGAGAAGAGGTTGATCGTTATGCTTTGTATGGTGGAGAAGACTATGAGCTGATGTTTACCCTTCCTGAAGAAAAAGTAGAGGATTTAGCTGAGGAGTTTCAGGACTTTGTTGTTATTGGTAAAATTACTGAAAAAGAAGAAGGGCTGTGTATGCAACAGGCTGAAGGCGGCGTAGTAACATTTGGAGAAGAGAATGAGTCAGACTCATAACTCTTATACTATTAAATGATAGGAGATGGGAATGATTTTCTGTAAGCCGGTATGCCTATCAAATATTGATTTAGGAAAGTGGCAGATTGGCTACGCAGAATTATTAAATTTGCCGTATCTTTACTGAGATAAGATTTAATTGTTAATAAGTGACTCAATGTCGAACAAAAAAAAGCCATCAGATAACAACGATAGTGGGCAAAGGAAGTCTAAAGAAGACAATAACTTAATCCCTAAATTTCCTATATGGATTTATGTCATTCTTTTGCTGGTTTTGTTGGGAATACAATTTTATTTCTTCAATACAACTGATGGCAGCCGGATAAAATATAGCACCTTCCTGGAATATGTAGAAAAAGGCTATGTGGACAATATTGTTATTACCAACGGTTCAAGGATTACCGGTGAGTATAATAATAAAGCCGTAGAGGAAGGTATCGTGAAAGGTTCTAAAGAAAAGGAAGAACCACTTCCCTTAATAGGTGCAGAGGTACCCAATAGATTCAGTACCACTATGCTGGATGGAGATGAAATCCGGCCTGTTCTAGATAAAAATAATGTTACGTACGATGTCAAAATTGAAGAGGACTGGTTTAGTAGTCTCTTTGTTTGGATAATCTTTATTGCAATAGCGGTAGCCTTTTGGGTCTTTATTTTCCGCCGGATGAATCCAGGACAGCAGGTTTTGAATATTGGTAAAAATAAAGCCTCACTATATGACAAACAGAAAGAAAATAAGGTATCGTTTAAAGATGTGGCAGGATTGGAGGAAGCAAAAGCTGAGGTTGAAGAAATTGTGGAGTTCCTCAAGAATCCTAAAAAATTTACAAAACTGGGTGGTACACTCCCCAAAGGGGCTCTATTGGTAGGCCCTCCGGGTACCGGTAAAACGTTGATGGCTAAGGCGACTGCAGGTGAAGCCGATGTCCCTTTTTATAGTTTGAGCGGATCTGATTTCGTGGAAATGTTTGTTGGGGTAGGGGCTGCACGTGTTCGTGACCTGTTCAAAAAAGCCAAAGAAACGGCCCCATGTATAATTTTTATCGATGAAATTGATGCTATTGGGCGTACACGGGGTAAAGGGATGTCAATGGGCTCAAATGATGAGCGAGAGAATACCTTGAATCAGTTATTAAGTGAAATGGATGGTTTTAATAGTGACAACGGGGTCATTATTATGGCTGCAACCAATCGCCCTGATGTGTTGGACTCAGCATTATTACGCCCCGGTCGCTTCGATAGGCAGATTGTGATTGATAAACCGGATCTGAGGGGACGAGTTGAAGTGCTTAAAGTTCATACTCGAAATCTAATTTTGTCTGATGATATCGAGCTCAAGCTATTGGCTTCGCAAACTCCAGGTTTTGCCGGAGCGGAATTGGCCAACCTTTGTAATGAGGCAGCACTGATGGCTGCTCGACGTGGTAAAGAAGCGGTAGAGATGGAAGATTTCCAGGATTCTATCGAGCGCGTTATTGCCGGCCTTGAGAAAAAGAATAAGCTTATTAGTCCCAAAGAACGTGAAATTGTTGCTTACCATGAGGCCGGACACGCAATTGTGGGATGGTATCTGCAGCATACCGATCCGGTGTTGAAAGTAAGTATTGTTCCACGCGGACTGGCAGCTTTGGGGTATACCCTGCAAACACCGCTGGAAGATCGCTTCCTAATGACAACGGAAGAGCTTAATGATAAGATTTGTGCACTACTTGGGGGCCGGATAGCAGAAGAGATTATTTTTGATCGTATTTCAACCGGGGCGCAAAATGATCTGGAGCGCATTACCAATATGGCCTTTGCTATGGTTGCTGAATATGGAATGAGTGAAGAGCTGGGATATATCTCTTTAAAAGATTCTCAGAATCCGGATAACAGTTATGGATTCAATAAGAAATATTCTGAAAAGACATCTGAGAATATAGATAAAGCAGTAAAAGAGATTATTCGCCAAAATTATGAACGGACCAAAAAACTGCTTACCAAACATAAAAATCAACTTGAAAAAATGGCTGAGACATTGCTTGATAAAGAAGTTATTGATCACAATGACTTAAAGGCGTTGCTTGGTGACCATCCCGAAGGTAAATACCCAGAAGGAATTTTTGATTCCGAACTTAATAATGGGATCGCTGTAGCAGATGAAAGCGAAGAAGAGACTACAGATGAGGAGGAATAACAGGTAAAGCGTACTTATTTAGTTACTTTTTGTTAGTGCACAATACTTTAAAAGTGTTGTGCATTATTTTTTGGACCTGTCTTACAACACTGTTACTGCCCTTCTTAACATTGCCTTAAAGTTAGAATAATAGAGTCATAACCCCAACGTAATACTGATACAATCTGAGTGTGCTATCATAGGCATGTAATGCTAAGGAACAACTAGGCATGCAAAAAATAAGCACACTTAGAATGGAATGTACTGTTTATATAAGATCAACGGCATATTCTTTACCGTGGGTTCTTTTCCTCCCTTCTAAGTCGATTTCAAATCAGCATAATAATGATTTGGTAATACTGATTTAAATCGATGCTAATATTCAAACTATAAGTTTGCGATCTCAATCTAATCCACAAACTAATCCATAGATAATATATCATGAAGATACTAACTAATATTGTTGGCGTGCTACTCATGCTAGCACTCTTTGTTTCATGTGATAACGATTCAACCTCTTCCAATCCATCTGCACCTTCGGTAGATGCTCCGGGAAAACAAACTGCCTTGGTAGGTAGCTCAGTAGATCTTACTTTTAGTTTTTCTTCTGATGCTGGATACTCTTCGGCAACTGTTTCTGCATCTAATGGTGATGCCACCATTTCTTCAGAACCTAAAAAAGAAGCAACTAACGGAGATATTGTAGTTAGCTTTTCTGCTACTAATGCAGGGGCAGGTTCGGTTGATCTTTCTGTTTCTGATACAGAAGGACTGAGTAGTAAAGCAACAGCTGTAGTGGAAGTGAATGATGAAGAAAAAGAAATTATCGTAACAGATAACATTACGGATGATATCACTTGGGAAGACGGTAAAACGTATATACTGGCAGGACGTATTGCCGTAGAAGCCGGCGCTACACTTACTATTGAGGGCGGAGCTGTAGTAAAAGGAGAAGCTGGTTCTGGTACCAATTCGACTGCTCTTCTTGTTGCCCGTGATGCTACTTTAAATGCTAATGGTACTGCAAGTGCGCCCATTATTTTTACGTCTGTAGCAGATGAAATTACTCCCGAGATGGTAGACAAAGGTAACTTTGCCAGCCCAAATCTCAATTCTGAGCAACGAGGTCTCTGGGGCGGTGTTATAGTCCTTGGAAATGCTCCCATCTCAGCATCCAACGATCCTGCATCAATTGAAGGTATACCAAGCACCGATGATAATGGACTCTATGGCGGTGATGATGCCGGGGATAGTTCTGGTTCTATAAGCTACATTACAATTCGACACGGTGGAACAAACATCGGTTCAGGGAACGAAATTAATGGACTCTCACTCGGTGGCGTTGGTTCTGGAACTACCATCGAAAATGTTGAAATTGTTGCTAACCAGGATGACGGTGTTGAATTCTTCGGTGGTACAGTAAATGTTACGAATGTATTAGTCTGGAACAACGGCGATGATGCTATAGATACCGATCAGGCTTGGGCAGGCACAATCGACAATGTGGTTACTATCAGTCCTTCAGGCTCTACTATGGAGCTTGACGGTCCCGAAGGTTCATATACAGGCAGTGGGCATACTATTAAAAATGTAACAGCCTATGTTGAAACCAACGGTTCGGAGCTGATTGATGTGGATGCCAATACTGATTCTAACGTTCAGAATGTACTGTTCTTCGGTTTGGCTACGGATGATAATGGGGCCGCTGATAACATGTTCTCCAGTGATTACGATGACTATGCTGCTAACCAAAATGGTTATGCTATCACCTCTATTCAAGCGGTACTCCCTTCTAATACAACACTGAAAGGATACTTCCCCGATGCTCTAGTTGATAATAACGAAGTATCAGAAGTTGCAGATCTTAATAGTGCAACGGTTGGAGCCGATGTTAGCAAGTTTGGATTTACTTGGGCCAGCCAGTCTGGTACGCTCAGTGATCTCGGACTTGAATAAAACCATCTATTAAGTAAGCTATTCTATGAGTTTGCCTTTAGCGAACCTAAAGGCAAACTCCTTTTAAAAGTCAGCACACATTTTTAAACAGCACACAATTTTATTTTTAGGCTTAGTGATCAGTCCAATGAATAATCTATTTAAACTTACATTACTCATTTTCTTTTTTGGGATTATCAATGTCTCTTATGCCCAGGAAGAAGGTACCATTAGAGGTACAGTTATCGAGAACACCAATGGAGAACCGGTATATGGAGTAACAGTAGTAGTAAAAGGTACATCGAAAGGTGCAGCAACTGATTTTGATGGAGAATTTGATATTAAGCTGCCCGCCGGAATGTATGATGTTCGTATTTCATATGTTTCTTATAAGCCTATTACCATAGAGTCAGTAAAAGTATCACCGGGTGACGTTACCTTGCTTGATAATATTCGAATTCAGAAATCGGTGGAAGAGATGGAAGAGGTGGTAGTAACAGCAGAGTCTATTAATATCTCTGAAGCGGCCTTAATGACAAAAAAGAAAACTTCTGCTCACGTTCTTGACGGTATATCTGCAGAAAAAATCACCCGAACAGGTGCTTCCGATGCAGCCTCGGCACTAAAAAAAGTAACAGGAGTTTCTATACAAGAGGGCAAGTATGTTTACGTGCGTGGGTTGGGGGATCGATATACAAATACGATGTTAAATTCAGTTGAAATTCCCAGTCTCGATCCTACGCGGAATAGTTTGCAGATAGATATTTTCCCAACCAATCTTATCGAGAATATGGTAATCAATAAAACAGCTATTGCAGAACTTCCGGCTGATTTCACGGGGGGGATCGTGAATATTGAAACTATAGATTTCCCGGAAAAGCCCATTTTTGATATATCTATAAGTACTTCGTTTAAGCCGCAGATGCATTTTAATAATCAATTCTTGAACTACCAAGGCAGTAATTCCGATTATCTTGGTTTTGACGGAGGAGCACGTGACCTGCCAGAAGGGGCGGGAAAAGGTGACATTCCAACTCCTTTTAACGGTAGTGAAAATGAAGTTTATAATTTTGTAAATAAGTTTAGCTCAACCCTTGGTCCCCAAAAAGAATCAAATTTGATGGACTATAGTTTCAGTGTATCACTGGGGGATCAGTTTGGTGTAGGAACGGGAAATAAGTTGGGGTACATCTTTTCCGGTACTTATAAAAACGCTACGACTCATTTTAATAACAGAGAGTATGGAGAGTATCAAATTTCTGCTGACCCTGCTACTTATGAACTGGTACGTGCCAATACGCAGTCAGGTGTTGTTTCAGAACGAAATATCCTGGCAGGGGGGCTGGCAGGACTATCATTTAAAACGAGCCGCTCTAAATTCAAGTTAACGGCAATGCATTTGCAGAATGGAGTAAATAAAGCAGCGGTAATGGATGTTGATAACAGTCAAACAGCCCCCGGGCAATCAGGTTATCTGGGCGAATCTTATAATTTGGAATACAGTGAACGAAGTATTTCGAATGCGTTACTCAATGGGACACATTATTTTAGTAATAGCAACTGGACTTTAGATTGGCGACTCTCACCAACCTTTTCAAAAATGTCGGCTCCTGACATTAGAAAAACCACCTATACCATGCGTGGTGATAACCATATTTTTAATGCCGGAGCCGGAGGATTTCCAAGTCGATTATGGCGAGATATGGATGAGGTTAACTTGGTTGGACGGTTTAATATTACCAAAGATTATGAACTCTTTGGGGAGCCTGCAAAACTTAAATTCGGAGGAAGCCAGATCTATAAACAACGCGACTATGAAATTTTATCATTTGATATGCAGTTTTTTGGTGCCCAGCCTGATTGGACAGGTGACCCTGCAGAAATTTTAAGAGATGATAATATATATGGCCGTGAAAATGGAGTCATCTACTATCAAAGCGGTAACTCTGATCCGAATCCCAATGCGTATAGTTCTAATGTACATAAAACATCATTTTTCGTGTCCAATGAGTTTAGTTTGTTTCCCGGTTTAAAAACAACCTTTGGATTACGGATTGAAAACTATATACAACGCCACACTGGACGTTCTGTTCGTTTTGCGCAAGGGGATAACAGTGCCCAGAATCTGGCAGATGAAAAAGTGTTGGATGCACTTGATTTCTTTCCTTCAGCAAATATTACGTACCAGTTAGCTGAGGACATGAATTTGCGATTCTCATACTCGAAGACAATTGCTCGCCCATCTTTTCGGGAGTTATCTTTTGCCCAGATATTGGATCCTGTTTCAAGTCGAAGGTTCAATGGTGGGTTATTTCCTTTTGGGTGCGACAAGGATGGAGGTAACTGCAGTTGGGATGGTAACTTAGGGGAAACACGAATCCATAATTTTGACTTAAGGTGGGAGAAATTTTATAAACGTGATCAATTGTTATCACTCAGTTTGTTCTATAAGTCTTTTGATGATCCAATTGAGTTAGTGCGCCTTCGAAACTCTACCACAACCAGTGAATACCAGCCACGAAACGTAGGAAAAGGACAAGTGTTGGGGGCTGAGTTAGAAATTCGAAAATCACTCAATTTTATATCGTCATCCTTAAGCAATGTCGGATTTAGCAGTAATGTGACCATCGTTGAATCGATCATCGATATGACCCCAAATGAATATGAGGCTCGTAAAAACTATAAAAGAGAGGGGCAGAATATTAATGACCAGCGACAAATGGCAGGACAAGCACCATATATCATTAATGCCGGATTCACTTATAAAAATCCCAATATCAGTTTAGATGCAGGGCTATTCTATAATGTGAAGGGCAAGACCTTGGTGTTGGTTGGTGGAGGTATATTCCTGGATGTATACTCTGATCCCTTTCACAGCCTTAAATTCAATTTAAATAAGTCATTCGGGCAAAACGATCGGTATTCTTTAAGCCTGAATGTATCTAATATTCTAAATGAAGCGCGACAAGAGTTATATCAAGGTTATCAATCAATAGATCAAATCTACAGTCGGTATGAACCTCATCGCTCGGTAAGCCTTAGCTTAAAATATTCTTTTTAGCCTTAACCACTCTTTTTGATTATCTCACATGTAATGTGTGAGGTGTGCTGATCACAAGGGGGTTCCGTTGATCCGGGACCTCCTTCTTTATTTTGGGTTTTATTTGATATAGATGCCCTTTAGTGATAATTTTATCTGATAATTATAAAAAAAGCGGGAACCCTATATTTTAGAGAATCGTTGTAAGTGTTTGATATTTTAAATTCAGAAAAATAGATACAGCTTTGGTTTTTGTTACAAGAAAGGCACATTTTAATGCCGCTCATCGATTACATAACCCTGAAAAATCTAAAAAGTGGAATAAAGAAACATTTGGGAAATGTAATCATGAAAATTGGCATGGACATAATTATACCATACGGGTAACCGTTGCAGGAACACCAGATGATGAAACAGGATATGTAATTGATCTCTCAGTCTTGAAATCAATAATTGAGAAAACGATTGTTGAAAAGTGTGATCACAAAAATTTAAATATTGATGTAGACTTTTTAGATGGTGTATTACCATCTACAGAAAATTTGGTAAAAGTTTTTTATCATCAACTAGAAGATCCTATAAAAGAAGGAACTAACGGAAACGGCTTTCTGTATGAAGTTGAACTGGAAGAAACCGAACGAAATTCAGCAAAATATTGTCCATACCTTTTGAATAAAGAGGTTCCTGTTCTTTGATTAACAACTATAGAATTGCAGTATAAACGAATGATTTCTACAAAATTGAAACGTTACTACGATCCAACTTTTACAGTATCTGACGACTATAAAAAAAGCTTGCCCGATTTACAGAACGGACCGGCCTCACTTATTGAAGGTGCCGATGTTCCCATTCAGCAGGTCGGTATTTCGGATTTTAAGCTACCGCTAAAGTATCCAAGACCCGATGGTGAGCTTATTACTCTTGAAACCTCTGTAGATGGCTATGTGGGGTTAGAGGCCGGCAAAAAGGGCATAAATATGAGTCGCATCATACGCTCATTTTATGAGTTTAAAGATGATGTTTTTCATCCCGACAAATTAGAGGAGGTACTGGAAAAGTATCGCGAAGATCTTGATTCTCAGTCGGCCTACTTGCGGTTATCCTTTAACTATCCTGTTTCGCAGGAAAGTTTACGTTCCGGCTTAGAAGGGTACCAGTATTATACTGTGGCTATTGAAGGAACAATGAATACGAATGGTGATTTTCGCAGTTTTATCCATCTTGATTTTGAATATAGCAGTGCTTGCCCCTGCTCATACGAGCTTTCTGAACATGCTCGTGAAGAGCGTGAAGTGGTGAGTATTCCACACAGTCAACGTAGTGTAGCCAACCTCACGGTGGAACTTAATGAAGAGATATTTATTGAAAATTTGGTACAGCATTGCCAGGATGCCCTGATGACGGAAACACAGGTTATGGTAAAACGAGAAGATGAGCAAGCTTTTGCTGAGATGAATGGAGCGTACCAAAAATTTGTGGAAGATGCTGCACGCCTTCTCTACGAAGAGCTAAATGAGGAGCAGCAGATTAAGGATTTCGTAATTCGTTGTGTGCATATGGAAAGTCTACATAGCCATGATGCAGTAAGCCGTATCTGTAAAGGAGTTAAGAACGGCTTGCGTTAAAAGTACTTAGTTATACTCCTACTTTTTTAAGTAAAGGAAATTTTCTGAAACTCCGATGTTGTTATAAATGGTCTAAAGGGACACAATATATAGTGTCCCTTTTTTTGTTATAACCTATTTATTTAGAAATAAAAAAGGCATCGTAGCAAGACTACGATGCCAATTCTATATTTTAAGAAAAGAACCAATCAACCATAGCAAATTTTGGAAACTTGCTATGGTTATATGATCACATATTTAATGTAGAGCTTCGCTGACCAGTTTTTCTTGTTCAGCTTTATGGACTTTCTTATGTCCTGCTGCCGGGGATGCCGAAGCTTGTCGACCAGCGTAACGCAGGTTCTGGCCCTTTTGCAACTCTTGTGAAATACGCGGAGCTACAAAGGTCCAAGCCCCCATATTCTTGGGTTCTTCCTGGCACCAGACAATATCATCAACATGATCATACTCAGAGAGAATATCATTAATATCTGCATCAGGGAATGGATAATATTGCTCTAAGCGTACAATAGCGACATTATCGATCTCATCCTCTTGACGCTGTTTATAGAGGTCGTAATAGACTTTACCAGAGCAGATGACCAAGCGATCAATGTCGTTTTTATCTTCTACTTCCTGATCAGCGATAAAAGGTTGAAATACACCTTCCGCAAGATCAGAAGCCTTAGAGGTTGCCAATGGATGACGTAATAAGCTTTTTGGTGACATGATAATAAGAGGTTTCTTATCATCTTGCTTTGCTTGTTTACGCAGTATGTGGAAATACTGAGCCGGAGTAGTAAGGTTGGCAACCTGCATATTATCTTCAGCACAAAGCTGCAGGTACCGTTCTAATCGGGCCGAAGAGTGTTCCGGGCCCTGACCCTCGTAACCATGGGGAAGCGTCATTACCAGCGCTGATTTTTGTCCCCATTTGGCTTCACTTGCAGAAATGAATTGATCAATTTGTACTTGGGCTCCGTTGGCAAAATCACCAAACTGTGCTTCCCAGATAACCAGGGCATCTAGTTTGGCAGCACTGTATCCAAATTCAAAACCTACACAGGCAAATTCACTGAGCAGACTGTTATAGGGGAAGAAGGGTGCTTGATCTTCTTCAAGATTATTAAGCGGAATAAATTCTTGGTCGGTTTCAGTACCATGTAAAATGGCATGGCGGTGAGAGAAAGTACCGCGTTCAGCATCCTGTCCGGTTAAACGAACAGTGGTTCCTTTCTTTAGCAGAGAGCCAAATGCCAGGGCTTCTGCAAATCCCCAGTCAATTTTCTTTTCATTTTTATCAACAATTTCAGCCCGCTTAGCCAGCTGCTTTAACAGCTTGGGATTCGCGTCAAAGTCTTTTGGTACTGTATTTAACTTAACGGCAATATCTTTAAGCTCTTCTTCAGGGAAGGTAGTATCAGGATATTCCGGCCGCTCCTCTTGTTCCGTCTCGTGACGATCAATCATATCCTCAGTGACTTTAAGGGGAGAAGCATTTTTTGCATCTTCAAATGCATCACGCAGAAGTTCATCAAACTCATCAAAGATCTCCTGCATCTCATCTTCGGTAAATTCGCCTTTTTCAAGCAGTCGCTCGGTATAGATATCGCGAACCGTTGGATGATTTTCTATTTCTTTATACATACCGGGTTGTGTAAAGGCGGGTTCATCACCTTCATTATGTCCGTGCTTACGGAAGCCGATAAGATCAATAACAACATCTTTACCAAACTTCTGGCGATATTCAAAAGCCATCTGTATAGCATGTACCGCTTCTTCCGGGTTATCACCGTTGACATGAAAGATGGGTGCCAGAATCATTTTTGCCAAGTCAGAGGCATATTCCGTAGAACGGCCATCTTTAGGTAAGGTAGTAAAGCCAATTTGGTTGTTAATAATAATATGAACAGTACCGCCCGTTTTGTAGGCATCTAACTGCGACATATTCAGCGTTTCAGCTACTACACCTTGTCCGGCAAAAGCAGCATCACCGTGAATGAGCACCGGTACATTTTTCTTCTCGGCCTCTTCTCCATCATGATCCTGAGTAGCACGAGTTGCTCCTTCTACTACGGGATTTACCGATTCCAGGTGACTGGGATTAGGCATAAGTTCAATTTCAACCTCTTCGCCCGTTGTTGTCTCATACGTTCCTTTCGAACCAAGGTGATATTTTACATCTCCCGATCCTTGTATACTGTCGGGATCAAGGTTGCCTTCAAAATCCGCAAAAACCTTTCGGTATGGTTTGTTCATAATATTTACGAGGATATTCAATCGTCCCCGGTGAGCCATGCCCATAAATATTTTTTCAACCTTATCTTCACCCGCTTTTTCCAACATGTGATGCATCATCGGAATTAGGGTATCGGCCCCTTCTAGAGAGAAACGCTTATGGCCAATATATTTTTTATGCAGAAACTGCTCAAAGGCCATCGCCTGATTGAGCTTGTGTAGAATATCTTCTTTCTGATCTTTGTTGAGCTCTGGTGTATTAGTGGTAGACTCCATACGCTCACGTAACCACTTTCGCTCTTCCAGGTCAAGAAGGTGCATATATTCTGCTCCCATCTTTCCACAGTAGGTTTGGCGAAGCAAGTTGATGATCTCGCGGAGCGTTGCTTTCTCATTACCGCCCAAGCCGCCGCAATAAAACTCTCGGTCCAGGTCCCAAAGGGTAAGATCATAGTATTCCAGATCCAGCTCGGGATTGTGCCCGGGCTCATCACTAAGTGGATCCAGATCAGCAAGTACATGACCGCGTGTTCGATACATATTAATTAAACGCATTACAGCAATAGCACGCTTGTTTTGTTCAAGCGTAGCTCCTTGTCCATCAAGTTGGCCTACGTAGTTATCTTCACCATAGGGGAGGGGATCATATGGAATTTCCAGATCCTCAAAGATATTACTGTAAAAATCTTCTTCTCCATTTAATAGACTGTGCACTTTCTTTAGGAAAGATCCGGATTCGGCTCCCTGTATAACCCGGTGGTCATAAGTAGAAGTAATGTTCATCACCTTGCTAATGCCCAGCTTGTTCAGTACTTCCTGAGACATAGACTGGTACTCGGCAGGGTAGTCAATAGCACCGGTCGCAATAATTGTTCCCTGAGTTTTCATCAGTCGGGGTACCGATTGAACAGTCCCGATCATCCCGGGATTGGTAAGCGTAAGCGTAGTACCCTGAAAATCAGAGATCTCAAGGTTTCCATTTCGCGCCTTATCAACAAGGTCAGCATAGGCGTAGAGAAACTCTTTAAAGTTCATCTTGTCTACGCCCTTGATGTTGGGAACCAGCAAGTTACGTGATCCGTCCTTATTTTGGACATCAATTGCAAGCCCCAAATTAACTTGGTCGGGAATTACTTTATAAGGTTCCCCATCTTTATACATAAAAGAGTTGTTCATGTTGGGGAATTCTTCCAGGGCTTTTATAATAGCCCAAGCAATATAGTGGGTAAATGACGACTTCGGTTCATTGCGTTGCTTCAGATGCCGGTTAATAATAGCACGGTCTTCGATAAGCATCTTCATGGGGAGGGCACGAACAGAAGTAGCTGTAGGCACTTCCAGACTCTCATCCATATTTTCTACAATCTTACTGGAAACCCCTTTAATCTTTTCTAGCTTTGCACCGGAAGGGAGCTGTTTATCCTCCTTCTTTTTTTTCTTAGTGTCTTTTTTAGTAGTAGGTTTTTCCTTAACAGGAGCCGAGGGTGATGCAGGTGCACCATTACCAGCCTGTTGAGGCTCAGATTTTATCTCCTCAGCACTTTCAACCCCTTCAATTTCATCAAAATATTGTCTCCAGTGATTTGGTACCGAAGAGGGATCAGATTTGTATTGGTTAAACAGTTCTTCAACGAGTGCGGAATTGGGTCCGAATATAGATTCGAGCGACTTCAAAATGTGGTCTTATTGACTAATTTAAATTTTTGGCTAACAAAAGCCTATACGAGTTATATTTGCTTATTTTGTAGGGCTTCAAAATCCCTAAAACAATTAAGCCTAAAGTTAAGTATTGTAATATTAAATTGGAACTTTTCATTTTTTAAATATCATACCAAATAAACCCAAGGGTATAGTTATTTTCGGGTGATAATTTCCGACAATATTCCATAGATATTTTAAGAGAGTTTCGAAGGAAGCCATCGTACTGCCAAAGGAAGGCGATAACTATGTCTTCGACGGGAATCGAGAAAGAAATACTCCATTATAGCATTCTAATGTAATAGAAGGGGGTTTGGGTACTCTTGTTAATAAGATAAATGGTTATCGTAATAATAACAGTTGCTTTTTGAGCTTTGTATGTTCAGCTCTGTTATACTATAATTATCGTACTAAATTATAACTTCATCATAGACTATTGCTACTAAAACGTCCGATAGCAGCATTCATGCTAATATTAGCGACGTTTATTTTTGGGACGATCGCACTCACCGAACTCTCTGTTAACCTGCTGCCTGAGGTTGATTCGCCTACTTTATTAGTACAGACCGATTGGAGCGGAGCTGCTCCCCGGGAAATAGAACAGCAGATTAATGAACCGATGGAAGAAGTATTGAGCACGGTCCAAGGGCTTGATAGCATCCTCGGATTTGCCCGACAGGGGCAAAGTATTATTTCCCTGAGGTTTAAATGGGGACAAAATATGGATCTTTCTTTTCTTAATGTGCGAGAAAAACTTGATCAGATTCGTTTTGCTTTGTCCGAGCAAGCCAAACGCCCACAGCTGGTCCAGAATACCGCTTCTGATAAACCCATAGCCATACTGGGGATCACAAGTGCAGATAACTCGAATCCCGATTTTAACACACGCCTTAATCTGAAACGGTGGGCCGAACAGGTACTATCCAGAAGATTAGAGCAAGCCGAGGGTATTGCCCAAACTGTGTTAGTGGGTGAAGTAAAACCTGAGGTTAAAATACGATACCGGCCCAAAGCCTTAAATCGATATGATATTTCTCTTGGTAAAGTTGAAAGCCTGGTGTCTGGGGCAAACCTGTTTACGTCTACCGGTGAAATGCGAGATGGCTGGTATCGATACTCATTAAAATACAGAGTCGTATTCAGTCTATTGAAGATGTCAAGGAGGTACCGCTTAAAACCTTGGGCACGGGGCGGGTGTTTAGGCTCAGTGATGTTGCGGATATAACCCTGGGAGAAGCAGATCCCACCTCATTTTCATTGGTTGATGGCAAAGAAGTACTCAGTATACTGGTAAAAAAAGAGTACGGGGCCAACACCGTTGAGGCCTACGATACCATGCTGCCCCTGCTCGACGAATTAAGAGCCAAAAACAAAGATATTGGTATTACTGTTCTTCAGGAAAATGCGACTTTTATTCGCAATGCCATAAATAACATATTACAGACCTTGTTGTATGGAGCCTTGTTAGCATTCATTATACTATTCCTGTTTCTGGATAATTGGCGGACTCCTTTTACTATAGGGATAGCTATTCCCGTAAGTATTTTCCTCACCTTTTTTGTGATGTTCATTTCCGATATCCAATTGAATATCGTATCACTCAGTGGTCTGACCCTTGCCATCGGGCTCTTGGTAGATAATGCCATTATTGTGCTCGAGAATATCAACAGGCACCGGGCCACAACTGGTTCCATTATGGAAGCAGCCTACAAAGGAACAAGCGAAATTTCACTGGCCGTAACTGCATCTACCTTTACCACTATTTCGGTATTTCTGCCACTTGTTTTTATAGGGGGATTTGAAGGAGCCTTTTTCCAGGATCAGGCCTGGACTCTCTCTATTAGCCTATTGGCCTCACTGGGAGTAGCCCTGCTTATTTTACCGGTGTTGGTCACACAATTCCGAAAAAAAGAAGGGGATTACTCAACGGTATTAGGCTTTAACCAATTTTTTAACCGGTTGCGGAACCGATATGAAGATAGCCTACAGTGGGCATTGCGCCGTAAAGGGTTGTTTTTTAGTGGAATGATGCTACTTCTGATAGGAGCCGGATTTTTGTTTACATCTGTAACCAAGCGAGTGTTGCCCGAGACCGAGCCCCGGGAAGTACGCTACCAAGTACGGCTGCCGGGGAATACTTCGTTGCACACAACCCGCGAAGTTGCAGAAAGTCTGATTAGAAAAGTAGCAGCTAAAAAAGCAGAGGGCAGATCTACACGGATCTTAGGGGGATATACCGATCAGACGAATCTCTCAAACCTTTCCGAGGAGGGACCCAATAAATTTACTATCAGTATTCCCGTACAAGGCTATGATATGGCTGATGAAATCGATAAGGAAGTAACACAATTTCTGGCTGATCAGCCTGGGTGGACCGGCCAGCAGCTGGCAGCCCAAAATGCATTAAACGTATTACCTTCGGCTAATGAGCCGCCTATTCTATTTCGGCTGGTGAATGAGGACCGGCATAAAAGTGAGCAGTTAGCGGCCAGACTGGAGAAAGACCTACAAGAGCTGGGGAGTAACATTACAAAAGATACGTCAAATGTAAATGCTTCAGTGGTATCACTGGTCGGTACACAAAAAGTATTTGCAGGTCCATGTTCACGAAGAGGTTGTAGTGGTTCTAGTGGGGATTGCGGGGAATCTCATACTGTCTATGATCAATAAACTCTATTGACGTAATTCGTAACAGGAGGGATGCCATGTTCTCTTTGTAAATAGAGAGGCAATGATTTTAAAGAATCAGGAGGTCGATCATGCAGCCTAATCAATATAAGCAGGTCAAAAATAAGTTACAGGCATTCCAAGAAAAATTGCTTAAAAAGCCATACGTCCCACAATCTGTTGTCATTGAAAATAATTTATGCTCATGGATTAGAAAATGGCCAGCTGCCGGCAATTGTTGAACGATCACTGATATGTATTTATCGGAATGTATTTAACCATCACCTAACAGTGGCATTTGTAAAAAAGAAGTGTGATATAAATGGCAACAACTGGGCCGGAAAGTTTAAGTTTTATTGGGGGTACCGCCAAAGAAGTTTATCAATTTATTACGGGCTGAGGCCTCTGTAAAACTATTACAAGATAGTGATTTGGAAGGACTGACGATTCAATGTATTGCCATGCATGTAGGGTATAGAAGCCCTTCAACGGTAGCACCCGGACGGAGCTGCTGAACACTTACATATTTGAAATGCTGGGTGAAGTGGGCCAGAGAGTTACCTAATGGAAATACGACTATAACCATAACTAGCCCCACAAATCACTGGGGTACAGAATATCAATGGAACTGTTAACTCAATAACGTCAGACTCTCTACTTTTGGCTGGTACATAAATGGGGAGGGGCTCAAGATCATGTTTATTCTAATGGGACAATCAAATGTAGGCCTTGAATATTATATCGGAATGTAATGAAATTTATTTTTTTTATTTCTTTTTTTAGCTTTTTGTTGCAACAAACCCTTTCGGAGAGGTTCTAATATGTAAAGAGTAAGATAAAAAATACTATGAAAGAGAAGGTAAGGCAAAATGGTGAATAGCGATTATGCGCAGGCATTACTGCAATTAACTAAATGGTATTTGTGGGCAGGTACGTTTTGAGGATGATTGTGACAACTGCTTTGAAAGCGGTATTTCTGTGTGGGTGGGCAAGGAAGGAGAAGTTATACCACTACCAGCAGATATTGATGAAATAAAACCTCTCATTCCGTGTGTGGAGTAGCAGAAAAAATTATTCTTCTTAGTGTTCTTTCTTGTGCTTTTGTGGTCGTCATACCAGTAGAGGATCTTCAGTGCCCAATGGCCCACGAGGTGAGTTGATTACTACATTGGGGGGGGTAATAACGATTTTTATAATGATTTGCTGCTTATGTAGTTCAATAGGTTATTGCTTATTCATTAACAACTTCTAATGTAACAAACCCCTTCCATACTACTCTTGTAATATTACGTGAGTCTTTTAAAAGAGTAAGATCGTACTTGGCCCTGGCTATTTATCCATTGCAAAGAGAGTAATAAAAACGATTTGTTTAACGACCATATTGACATATCGTTGTAGCTATTTAAATAGCATGTTTGTCTCACCAAAGACATAACATATACCTATTAGAACATGCTTTCGGGATTTTCCGAAAGCTTTAGAGAAGTTATTTCAGGTGGTAACTAAGGTATTACCTGAATAACCTTTTTTAATGTGGGGTGAAATGATTTCGGGAAGGTTGGATGGAAGTAATTTGACTTTAGAAATAATATAAATGTGTACTAACTTGGGTTGGTCGCCTTTAATCTGTTTTTTGATATTTTGATACAGCCCAATTTTTTACTGACATGGTATCAAGACTATTCCATAGACGTTACTTTATTTCTCTTAGCTATTTATTGGTAGTAGTAATAGGCATAATCGCTTGGCAGAATATTGCCTTGGAGATGTCGCCTGACTTAAGCTTGCCTTCAATTACCGTTAACTATAGCTGGGGCAGCACTTCCCCTGAAGTAATGGAGAAGGAGGTTTCCAGGCCGGTAGAGCAAGCTGCAAACAGGTTGCGTGATGTAAAGCGGATAGAATCAATTTCTCGGGAAGGGCGTGCTAATATAACAATAACATTTAACCGTAATGCCCCCATTAAGTATCGCAAAGTAGAGCTGCAGGAATACCTGTTTGCCTTGCAAGAAAAACTCCCCCCAATGTGCGGCAGCCATCTATTAGTCGACGGGTACCCGAAGAGTTGCAAGATATGCAGACTTTTGTTGTGTATTCGCTGAGTGGAGATCGCCCGGTGCGTCAACTCCTTGACTTCGTTCGGAAAAAAATACGTCTCCCGTTACTCGGGATCGAAGGTATCGCAGATATCGAGATTAACGGTGCTCGTGACCCGGCACTGATGGTGGAGTTTGATACCGACTTGCTCGAACGATACAACATCAATACGAGTCAAGTTATGAGGAGTATTCGCAAGAAAATGAAGTGGCGTTCTTCTGGATATATTGAATCTTCTGGTCGTCGGATTAGTATGTTGATAGAACCACAGTTCGATAAAATTGAGGATGTACGAAGCCTTCGGTTGAGTCTACCGAAGACAGAGCGCACAGTAACGTTGTCATCTATAGCTGATGTAAATATCAGGGACTATCCTGCCAAAAGATTGAAAAGAATTAACGGGAGTCCGGCGCTGAGCATGAGTTTTGTTAAGGAAAGTGGCGCTGATGCCATAGGGGTGGCAGAAGAGATTCGTAGTCGAATGGATCGTATTTCTCAGGAGATCGCTTCTGACATGACGATTCAGCTGGAGGAGGATGCAACCGAACGGCTGCGTGATCAGTTTGTAAATCTTCAATACCAGGCTCTTATCAGCTTATTGTTGGTATTCTGTATTCTGCTGGTGTTTATTCGGCGATTGCGTGCTCCTTTTGTGATCCTGGGAAGTATTGTTTTTTCACTATTGATGAGTGTAGGGATGCTCTACTTTATAGGATATACGCTCAATATTATTACGCTGGCGGGACTTACGGTTTCGTTGGGGATGATTATCGACAATGCCGTGGTGGTCTTTGAGCAGGTCAACCCCGGCTTACCTGATGCTCGTGAGGAGCGCTTGAGTCATATCCAAAAGCAGCTGCCTCGTGCCCTCGTACCTATATTGGGCAGTACCTTTACTACGGTAGGCATTTTTATCCCCCTTTTCTTTGCAATGGAAGAGCTGCAGCTATTCCTGGTACCGCTGGCGGTAGCACTTTCGTTAACACTGATCTCATCTGTTCTTATCGCCTTAAGCTGGATTCCCTATGCCCTGATTTGGATTATTCCCGCTCAGCCAGAACAGAAAACAACCGGATGGTATCGCCTGAAAAACGGCTTGTTTGGTAAAGTAAGACGCTTTTTACTGGGGCTTTTTGTGTGGCGTCACCGCTTGCGATGGTTCTTTTATGCAGCATTGATATTTGCAATTGGAATTCCACTTTTTGCCATCGAAACCCCGGACTGGGAAAAGGAGACAGCCTGGCCAGAATTTACGCAGGCCTATTTTGATAACCGTGATGACATCGATCCCTGGATAGGGGGTATTAGTTACCAGTTTTTTAATGAGACCTATTTTGGAAGCCCGTGGGGCGGACGCGACCGGCAACAGCGTATCTATGTAAGCATTCGAACTCCGCAGGGAACACCGTTGGAAGAGATTGATAAGATGGCACGTAATTATGAAAAAATAGTCAAACCCTACGAAGAAGCTTTTTCATTCTATGAAACATCCATTTCTGAATATAGCGGGGCACCCCTGTTATTTTATATCAAAGATGAATACCTCAGACGTACCGAACCGTATATATTTTATGCCGAGGCAATGTTTTTGGCAGCAAAAACAGGCAATTCAGCTATTTCAGTAAGTGGGTTGGGGGATGGTATCAGTACCGGTTTTGGGAGGCTCTTCTATGCACAGAATTTCACTTACCGGCTATTCCTATGATGAACTTCTTCAGCTGGCCAAAGATCTACGCAGTCGTCTTGAACGTAACCGGCGGGTCAAAGAAGTGGATATCCATGGCACGGGAAGCTGGTGAAGTCGCGATGACCTGTATCAGTACTATTTACAGTTAAATGATCAACAATTGGCACTGCATGGATTAAACAGACGTGAGGTCTTATCCGCAATTGCTTTGGATGTATGGAGATAATATATATAAAGCAACGATATCCAGTTGCAGGCCTATCAGGATTCTGTAGGTATTTTGTTTGAGCATGATCTGGTACCGACAACTCCCGTCAAATTGTATTTCGATGATGAGGGAGAAATTCAGTCGATGGACCATATGGGAAGTGGGGGGAATATAGAGCACTTTGTTGAACAAATCGTCTTGTAATGATTTCCTGTTGTAATCTTCAACCGTTTTTTACGCCAAACAAAAATCTGCTCATTAGAAAGCTTGCCCCTTTTGGTTGTTTACTTTCGAAATTATATGGATTTTTCTAATCCAATAGTTTTGTGGAATATTTAGAAGGCAAAATTCCACACAAGTTAATTCCTTTCACTGGTATGAGTCTTATCGAATCATTCTTATATTAGATCACGATTATAAAGTAGAGACTACAGTTACAACTCTACTTATTATTGAGCAGTAATAGTGATTTAATAACGTGATTTAGAAAGTATTTATGACCAACAAGGTGAACGAACAAACAGGGGCTGAGGAGATCCGGTGGGACCTTT
Organism: Fodinibius saliphilus; assembly: GCF_005869845.1. Classification (NCBI taxonomy): domain Bacteria; kingdom Pseudomonadati; phylum Balneolota; class Balneolia; order Balneolales; family Balneolaceae; genus Fodinibius; species Fodinibius saliphilus. The sequence goes on along the minus strand of NZ_VAWF01000001.1, from coordinate 1,339,013 downwards.
CTGATCTCTATGAATCTATTGATGACCCCGCACTACAGGATGATAAAGAAAAAGTAATAGAGCTGGCCGATGCCTTTATTGATGATTATAAAGGGAGTATAGCCGATCTCGAAGCCAATGAGCTTAAAAAGGCCTTGGAAAAGTACGAACAGTTGCTGGAAATAATAAGCAAGATTGGCTCTTATGCTCATCTTATCTGGTCTACCGATACCAATAATCCGGAATACGGAAAGTTGATGCAGGAAGCGAAAGAGCTTTCCTCAGAGGTTCAGCAGAAACTGGTATTCTTTGATGTCGAATGGCTGGATGTGGATGATGAACGGGCACAGGCGCTCATTGATAGCGAAGAACTGGAACACTACCAGCATTACCTGGAAACATCAAGGCGATACAAGCCTCACATCCTCAGTGAAAAAGAGGAGCAGGTGCTCTCTGCAAAGAAGGTGACGGGTAGCAGTGCCTGGAATCGTTATTTTGACGAGACTATGGGGGCGGCGCGATTTGAACTGGACGGTGAAACACTGACCCAGCAAGAGGTGCTAAGTAAACTGCATGAGCCGGATCGTGAGCTGCGCAAAAAGGCCCATGCTTCGCTCACCAACACTTTTAAGGAGCACAGCCGTACGCTTACCTTTATTTTTAATACCCTGCTGGCCGACAAACATACCGATGACAAGCTGCGCAATTACGACAGCTGGATATCGTCACGCAATCTTTCCAATGAGATCGATGACGAAACCGTTGATATCTTGGTCAGCTCGGTGACGGATAACTACGATATCGTTCACCGTTTCTATGATTTGAAGCGAGAGCTGCTGGGCTATGATGAGCTCTATGATTACGATCGGTATGCACCGCTGCTAAAAAATGAAAAAGAAGTACAATGGGATGAAGCCCGTGATATGGTATTGGATTCCTATTCCGACTTCCATCCCCATATGGGAACAGTGGCCGGAGAATTCTTTGAACACAACTGGATTGATGCGGCCATGAAACCGGGCAAACGCGGCGGGGCCTATTCTGCCAGTACCGTTCCATCTGTGCATCCTTATGTGTTTATGAACTATGACGGAAAGGTTAGAGATGTACAAACATTGGCCCATGAGCTGGGGCATGGAGTCCACCAGTTCTTGTCTCGAGAACAGGGCATGTTACAAGCCAGTACGCCACTAACGACTGCGGAAACCGCTTCTGTATTTGGAGAGATGTTGGTTTTTCAGCGATTGATGAGTAAGCTTGACGACCCCAAAGAAAAACTGGCACTGCTCATCGGCAAGATTGATGATAGTATTGCCACTGTTTTCCGGCAGGTTTCCATGAACCGATTTGAGCATGCCATGCATACCCATCGGCGAGAACAAGGCGAGCTCACAACGGATGACTTTTCACGGCTTTGGCGCGAAACGCAAGAAGATATTTATGGAGATGCGGTAACTTTAACCGAAGGCTATGATATCTGGTGGAGTTATATACCCCACTTTCTGCATACCCCCGGTTATGTATATGCCTATGCCTTTGGAGAGTTATTGGTACTGGCTCTTTACGATGAGTACACGCGCTCACAAGACGGTTTTGCCGAAAACTATATGGATATGCTCCGTACCGGAGGCTCAGACTGGCCTGAGAATATCGTAGGGAAAATGGGACTCGATATCACGAAGCCGGATTTTTGGACTAAAGGTCTGAATGCGATAGCACGGATGGTAGAAGAAGCAGAAGAATTGGCTAATAAGATAAATAACTAGGAATGGAAAATTACGCTACGGCACGTGAAAAAGATCGGTCGAATGCAGAAATTATGGGGCAAAAACGCCAAGAAAAAGCACTGCGAGAGTTTAAACAGGTACTCGAAGATTTAATGTTTCTGTTGCGAAGCGCCTCTGATATGGAAACAGCCTATATGTATTGGGTAAACCGGTCGCGCGAGCAGTTTGTGATGGAAACAAAATCTACCGTGCTAGATAATGTGATGTTTAAAGATCGTATTGGCTTTGAAAATCATTTTTTAAAGGATTTTAAAGATCTGGACGAGCCTACAGCTATTGAAATAGGTGGTGATTTGCCCGCTTCTCAGTTTTCACACTATTACAGTGAGGTACCAGTACGTTATGTGACACTGCTTCCATTTGTTAATAATGGAGAGACAGTGGCTATTACCGTTCTTGAGTCTAAGGATCACATTTTCACGGAAGATAAAAGTGATGTAATCTATTCCTATATCAATGCACTGCGGAATGTATTGAATACCTACCTGGAAATTAGTGATTTGTATGAGCAGCAGGATGAATGGATTGATTATGAAGAATTACTGGCAAATATTGAAGTCCGTTGTCATCGTTCAGAAATGGTAAAGCGGTTACTAAATACAATCCAAACGTTTTTACATGACGGTGGAGTCTCGTTTATCACGCGGGGTATGGATAGTTGGTGCAATGTTATGAATGCTGATGAAGCTAAGTATGCGCCTCCTATCGGTATGCAGGTGGAAGAGCGGTCTCTTGCTTATGAGGCTGCCGAACAAGGCGAAGCTGAATTTGCCATACATTTCAATAACAATCCCAAGCGACTTTCCCCCCGTGAACTACATTCCGAGGGTGCATCAATGGCTATTCCATTGATGATGAAAGATCGTCGACAGGGGGTGGTACTGGTGTATGATAAGAATCCACTGATCTTTAAAGAATCTACCAAGCATAAACTTATTAATTTAGTTCGTGTTGCAGCCTTGCAAATGCAGGCCAATAATCCTAAAATGGATCTTGATGCTTCTGTTTTTACCAACAACTATAATGCATTTCTGCCTGATTTATGGGAGAAAACCGTGAATTCGGAATTACATCGATTGACCAATGGTTCGCATAAGTATCATTCATGGTTTGGGTTGGTTACGATCTCTAATGTGCCAGAACTTCGAACAAAATTGCGACTAGAGCAGCTTAACCAGATGCAATGTGATCTTATTTCTGCTTTTAACCCCAGTCAATTCGGGTATCCGGGGATTCTGGGTTATCATTCTGATTACGTTTATACTTTTTTCCTGCAAAATAAGGATGAGCAAACAGTCAAAGATTGGACATCTGCCCTCAAGAGGAAGTTTTCGGAATCATTTGAGCTTAAAAATGGTATACATATTGAAACAGGTATTAAAGTAGGATATGTTCGTATCGACGAAAGCTATGATGATTCCTACCAATTGTTGTCTAACGCAAAAACAGCGCTTTCACAAGCATTGAAATCCAATAAAAATGAGGCGATTTAATTTATGGGAAATTGCTATGTGGTTGTTATTGATGGATTAGGCGTAGGAGCTCAAGAAGATGCCGATGAGTATGGCGACGAAAATGAAAATACACTCGGCCATCTTTGTGAAGAGACGGGTTGTAAATTACCCAACTTACAGCGGATGGGGCTGGGAAATATAATACCCCTTAAGTCAGTGCCTATGGAATCGGAACCGCTTTGTGCTTACGGAAAAATGCGAGAAGTTTCGGCAGGGAAAGACTCAACGACGGGGCACTGGGAACTGGCAGGTGTACAGCTTAATCGTGCCTTCCCTACCTATCCCGACGGGTTCCCTGATGAAGTTATTCAACAATTCTGTGAAGGTATTGGTGAGGATAAGGTGTTGGTTAATAAACCATATTCCGGTACTGAAGTGATAGACGATTATGGAGAGGAACACCTTGAAACAGGATATCCCATCGTTTATACTTCTGCCGACAGTGTTTTTCAGGTAGCTGCACATATAGATGTTACCCCGGTAAAAACATTATATGAATGGTGTGAATTTGCTCGGAAAGAGGTATTGCAGGATGAGCATGGGGTTGGGCGTGTTATTGCACGACCGTTTGAAGGCGAACCGGGTAATTTCAAAAGACTCTCTAATCAGCGTCATGATTATTCGATGAGCCCGCCTGATTATAATATTGTAAATAGGCTGAAGCAGGAAGGCATTAAAACTTACTCTATTGGTAAAGTCGTCGATCTTTTTGGAGGTAACGGATTTACTCAATTTCGGCGTACCAAGAGTAATGCTGAAGGAATTTCTCAGCTTTTAAGTTTGATGTCGGCGGCTTCTGATAGCTTTGTATTTGTAAATCTGATTGATACCGATCAAAAATATGGACATCGCCTTGACCCTGCGGGATATGCCGAGTGTTTGCAAGAGATTGATAGGGCTATACCTGCTATAGTAAGTAAACTTAATGAAGATGATATTTTGATCATTACTGGCGACCATGGTAATGACCCGACCTCCGAAAGTACTGATCACAGCAGGGAATTTGTGCCCGTACTATTGTTTCCCGCTAAAAAAGGAAAGGCAGTAAATCTTGGAACGCGCGACACCTTTAGTGATGTTGCTACAACGGCAGCTGACTTCTTTGAGGTAGATGCTGAATATCCGGGAACTTCGTTATTATAATATTCTTTAAACAGAAATAGAATAATAGCTAGAATGTTACGTTTATAACCCTTATATTGTAGAGATTGATAAGTGGATTTAATCCAGTGCAAAAATATTATCTCATCCCAGTATAGTTTGATCATTTTTGAAAGAAAAATTTGGTATGATCAAATAATGCTTCTTACACAATAAACCCTAATTTAATCCCTCAAACCCAGTGGCTAGAAGTTCAGGTATTTCTACTCGAGAATCGGAATCGCTCGATCGCTACCTACAAGAGATTGGAAAAGAAAAGCTGATTACCCCCGAAGACGAGGTTAGATTGGCAAAAGAGATTCAAAAAGGTAGCCAAAAAGCTCTTGAGGATCTTACAAAAGCTAATCTCCGCTTTGTTGTTTCGGTGGCAAAACAATATCAAAACCAGGGGCTTTCTCTCGGTGACCTTATCAATGAAGGGAACCTCGGTTTGATTAAAGCAGCTAAGCGATTTGATGAAACTCGTGGTTTTAAATTTATTTCATACGCCGTTTGGTGGATTCGTCAGTCTATTTTGCAGGCTTTAGCCGAGCAAAGTAGAATTGTACGTCTACCACTGAACCGTGTTGGAGCACTGAATAAGATCGGCAAAGAGCTCTCAAAACTAGAACAAGAGTACGAACGTGTTCCGTCGGCAGCAGAATTGGCCGAGAGTTTGGACATGACGGTTTCTGAAGTTGCTGATACGCTTAAAATATCAGGGCGCCACCTTTCAGTGGATGCTCCCTTTGCACAGGGCGAAGATAACCGACTATTAGATGTACTCGAAAACGAGGAAACACCCGATCCGGATACGGATTTGATGGGTGAGTCGCTCAAAGTAGAAATTGAACGTGCACTCTCAAAGCTTACCAATAGAGAAGCAGAAGTAATTCGTCTCTATTTTGGTATTGGGCGTGAACATTCTCTTACACTCGAAGAAATTGGTGAACGTTTTGATCTTACACGCGAACGTGTACGGCAAATTAAGGAAAAAGCGTTACGTAAATTGCGCCATCACAACCGCAGTGCAGCGCTGAGAGCATATCTCGGATAGTATATTCTACGTGTTTATTTCAAAAGCCCCGTTTTTACGGGGCTTTTTTTATTTCCGACACTTTTTGATAGACTGCATTGCTATAAGACTAATATATAGATCTCACTCGTTGATATATCTATGAAACGCTTAGTATTAATAATAATATTTATTGCAGGGGTATCTATCGAGATATCAGCACAAACCTTGCCTTTCCGCACCTATTCAATTGAACGAGGGCTTAGTGAATCGGTTGTGAATGATATGATACAAGATGATGATGGCCACTTGTGGATAGGAACAAGCTATGGTCTTAATCGCTTTGATGGGATCTCTTTTGACAATTTCTACAGTGAGGATGGATTGTCAAGTAATAAAATATTTTCTCTATATGAGGCTAATAATGGACTGGTATGGGTAGGTACTAGCAAGGGGGTAAATATAATTAGAAAGGATAGTATTTATACTCCTCCCTATTTAAAGTCTCTGAATGCAAGTACTATTCTTTCAATATATCAAGATGATATAGGTGATTTTTGGTTTGCAACAGATGGGGAGGGAGTTTGGCATTTAGATAGTGAAAAGAAAGTTAGTCAATATCGTCAGATTCATGGAATGGGGTCAGACCGTATTCGTGATATTATCCAAGATGCTAATGGCGTTCTTTGGTTTGCTACTCGAGATGGATTGACAAAGTTGGAAAATGGGAATTTCCGAACATTTACGAGGCGCCATGGGTTGGCTGATGATCGGTTAAGAGATGTAGAAATTTCAAAAGATACCTTGTGGGTAGCCAGCAGGGGTGGATTGTGTCATTTTACCAATAATGCCTTTCGCTGTTTTACAGAACAAGATGGATTGGTAAACAATCGAATCCAGTCAATATCCAAAGATAATGATGGGAACTTATGGTTAGGTACCGAAGATGGGGCTAGCCTTTTTGAAAACGGAAATTTTACAAACTATTCGGTTGAGGAAGGGTTGGCGAATAATATTATTTATGCAACCCATTACGATCATGAAGGGAATATTTGGTTTGGAACGTTCGGTGGTGGTATTACCATATTCCTGGGGAACCAATTTAGAAGCTATACGGTAGAGCATGGGTTGCCCAATAATGTGGTTACTTCAATTACCCAAGATCAAGATGGTCAGTACTGGGTGAGTACGTATGGGGGAGGGGTTGTCAGAATTAGAGATAATGAACTTTCAGTTTTGGATGTTGATAATGGGTTGGTCGATAACAAAGTGTATACTCTTAGTATAGATCAAGAGAATCGGCTTTTAATTGGAACACGCTGGGGCTTTAGTATTTATGAAAATGGCGAGTTTTACAACTATGATGAAGTAAAACTGCCCTATAGGAAAATAAGAACGGTAATTGCTGCTAAAGGGAGTGATGGAATATGGTTAGGCACATATGGAGAAGGAATTATTCACTATGTAGATGGTAAATTTAAACAGTATACTGAGGATGATGGGTTAGCAAATAATACAGTACTGGCGCTTGAAGAAACCCCTGACGGAACGCTTTGGGTAGCTACATATGGCGGCATTAGCAAGCTGAAAAATGATACATTTACTAACTATTCAATTGCAGATGGCTTACCCAATAATGGCGTTTTAGACCTATACACAGATAGTTCTGAGGCAGTATGGATTGCTACATTTGGAGGACTTGCACGGCTTAAAGATGGGCGTATTGAGACTATTACCACAGCTAATGGTCTGCCAAACGAGGTTTGCTATTTCATTGAACGGGATGATCGAGGATTCTTTTGGATCGGTACAAATAAAGGGGTCATACGTTTTGATTATGAGGAGTATTCGTCTAACGTAGAAAATACTACACAGAGCTTTAAATTGTTTACCCAGGACCAAGGATTGGTAGCAAATGAAATGAATGCAGGGGCCGTGTTTAAGGATCGTGATGGGCATCTTTGGTTTGGAACGGTAGGAGGGGTGACTGAATTTAACCCCAACTTTGAAAAGAATGATGATACCCCGCCTCATGTGCATATTGAAAACATAGAGGTTTCTGGTAAAGCGATTCCTTTGGAGCAGAATTTAGAGATAGGGAGTGACAATCATAATATCACCTTTGAGTTTATAGGTATTAGCTTTTCGGCTCCTGAGCAAGTCATGTATGAATATCGCCTTAAAAATTCAGGTGAGGGATGGCAAAAAACGAAACAACCTTCGGTACGCTATTCTGCATTAATGGCGGGAGACTATACTTTTGAGGTGAAAGCACAAAATTATAATGGAAAGTGGAGTAGAGAAACTGCAAAGATACGGTTTACGGTATTAGCCCCATTCTGGCAACAATGGTGGTTTATCGGTATTGTGATTCTCACTATACTGGCAATAGTCGCGTTTATCTATAATTATTATCGTGTTCGGAAAATGGTTGATATTGAACGAATGCGTGTACGAATTGCTAGTGATTTGCACGACGATGTGGGATCTTCTCTTACCGAAATAGCATTACAGTCTGACTTTTTACAGACCATGGATGTTTCTGATGGATTAGAAGAATCACTTCAACAGATTGGTGCGCAGAGTCGTAAAATTGTTTCTAGTCTTGATGATATTGTCTGGTCAATTGACGCCCGTAATGACACTATGGGAGACCTTACTGATAGAATGCAGGATTATGTAAATAATGTACTTTCGAAACTAAATGTTCATTATCATTTTGATGGAGATATGCAGGCAAAATTAGAAGTATCTCACAAAGAAAATCTATATCTTATTTTTAAAGAGGCTATTAATAATATTGCTAAGCATTCTAATGCCGATACCGTTAGTATTTCCCTTGCAATGGAAGATCAAGGTTTTATGTTAAGTGTAAAGGATAACGGTACAAGCAGTACCAATGATCGTAAAAGCGGACAGGGACTTCGTAACATGGAAATGCGAGCGAACCGTATTGATGCAGATATTATATTTGAATCTGAAAATGGATTTGAAGTACGAGTAGAGAAATTCGATTAGGTGAAAAATGTTATTGATTGTAGTTAAATAGGTAGTTATATGAGTTCAGTTATAGGAATTGTAGAAGACAATAAAAAAATCCGAGGATTAATACAGCGTTATTTGGATATGCAGGATGAACTCTCATGTCCAGTTGCTGTAGATTCGGTAGAAGAGATGATGGAGTATCTGGAAGACCATCCTGCTCCGGATGTATTGCTTATGGATATCCAGTTGCCGGGGATGTCGGGTATTAAAGGGATGGGAATCATTAAAGAAAAATACTCGGATATAGATATCATTATGCTTACTGTATACCATGACTCTCATAAAATTTTTAATGCACTACGAGCAGGGGCTTCCGGCTATTTATTAAAACATACTTCTTTACCGGAAATAAAAGAGTCTATTCTAAAATTATTGGATGGTGGTGCCCCAATGTCGCCGCAGATAGCTCGTAAAGTGATTAACCATTTCCAGGAAAATGCGCCAAAGAAAAATACCGATTCCGATCTTACCCCCCGTGAACATGATATTGTAAATGGTCTTGTTGATGGATTGAGTTATAAAATGATTGCAGATCGTTATGACATTTCTATTGATACGGTACGGGCTCATATCCGAAATATTTATAAGAAATTGCATGTTAATTCTAAAGCAGAAGTTATTGCTAAATCCCTAAAGGGAGAGATTTAGCACTTTTCTTATATAACATGGACATGTGATTGTCGACTTGCTTTAACTCCGTTAATATTAAAGTGGATTTTAAAAAATGTCAGTCAGGTAGAACGTTTCTGATGTGAACCTCAAGCTTATAGCGGGGCTTATTATGAAGTTAGTAAAAACTTTAGTACTCCTATTCTTTTCGCTTTTTGTAACGGGTTGTTATACCCAGCTACAGTATGGACAAACGGTGAAGAAGGTTACGGATCGGAGTCAACAGTCTACACGGACTAGCGATGTTGAGCAAAATACTCATATCGAAAATCAGTCCGCAGAAGAGCAATACGAGGAGGGAAAGGAATATATTCCCGTTTACTATAAAGATTACGAGTACGCTGAAAAATATCTCGACTGCCTGTGTAGCCCCTATACAAAGTATTATGCATTTGATAGTTATCCTGGTTATTTACCATGGTTTGATTATTATAGCTTTAATCGGCGTCATAGTTTTTGGATGAGTCCACATTTAGCTTGGCATATGCGGCACTATCATAGGGCTCCATTTTATGGGAGTCGGTTTGGATTCCGCTTGACGCTCTCTTGGGGTTCATTTTACCATCCTTCTATTTTTTATAGTCCCTATTTTTATGACTTTTATTGGCATCGATACCATTCATATGCTTATTACAACCGATATTTTTACCAAGGTGCTAGCCGTTCTTATTATTATGGAAACAGAGGAAATAATACCGGCATAAATCGTCGTTATCGAACTAGGGATATGAATGGCAACTGGGTAAGAGAAAGAAAGGTTCGTAGCCGTTCAAGATCTGATATACGATCAAGAGGTAACAGTTCTCGTAGTAGAACATTAGATAGATCTTCATCAAATAGTACGGTAACTCGTAGCCGAAATGGAGTTAGAACTAGAGTGAGAGATAGGAGTAGTAATACAAGGAGCCGAGGTAATAATGATGGCAGCAGTAGCAGGGTAGTTAGAAAACGTACCGATGACAATAAGGAGTCTGTACGTACCAATAAAGACGGTCGTCTGCCAAGGGTAAGGGTTCAAAGCCTAGATAATGGTCGCACCTTTCGTAGTTCGAAGAGAGCACAAGAAATACAAAGACAACTGAAAGCAGTGAAGGTGCAGCGTTCTAATAATCGTAATAGTAGAACCCAAACTACATTCTTTAACAGGCTCAAAAACTTTTTTGAACAAGGGGTAAGTAATCGTAAGGCTTTAAGGGATAATAACTGGCCACGAAGGATTCGAAATAAAAGCCGTTCAAGTCATTCTGTTTTCGATCGTAATACTAGTAGTAATCGTTCATCAGTAGGTAGGCGCGGATCATCTACTACCACTACTAAATCAAGATCCCGATCTGGTAGTCGAAGCAGAAGTAGGGGATCATCTGGTGGAGATTCTGATAACGGACGAAGTCGAAACAACTAACATCTTTTAGTAAAAGACTTTTATCTTTCTAAATACCAATATGCAGTACCGAAAGTATGTCAAAAAAAATAGTCATCCTTGTATTATTTATAGTTTATCCTTCATTATTACAAGCACAGAATTTAGATCAAATTTTACAATATAGTCTCGAGTATCCCTCATATGATGCTGTAAGCCTTGTTGTACCTGCGGTAAGTCAATCATCAGGGTTCGGGGGATACCAGGATAACCCGGCATCGATGGCGCTTGTTGATAAAAGTTACTTCTCAGTGGGTCTTAGTAACCGTTATATCGATGATACTAGTACATATCTCGATAATAAAAGTACTTTTTCAAGTAGCGAAACAAATATCGGAGATCTGGGCTTTATTTATAAAGTACCAACCGTACGGGGTAGTATGGTCGTTGGGGGCGGATATAGTCAATCAACGGATTTTAACAAGGTTTTTAGAAATAGCGGCTATAATAGTAGTTCTACTATTACAGACTTATATGCGAAGTTTCCCAAGAGTGTTAGTTTAAATGAAGCCGCTTATAATACTTTTGCTATTGAAGATGTAAATAACGACAGTTCCGTATCCATTCTTAGATTCGGTGATAGCTTTTCCAATTATCCTGGAATAAATCAACATATTGAGCTTGTTGAAAAAGGAGTTCAGGGAGAGTATTCCCTCTTTCTTGCAACAGAAGTATTAAAAGATATGTTTTTGGGAGGGGCTATAGGGTATTCGCGAGGTACCTATACTTCGGAAAGAGAATTTCTGGAATCCGACCAGCGAAATAACTACGATGGCCAATTTATAGATGTAGATGGTGATGGGCAGTTTGAAACGGATATTGATAACATACTGAGTATTCAGACCATTGAAACGGAGTTGCAAGCATTTCAGGCACGTGTGGGCATAGTTTATAAACCAATTGAAAGCATAAATGTGGGAATAAGTTATAAGTTTCCATCGGTTGTATATATTGATGAACGTTTTACTACATCAATTACGACCTCTTTTGATGATGGGACAAAGTCTGAAACGGTAAAAGCAAGCGGGAACTATTATTATGATACCCCTTCTGAGGTAAAGGAAGCTGCAAGTCTGAGTAAAATATATAAGCCTGCAAAAGTAAAAGGGGGAATGATGGTAGCAGCTATGGATAATTTTAGCATCTCCATTGCTGCAGAATATACTAGGTATTCTAAAACAGAAATAGATTTTGAAGAACCAGATCAAAGCATAACGGAGACTAGAATTAATAGACTTATTAGTTCTAGCTTTGAAAATATTATTAATCTGCGTATGGGGTTAGAATATGCCATTAATGAGCAATTGACTCCCCGTTTAGGTTATGCTTATATGTCGGGTCCAAGGAGTGGGATAGGAAAGGAAAAACAGTTTATAAATGGAGGTTTTACAGCGGAATTAACAGAAGGACTGTTATTTGACTTAGGAGTACAGTTTAGCTTTTGGGAAGAAGAGAATGTACTCTATAAAACGTCTCGGGTTCAAGCGAGGATAGCAGAAAACGTTTCACGATTACATGTTATGGCAAGTATTAGAATGACCTTATAAAATATGTATCCTAACCATGGCAATACCCCTCGAAAGGGAGATCGTTGATAACGATCTCCCTTTTCTATATAGTTTAATTCCTAGTTAAGGTCTTGGAAGTACCTACATTAAATTTAGCCCAAACGGGATAGTGATCACTGGTTGCGGTGCCGTAGTTGGTAATAAAAGAATCGTCAAACTGGAAAACATTCGTGCTTTTATCGATATAAAAACTATATAGCTCATCACTCATACTAATATGATCAATCATATCATCATAGCGAACAGTTGATGACTTTCCTGCCTGTGTTAATGTATTTGTGATAACCTGAAAAGTTGTGTTCGCGACAAATGGTTCGTATGGAGTTTCGGCATAATCTCCTTCGCTATAATAGAAAATAGATTCATCAACATCATCATTATAGTCACCTAACAGGATAATATTAGCATCCGGTTTTTCATTTTGCAAATAATCATAAAGGTCCTGCGCTGCTTGTTTTCTGCGATTATATGCCTCTTCATATTCTTCGGCATTATCTCCCGTATTAGCTTTGGCATGTATTACAATAGCATAAAACTCTTTGCCTGAATTCTTATAGCTGAATTGGAAATATAGCGGTAATCGACCGGCCCAGGCATATTCACTTTGTCCCTGCGTAATAGGCCCGGTAGAAATAGAGTCGATGGTATTGGTATTGTAAACAAAGCCTGTTTTTTGGATCCAGTCGATATGATTTGCAACAAAACCTTGATAGCCTTTCATGTTTGAGGCAATATCTTCAATTGCTTTCTGGCTATAGACTTCTTGGAAAGCATACAGGTCGGCCTTTAGAGAATCGGTAACACTGAGGATGTTTTTGGTTTGCTGTAGTTCATCGGACGGACCGTTTCCTTCGTCACCGTCTCCGTACCATTCAATATTCCAAGTCACCGTTTCGAGTGTGTCGTCTGCTGCTACCGGATCGTTAGGTGTTATTTGTGCTTTTGGATCTTCTTTATCCTCAGGCGGAGGCTCATATTCCGTACCGCATGCATTAAAAAAAATTAGGAGTAGTGAAACGGGAATAAGGGTAAGTTTAAGTTGTTTCAAATGCTGCAAATGTAAGTTATTTATTGGTCTTAGGGTTAATACTTAATACAGGGCTTTTAACGTGACGAACGACATTTGTTGTAGTACTTCCCATCATAAGATAATCGATTCCAGTACGTCCAACAGTAGACATTACGATAAGGTCATGAGGATTTTTCAGATTGTAATTTAGTATCGCCTCATGAGGTGTTTCTGGGGAGACAATAACTTTGGTTTCAAGTTGATCTCCCAGTTCATGCATTCCTTCTTTTGCCAATACTCGAAGACGTTGTTTGCGAAGCTCTGTTTGGGATTCATCAGGTTCGTCTTCATGCTGTGGGTCGTAGGCCATAACATTGACGAGCTCGAGTTTGGCATTCGCTTTTTGGGCAATCTCCATAGCAACAGGAAAAGCTGCTTTTGAATGATCCGAAAAGTCGGTGGTAACCATCAGTCGGTCTAGGTTTGAAAGTTCTCTTTCTTCGTTTACAATAAGTACCGGGACATGTGAAAGGCGAAGTACTTTTTCTGAGACCGAACCGAGGAAAAAACGAGAGAACCCGGTACGCCCGTGGGTAGTCATTACGATCATGTCGAAATCTTTAGCGTCTTCGACAATGGATTGGGCAGGGTTACCAATGGAAATAAGGGGTTCTGTTACTAGACTTTCATCAATTGCTTCTATTGCTAGGTTTGATAGTCGTTCATGAAGGGCATCTTCAATCTCATCATAGCTCTCTATTGAGGTAGTTCCCATACCAAACATATAGGGGCCGCCGTCTACTTCATTTAAGGGGAGGTATGAGTGGAAGGGAGTAATTGTTCCATCAAATAAGTCAGCTAATTTTTGTGCCGAATGAAGAGCTCGAGCTCCTAAATCTGAAAAGTCAAGGGGGACAAGTATTTTGATGTTTTCCATGATGATAGAAGTAAGTTAAATTTGAAACGTTAAAATACGAATTTAACTAGATTTTTAGAACCATCCTTTATGTTTAAAGTAGAAAATCATAACTACGGCTGAAGCAACCATAAGTGATAATGAGGCCGGATAGCCCCAGTACCAACTAAGTTCTGGCATATTGTAAGGGCTAACTTGCGGATCAAAGTTCATTCCGTAAATACCCGCGATAAATGTTAAGGGAATAAAAATGGTAGCGATTACGGTGAGAACTTTCATTACTTCGTTCATCTTATTACTTGTATAAGACATATACATATCATGCAATCCAAGTATCATATCTCGATAATTCTCGATAGTATCAATAACCTGGATTGTATGATCATAGACATCACGAAGATATAACTTTGTATTATCTTCTATGAATTTTGAGTCATCTCGAATGATCGAATTTATAGCATCACGCAAAGGCCATACTGTTTTTCGAATGTGTATAATTTCTCTTCTTTTTTTGTGAATATCTTCAAGCAACTGATCTTCAGGCTCTTCTAATAGCTGTTCTTCTAAGGTCTCAATTTCGCTAGCAATATTTTCTATGACATTGAAGTAATTATCAACTACTGTATCAATAAGGGCATATGCGAGATAATCGACATTGTGGCTACGAATACGTGATTTTTTCTCAGCCATCCGTTTTCGTACCGGTTTAAAGTGATTGGTATCTGTTTCTTGAAAAGAGAGAATAAAGTCTGAACCCAATACAATACTTATTTGCTCTGTTTGAATATTTTGATGGTCTTCAGAATAGGTTAGTAATCGTAAAACAAAGAAGATGCAATTATCATAAATCTCAAATTTAGGACGTTGAGAGGTATTGACAATATCTTCTTGGATTAAGGGATGAAGACCAAAGAAATTCCATATGGATTTTAGCTTTTCAATATCGTGAAGTCCCTGGGTCCGTATCCATGTTTTGGTAGAACTGTCGAGATATGGAAGGGCATTTTCTATATTGTCAATGATAAATTCTTCGTAATGATCGGCATCATAGTCTTCAACTGTAATTTTAATCTCTTCCATATGCCGTTCACCGATATGCTCTACCGTACCGGGGGCTGTTCCGGGAGTTAACTGCTTTTTACTTTGACGAAATCGGATGGAGGGCAACAGATGATGGAACTTATTTTGAGAAGCCATATTTCAGCAATTTGGTTAACATGATACCTCTAATGTGTCTAAGCTTAGAAGATTAAACAAACTGGATTCTTTAACATTTCATTAAATATGCTAACGGTTTTTATCACGGTTACGCTTTTGTAAAATCCAGTGAATAATGGGAGGAGCAAAAAAGATGGCAATGATAATATTTCCGGTATAGATATAGATGATTGCTGCTATAAGCAGGCAGATTAACAGGATAATAAATGAGACCAGGTAGGTTTTTTGCTTTGCGTCCATAACGGCTTGTTAATTGAGTTGAACATACTGAAACTACAGGCAAGATCAATGTAATCAAAATGAGAAGTCCCGCACTCTTAACGGGACTTCTCTAATACGCAAGAACTAAATGATTAGGGTACTAGTCACTGAGGGTGCCATTTTTGGCAGCTTTTTTGAGCTTTTCGTTTGCATAAATAGCAACTTCAACCCGACGATTCTGTTGACGCCCGGCCTCTGTATTATTAGAAGCGATAGGATCGTTTTCGCCGTAGCCAATAATCTTCATGCGCCCAGAATTTACATTTACAAAGGCAGTATATTTGGCCACAGATTTTGCTCGTTTCTCAGATAGTTCTTTGTTATAGCTTTTTGAACCGGTATTATCGGTATGACCAGTGAAAAGGATATTGGTGTCATCATATTTTTTAAGCGTTTCGGCGAGCTCTGCAATATTCTCCTTTGACTGTTCTCGGAGGGTATATGAGTCAACATCAAATAAGATACCAGAGTCAAAGGTGATTTTAATCCCTTCTCCAACGCGTTCCACTTTAGCATTTTCGA
Source organism: Fodinibius saliphilus (assembly GCF_005869845.1). NCBI lineage: Bacteria > Pseudomonadati > Balneolota > Balneolia > Balneolales > Balneolaceae > Fodinibius > Fodinibius saliphilus. Next base: position 1,322,950 of record NZ_VAWF01000001.1, on the reverse strand, counting down.
GATCTTCTCGCATTTCACGAGCTTGGCGATCCATATAGTTCCCGATAGCAGCACCGGCAGTACCGCCTACTGCGGCTCCTATAATAGCACCTTTGACAGTATTATCTCCTGTGGCTTTTCCAATAAAAGCTCCTGCCAAGGCTCCAGCTCCTGCTCCAACTGTGCCGCCTTTGGCTGTTTTACTCCAGTTTTTACAGTTTCTGGCGGTAAGTGATAATATTCCTAGACAAAGTATAAATGTTAGTAGCTGTTTTGATAGTTTCATACCTGTAATATCTGTTGTGATTCATTCATCTCATGAATATTAAATCCAATATGACAGATATTGTTACCCATAAAACTAGGTTGCTTCTTGTCGTAGTACTTCGAGAGGCGTTTTTTTGTAGATGCTACGACTGTTAAACATCCCAATGAGAATAGTGAGTCCTGTTAACACCACAGTACCAACAGAAATCACCCATAGATTTGGTGTGAATGTAATATCGAAATAGAAGTACCCTAATAAACTGGTGGCACCTAATGATAATATAAGGCCCGTTAAAGAAGAGAGAATACCCAGAAACAGGTACTCAACGGATAATATTTTCAATATCTGCTTTTTGCTAGCCCCGATTGTCCGCAATAACACACTTTCTTTAATACGTTGAAAGCGACTGGTAGCTACAGAACTACCCAACACAATAAGCCCCGTGATAATGCTAAAGAGTGCCATAAATTGTACGGCAAATGAGATTTTATCAATAAATTGATTAATCGTTTCCAATATGCGACTCACATTTATTGCCGATACATTGGGATACTTACGAACCACCGTTTGTTGTAGCTGGGCAGAGGCTTCCTGATTAGGGGTGCGTGTAACAGTGACGTAGATCTGCGGAGCCGGTTCCAACACGCCGGTTGGAAAGAGCATAAAGAAGTTGGGTTGAACACGTTGAAAATCAACTTCCCGAATACTACCTACATAAGCTTCAATAGGTACGCCCTGTACATCAAAAGTAAGGGAATCTCCAATAGATAGATTTAAATCTTCAACAATTTGTTTGGCTGCAGAAACGGGGACCCGGCCAGTGTCGGGAGCCTGTCCAATCCATTCTCCTTTAAGTAGTGTTTCTGACCCTATTAATGAATCTCGATAGGTAGATCGGTATTCTCGCCGCAGCGCCCAGCCTCGAACTTTAGTGGTAGTATCTTTGGTAATTTCTTGAACGCCGCGGCCGCGCAGAGAGTCCAGCCGCATCGTGACCATCGGTACATTTTGGACAACCGGAACGTTCTGTTCGTTTAGAATTGTATTTATTCCCTCATTTTGATCAGGTTGAATATCAAAGAAGATAAGGTTAGGGGCATCTTCGCGAGTTGCGAAATCTAGTTCTTCCATCAGCATATCCTGGCTAAAATAGAGCGTACTTACCAGTAACATTCCCAATCCCAGAGAGAGCATCAGAGTAGTGGTCTGGTTATGAGGACGATACAAATTTGCTAATCCCTGGCGCCAAACGTATGTCCAGTTCGAAGGAAAAAAACGTCGAACTAATAACATCAATCCCTTTGCCACTAGAAATAGTAATCCGAAAGAAACAACCATTCCAATGGTAAAGATGCCACCGACTTGCCAACTTTCTGTAAGCAAGCTGGCATACCCCATCACAGTAAGCGTGATTGTCAGATAGATGATACCTTTTGTTTTGCGAGGCAGCAGTGAAGTTATCGTACCTTCAACTTTACGTAGTGCATACAAAGGAGAGCTTTTACGTAGGGCTAGCAGTGGTAATAAAGCAAAGGCCAGGGCCACACCAGTGCCGGTAAACAACCCCAACCCAATAGCTAACCATGAAATAGTTAGTTCCACATTAACAGGCAGGAAATCACTTACCAAACCGGGAAGCAAATATTGTATCCCAATCCCCAAAATAGTACCTGCCAAAGCACCTAAAAATCCCAGCACGATAGCTTGTATGAGAAAGATACTCATCGTTTGATTTGATGAGGCCCCAAAGCAGCGCAGGACGGATGCGGTTTCAATTTTTTGATTAATATATACATGAATAGAACTTGCAACCCCTATACCACCAAGAAGAAGGGCAATAAAGCCGACGAGATTTAAAAACTTTCCGAGATTCCCAATGGCTTCCCCAATCTCTTCGCGTCGTTCTTCTACGGTTTCATAGTCAATATCCATAGCTAAACTCTCTTCAAGTGAGTCCAGTTTAGCCTCAATAGGTGCTAGGTCTCTGCCGTCAGAAAATTTAAAGTACTGTTTATACTCTATTCGGCTCCCGCGTTGAACAAGTTTTGTTGAATCCAACATTGAATGGGGGATAAAAATACGGGGGCCAATCATCGATGCCGCAGCAGCTTCACCGGGTACTTTGGTAATTGCACCACTTATTGCAAAGGTTACGCTACCCACCTTAACCGAGTCGCCAACTTCAATGCCAAACTGGGTCATAAGAGCTTGGTCAACCAGCGCTGTAGTGTCAGATTTGAATTGTGAGGCTGCAGCACTGGGTATCGTTTCCAGTGTGCCATAAAAAGGGAAGGCACCCTTTAGCGCGCGGATATTGGAGAGACGAGAATTTCCTCCTTTTGGGAAAAGAACCATAGAAGGGAATTCCGTTATTTGAGCCTGTTCACCGCCAAGTTTATTGAAATATGCTGTGAGGGTATCAGGTGGAAGCTGTTCAGTCTCAATCTCGAGATCGGCACCCAAAAGTTCTTTTGATTGATTATTGATCGTGGTATTTAAGCTGTCGCGAAATGAGGTAATGGCAACTTGTGCAGCCACACCTATGATAATGGCTGATATATAAACAAAAAGCCGTTTTTTATTAGACCGAGCATCGCGCCAAGCCATTTTCCATGACCAACCAGAAAAAAAAGAAGACATATAAGTAAAGTAAGATCTGCGTTATTTTAACTGTTCTGCTTCAGGAGAGGTAACCCACTCATCCTTAAATATTTTCCCATTTTTTAACCTGATTATACGCTGACATTGTTTAGCCAGGGAAAGGTCGTGTGTTACAAGAATAAGGGTAGTACCGAGTGATTTGTTGAGATCAAAGAGTAGGTTTTCAATTTTTGAACCTGTTTCGGCATCAAGGTTTCCCGTAGGTTCATCAGCAAATAGTATTTTAGGCTTATTAATAAAAGCCCGGGCAATAGCTACGCGCTGCTGCTCACCTCCTGAGAGTTGGGTAGGGTAGTGTTGAAACCGATCTCCAAGACCAACCTTTGTCAGTAGTTCTTCGGCTTCTTCTTGTACTTCAGATGATTTTATTCCCCGCAGTTCCAGGGGAACCATCACATTTTCCAAAGCCGTCAACGTAGGAACAAGTTGAAAGGTTTGAAAAACAAAGCCTACATGCTTATTACGGACCTCTGCTCGTTCATCTTCATCGAGTGGTCCCAGTGGTACCTCGTTAAGTGTTACCTGCCCCGTTGTTGGTCGGTCAAGTCCGGCACATAATCCCAGTAAAGTGGTTTTGCCACTACCCGAAGGACCGACTACAGAACAAATTGTTCCTTCCTGTATCGAAAAATCGACATGATCAAGTACGGTAAGCTTATGATCACCATTCGTAAATTGTTGTGTAAGATTTGTAACTTCCAAAATTGGATTTGAACCCATAAAAATAATATCATAGTTAGATTATGGTTTGAAACAACTTCAAACGGTTGAATCATTCCGTTAAGAAAAGCGTTCCTAAGTTTTAATGAAAATGCTAAAACAATCTTTAACTTTTTTCTTCTTAATGAGACGATTTTTATTAGTATTTGTTATACTTCTCTTATTTCCACTGTTGCTTGCTGCTCAAGATTCGGAACAACGGATCCTCTTTTTTGGAGATAGTATCACGGCAGGTTATGGGATTAATACAAAAAAGGCTTTTCCGGCTCTGATACAACAAAGAATTGATTCGCTGGGATGGAATTTTCAAGCAGTGAATGCTGGATTAAGTGGGGAAACTTCTGCAGGAGGGGTTCGCCGGGTAGATTGGATGCTAAGACAACCGGTCTCTGTTTTTGTACTTGAATTAGGAGGGAATGATGGGCTTCGGGGTATTGATCTTGATGCCACTAAAAAGAATCTGCAAAAGATTATTGATAAAGTGGAACAGCAGTATCCCAAAGCTGAAATTATTATTACCGGTATGCAGGTGCCTCCTAACCTGGGACCCGAATACACAGAAAAGTTTAAAGAAATGTACCCTGAATTGGCAAGAAAGAATGATATTATCTTGCTCCCTTTCTTACTGAAAGGGGTGGCCGGAGATCCAGAGCTTAATCAAGCTGATGGTATTCATCCAACGGCAAAGGGACATGAAATAATAGCAGAGACGGTTTGGGATACCTTAAAACCCATATTGAAGAAAAAAAGAAAAGAAGAGACATACTCTAAATAGTTGAAAATATTCTTGTTATGCGAAAGCTTAATTTATCGATTCTAATAGTATTTTTAATCTGTTTTGTAGGGTTACAGCAGCACATAGAAGCTCAACACCTTGAGTATCAACCAAAGATTTTGTTAGTGACGGCACATCCTGATGATGATGCGCTTTTTGCTGCCACGGTTTTCAAAACAACCCATCTTTTGGATGGGAAAGTTGATTTAGCTCTTATGACCAATGGCGAAGGTGGATATAAGTACTCAACGCTGGGAAACTATATTTATGATCGCGAGCTGGATAAAGAAGAGGTGGGCCGCGAATATCTGCCGGCGATCAGAAAGCGAGAGCTGATGAAAGGAGGTGAGATTGTGGGAATACGTAACTATTTCTTTTTTGACCAGGTGGATGATAAATTCTCAAAAGATATATTAAATCCTTTAAACAGCTGGAATATTAGCTGGATTAAACAGCGACTTCATAAAATCCTTTCGGACCAACATTATGACTTTGTATTTACCATGATGCCATCGAAAGATACCCACGCCCATCATAAAGCTTCGGCTATACTTACACTGCAAGCTATTAACAAATTGCCAGAAGATGATAGACCGGTTGTGCTTACAACTGATATTGTTTCTTCTGTGGATGATACTACTGGTTATAGTGCCCTAGAAGGCTATCCGATTTCAGAGATAAATAAAGATCAAGGTCCCTTTCTGTTTGATCGCACACAAACCTTTGGCCACAATGATCGCCTTAGTTATAAAATTATCGGCAATTGGGTAATAGCAGCACATAAGTCGCAAGGAACGATGCAGATGTATATGGGCCGGGGTAATGTGGAGCAGTATTGGCCATATTCATTTAACAATGCACAACAGATTCAGAAAGCCAGAGATTATTTTAAGGCAGTGAATGAAATACCTATTTATAGGAATCCTGAGATCGATTTTGATAATGAATAGTAAATGATGATAAACATATAAAGCATTATCATCGGAAAAGGATAATAACGCTTTCTGGTGAAATTTACTTTTCTTCAACGTCATAATTGATAGAAACACGAGCCGAAACGCTAACCGTTTGGTCAAATTGCAATAAACTGCCGGAAGAAGGCATAGCAGCTTGTTCCATCATTTTTACCGGTCGGGGCGGATGCTGGTTATAGGAATAGTTGATGTTGGCAATACCAGATATAGTAAGTCCTGTTTCATCAGCTATAGTATCTGCTTTTTCACGGGCTAACTTCAGTGCCTTTTTTAAAGCGTTATCTTCACCTTTCTCTTTTTTACTGGATGAAAAGCTGCCACTAAACTCGTCAAAGTTATTTTTAATAAGGGTTAATTGGATTTCTTCATAAATGTCAAAACTACCCAGCGAGAGTATTACTGCTTGTTGGGTTCTAATTCGCTTTTTTTTCCTGTTTTGATAAGATCGATCATATTGTGAGTGGATAGATATAGGGTCAAAATTAATATTTTTATCTTTGATATCATGTTTTTTGAGCAATTCGACTAGCACCCTTTCGCGCTCTTTGTGCAGCTTATATACTTCTTGTGGGGTATCGGCTTCTGCATTTACGTTTATGCGAAAAGAGATTATATCAGCTGGTAAAAGTACCTGTGCCGAAGCATTTACAGAAATTTGACCCTGATTTTGAGCATGAGCTGTTCCAATGAAGACAAGTAACGAAAATAGTATTGTTATTACTCTCATAGGGAATAGATTAATAATTAATTATATAAGATTTAATTACATAGTACCGATTGTAATTTATCGGTTGATATGTTTGCGCCACAAATGACTATTACAGTTGTTTGATTAGTAAATTGCTTAGGATGTTTAAGCAAGCTTGCAATTGCAACGCCGGCCGATCCTTCCACTAATTTACTGTGTTGTTCGATCATAGAACGAATAGCCCCGGCGATTTCGTCTTCAGAAATGAAGATAAATTCGTCAACTAATTTTTTACACAGGTCAAAGGTTATGGAGTCGGGTTCAAAACCCCCTGCCGAACCGTCAGAAAGCGTTGGTTTTGACTCAAACTCTTTATATACACCGGCTCGTACGCTAATACCCATTTCAGGCGAATTTTCTGGTTGGCAGCCAATAATGTTTGTCGTTGAAGCTTCTGCATTTATATAAGTTCCAATACCTGAAATTAGTCCACCTCCACCAACCGTGGCTAGAATATTATCTGGTTTTTCAGAGAGTTGGTTTAACATTTCTACTCCGATAGTACCTTGCCCAGCTACGATTTGCGGATCGTTATAAGGAGAAACATAAACCCATCCCTGATCGTCTGCTGTTTGGCGGGCATACTTTTCTGTGGTATAGGGATCATCACCGTGAAATTCAATATCTGTATCATAGCCTCTGATAGCTTCAACTTTAGAGGACACAGCATTGTGGGGAAGAAAAATCTTTCCTTTAATATCCAGAAGAGAACATGCCCGGGCGAATCCAAGTCCGTGATTCCCTGTGGAAGCTGTAACGGGCATTTTTTTTATGTTATTCTCCTGCATCCACTTCAATTTATTGAGGCTCCCTCGTGCTTTAAATGATCCGGTTAGTTGCTCACTTTCCATTTTAAGGTACACATCACCATCACATACATTGCTAAGCCAATTCGAATAAAGTAGCGGAGTTTTTAAAATTTCATCACGAATACGTCGGTGGGCCTGTTCAATTTCGTTGCTTAAATCCATCAGTCAAAAATAAGAGATAAATTGATAGTTGTGTGATAAAATAATACGAAGGATTTTTCGCAATAAAAATGTCCCCAGATCATGAAAACATGAGGCCGTTTTATGCTATGTATGCTTAGAAGGCGTAAATGTCCAATCAAGTCACTACCGTAATTTCATCCATAACCATCTAAAACCCACATGTTATAAATGCGGAATAGTTTGGGTGAGGTTTCTCTATAGGCAAGAAAATAGGAGAGAGCATGTGGACCGATTTCGTTAACTTCATAACCCGGACTAACTACGGAATAGCTGAGGGAGCCCCGCCAATGGTTACCAGCAAGCTTACCAAAAGAAAGCTCGCCTGCATAACCCGATAGAGTGGTTTTATTGGAATCCACTGAAAAGGGTAGCTGCTTTAGAATCCTTAGCAGTGTCATAAGCAGGAATTCCTACATATAAAGTATTATTGGAATAAACTATACGAACTTCGGTTTTTCTGTAGCCGGTTGCCCATCATCAGGTATGCGTTGCGTAAATTTGCTGGTTACTTGGGCAGTAGTCCAGACCTGTTCAATTAGCTTTCCATCCAGTTTTATTTCATATTCGGCTGGTAGCTTTATGGGTTTTAGCGATGGATCATGGGGCTATCATCTTGCTTTCTCTTTTCTGTTACTGTGGTTTCCTGACCATAGGCTAAAATAGAAATGCAGAACAGAAAAAAAGTACAGCTGTTAAATTTTTATGCAGGAGGTGTGTCATTATATTTTCATCGGTTAGAATGCTTCTTTTTAGTAGACATGGAGCTGCTTATTAGGTTGCATTTTTATTTTTTTCGGATATAAATATTGCCCCGCATACTTTTGAAATGATATTCGGGTCCGCCGCCGTTGATGTCTCCATAGATCCAGTTATTGACAGAAACTTTATAGACACCGTCATCAGCAGAAGATTTGACCTTCTTTTGCTTGTTTCGGTTAATATCAATTTCAAAGTCAGTAAATACTTCCCCCCATTCCGATTTCATTTTAGCTGTTATTTTTGCTTTTGCCGGAAGAGTTATATCGATATCTCCATTTAGATTACTGAAAGCCATAGGGCTATTGGGAGAAACGTTTTGGAAAATGGCTTTGATATCTCCATTTACTGTATTTACAAGCGCTGCCCCGCCAACATTTGTCAAGCTTACTTCTCCATTAACATTACTGATGTCCATTTCTCCCTGAACATTTTCAACATGAATTCCTCCACCATTCACAGTTGAGAGGTTGAGTGAGAAGTTGCGAGGTACGGTGACCTCAAAATCGATGGATTGCATGGGAGAAGCCCCGCTAATTTCCACCTTATTATTTTCTTCGCTGACTTCAAAGCCTGAGGAGTTAGTTGAAATTTTGCGCAGACCATTCTTAGTAACTTCATGTTCTTTCTTGCGATCTCCTTGGTATCTTACCAATACTTCTTCACCATCATAGCCAGTTACGGTAATAGAACCTCGTACAATGCCGATATCAAGTATCCCCGCTTCTCCGGGTTTAGAAAGGGGCACAGCTATCTGTTCTTGGGCCATAATTTGCATTGGAAACAGGCTAGCAAAGAGAAGAAGTGTTATATATTTAAGTGCTCTCATAACTATTTGTTTTTAGATTGTTATAATTATTAGTGTTCAAATGTTGTCCCAAATGGTTTTTAGATAGTCTGTGGTTAATCGCCGTGTTATTTTTTTCGAATGTAGACATCGCCATTTAAAACGTTAAAGCTAAGTTCAGTACCACCTTCTCCGATTCGGAAAGGGCTCTGTTTACTCAAGTAATACTTGCCTTTGGAGCCGTGCGAGTTTGTTTGTATATCTGTGTGGGACTTCAGACGCTTCACATCCTTGAAGTCGGTATATAGGTCGCCGTGTAAACTTTTAAAATAGATATCAGCAGAGAGGTCCTCGGGTAGAGTGATGTCGATTGTTCCGTTTACAGTTTTAAAGGAAGAGTTATTCTTGGGCGCTTTATCATATGAAAGTGTAATATCACCGTTTACGGTATGGGCTTTTGTTTTTGATACCAGGTGTGAAAGCTTGAGTGCCCCATTTACATTACGAGCCTCTACCGTTTTAAAATGACCATCAATTTTTATATCTCCTTTGTTGATAGTAGAGGTTTTAAGGTGTACATCCTGCGGCACTTTAACCTCTACATTGTGAACAAATTTATAATCATCATTCTTACGATTGACCGAGTAATATACTTCTCCATCTTCAAATCGAACTTTGATAAAGGGGGCGTCCAGATAGGCCAGAACCACGTTTCCACGTTGTTCAAATTTATATTTTAATTCGTTTTTAGCTTGTTTAATATTCTTACTACTGCCATAAAGTTCTTCATTGATGGTAAAGGAAATTCTTTTTCCGTTGTATGATTCAACCGTTACAGAACCATTTAGATTCATGATTTTAAGCATGTTGTCTGTATCTGATATATCGGAAAATGTTATCTCCTTTTTTATAGTATCTCTTTCACCTTGGCCCAAGGCCGTGAAGGGTTTGTTTAGTACCAGTAGTGTAGCAAGCACGGCGATGGTGATGGTTGGACGAAATATAAAGCTAGGGTATTTCATAATGATTGTGGGTTTTTGTCTAAGGCAGCAATAGTATTTTCAAGTTTATCACGTACTGCACCATTTAATCCGTTTTGTTGCAGTAGCTTCTGAAGTTCATCAACAGAGCGGGGTTCTTGCATTGCCAGCATTGCATCGGCCAAGGCTACTTGAACCTGCGGCGATTGTTGTTTAGAAATTGACTGTACAAGACCTTGCCGAACATCTGGGTTGCTGGCATGTCGAACCAAAGCTTCGACTGTAGCTAGCCGAACATTTACATTGGGATCATTATTTAAGGTTTTAAGTAGTGCCGAAATCATTCGACTATCGGCTGATTGTATATTGGTGCTTATATTTACAGCTTTTAGGCGTTCCGAAGAGGACTGGTTATCCAGCAGACTCATCATCATAACTTGGCGCATCTTTGATACTTCCTCAGATAGTTGATTCATCTGCTGGCGGTAATCCTGGAAAGGGGTAAGAAGATTGCCGGCAAAAATACCAACCAAGAAGATCACTGATGCAACGGCTATGCGTCGAATTCCTATTGGGCGAAATAGTGCTTTAAGGCGGTTCAATAATATTGTTAATCGCTGGGGAGCCTGTTGTTTTTTCTCCTCTTCGAGCATAGTATAAAAGGTGTTATGCATCTTCTCCGTGGGTTCCGAAGCAGGTAGTTTGTCCATCTTCTGGTAAGTAGCCTCCATCTGCTTGATCTCAAGGATATCTATTTTGCCTTGATCAATAAGGTTGTTTAGCCGGGCTCGTTGCTCTGTGGTGATGGAATCATCGATATAGGCAATAACCAGATCGATATGTTTTTCGTTAATCATAATCGTTACGGTTGAATTCTTTTATATGTACTTCGATTTCTTGTAGCGCACGGAATATTCGAACCTTAACAGCACTTTCCGAGCACTCCATGATGTTAGCAATTTCTTTGTATTTAAAGCCTTCAAACCGGCTCAGGATGAGTGTTTCTTTTTTGATGTCATCCAGTTTGTTGATGGCTTGTTGCAAAAGTTTGAGTTCATTTTTTCTCCGGTACTTTTCTTTGTAAGCAAAGGTGTCGTCTTCCAGTTGCTCCCAGTTGATAAACTCTTCAGGGGTACCACTGTATTGATTCTTGCGATAGTGATCGGCCTGTAGGTTTCGAGCAATTTGGAATATCCACGTAGAAAAAGAACCATCGTTGGTATACGTATTTCGATATTTTAATATGCGTTCGAAGACACCTTGCACTAGATCTTCACTGAGATCGCTGCGATCTGTCAGCCGGTAAAAAAAGTGATAAAGACGCTTGTTGTAGCGTTCAAAGAGTAACCCCAATTTATCAAGGTCGCCTTCCTTCACTTTTAACATCAATTCATTGTCGGAGATTGAATTCAACACCAGTGTGGTTAGGTTTTTCTTTTGCTTTATCCACTATAGTACACTGATGAAATTAAGAAAGGTTACAAATGAATTAGGATTAGAAGAATTGGGGGATGCCGGACTGAAAAATAAGATCTTACACTTCTTTGGCTGACACTAAACAAGATTATTGCACAAGCACGCTTACGCGATAATGATACCGCGAGCCCTCATGATTTTCCGCTGGTGGGCTTAAGGCTATGCTTTAAGGACAAACTCTTTTTAACAAATGGTGTTAGATAGAATTAGAATTGTACTAAAAACCTCCTCTTTAGAGGGGCGGTGGTCCGTCCAAAAACTCGGGAAGAGTAAGCAAATTGTAATGAAACATGTACTCTTCCTATCACTTAAAGTGGCATATATATTTATTACGATTAATTCCTGATTTTCAAGTAGGCAGGCCTTCCATCTCCATGATTTTGAGGGCGTTGGTAGTAGGGCAGGGACCTGGCTTGAGTTTATATTCAAAGCTCATTTTTCCATCCTCTATCGTTTCTTCAAAATGCCAGTTTGTTAATTCAGGTATGGTTTTTTCGAGCTGAGCCAGCTCCAAATCGTGGGTAGAAACAAGCCCAACTCCATTTTTACCGGCTACATTTTGCAAAAAGGCTTCACTGCCACGCAGCCGTTCCCTGTTATTGGTGCCCCGGTATATTTCATCAACCATAAAAAAGACAGGAGTATGATGATCATCTCTGAGCAACTCAAGAAGTCCGCGAAGTCGTTTTACTTCGGCATAAAAGTGAGAAAGACCGTCGTCAAGAGAATCACTGACATTGATACTGCTATATATGCGAAATGGAATAGTAGAAAGGCTAGAGGCATTGACCGGCGCACCGGCAAAACAGATAGCGAGGTTGACCCCCATAGTACGTAAGAAGGTGCTCTTTCCAGCCATATTAGAGCCGGTAATAAGTAAAAGATCTCCTTTCTCCTTTATAGTAATATCATTGGTCACTTTTTGATCCTCGGGGAGTAGTGGATGACCAAGATCAGTAGCCTTAAAAGGGGTATCCGTTTGAGTATTGGGAGAAGAAAAAATGTAATGGGGATGTAACCAAGAGAAATTAGCCATTCCCGAAAATGCTTCAAGCTTATAAAAATGATCTATCCATTCCGAAAGGTGGGGGGCTAATTCTTTTTTATATGAGCTCAGCTTCTGAGAAAAATAGAGGTCCCAGGGCATTAAAAAGTTTAGCAGTATCCAGACTATTTCACTTTGTTGAGAGGAAGCGGCCCCGGCAATACGAATAATACGTTTAACATATTTCGATGGGGAATATTTGCTATCCCAAAAGGGGCGACAATATTCTTTTAGCTTAGAACTCGATTCATAATTGTACGTTTCTAGAAAATGTAGTATAGCATTAAATCGGCTGAGCAGCTTCTCAATTTGGTATGATTCTGTATAGAGTCCAGCTATTTTCTCACTGTTAAAATTGTATATGACTAAATAAAGGATAAAGGAAAAAATCACATAGGGATTTATTACCCCCGCAAGATATAACCCGCCAAGAACGATGTTGAGGACGGCTAACCCACCCAAAACAAGAAGGGGAACGGTGTAGTTAACCTCATCTGATTTTTCGAGATATTCCAAGAGTTCTTCCAGTGACCAGTCATTATCGGTTTCTTGCTTTTTATTGAGTTCAGCTAGTAGATGAAGTTGATCTCGGAATTTGGGTTTGTTAGCAAGCTCTTGAACTATTTGCTGTCTTGCATTGACTTCTTCAGGAAAAGGTTCTCGAGTTAACAAAAAATTTGTGAGTTGGTCTGTACTTCCCTGGTAGTTTGAGGTATCAATGAGTTGTAGTAATGAATGTTGTCCAATAAGATCCAGGTCGGTGGCAAAAGGATGGTCTTCATAGCTTTTAGATGGTGACTTTTGAGGGATATTTGTCCAATCTAAAGAGAGTCGGGCCAAATGAGTTGATCGTATTTGCTGCCAAACAGATAGTTTTTTCTTAATTCTGTCAACCTGTTTGTGTACCCTTACTAGCTTCCAGAATCCACCAAAGAATGCAAGAAGACTAGCCCAGAACAACCACTCGGGCCCCATTTGTCCAATTAGGTAAACAAGGGCTAATCCGCCAATGAAACAAATAAGCCGCCCCATAGATAACCGACTACTTAATTGGTCAAGATCCTGAATTTTCGATTGCAAGCGACGGAGTTGGTTTTGTAATGCTTGCCGTAGTGATTGTTGGGTATGGTTGTGCATAAAGGTCAGTTATTGAAAAAAGTATCAGCCGAAGGATAGTAAAAATGCAGGTGAAAACAACATTTGAACTACATTTATGATCGATATTATAGTAAATGTAAATATGATTTTGTTAAAGTTCTGTTGGGGGATTATCAGCTTTTTTGTATTTTAAAAAAGACAAAAAGGTCTTTATATCTTATATAAAATGCTTTTACGGTAAACCAAAAAACAATAAATGCTATGACTACGATAAATAAAATAATAAATATCGCCTTGGTGTTAACTATTTCAGGGGTGCTAATTTCTTGTGGTAACACTGATAAGAATTCAAGTTCTTCATCAAAAACAACAAACATATCTGCTTCTAATACAGGACAGGCCGGGGTAGTAGATGATGAATCAAAAGCTAATATTTTGAAAATTGCTAAAAATTCTCCAGATCATACAACTTTAGCTAAAGCAGTAGAAGCTGCCGAAATTCAAAATGTCTTGGTTAATGCAGGGCCATTAACTGTTTTCGCTCCTACAAATGAAGCTTTTGAAGCTCTGCCAGAAGGTACGGTAGAGAATTTGTTGAAACCGGAAAACAAATCTAAACTGGCTAAGATACTCACTTCTCATGCTTCTCCCGCTTCTTTGAGCAAAGAGCAGCTTGCAGATGGTATGAATGTATATCTTGCGACAGGGCAGTATGTTAAGTCCGAGGAGAAAGATGGTGAAGTTTATGTAAACGGTGCAAAAATTTTAGGCACAGTTGATGCGTCTAACGGTGTTGTTCATGTGGTAGATAAAGTTTTCCTTGTTGAAAACTAGAAAATTGAATCTCTTTATGGATAAAGGCCTATCTGTTTTTAGGGAAGCAGGGAGGCCTTTTTTAATTAGCAGGCTGCTTTCTTTTTAGTGATGCAATAGTCGCCCCCCACCCGCTACGGTCGTTGGCTAATGAATAAGTTTGGACATTGGGATTGCGGTCGAGAAGCGCATGTACCGAGCGACGAAGATTTCCTGTGCCTTTTCCATGTATAATTCTAATTTCATAGATCTCTTTTTTTAGGCATTCGGAAATAAAGTTGGGTATTAAAGATCCCAATTCATCAGGGCGAAAGGTATGTAGATCCAGTGTTCCGTCAATAGGCAGCTCTTTTGGATCCATAAGTGATTTGTTTTGAAATTAAGCTCTTTCTGCTAGTTCAAACCAACGTTCAGTGCAATCTTCAATTTCCGATTCCAGTTCGGCATAACGATTAGATTTTTCGCGCAGTTCATCATGGGCTAACTCTCCACTGCTAATCTGTTTTTCTAACGCTTCTTTCTTCGATTCCAGTTCAGCAATTTTGTCTTCGAGCTTATTATATTCCCGACGCTCATTATAGCTTAACCTTTCATCGTACGAAGAACTGTTCTGGCCGTTTTGGGAGGAGGAACTGCTATCTTTTTTCTTTTGAGCTCGTTTTTTCGTTTGTCGTTTCTTACGAAGTTTGCGGTATTCCTCATAGGTACCGTGATGACTCTCAATCTTACCTTCACCTTCAAATACGAAGTAGTGTTCTACCAGCTTGTCCATGAAAAACCGGTCATGAGAAACCAGGATAAGGCAGCCTTGGAAATCCAATAAAAACTCTTCGAGCTTGTTAAGGGTAAGTAGATCAAGATCATTGGTAGGCTCATCAAGGATGAGAAAGTTCGGATTTTCAAGCAGAACCATCATGAGACTCAGGCGTCGTTTTTCACCGCCACTGAGCTTTTCTACCGGAGTATATTGCATCTCTGAAGTGAACATGAAATGCTTAAGAAATTGAGAGGCAGAAATCTTTTTTCCATTGGCAAGCTCTATAACTTTGGCAGCATTTTCGATGACATCAATAACGCGCTGGTTTTCATCAAAGTCGTGTCCCTTTTGTCGATAGTGACCAAAGACAATTGTTTTTCCAACGCGTCTCTTTCCGGAATCGATCGGTTCTTCGCCCGTTAGTATTTTGAGAAACGTACTTTTACCAACGCCATTTTCTCCGATAATGCCGATGCGTTCCCCTTTTTCAAAATCGTAATAAAAGCTATCGAGGATTTTTTCCTCTCCATAGCTTTTCGATACGTTTATTAATTCCAGTATTTTTCCGCCCATTCTACTCATATCCATCTGCAGGCGTAGCTCGGGACCATCAGGTCCGGTATCCAGCTCATTTTCTAGTTCTTTGAAATCATCAATCCGAGATTTGGACTTGCTGGTACGTGCTTTGGGGGACCTTCGCATCCATTGCAGCTCTTTTTTGTAGAGCTGATTTGCCTTGTGGGTTCTTTTTCTTTCCACTTCACGCCGTTCGGCCCGTTTTTGTAAGAAATATTGATAATTGCCTTTGTGGTGATAGAGATTTCCACCTTCAAGTTCGATAATATGATCACAGACACGATCCAGAAAATAACGATCGTGTGTTACCATCAGGAGGGTTAAATTGCTTTGTTTGAGATACTCTTCAAGCCACTCAATCATTTCAACATCCAAGTGATTGGTAGGCTCATCGAGTATAAGCATATCAGGGTCATCTAGCAGTACAAAGGCCAGTGCTACCCGCTTGCGCTGTCCTCCCGACAGGGTAGCGATAGATTGATCAAGATCATGAATACTTAGTTTGCCAAGGATCTGTTCCATACGCTGTTCATAATCCCAGGCATTGGCGGCATCCATTTTAGCAGCAGCTTCTTCAAATGCTTGTTGTGTTTCTTCATTATAATCTTCGGCTTGTGCCTGTACCGCCTGTTCATAGTTTTGGATGAGTTGCACCATCTTATTGTTACTAC
The DNA here is from genome assembly GCF_005869845.1 of Fodinibius saliphilus. Lineage (NCBI taxonomy): Bacteria > Pseudomonadati > Balneolota > Balneolia > Balneolales > Balneolaceae > Fodinibius > Fodinibius saliphilus. Next base: position 1,306,874 of record NZ_VAWF01000001.1, on the reverse strand, counting down.
GGGCAATATAAGAGCGTATGGTCAGGTCTTCATTGAGCTTTGGATCTTGTTCTAAAAAACCAATGCTTACATCATTTTGTATCATTACTTTGCCTTCATCCGGGGTTTCATTACCGGCTAATATTTGAAGCAAAGTGGTTTTCCCTGTACCATTCTCAGCAATTAATGCTGTTTTATCACCTTTGGAAATCCCAAAAGAGAGTCCCTCAAAAAGTGTTTTATGGCCGTAGTTTTTAGAAAGATTTTCAGTAGAAAGGTATGTCATAAATTGTTTATAGTGATCGGTAAACCGTGATCAATTAATTGCATTGATCCAAATAGGATACTTAAAATAAGGAACCAACGGACAATTTAGAAACGCAGAAGGAATGGTATTTGGCTTGATAAAGCCCTAAATTTTATGGCTTTTTGCAGAACCATATAAAGAGACAGCAGTCATGAATTTTTCCACGGTCCCAAAAATTGAGCTTCACTTACACTTAGACTGTTCATTGAGTTTTAAAGTTGTAAAAAAGTTAAGGCCTGATATTACGAAAGCTGAGTACAGAGAGTTTTTTATTGCTCCAGCAAAGTGTAGAGACTTAGCCGATTATATAAAACGGTCTCAACCTGCGATTGAGTTAATGCAAACAAAAAAAGCTCTTAAATTGGTTACCAAAGACCTTTTTGAACAGCTGCAGGCTGATAATGTATTATATGCAGAGCTCCGATATGCGCCATTAGAGCATACACAAAAAGGGTTAACAGCTGAAGAAGTAGTTCAGGTAGTGAATGATACGGTTGAGGACCAGATCAAAGAAACCGGAATTGAAGCAGGTATTATATTGTGTACACTACGACATTATTCAAAAGAGCAAAGCATGGAAACAGTGAAATTAGTAGAAGAGTTTTCGGGTAGCCGTATTGTGGGCTTTGATATTGCTGCTGATGAGGCTGGATATCCCGTTGATAACCATGTTGCGGCATTTGAGTATGCCAATGAAAAAGATATTAATTGTACTGCCCATGCCGGAGAGGCTTGTGGACCTGAAAGTGTGTGGGAAACCCTTAAAAAGTTTGGACCCTCGCGAATAGGTCATGGGGTACGTAGTTATGATGATCCAGAACTGGTAGAATATTTACAAGAGCATAATATCCATCTCGAAGTTTGTCCTACCAGTAATGTGCAGACGGATGTGTTTGAGACTATTTCAGATCACTCCATTGATAGTCTGTTTGATTCAGGAATTTCTCTGAGCATAAACACGGATACGCGGACGATTTCAAATGTAACTTTAGAAGAGGAATATGAGACCGTAACCTCGGTATTTGACTGGGGTAAACAAAAGCTGTTACAGAGTAATTTGGATGCTATAGAGCATGCTTTTACAGATGATATGACCAAAGATAAGCTGCGAAATAAGATTACGGAAGCATATCAATAATATATTTTTTTATCAGCTTTAACCGGTGATATTGGCAATACCATCGTAAACAAATTGTATGGCGAGGGCTGCAAGAATAACACCCAAAAATCGCCGTAGAATCTCATCCCCGGTTTTCCCTATTATTTTCTTCAGATAATTTGATATGAGCATCAAAACCAGCGTTAGTGTAAATATAGACAGTATTGCTGCAGTTACTGCGATATCAGCACTGGCTTCACCAGATTTAGAAAAGAGAAGAATGGAGAGTGTTAACGAGCCCGGACCTGCTAAGAGGGGAATAGACATAGGAAAAACAGAGATGTCTTTTTTCTTTTCTGTTGTACTATATTCTATCTCTTCGGTAACCATATTGAATGCCGTATAGAAAAGAAGCAAACCGCCCGATATTCTCAAAGCATGAATACTTATACCTAGCTGTTCGAGCAAAGGTTCACCATAATTACCAAAGACAATTAGTAGTACCGCGGATATAATAATTGCTTTGAATGCCATGATGCGTCGATGACGCTTTTCTCCCGGTGGTACTAGTGAGTGGAAAATGAGTGCTGCACCTATGGGATCAATGATTACAAAAAGTCCCGTCAAAGCATTTAAATATGCGGGAATATCCATGTTCGCCTACGAAGTTTATTTTTCTTATAAGAACCCCTAGGATAGGCATTAATTATGCACAGGGCAATCAAAGTTTAGTTTTTGCAATGGATAGAGAGTTAGGTATCAGCTGTTCCAATAAAAAATCCCCTCACCATTTTATATAAAGCAAGGGAGGGGATAATAATATTAAAACCTAGAGTTGCCTACGTTACTTTTTTACTACCTTTCCATCAACAATAACGGATTTGATATGAGTTGTATATTCTAGTGGGTCACCATCAAAAAGTACGAGGTCGGCATCTTTGCCTGTTGCCAGAGATCCTACCTTGTCAGAGATACCGAGAAGTTGAGCAGGTTGTTTAGTTAAAGCTTTAAGAGCTTCTTCACGATCCAGACCATATGCAGTGGCAACAGCTGCTTCATAAAGTATGATCCTCGTTTTAGGAACATAGCTCTCAAAACCACTTTGAAAGGCGAAAGGAATCTCTGCTTCGGCCAGTTTTGAAGCAGTAGTAAAGCTGGCATTTTGGGCATCCCCATACGTTCTGGTCATGGTAGGATGGATAAAAACCGGTATTCCGGCATCCTTGATCTCATCAACTACCAAGTAAGCTTCTGAAGCTCCGTCTAGTATCATATTAAAACCAAACTCTTCTTTAAGTCGAAGGGCTGTCATGATATCATTCGCACGATGGGCCGTGATCATAGCGGTCAGTTCCCCACTTAATACATCGGCCAGGGCTTCCATTTTAAGATCGGTGCTGTGGTTTTCATCAGAGTTTCGTTTATCAAGATATTCTTGGGCATCAATAAACTGTTGGCGAAGCATTGCAACACCCTTTGCACGAGTGCCGGGTTTATCAAAATAACGTTCTACTGTTGAGCCGAGGGTAAAGGAGACAGTAGTTTTTGAGTCTAAAACTGCTTTTTTGACAGTATTATATGCTGTTTTAGCGATCATCGTTTGTCCGCTGGCTAATGCCCCGGGACCATGACCGGTATGAACTGTGGTTACCCCTTTGTCGAGTACAAATTTCACGAGTTCTTCTCGGGCATTGTAAGCATCAAAGGCACGTAAATGGGGTTGTATCGCAGACGATGTTTCCAGCTGGTCTTGATCGCTGTCTTGGTTAAATATTCCAGCTAAACCAACCACCGTGTGGGCATCAATGAAGCCCGGTGTTACCACAGAGGTCTTATGCATCTGGTAATCAGAAGGAACTTGAACATCAGTTGCCGGGCCGATCGCTTCAATTTTTTCTCCTTTTACTAAGACGATGCCATCAATAATTTTATCGCCGTCCATAGTGTAAATAGTATCCGCCTGTACGGCTACTTGCGAATAACTGCTCATAGAAATACCAAGAAGCAGCGTAAAAAGAAATAGTGTAATTCGGTTCTTCATAGTTGGATGATTTTTTGTCTTAATTTCTTTGAACTAACCTTTTTTAGTATAAAGTCAGCAGTAAAGAGCATTACTTGCGTCCGTGGTTGTGATTTTGGGTCGTCCGTTCAAAGACGTTATAGCCGCCGGTAGCGTACTTTCGATCTTTAGGATTTGAGATATCGAACCTTTTCTTTCCCTCAACCCACGTTTGTTGCACACGGGTGTACACGCTCAATGGATCACCGGAAAGAATGATAAAATCAGCATCCTTACCTTTTTCAAGGGTTCCTACACGGTTTTGGGCATCCAGCATCTTCGCATTTTCAATAGTAAGTGCTTTGAGTGCTCCTTTACGACTCATGCCGGCTCGTACACCGAAGGCACCTGAACGTAGAAATAAGCGAGTGTCGGTAATAGAAGCATCGGTATGATATCCTACAGTAACGCCTGCGTCTTCCAAGACTGCCCCATTTTTATATTTAATATCTACCGCCTCCATTTTACCTCCGGGAGAATCCAGTACAATAATTGAAGCAGGGATATCAGCTTCAGCAATTTCATCAGCTACTTTCCAAGCTTCGCTTACATGGTGTAGAACTAGTCGGTAATCGAACTCTTCAGCGAGGCGAATAGCTGTTAAAATATCATCATGGCGATGCGTATGATGATGAACAATGCGTTTTCCATTTAATACATCTACCAGTGTTTCCATACCGATATCACGGGTCGGCATTTTTTCCGGGTCGCCATCGGCTTTCTCTACTTTACCTTTATAGTTTTGGGCTTTAATAAAGAGTTCGCGAACCATTGAGGCCGATTTTGCTCGTGTACCGGGAAAGGGCCCCTTACCAATAGGATTCGTACCATTTGCCATTTTTAGACCGCCTGCCACTTCTTCTTGAGGGTCTTCAACAAGCAGCATATCCTCAATTTTATTAGCTTTTCGTAGCTTTAGATAAACAGTTTGGCCACTCATTAAATGACCAGAGCCCGGCATTACATTAACGGTAGTAATGCCACCGGCCAGTGCTTTTTTAAAGGTGTCGCTGCGGGGGTCAATACTATCCATTATACGTGTATCCGGATGGAGGGCCGAAGATTGATCACCACCATCACCTCCGCCAACATGAGAGTGAGAATCTACCAGTCCGGGCATTATTACTTTACCCGAAACATCATAAGTTTTAGCATCAGATGGAATGTCAACTTTCCCCTGAGTACCTACAGCAATAATTTCACCATTCTGGATTACTAATACCCCATTATCAATAGGATCGCCACTGATTGGAATTATTTTACCGCCTGTAAATACTTTTGGTTGTTGTGCTAACAGAAGAGTGGGGATGCAAAAGATCAGCAGTATACTAAGCTGAATAAAACGTTTCATAGATTGTCCCTGTATTTTGTTAATAATATCTTTCATATAAACTGAATATGATTATGTTAAGAACATTAACGGTTGGCAAATTTAACTGGTTCCCATTTTCAATCTTTTACAATACGAACAATTTTTCAACGGCATTTTTAAATTAGCTTTTAATTAGACTGATATGAGTTATCAATTTCCTCCTACGAAAATAAATGCTGATGGGAAGCAGCGAAAGGTTGGTCTTGAACTTGAGTTTGCTGGCATAGAACCTCAAAAAGCTGCTGAAATTATAACTTCACTCTATGGAGGTACTATAGAAAAGGAACATCGGTATCATTACAGGATACATGATACCTCTTTGGGAGATTTTCGGGTAGAGCTTGATGCCCGTATCCTACAAAAGATGGCCGAACATAATATTTTTGACAAGTTGGGCATTAAATTGGAGGAGGATTCTTTGCGCCAGTCTATTGAGGATGTAATTGATAAAATGGCACGATCAGTTGTGCCTATGGAGATTGTAATGCCTCCCTTAGCAATTAATGAACTTCATGAGCTTGAAAAAATACGAAAAGGGCTTCAAGAAGCGAAAGCCAAGGGTACCTATGCTTCTTTCGTAAATGCGTTTGGAATGCATATTAACATAGAGTCCCCGGATCTGAACGTATCAACGCTGGTCGACTACCTGCGTTCTTTTATGATTTTATACCCGTGGTTGTTAGAAGTATTGAATATTGATATGTCACGACGTATTTCTCCTTTTGTTGATCCGTTTCCCGATAAGTTTGTTCGAAAAGTATTAAACCCGGACTATAGTCCCACTCAACGGGAGATGGTGAACGATTATATCGATAAGAATCCGACAAGAAATCGCCCGGTTGATATGATGCCAATTTTTGAATTGTTAGAACCGGAGCTGGTTAATCCCGTAATGGAGGGAGAAAAAAATGATCCACGGCCTACTTTTCACTATCGTTTGCCAAACAGCCGTATTGATAATCCGGCTTGGCGATTTGAGACAGAATGGGAGTATTGGCTACAGGTAGAATTGTTAGCAGAAAACAAAGAAATGTTAAACAAGTTAAGTCGGTTATATATTTTTCGTAAGAAAGAAACGGTTATCTCTTTCAAAAAGGAATGGGTAAGCACCGTAAACATACTATTAGACCTTGATGAATAGTAAGCGACCTAATATTGGTGTAACAGGGCCGGACAAAGGAGGAAGGGCCGCTTGGTGGTTTACGTGGTTTGCTATACTTATTCAGGGGGGGCGAGCAATTCATATATGTCCTAAAGAGGGCATACCGGATGCAGATATTCATGGATTAGTAATTGGAGGGGGAGCTGATGTTAATCCTAAAAGGTATGGCAAATCCCAGCTAGGGGAACTATTTTCGGAAGATCAGAAAGTATCCGGCATCCGGCAACTGTTGATTCGTATTGCAACTATCTTATTTTTTCCCTTTATCTTTTTTCTGCGCAAGCTGTTTTCAACTACATCGGTGGGTATTGATAATGATCGCGACGAGATGGAGCTAGACCTGTTAGGCAGGGCAGTGGAAAAGGGAATTCCCATTTTAGGTATATGTCGTGGAGCCCAATTAATGAATATCTATTTCGGGGGGACCCTGCATCAGGATATTGAAAACTACTATACAGAAGTTCCTCGGCCGCATAGTGTTTGGCCCAAAAAGAAAGTAAAAATTGACGAGCAGAGTAAACTGTTTGATGTGTTAGGTTTTGGGACGGTATGGGTTAATGCCATGCATCGGCAAGCTGTGGATGAAGTGGGAGATTATATGACGATAGTAGCTCGGGAAGAAACTGGAGTCGTTCAGGCGATTGAACACCAGTACCATAACTTTATGTTGGGGGTACAATGGCATCCCGAATACATGCCCCAGGTACCATCGCAGCGACAAATTTTTAAACGAATGTTAGAAGAAGCTCATGGGTTTGTGAAAAACCAAAAATAGGGCAAAAGAAAAAGGGATTTGTAAGCACAAATCCCTTTTCTGATAAATAACATACTGAAAAGATTAAGTGTCTACTTTATAGTCTACAAAGTGACGATCTTCTATTACCGAGTTAATAAATTTAACTGCTTTTTTATGATGATCATTACGAGTATACATCGTATAGTCGAGTTCGGTTTCAAAATCAGAAATTAGTACGACATCGTGCGGAGATCCCGCCTCTTCATCGTCTTCACTGATGTTAATACCGACTTCTACATTTTTTATTTCATCGATATTGGTTTTGAGCCCTTCAAGAATAAGCTTCATTTTTTCAGCATTTTTTTCTTTTGTGGCTCCTTCTGCTTCATCTTTTAATTTCCACATTACTATATGACGAATCATAAATATTTCTCCTGTTAAGTGTGGTTTTATTGCGAATTTAAATTCTTAAAAGTAGTTAGACCTTGAATGTATGACCTTTATTGGGCTTTATTAGCGTATGAAAGGTCAGCTTCATCAATTGGGATGTCAGCCAGGTTCTTAATGTTACTATGGTATACTTTAGCTCCCCACAAATGATTCTTAGCTTTCGGAGAATCCTGTTTTTTATACCACTGGTAGGTAGATAGAAAACCTTTGGCAACACCGACCGAATCGGAAGACGTTAAGTTATTCCGAGGTCCCGAGGGTAGGGGTACAGCAAGAGAACTACCGGCAATAATAAGGTCCGGATCATTTAGTGATCCGTTATTACCGTATATCCAAGGCCAGAGCCGTGGGTTGCCATACTTGTCTTCAGCTATACTCCAAAGGGTCTGCCCTTTAGTAATAGCGTGCTGTTCTCTTTTCTGTGAAGCTGATGAGTTTGTATTCGTTGCTTGTTGAGATTTGTTGCTTGTCGTTTGGTTTTGTGCCGACTGTTTTTGACTGTTGGTTTTTTGAGATTGTTGTCTGTTGTTTGTAGATGATTTTTGAGAAGGTGTTTCTTGATTAGGCCCCTGTTGTAGGTTCGCTTTGGCTGATGATATATTTTTTTGGCTAGCTAGCTGAGAAGGATTATTTGTTGAAAACATCCCAAAATACCAAGCCCCAACAGCTAATAACACCAAAATCGAAATTGCCGCTACTACCAAAGGTAGAGATGAGCTACTTTTACGATCGGGAAGTTTCCGATCAAATGCCCGACGATCGTCCTTTTGTGTTTCCTGATCATCTGAATCAGTAGATTCTTCATCTGATGTTGTGCTCATAGGCGCAAAAGGAGATTCCTCTATTTGCTTGTTCGACGGTTCAGCCTCTTTGTCTTCGGCTTCAATAGGTTCAGACGTATTCGACTCAGCTGTAATCTCTTCTTGTTGTTTATCAGACTTTTCTCGTGATTCCGAAATTTCTTCAGCCTCTTGCGTTGCTCCTATAAACTCTTCAAGGTCTTCGGCCGATTCATCAGGCTGTTCTTCGGTAGTTTCTGCTTTAAATTCCACAATATCTTCTTCCTCATCAGTAACTTCCTCACCTTCTTCTAATGAAAATTTTGATGAAGGTTTGGAACTCATCGCTTCAAAACCGAAAGGATCTTCTTCTCTATATTTTTCTTCAGTCGTTTTTTCTGTTGATTCTTCTGAGGTAGAAGGCGACTTTTCAGAAGTGTCGTCTTCCTTAGGTGTAGGTTCTGTGGTGGTATCTTCACTTTCATCAGTCTCAATAAGTTCAGATTCTAGATGAGCATAGGGTGCATTGACGAGTTCTCTAACGCCCTTATAAGGCTTGAACACCACCTTGTTATGTGCAGGAATGGTCATTTTTTCTTCTGTTTGGGGATTGTACCCCTCACGTTCTGTTACATGACGCAGCTTAAATTTACCAAAACCGGCAATGCTTACATTTCCGTCTTGTTCAAGACCGTTATTAATGACATCGACAAAATCTTTGAGGAAATCGTGAGTAAATTGCTTTGTGTTATCGCTTTCTTCGGCAATTGACTCAATGAGTTCCTGAAATGTTACTTTCTCACTCATTGTCAGACTCCACTTGTTTTAAATCTTCTTTTAACCCCTTGCTGGGCGAAAAATCAACAACTCTTTTGGGCGGTAATTTCATATACTGTTCATAATGAGGATTGTATGACTCCCGCTCTCCACGTGTTGATAATCTAAAAGTGCCAAGGTCCGGGATTGTAAAAGTATTACCATTAGCCAAATTCTCTGTTAACCGTTCGACAATAGTATCCAACAACCGGCGCGTTTCGGCTTGGCTCATATCCCAATTATCTGCAAGTGCTTTAACCAGATCACTTGTATTCATAATGTCTGACGCCTGTGTTGATGTTTAAACAAATTCTTTTACCCTCACACCCTTAATTAAGAAAAAAAACTTTTAAAAACTAAGTAAGAATCCTAATACAGCTTAGAATACTTATAAATAGTGCTTTTTGAGCTATTAACTTGATGGGTAGGGTAATGCTATAGTATTTTATGGAACTATTTACGGGAGTTAAACTTTAGATAAATAAGAATTTAGCGGAAATCAAAACATATAATTATTTATGAGTAAACCACTAAATGTTACGGAAAAACTGATTAAAAGCCATCTTGAGGATGGTGAAATGGTTCCCGGCGAAGAAATTGGGCTTAAGATTGATCAAACCCTTACTCAAGATGCCACTGGTACAATGGTGATGCTTGAGTTAGAGGCGATGGAACTTGATGAAGCTCAAACAGAACTATCTTGTCAGTATGTTGATCACAATCTGATTCAGACGGATTTTAAGAACCCTGATGACCATGTATTTTTAAAATCTGCTGCTGAAAGGTTCGGAATGTGGTATAGTCGTCCGGGTAACGGAGTAAGTCACCCGATTGAAACGGAACGCTTTGCTATTCCGGGTAAAACACTGGCCGGTTCTGACAGTCATACTCCAGCAGCAGGCTGTATGGGAATGTTAGCAATTGGTTCAGGTGGTCTGGATGTTGCTTTTGCTATTGCCGGAGAACCATTATACATAAAAATGCCCAAAGTATTGGGAGTTGAACTTAAAGGAGAACTGCCTGACTGGGTAAGTGCAAAAGATGTTGTACTCGAAATGTTGCGCCGTTACGATGTTGATGGTGCTACCGGTTATGTTATTGAATACTTTGGTGAAGGGTTGAAAAATCTTTCAACTATGGATCGCCATGTGATTGCCAATATGGGTACCGAGATGGGAGCAACAAGTACGGTATTCCCGGCAGATGGTGAGATTCGCCGCTTCATGGAATCGCAAGAACGGGGCCATGAATTTGTAGAGTTGAAAGCTGATGAAGGAGCTGAATATGATAAGTATGAAGAGCTTGTACTTGATGATGTAGAGCCGCTGATTGCTCTGCCAAGCAGTCCCGGTAATGTAGTACCTGTACGTGAGGTCGAAGGACAGGATATCTACCAATCTTATGTAGGATCTTCAGCAAACCCGGGCTATCGAGATTTCTGGATTGCCTCGGAAATTGTAAAAGATAAAACAGTTAATGATAATGTCTCTTGGGATATTAACCCCACATCACGACAGATTATCGAAAATATGGTCAAAAATAATGTGATGTTTAACTTGGTACAATCAGGTGCACGCATCCACCAAGCAGGATGTAACGGCTGTATCGGGATGGGGCAGGCACCTGCATCAGGGCAAAACAGTCTGCGTACTGTGCCACGTAACTTCCCGGATCGCTCAGGAACCCCAGAAGATTCTGTCTTCTTGGTAAGTCCTGAAACGGCAGCTGCTTCGGCACTGACGGGGAAGATTACAGATCCTCGAGATCTCGAAGATCTATATAATATGAAGTATCCTGAGTTTGAGCATCCGGATGAAATTCATGTTAATACCGAGATGCTTACTCCACCAAAGCCTAAAGAAGAGCGCGGTGAAATCAAGAAGGGGCCCAATATATCTACTATGCCCGACTTTGATGAACTCAAAGACTTTGATGTGCCGGTATTACTTAAAATGGGTGATGATATTTCTACAGATGAGATATTACGTGCAGGAGCTGAAGTGCTTCCATTCCGAAGTAATATTCCCGAAATCAGTAAGTTTACTCTCGATGTAGTGGATGAGAATTTCCACGATCGAGCTATGGATGCAAAAGAAGAACATGGCGGACATGTTGTTATTGCCGGTGAAAACTATGCGCAGGGTTCCAGCCGTGAGCATGCTGCTATTGCTCCCCGTTATTTGGGTATGCGTGCAGTGATTGCTAAAAGCTATGCTCGTATTGGTTGGCAAAACCTGATTAATTTCGGTATTCCTCCGTTAGAATTTGAAAACGAAGCGGATTACGAAGATATCGACCAAGGAGATGTCTTAGCTGTGAACGACATTCGTAGTGCCATCAAGAATGGTAATGAAGTTGTTATTCATAACAAGACCAAAGACAAAAAGTATACTGTTAAGCATACTTTCAGTGAACGGCAGAAAGAGGCTGTTCTCCATGGTGGCGTTATTAATCGCTTTAAAGCGAAAAAGAATGGTAGCTAAGTGTTTATCATTTTTTTAGAATTATCATTAAAAGGCCCCGATTTCTCGGGGCCTTTCTATTTTTAAGGGAGATATGATCTTCGTATGCAGGATTGATTATGCTGGATGGAAAAGTATAATTAATTCATACTTTTACTATCCTACAAGCTAGACGCTTGCACGAATCAGACAATTGAACCAATAAATTATTCTTTTTCTAATACCTTTATTTCAATATTGGTTGGATGTTTTTCGGTGTGGTATACCCGCTGGACAGCATCTCTGAAATCACTCTCTTCAGCTTTGAAAATATTTGGCACATATTTTTGGGGGTTCAGATCTATAAGCGGGAACCACGTACTTTGAATCTGAACCTGAATTTTATGGCCTTTTTTAAAGGTGTGGAATATATCTTGTAGGGGAAGGTCGATATAAGTTACCTTGTTGGGCTCGAAGGGTTTAGGTGTTGAGTAGCTTTCCCGAAATCTTCCCCGTATCACTTCACTGCGGACCATCTGGTGATAATTGTCCAGCTCCACACCTTCAGGAGTATGTTTTCCTTCTTCAGTCTTGGCAGGATAGATATCAACGACTTTTACAATCCAATCAGAAGCTGTTCCGGAAGTTGAAACATAGAGATTGGCCAACATATCACCGGCTAGGGTTACATCCTCTTTCAATACGTTTGTCTCAAAAGTAATAACATCGGGACGACGAGCGGAAAATCGTTGATCATCCGTCATATAATCCTGGGGAATAAAAACGAGACTATTTTCTTCTCGATATGGTACAGGATTGTCAATATCACTGGTATACTCGGTATAGTTGGCATCGGCATTGTCTGGCTTTTGGTCTTTTAAAGAACCGTCATGGTGGATATACCAATTCTCTTGGGTAGCTTTTCGAGGAGGCCAGTCTTGAAATTGACTCCATGCTTTTGTTCCTGTATCAAACATATAGGCTTCAGGAAGTTTTTTTGTCTTGGCTCCCTTTAGGTGCTTCATAAAGAACGGGTACTCAATTTCTTTTTGATAAAAATCGGAAATGCCTTCCCCAAAATATATTTCTCCTACCATTTGATGGGATTTATTGCTGGCCCATTGTCCATGACTCCAGGGCCCCATGACGATCGTATTTTGGAGATCCGGATTTTTTTCTTCAATAGATCGATAGGTATTTAAGGGGCCATAGAGGTCTTCAGCATCAAACCAACCGCCAACAGTCATTACAGGATGATTAATGTCATCTAGGTGAGGCAATATGTTTCGTTTTTGCCAAAAATCATCATAATTGGGATGGTTTTTAAGTTCTTGCCAAAAAAAGTTTTCATCAGAGTAATAGTTATCCGCTTTTTTCAGTGGAGTGATACTGTTATAAAACTTGTACATGTCATTCGTTTCAAGATCCGCAAAACTGTACCACGCAGTATTTGTAGGTGCATCATGTTGAATGCCAAAGAGAGGAGTGACAAACCAGTAGCTCATAAAGTATGCCCCGTGATGATGAAAGTCATCGAAGAAAAAGTCTGAAATTGGTGCCTGTGGTGAAGATGCAGCCATGGCAGGATGGGCATCCGGCAGGCCAGCGGTAGTGTAAAATCCGGGATAGGAAATACCCCATTGTCCCACCTTACCATTATTATTGGGGATATTTTTAACCAGCCTTTCTACAGTATCGTAGGTGTCAGAGCTTTCATCAATATTGTTTTTTCCCTCTTTATTAGGGGTCATTGTGGTATAGCTGCCTTCCGACATCCACCGTCCGCGAACATCTTGGCAAACAATAATAAATCCTTCTTGTTGCATATAGGGATTAGAAATGATGCGCTCGGGTACTTGTTTATTGTAGGGCCGACAGCTATAGGGAGTACGTTTTAATATGATTGGATACGTTTCGCTGGTATCATTTGGGGTATAAACCACAGTGTGCAGTTTTACCCCGTCACGCATTTCGATATTATATTGTGATTTAGAATAATCGTCCGAAGTTAACTTTTTGGATCCGCTTTGTGCAAATAAAGCTGACCAAGTGGTTAGCAGAATAACGCAGAAGAGAAGTGAAAACTTTTTCATAAGACACTTGTGAATTAAAGAGTTATTAGTCCTAATATATTAAAATAAAGAAAGTATGTAAGGGCTTACTGCTCATACCAACTAAGTAGAGGTGATATGAGCGCCAATCAGTTTTTTACTGGCCCGGTTTGATATTGATTTATACCTCTCGGCCATAGCTTTTAAGCTAATCAGATATATTCTTGTGTTAATAGAGAAGTTGTTTTTGAGTATGATAGTGTGTATCATGATACACACTAATAAAGTTGCTTGGTATTCCGCTATCCGGTGATTTTATACAGAGCAGTTAAAGGTTGCCTGAGGTACTGTTCTACAATTGATGGCACAATTACAAGATAATGTAAAATGAATTATGTCTAATAAATCTATTATTTACGGAACGCTATTTATTCTGTGTGTATTCACTTTTTTGGCAGCGCTGGAGTCTAGTTGGAAGATTATTGGTATTTCTGGGATTGCTTTTGCTTCTATGGCTCTAGCTATTCCCATAGGAACGAAAGCAGCCAAAAAAAATAAGGTCAATCACTTGGTTATTGGATATGGATTGGCAAGTGGGGCGATGATTACGAGTGCAGCTATCTTTTTGGTACCTACTGCTATTAATCATCATCCGGTCTATGGGGGATTAGGAATTGCGATTGGTATCATGGCGGGCTTTGCCATTCATACTCTTAATCATGATTTAACTCATGCTTCTTCGTCATTGCCACCCGTAGTGTTAGAGTTAACCTCCCATGCTCTTTCTGCGGGACTTATTATCGGGATGGTATATGCAGCAATGCCTGAACTGGGATTATTGCTGGGAATTGCTATTGTTTCACATAAAGCACCAGCCGGTTATGCTGCTTCACGGCGGCTTGCGATTAAGGGTAAATCCCCGATGTTGATACTACTACCGGCTTCGGCTATTGGACTTACTGCTCTCCCGGTGAGCTTGTTAGATATCCCGGAGAATGCTCTTATAAATGCTATCATATTTGGCTTTGCAACGGGGGTTTTCTTTCATGTGGCTATCGACTTTTTACCAGAGTGTGAGGTGGGTGGTAATATTCATCAAGAAACTGATTTAGATAATCATGAACATCACGAATTAGATCGGTATCGCCGTTGGGCTGTCCTTAATACATTTATTGGAGGATTAATCGTGTTTGCAGCTTGGTATATTGTGTATTAAAAGGAAACTTTGAATAAGAAAAGATGTTATGAAACGGTTGAACTTTACCCTAGATAATGAGACCGTTCAACTTTTGGAGGAATTATCTGAGAAATATTATAACGGCAATAAATCCCAAACAGTACGTGCTGCTTTAGAAAGTTTGGCAGTGCATGCTGGTCATGAAGGTTGGGTGATCGCAGGCTATACTCCTAAAGAACTTGATGGAGCGGAAAGCTGTCACAGTTGTGGAGAATCACATAAAAAAGGTGATGTGTTATATCGGCCGGTGTTTGAAAAAGGCAGTAGTCCGAAAGCTCTGCCATCAATGCCATCAGAGCATTGGCTGGATTGCCCTGATTGTGCCGAAAAACAGATTCAAAGCTGATTCCATTGTCCTTTAAAAGTATACTTGTGGTTATTGTTGTATCTCTTTTAATAAGGTTTGTTTGTTTTCGTCAGCAGAGTTGTTGTTTACATGCGAGGTTACCGCTAGGGCACATCCCCAGGAAAGCGTAACCCCGGCGCCCCCATGGCCATAGTTATGTATTACTTTTTTATTTGCTACAGTTTCTGATTCAAGCCGAAGGCCATTCTTTTTATTTCGGATATATCGATAACCTACCGATGGAGTAAGCTCATTCTTTATGCTCAGTTCGGTTTCAAAAAAGGTGTTAATGATCCTACTATTGAGATCGATGATCTGTTTAGGAAATCTAATACCATCAATTTCATAGTAATCTTCACTGACTTGCCATTCTTCGTTTTCAAGGGTTCCAACTTGGCGGCTCCCTCCAAGTATCCAACCATCTTTTCGGGGGTAGCAATATACATCAGCAGCTTTGCCCTTACTATCGGAATAGATCTCTGCTTTTGGGGTATAATTGTAAGATACAATTTCCCCGTTTGAATTTGTGAGTAAAGGGGCATCCGCCTTGTGGAGCAGATGGCCACGGACAACAAGTTGCTTATTGCTGGGGTCATCAAATAAATAAGGGCTACCGGTGCTGCTACAGTTAATAATGATTTCCGCCGGCAGGTCAGAAATTGTTTCCCGGTTAACTTTTTGCTGCCTGATTGTTCCACCATTTTGTAAATAGGTATGGAGCAGTGCCGGTAAGTATAGTGACCAATCAGCGAAAATACAGTTGAAACTCCAGCCGTACAATTTATCAACTACCGGTCGATGTGGTAGTTTTTCTATCTCTGTATTAGAAACAGCTTCAAAATTCAACATCCAATTACAGTAATCGGGGCGGTTGGGTTCAGACTCCCAAAGCTCATAGTGTTTATTGATGGTAATGCCCGGGAAAGCTAGTTTGCGAAGCTCATAAAATATATACTGAGACCGTTTGAATAGCTTCTCCAATTGATTGGAGTATACCGAGTGGGGAATTATTGAAGCGGATGGAAAGAGACTGGCAAATTCCGGGTGTCCATTTTTATTTGAAATGTCTGTAATGGTTTTCTCAGTATAAATTGCAGTCTCATAACCCAGCAATTGTAGGGTAAGGGCTGTAGTAAGTCCCGATACGCCACTGCCAATAATAATGATCTGCTCTGACATTTATGCCTAGGTCTCAATTTTTGATTTTTAACTTTGCCACGGCAGTTTATCTAAATCAATATTGCCGCCTGTTATAATAATCCCAGCTTTTTTCCCTTCAACATCAATTTTTCCGTTAAAAATTGCAGCTGCCGGAACCGCACACGAAGGTTCAATAATTATCTTCATGCGTTCCCAAATAAAGCGCATAGCCTCGACAATTTCTTGTTCTGTTACAGTGTAAATAGCATCTACATGTTTCTGTATGCAGGAAAAGGTGAGGGGACTCAGAGAGGTTCGTAGTCCATCTGCTACCGTATTAGTGCTTTGGACAGGATGAAGTTCCCCCGTTTTGAAGGAAAGGTATGCATCATTAGCTACTTCTGGTTCTGTGCCAATAATTTTTGTCTCCGGAGATAAACCAGATGCTGCAATAGCTGTCCCGCTCATAAGACCACCACCGCCAATAGGAGCAATGATGAGATCGAGGTCGGCCTTCTCCTCCAGCAGTTCTATGGCGGCACTACCTTGTCCCATGATAATATTCGGATTGTCATAGGGATGAATAAAAGTAGCCCCGGTTTTTTTGACTACTTTTTGCAGGGTTGCTTCCCGCCCTTCTTGTGTAGATTTGCTAAACGTAATATTAGCCCCGTAGTCCCGCACGGCATTGACTTTAACTTTTGGAGCATTTTCAGGCATCACAATATGAGCGGGGATACCGCGAAGTTTAGCTGCTAGTGCTACTGCTTGTGCATGGTTGCCAGAGGAGTGTGTGGCAACGCCATTTTTCGCTTCCTTCTCAGAGAGTGTTCCTATCGCATGTGTTGCTCCCCGAAATTTAAAGGCACCTACCTTTTGAAAATTTTCACACTTAAAGTAGAGTTCGCCGCCAGCGCGCTCATTTACTTTTTTGCTACTTAAAACCGGTGTTCTGTGAACGTTATTTCGAATTTTAAGATAGGCACTTTTTACATCCTCATAACTGGGAATGGCAACCGTGTTTAATTCTGACATGAATTGAATTCTTTAGATTCCAATGCTCGTTTTAAGTCCTGATAAAAGGCTTTTCCACCAGTAGTTAAAAACTGATTTATTTGTATCTCGTTCAAATTTAATTGGTGCTTTTTTGAGGTTTTCGCCTTTGTTATGAGTATTAACTTTGAAAGCGTTAGCAAGAAACGATTTTATTTTATTACCAAAGTTTTGGTCTTTATTTCCTTTATTCAACAGTGATATTTTTAAGTCTTGGTATGTAAAGGTCATGGAACCTTTGGCTTTCTTTTCATCTAAAGTCATATTAAAATCCATTCCCAGAATATGCCCATCCTCTATGCGTACAAAGGCCAGGGGAGTCAATGCTTTGTTCAGGGGCTTTATTGGCATTGATGATAAATGGCCGAAGATATATTGTTGTTGAGAACCCATAGGGAAACGAAATGAGGCCTTAAGTTCTGCATGGTCCATTACTTCAGTTTTAACCTGCAGGGTTGGGGAATGAGCACGCCATTCTTTTTTAATATTGGACAAGTTTTGAAAAATAGCTGTGAGATCAGCAAAAATTATATACCCGGCTTTTTGAGCACTCGGCATCCGTTCACTGTACCGGATTTTACCATCAGTAAGAGTAATGCGATTGACAGTAGTAGGAAATGGAATACTTTGTATTATCTCTTGGGGCAATGGTGGGTTGTTATTCGGAGGAAAGGGAAGCCGTTTATCACGATAAATGTCAAAGTCGGGCTTACGGATCAGAATATTTTTTACTCTGAGTATTTGTCTGGAATTTAGTTTATGGCTGTCAATGCCGGACCAATAAATTTGGCTCATTTTTATTTTTATCCGGTCTGCTTCGTGATCAAACTGGTTGGGAAAAGTAGTTTTATCAAATTTCGGTTGGAGTTGTAGGGAACGAATGTCCATACTACTGTCAAAGGATGAAAAGGCTATTTTGTGGGTAGAAAGTTTATATACACCATTTGCTGTATGGTACTGAAGATCACGAAAGTCAGCTACCATATTTTTAGCAGGGATAATCTCGTTACTTGTTAGAGCGGCGGAGTCAAGAGATATTTTATAGAAATGGATATCACTGTTGCGGAAGCTAAAAGATGATTTGTCATTTTTGGTTTTCGTCGTAAAACGAAGGGATAGTCCGGTGATTGAGAGTTTTGGGATTGACAGTTGCTGTAGCATCTTGACATTTGAAAATTGCTTCCGGATATGTCGAGGAGTAGTAGAGGGATTTGAGGAGGGAGCTTTGGCCAGTGAAATATTCGGGTTGTTAATCCGGACCTCTTTTAGTTTAAGCTTTTGATGCACTAATAACTGCCAAAAGCTAATTCCTCGAATTTGGATACCTTCTATTTTAGCATAAAAAGTATTTTTTTCGTCTTGTTTATTTGAAGAAATAGTAGTACCGGAAATATTAATACGCCTTCCCAGCAATTGAAGGTCTAGATCATTAATTGTGAATCGAATCCTATGGTTTGTAGACTCCTGAAAATGGTTTGTGAGCGTTTGTTTAATCTGGGTATCTAAAAAGAAACTAAAATAGATCTGAATACTGCCGACCAATATAATGATGGCTATGCATATGCCGAGTAGCATTTTTTGATAGCCTTTCATAGGAATAGATGCATAAAGTGAACAGGATTATTCGCCAAATCGCTTAACAGGCCTTATTATAGCTAATCACGACTTTTTTTTACGCCATTTTACTTTCAATTTTTGTACCATGATTAACTATTACAACATAAAAAAGTAAACAAACAATGTAACTCATGTTCGAATTTCGATTTCGATACCTCCTTTTTGCTGTTGCTTTCCTTTTTATAAATTCTAGCATTTTACATGCTCAAGAAGAACGCTTCCAGTTTGATCCGGATATCTCTTATGATTCTGAGATCTCATCTCCGGCAGAATTCCTGGGTTATGAGTTGGGCACTGAATTTAGTTTCCATTCAGATGTGGTAGCTTATCTCAAGTATTTGGCTGAAACGTCTGATCGTATCAATTTAGAAAAGTATGCTGAAACCTATGAAGGTAGAGGCCTCTACTTTGCGGTTATCAGTTCTGAAGAAAATCAGTCAAATATCGATCAGCTGCGTAATAATAACCTCCAGCTTACTGATCCGGAAAAATTGGAGGATAATACAGCGGAATCTATAAAGGGCGATCAGCCTGTTATGGTATGGTTGAGTTATAATGTCCATGGCAATGAACCGTCTAGTAGTGAAGCAGCTATGCAGACGGCCTACCGTTTGGTTGCGGGGATGGATGCAGAGACCAAAAAGATGAGGAGTGATGCTATTACTATTATTGATCCGATGCTCAACCCTGATGGGCGAGATCGATATGTGTACTGGTATAAATCTTCACGAAGTGCAGTGTTAAACTCTAACGCGGATGACCTGGAGCATGATGAGATCTGGCCCGGTGGACGTACCAATCATTATTGGTTTGACCTGAATCGCGATTGGGTTTGGTTGGTTCATCCGGAGTCTAGAGGTCGCATAGCCACTTACCAGAAATGGATGCCCCAGGTTCATTTAGATCTGCATGAGCAGGGGTTCAACAGTAATTACTTTACGATGCCCGGAACTACACCACGAAATCATGAGTTGCCAAATGATTATAAAAAGTGGGCGGATGTTTTTGGACGTGGTGTGATCGCGGAGTTTGATGATCACAATATTAATTATGCCACCCGTGAGGCTTTTGATTTCTTTTACCCCGGTTATGGATCTTCTTATCCCAGCAATATGGGAGCTATCGGGATGTTGGCAGAACAAGGGGGACATAGCCGCGGGGGGCGCTCCGTTGAAACTGAAGATGGCTATAAATTGACCCTTCGGCAGCGTGTATTTGATCATTATACGAACTCGATTGCAACAGTCCGGACTTCCATTGAACATCGGAAGCCACTGCTTGATTATTTTCAAAATGCTTTTAGGGAGGAAGCAAAGAAAGGGGATGTGGAGGCATTTATTGTCCCCAATAATGATCGGGCCTACACCGGTGAGTTGATCAATATTATGTTGCAGCATGGAGTTGAAGTAGGGCAGGCAACGAAAGATTTTGAAATAGATGATGCCTATAGTTATTGGGATGGAGAAGCAGAAACCCGCCAGTTCAATAAAGGTAGTTTCATTATTTCTATGAATCAGCCACGTCATATATTTTTGAATACACTTATGAAGCGCCAGTTGGCAATCGGCGATTCGGTGATGTACGACATGTCAACTTGGTCGGCCCCGATGGCATATAATCTGGATGCCGCCTGGTCAAATGATGAGGTAAAAGTAGAAACCACTCCGGTATCAGAAGTTTCAGCGTATGAATATGGAGTAAAAAATAGTGGGGCAGGTTATGCTTATGTAGTTGATGGAAAGCAGCGATATACTCCCAATGCACTGGCTAAACTATGGGATGCTGGTTATCGTGTACGTGTTGCCAAAAAATATTTTACCTACGATGGACAACGATATAGCCGGGGCAGTCTGGTAGTTCTTCTTGGTCGTAATTATGAAAAGCGCGATACCATCGTCTCGGATATGGAGCGTATTGCTAAAGAGGCCAAAGTTACGATCGAAGGTTTTGATACCGGACGCATGGTCAGCGGCATGGACTTGGCCTCACGGGACAGCGAGCCGGTTGATAGGCCCAGTGTAGGGCTTATGGTTGATAGCCCCTTTAGCTCGTATACAGCTGGCCAGATTTGGTTTTTATTCGATCAGTGGACCGAATTTGGGATCAACCGAATTCGAAGTGATCGACTTCCATACTTAGATCTGGAAGAATATGATGTATTAGTACTGCCCGGTGCCTGGGGCGGATTTTCTTCGACCCTTGATTCTACTGCTCTGGATATACTAAAAGGATGGGTGAGAGACGGTGGTACTCTTGTTGCTACAGAAAATGCTGCAGAATTTATGAGTAAAGACAATTCTGGGTTTACTTCTGTAGAGCTTACTGATGAACCTTCAAAAGGAGATAAAGATGAGGACACGATTAAACCAGCGGCCTATACGACATATGCTGCCCGTGAAGATTCATCCGGACTTAAACGTATTCCCGGTTCAGCTTTCCAGGGACATATTGATAATACCAATCCACTTGCCTTTGGAATGCCCAATAAGTTATTCTCACTAAAGTTTAGTGATGAATCATTGGTACCCTCTACGAACTGGCAGGTAGTCGGTCATTATGGTAAGGATCCACAATCGGTACTGGCGTCAGGATATGCCTCTCCTGAAAATAAAGAGCAGGTGGCTGGTAATGCTTTTGCTGGAGTAAAACCCATGGGATCCGGACAGGTAGTCTTTTTGTTGGATAATACCCAATACCGCATGTTCTGGGTAGGTCCAGCACGCATGATGCAAAATGCGGTTATGATTTTGCATGATATGTGAGAAAATTGGTTTTTAAGCTAGGTATTTACTTAAACGATGGCATCACTCCAAGTGATGCCATCGTTAGTTATATGATACGCTGCACAAGTATTTCAGTTGTGAGAATCTGGGAATGTTTATAATAGCTATTAAGTACTGAAGGAGTTGCACACCTGAAGAAATAAGCAATCTGTAGGATACCTATCCTGTTACAGGAAGATGAGAAAATGCGTCTAATAGGATGTTAGGTATGTCAGATGGGTTATAACTCTCTTGTAGTTATTGGGAGGTAGAGAAAAATAGTTTATTAAATCAGACTTTTTCGTGAGCGATACGTTTACTTGGTGTTGCTATATATTACAGAAAACTAGGTTACTTCATCTTCCTCTTGGAGGGGATTTTCAGCAAACATATATTCTTCCACAGGATTACCATTAATAAGGTGTTCTTGGATAATACGTTCCAGCACTTCTGGTTTGCAAGAGTGGTACCAGGTACCCTCGGGATAGACGACTGCTACCGGACCTTTTTTGCAGATACGCAGGCAATTTGCTTTGGTACGATATACTCCACCGGTTCCATCTAACCCCAGTTCCCTTAGCCTCATTTTCAGGAAATTCCACGCACGTATACTCCATTCCTTTTTACAGCACTTGGGTTTGGTCTGGTCGGCACATAGGAAAATATGTCGTTGTATTTCGTCGACATGTAGTTCTTCTGCTTTATCGCTGGGTGTCTGAGCCATTTTTTATTTTCAATTCTTCCATTTTAGAATGATCCAATGATACGAATTTTTAAGGTGAGATCGGAAATTTATTAGCTCATAACTTCTGTCTTGTCCCGGTTGTTGGCCCTGTCTGTTTTTGGTCGTGGCAAAAATTATCGAAAGAAGATGTGGGTAGCTTTTTGAATACTGCTAATAATGATCTATAAGAAAACGTACAGGATCCGTCATTATCATGGGAGTTTGATTAAATCCCCCAACAGTACCATACAAGAGACTGGTTTGCTGGCCTATAAGCTTTATGGACCAATTAAATGGTTCTATATCTTGAAAACTAAGCAGTTATCTCGTCCGATGCTTTTTGTTTCCTTCGGCGTTCTAACTTACGCTCTTTGAGTCGTTTCCGGTTTTGCCATTTAGCAAAGTAGGGGTAGAAAAATAGGTAGATACCTGTAAGCCAAAGAATGAGCACAACAACTGCTGAGGGTAAAAACAGCCACAGTTTGGCCTTATCATGGAACCATGATCCGTCATGTATAGCTTCAATAACATCAGATCGACGGTTGGCCACTTGTAGCTTTTCACCAGTATGGGCATCAATTTGGGCTTCCCATCCGTTGGCTCCGCGGATTTTAATGACTCCATCATCCGGGCGTACATCCAGCCGGTCGATATCTTCCCATTTGCTGACGGCAAGTTCGGGAATTGATTTAGCAGTGTTCAAAATACTATCGAAAGGGAGGGAAGCTCCCACTTGACTGCCGGATTGTGTAGAGGGTTGTATCCAGGCGAACTCCTTTTTTACTTGAAGAAGGAGTCCCGATAATAGAACAATCAAAAAAGGAAGTGCTATCAAGATAGCACCCCAACGGTGTAATTTTCGTGAATCTTTACGTAGATCGAAATCCATCAAGAATTGAAACTTTAAAAATATTTTACTCCTACTGTAATGTAATTATCAAAGATACAGCAGGAGAGATATAGCTAGGCAATAAATATAGGTAACAGGCGGTCAGTTTTAATAATCAAGGCCCGGCTGAGTAATCTCATAATTTTTCTCAGCTTTTGACTTTTTAACCATTTCGGCTACATCCTGAAGCATTTCTTCGGCATCATAGACAATACCATCTTTGATCGTATACTCAACACCGCCGATGCGGACCGGTTTGTTATCATCATTAACGTGGATAGCGCCGGTTCCGTATAATGTTTTAAGGTTTTTCAATGGATTGGCATCTACCAGCACCATATCAGCCAGCTTACCTACCTCAATAGTGCCTAGCTTGTCATCCATATTCAGCACTTCTGCTGCTTTCAGTGAAGCCGACTGGAATATTTCGAGAGGATGAAAGCCGGCTTCCCGAAACAGCTCCATTTCTTGGATATAACCAAAGCCATAGAGCTTATAGATATAGCCGGAATCGGAGCCCAGAGTAACTCGTCCTCCTCGATTCTTGAATTCGTTGACAAACTCAAACCATAGGTCAAAGTTTTCTTTCCATGCTACCTCTTGTTCGGTTCCCCAGTTGAGCCAGTACGAACCATGAGATTTACGGCTGGGTTTATAGAAATCCCAAAGAGAGGGCAGGGTGTATCGTTTGTGCCACTCGGCGCGTCGTTGGGCACTTAAGTCCCGACTGGCTTCATATATCGTAAAAGTGGGGTTGAGCGTTATATCCAGTTCAAGCATCTCGTTCATCACGCTGTTCCATTTATCACTATAGGGTTCAGCAGCCTGTTGCCAGAGTTTGCCGGCCTCTTCAAAACGATGCTGCTCATTACTGTAGTTATAATCGAGGGGATAATCTTGGATAATTTGATCAGTAAATAAGGCTTCTGGAATGCCGTACCAGTGTGTGATGCTGGAAAGTCCCAGCCGGGCCGACTTCAGGGCATTATTGTAGACAACGCGCGTTTGGGCATGGTGTGTCATTGTTCCCAGACCGAGCTTCTTAGCTTCATCAATAGCAGCGGCATACACCGGCTTGCTGGCCCCGAAAAACTTGATGCCATCAGCACCTTCATCGTGTATCATCTGTACCCATTTGCGTGCTTCTTCAGGAGTAGTAATAGGTTCGTCATGCCCCATCCCAAAACCGATGTATGAATAGATTCTGGGCGCAGTAATCTCGTTGTTTTTACTTCGTTTTTTCTGGCGCAAGGTCCAATCCATCCCATTAAATGAGCCTGGTTCGCGAACGGTGGTTATACCATGGGCCATCCATAGTTTATACACATATTCTGCAGGGGTACCTTGTTCAACGCCGCCTGTATGGGCATGCATATCGATAAAGCCGGGCAGCAGATACATGCCTTTAGCTTCAATTTCTTTGGTATTGGCATTTGCTTTGGGACGTTGGTCTTCATCAATAGGAATTCCTGGATATCCTACCGAGCGAATTGAGGTAATTCTATTGCCTTGTACAACAATATCCACCGGTCCGCGTGGTGGGGATCCCGTACCATCAACGAGCATAACACCTCTGATAATCAGTTTTTCATAGGGCCCGTCGCCTATTGTTCGTTCAGGAGCCTCTTGAATTTGGCCCGAAACAGTGGTTACAATCCCGATGATACAGACCAATAAAGCGATTAAGCGTCGATATATTACCATAAAATAAAACTTTCTTAAAGTGAAGATTACTGGAATGTACAAATTGCACAGCCATCCGACAGTAAAAAGTTTTTAAGATGATTATAATAGTAGAGTCCCTTCGTGTTTGAGCAAAAACTTTTTTCTATTGACGCCTCCCGCATATCCTATAAGATTGTTGTTTATACCTATTACCCGATGACAAGGTATAATGATTGGAATGGGATTTTTACCACTTGCCCGCCCTACTGCACGAACTTTATTTGTATCTCCAAGCCGTTTTGCAAGTTCACCATAGGTTATTGTTTGCCCAAAAGGAAGCTGTTGAAGCTTATTCCATACAGATTTTTGAAAGATTGTACCGCTGGGCATTACGGGAATGGAGAATCGGTTGCGCTCTCCGTCGAAATATTCTTTTAGCTCACTCTTTACCTGTTTTTGAATACTATTCTTAGCTTTTAACAGGGGATTGGGGACCGCATCTAACATAGTAAGACTAAGCAAAGAGCCCTTGCAGCTAACCAATTCCAACCAGCCTAAAGGTGACTTGTAATGGCTTTTTATGATGTCCAAAAGAGGGGGGGAGAAATTAATTTAATTTTTTTGTAACAAATACCGTTCGCATTACTCTTGTTAACAGAACGCACTATTATTGTCTCTCTAGACCTAATCTAGTTAGTCAACTAGTCACTCCTAAATGCTGAAACCTAAAGCACAGGGCCTCGGAACTGATACTTCTGAGGTCCTTTTTGTTTTTAGTAATATATAGAATTAAAAAGAGCTATTCATCTTTTACCTTGGATTCCTATCTCTATTCTCGAATTAAAAGAATACCGACACCGATTAAGCAGGCTGCCGTTACTGCTGATACCCAAAATGTGCCTGCAATCCCCACTAAACCATAAACTATTCCCAGTAAAAAAGGTCCTACGGCTTGTCCACTTCGTAATATGGTCCAGTTTACTGAAAGAAATGCAGCTCGGTACTCTTTTGGAGCTTGATGGGTTAACAGGTTTAATATACTGGGAATGTTGATACCCTGGGCAAATCCAAATACAATAATTGGTAGCGTAAATAACCAAATATTATTTATAAAAGGCAGACTAATAAAAACTCCTAGGTATAAAAATGCGGCAGTTATGATGAGGGATGATTCCTTAAATATTTCAGTGAGATTTCCCAATTGAGAGGAGACCGCAGCCGTCACTAATGAAGATCCCGACAACATTAACCCAATAAAAAATGATGATTTTCCAAACTGTTCATCGAGTAGTATTGGAAAATAGGTAAGGTAGCCACCGTAGAGGATGATAAAGGTGAGAAAGTTGGCGGCAAAGAGGCCAATTACTTTTTTAGATTTCAGGGAATCAAATACATTTTCAACATAGGTTTTTAAATCTTTGTGATTGTCAGGTTCGGGGTTGTCAAGTTTTATGAGCACGAAAATCCCTACGGGAATAGCTAACAAGGAAAGAAAGAAAGGGTAGAACCATCCCAGCAATGCCAATCCTCCACCGATGGCAGGATAGGATGCCGTACCTATACTAAGGATGCTCCCATTATATCCCATTGCCGTAGCACGCCTGTTAGCTTCGTAGAGATCACCAATCAGCGTAACGTTTAAGGCACCGAGTGAGGCTCCTCCTATTCCTTGAATAAATCGTAATATTAAAAGCCAGCTAAAGTCGGTTGCAAAAGCGCATGCTGTTCCTGCGATACCAAAGATAAAAAGGGAGGGTACAAGTATAGCTTTTCGTCCAATTCGGTCAGCGAAAACACCAAGAAGAGGGGTTAAAAAAACACCCGGAATAGTAAAAGCCGTAATTAGTAATCCAATTTTCTCATTAGAAACCTCCAATACATGTGCCATTTTTGGAAGGGCCGGTGCAATACTTGCTACCCCCATTACGGCCGAAAGGGTGATGCCAAAAATGACATAGAGGTTCAGATCTTTGAGAAGAGGAGTACGTTGAGTGATAAAGTTATATATGAGTTTTTGGAAATTATTGAGAGTGAATATCAAGAAAATGAATGGGCAAATCGTTCCACAATATTATAAAAAAACCCTGCCAGCTTTGAATACTGACAGGGGATAATTAAGAGGATCATTGGGAGGTTAAAGAATAGTAAAAGGAACCTTTAGTCGAAAGGTGATGTTTCTACCCGGGCTTAAAGCATAGCCCTTATAGGTATCAAGAAAATTGCGATAGTCTTCATTAAGTAGATTTTTAGCAGAAATCTGGACCGATATTGCACGATTCCACAGCGAAATTTCACCGCCTATGGTAGTATTTACCAAGGTATAGGCATCTGTAGAGGCTACTCCAAAGTTATCGAACTGAGGAGCATTGCCGAACTGCCAGAATGGTTCATAGCGTCCGGCCGCTTTTTTTGAAGAAGTGTGGCTTATTCCAAAATCAACAAAGACATTCTGAAATTCCCCCAACTCTTTTTGGATGAGTTTGATGTTGCCGCTAATTTTTGTGGGGGGAAGTAGCGGAAGATCATCAACTTGTGATATCTTATCATCTACATTTTTTCCGGCTACGGTTTCAAATGTTCCTGAAAATTGTAGCCATGGTAACAGTTGGGCCGTTACATCGGCATTGGCACCTATTAAACGCGCATCTCCTTGTACGGTTTTTAGGATAGGCGGTCCGCCATTATTGGGGCCTGCAAACTGTCCGGTGTTTACCAAGAAGATGTAGTTCTGTATCGCATTTCTATAGACTGTTGCTTTCGCTTTCACCTTTGTTGATCGCCATCGTAGCGATAAATCTGTATTTAACGACCTTTCAGGCTCAAGGTAGGGATTACCGATTTGATAGGCCGCAATACCACCATGAACGCCGTCTACATGAAGGTTGAAGAGGCTGGGGGCGCGGAATCCACGGCCGATATTTGTTGCAACAGCAAATGAATTGGTAATTTGGTATGTAGCGCCCATTGATCCGCTAAACTCAAAATAGGACTGTTCCAGGACATCTGCCGTTTCTCCTGCTGGGTAATCAGGCAGATTTAGTTCACTGTTGGAGGCTGCTTCTTGGAAACGGGCATCAGTTCTGGCTCCTAAAGAAAGAGTAAGATCACCAAGTTCTGCTTTTTCAAATATAAAAGCTGCAATATTTTGTATTGTAGCTGAGGGAACGAGAGGTTCAACGCCCCGGCTGTCTTGGTGTTTTTGTTTGTATTCCAGTCCAATAGTTCCCGAAAAAGGGCCTGCTACAGCATGTTCCAAATCCAGCTTACCGGTATAGTTTTTGGTTAATATATCTAGATGAGCATAGCCATTTTCAGGAAGTTCATCACGGGGGTCAGCCTGTGCACCGCCCGGGTTAGATTGGCGAAGATTGCTGGCGTAGGTAAAACTGGGTTTTAGAATGAAATTGTTACCCAGCTGAAGGTTCCCTTCAAACTGCAGCGAATTATTTTCGAGATTTTGTCCTAATCCCTTACCATTCGGTAACAAGAAGTTATGGTTATTTTGCCAGCGGGTATATTCAGCGGTAATTTGGCCTATCGAAGTTTGGTAACCAACACCAAAACTTCCGTTTAACTGATCATAGTCAGTATGATCAAGTTCTCCCGAAAATTTAGGTGCTGCAGGATCAGCTGCTTTTGGGAAAGTGGGTACATCAGGTACTGTCATATTGCCGGCAGAACGGCGAATAATGGTACCGGTAAAACCCCATGGACCGGTGGCACCATTAAGGTGGAGGCCACCTACCAGTTCGTTATTGTTAGTGGCGAATTCACCGAGCATTTGCCCTTTTAAAAAAGAATCTGAATCTATAGCATCCGGTAGGGAATTAGAGATTACATTTACAGCACCTCCCAAGGCATCTGAACCATATTGAACACTGGCTGCGCCCCGAAGTACTTCAATACGTTCAGAAGTAAAAGGATCTACATTAGGACCGTGCCGTACTCCATATTGTTGGTAGTCCATCGCCACACCGTCATCAAGAACACGAACCCGGCTGCCGCTGAGCCCCCGGATAACGGGTTTCCCCATCTGGCTACCGGTTGAGATGCTGGAAACACCTGCAAGATCGTCAAGTGAAGCTCCCAAAGAGGTTTGCTGTTTTGATAACTTGTTGTTTCCTGTCAGTACATCAACATCCGCAGGGGTTGTTAATGGATCTGAAGCAAAGGGGGTTCCTGTTACAGTTATTGTTTCATTCTGAATAAGTGTTTGCTTTAGAGAGATATTCAGCGTTGCTGCTTCTCCAGAATTCAAAATGATTTGCCGGCTTTTACTTTCATAGCCAACAAAGGAAAACACAATGGAATAGGTTCCCGATGGAAGATTTTGAATTGTAAATGAACCGTCTGCTTTTGTAAAAGTCCCCCGATTTAATTGGGGAAAAGCAACATTAACACCTGACAGTGGTTGATCGTTTTCTTGGCTAATTACAGTGCCTTTAATTGTTGCCTTATCTGTTGATTGAGCGAAACTTATTGTTGAGCCAACAAGGAGAATCAAGCAACTTGTAAGTAAAAGTAACTGAAAAAAATTAGATCGATTATTCTTCATATATAATATAGTCTTTATGAATCATGGGTGAGTTGGCGGCAAGAAATCATACGTTTATGTCGGGGGCGATTTGTTATTAAGGTCCGAGTTTATGAATATTTTTGAAACAGGATCACTGGCAGAGAAATGCCGGTCGGTATCAGGGTATTTCTTGATCGTTGTTTCCTGTACAGTATTTGGAGCTTTAATAAGATGTAGACAGGCAATACAATCCGGTTTCTCAACACTGATATGGTGGTTGAGATCGTGGTCATGTAAACTGTAGTCAGGGTGAAACTGATGGATATGGAATGTAGATCCAATCAGGCAAATACTAGCTAATAGTATTACGAACTTACTTAGCTCTTGGGTTTTATGATTGAACATAATCCTTAACTAATGACGTAGGATCCAACCGATCGATTAAAAATACTAACTGCAATCACCGGCAGGGAATACGTAGCTCTTTATAGTGAATAGAATAGAGTGTAGAATAAATTGTCTTTCTGCCTTTAAAATTTACAGCAGGGAGACATATTATTTCATTACACTGCTACGGGATGATGGGTAGTCAAACAGTAAAGGGGGGAGAACGGCCTCTATTAGCAAATAAAGTAACAGAATTTTTATTACTATCCACTAATAAGATATTCCCATCAACTTTAGATAAAGAATTAGCTGACTGAGAATAATTCAGCGTTTCTACATCGATCAAATGTGCACATATTGGACATACCGTGGTGTCAGAAGTGAGACATTGACCTGTGTCTGCAAAATCAGTTGAATTGTGGAGGTCCAGATCATGGTGAGAGTGAAGCGTAGATATAGTAAGGCCAATGCTCATGAGCATTAACAGAAAAAAGCCTACGAATATTTTTAATCTATACTTCAACATGAACTGAATTTATTCGGTATAAAGTTATGTTATTAATCCAAGCCTGCCAAACTGGAGGAAGTAAAAAGATATTTTAATTCTTAGTCTGGAGGCGTTATGAAGGTAAGGTTTGTAAGTTTGTTGCATTCAGTTAAGAAATAGAAATTCATATCCGTGATTTAATGGCAGATTATTTAGAGTTAGTAAAAGTATGGTTTTTTGGACTTGGACAGCAGTATGGTGTAAATCCCATTATTTTTGGCAGTATTTATATAGGTGCTATTCCATTTTTCTCACTAAGCATCGGATGGTTAGTGAGAAACTATCGGCTGCAAAAATCAATAGTTCTACCTTCGCTTTTGGCTACCTTCTTTTTTATATCAGCATACCTATATTTAATTGTTGTGGGACAAAATGTTCCGTGGTGGGTATATGGAATTGTATTATTGATGGTACTGTGTGGAGTGTATTCAACGTATACGAATGTTAAAAAGCGTATAAAAGATATTAATCAGGAACAATCTACAGATGAGTAAATACGATTTCGACGCAATTATTATCGGTGGTGGGGCTGCAGGTCTTACGGCTTCAGGCATTGCTGCTAACTTTGGAGCTAAAACAATGATGGTAGAACAGAATCGATTGGGGGGGGATTGTACATGGACGGGTTGTGTGCCCAGTAAGGTTTTGCTTAAAGCCGGTAAAGTGGCTCAGAAAATTCGGGAAGCAAGCAACTACGGTTTGATAGACCAGGAACCAGAAATCAATTTTCAAAATGTAATTGAACATGTACATGAAACCCGGCAAAAGATCTATGAGGATGCTGATGATCCGGTAATATTTGAGGATATGGGTATTGAGGTGGTACCAGGTTCTGCAAAGTTCACAGATAATCATAATATAGAAATAGATTACTCAGATGGCACCGTTCGGGAAGTGTCTTCACGGTACTTTATCATTTGTGCAGGTGCCAGTGCATTGGTTCCGCCCATTGATGGTATTGATGAAGTGCCTTATCTGACAAATGAATCCCTTTTTGAGATTGAAAATTTGTCTGAAAAAATGATCATTATCGGGGCAGGGCCCATTGGTACAGAGATGGCCCAGGCAATGAATCGGTTGGGGACCCAGGTAACAGTTATTGATATGGCAGATCGTATTATGTTGAACGATGATCCCGAATTAGCTGCCATGTTGCGTGAAAAACTTGAAAGTGAAGGTATTATCTTTGAGCTGGGAGTAGAAGTAAAAAAAGTTAGTAGTAAAAACGGAGTAACGGCAATAATATCATCAGATGGGGGGCTGAAAGAAATTACAGGAGATCAGCTATTGATGGCCACAGGAAGGAGTCCGAATATTAATGGTTTGGGGTTGGATGAAGCGGGTATCAAATATTCGGCTGACGGCATTGAAGTAAATGAAAAGTGTCGTACTAATCAATCTCATATTTATGCCTGTGGAGATATTACAGGGCGGTATCAGCTTACTCATATGAGTGAGCATATGGCTAAAATGGCTACTACCAATGCGTTATTGAAATTTCCTATGAAGATTGATGTGGATCATGTACCTTGGGTTACCTATACCGATCCGGAATTAGGTCATGTAGGAGCCACAGAAAAGCAGCTCCAACTAGAGGGAACAAGCTATGAAACCTATCGTTTCCCCTTTTCAAAAATTGACCGCGCACTAACCGATTCAGAAGAAGAAGGACTCATCAAAATCCATGCAAGAAAATGGGATGGGAAAATTTATGGGGTCAGTATTTATGGGGCTCATGCAGGGGAGCTTATTTCAGAATATGCTCTGGCAATGAAAAATGGGATTTCACTACGAAATTTTGCGGATACGATACATCCGTATCCAACTTATGGGCTCGGAGCTCGGCGTGCTGCTGATCAATGGTATATCAAGAATCAATCGGAATGGCAGGTGAAACTTGTCAAAAAAATATTTGGCTATCGTGGAGAGGTTCCCGATTTCAGCGATCCCGATAGAATTGTATAATAAATGGCTGGGGAAGACTTAGATCTCGCGAAAAGGGGAATTAAGAAAAGACCTGAATAAGCAGGGGCCAGGCTACATAGATAAAGACTAAGAATATGGCACCACTTAAGGCAAAAAGGTAAGAGGGTTTTATCCAGCCTGACTCATCTGGTTTGTGGAAATGTTCAATAAGCCCGCATACGAAAGTACCGATGGCAAATCCAAAGATAAGGTAATGCATAGTCGGAAGGCTTACTTACTTGAATATGGGTATTATAAAACTGATCCGACCATTTGAGAGTGATCGGATCAGTTAAAATAGGGTATTAGGCTGTTTCTAAAAGGTTTTTGAGCGTAATCCCGATTTCAGCAGGACTGTCTACTACAGTAACTCCAGCATTACGCAGTGCCTCTTTCTTGGCATCAGCTCCACCTTCGCCGCCAGAAATAATAGCACCGGCGTGGCCCATTCGTCGGCCGGGAGGTGCTGTGCTTCCGGCAATAAATGCAACAACCGGTTTATCAACATTTTCTTCGATATAAGCGGCTGCTTCTTCTTCAGCTGTTCCACCAATTTCACCAATCAGAACAATGGCTTCAGTGTCATCGTCATTTTCAAAGAGTTTCACGGCATCGGTATGTGTGGTGCCAATTACAGGATCACCGCCAATACCGATAGCAGTACTTTGTCCCAAGTCTGCTTTCGTGAGCTGATCAACAGCTTCATAGGTGAGTGTTCCTGAGCGTGATATCAGTCCTACTTTGCCGGGCGTAAAAATGTTGCCGGGCATAATACCGATTTTCGCTTCGCCGGGAGTGATTACACCGGGGCAGTTGGGTCCGACAAGCGTAGCATCATGACTATCAACGATCTGCTTGGCTACAACCATATCTTTAACCGGAATACCTTCTGTAATACAGATGATAACTTCAATACCGGCAAAAGCGGCTTCCGAAATTGCATCACCGGCGAATGCAGGCGGTACAAAAATAACCGAAGTGTTAGCATCTTCTTTTTCTACAGCGTCAGCTACCGTGTTATAAACCGGCAGATCGTGATGTGTTTGCCCACCTTTTCCGGGGGTAACACCGGCTACTACATTAGTGCCGTATTCTATCATCTGCTCAGCATGGAAGCTGCCTTCGCTGCCTGTAATTCCTTGTACAACTAGTCGAGTATCATTCCCTACAAGTACGCTCATGAACTTTTCTAAATTAAGTTAAATGATTTTCGTAAGTCGGACGGAATATACCGACATCATCATGATTTGGCAAAGATAACAGCTGATAAAAAATAATTTTGAATAGAATGCTCTGGAATGACTAAAATTTATCCGTTAACAGCCAGTTTTTCTTCCTATTCCCCAAATAGCAGGATGATTATCATTCGTAATTCTGTTATCATTTCACTGCTATGGCAACAATGATTCCAGATGAAAAAAAAGAAGAAGTGCGCGGAGCGGCGGATATCGTCGAAGTAGTCGAAGACTATGTTAAATTGAAGCGTTCCGGACGCAGTTGGAAAGGGCTTTGTCCTTTTCATGATGAGAACACACCTTCATTTCATGTGACTCCTGATCTGGGTATTTACAAATGTTTTGGATGTGGCGAGTCCGGGGATGTCTTCAATTTTGTGATGGAGATGGAAGGGGTAGGTTTTGTTGAAGCCATGCGCTCGCTTGCTGATCGATACGGTGTATCCCTACCCGAAGAAGACGAAGAAGAACTTACAGAAGAACATAATCTGAGAGAGGGGATTTATCACGCTCTTAAATATGC
Organism: Fodinibius saliphilus; assembly: GCF_005869845.1. NCBI lineage: Bacteria > Pseudomonadati > Balneolota > Balneolia > Balneolales > Balneolaceae > Fodinibius > Fodinibius saliphilus. The sequence goes on along the minus strand of NZ_VAWF01000001.1, from coordinate 1,273,017 downwards.
GGGTGTGTTCTTTTTTCGGCATCTGATGGAAACTGATCAAGCCAAAAAGGCTCGCGACTATCTCCAGAAGAGGGGCTATAATCGCCAGATTATTAAAAAGTACGGGTTGGGATATGCACCACCTGATGGTGAGAAACTCTACAAGACGGCCATTGATTCAGGAATTAATGAGGAGTACCTGCTGGAGGCCGGGCTTATAAAACCCAGTAAGCGCGATGATGGTTTTTATGATGCTTTTCGTGGGCGATTGATGTTCCCGATTTTTAATCCCTCGGGTAAAGTTATTGCTTATGCGGGTCGCATTTTAGGTAAGAAAAAGGCTGCTAAGTATATCAATTCACCTCAGACAAAAGTATATAATAAGAGCAAGGTACTCTATGGTATCAATTTTGCTAAAAATGATATCCGTAAAAAGAATGAAGTTATCTTAGTAGAGGGATATACAGATGTTATTTCATTACAGCAGGCAGGTATAAATAATGTAGCTGCCTCCAGCGGAACATCGTTGACGCCTGATCAGATGAAGCTGTTGCATCGTTATGGAGATACGATTACGATGATCTATGATTCTGATTCGGCCGGGAAACGGGCAATGAAGCGCGGTATCAATATTGCATTGCATGAAGGAATGGACGTAAAACTGCTGGAGTTGCCTGAAGGAGAAGACCCCGATTCTTTTGTGAGACAGTTTGGCAAAGAGGCCTTTCGCGAACTCAAGAAGGACGAATCGGAAGGATTTCTTGATTATACGGTGCATAAGGCCAGAAGCTCAGGGCGATGGAATGAGGAAAAAGATAAGGTCGTTACAGAAATCCTTGAGTCTATTGCTCATATTCCCGATCAGATAAAACAAGAAGTAGAAGTACAGAAACTTAATAAGGTTTCGAAAATTGGTGATCGAGCTCTTTTTGATGAGCTGGGGAAAATAAATAGTAGACTTAAAGAAGAACGCAAAAAAGCTAAAAAACGGGAGCAGCGTCGCAGAGAACGAGAAGCTCGCAGAAGAGATCAGGAAACAGATGGTCAGGGGCAGCGACCGCAGGCCCCACGTCCACATACGGTAGGGTTTAATGAGCAGCGTAAGCCCAGTGCTGCCCAAAGAAGAGCCCCCAAACAACCCCAGAAGCGGCCTAACTATGAAAAAGAGCTTATTCGTCTCATGTTAGTTTATGATCGGGATATGATTGATTATATCGGCTCGTACTGTAATGAAACACAGTTTGAGGATAAGCAACTCAGGCAGTTTTATGAAGATATTATTGAACGTTATAAAGAAGAAAAGGAAGTTTCCGTTGAAGCTTATGCAGCCCGGGAGCATCCCTACCCCAAATTAATAGGGGAAATTGTGATAGATGAGCATACGGTGAGTGAACGACATCACGAAATGGTAGGTGTGAAATATCAAAAGGATAAAAATCCATACCGGACAGCGAAAGGGGCAATGAAAGCCCTTAAAATTCATTATCTTGACCGCTTGCAGGTAGACCTGTACAAAAGGTATAATGCTGTAGATAAAGAACAACGAAAAAAAGTGATGAAGGCGATGAAAGAAGCAGGGCGTCAGCGATCGCTCTTACAGCAATCACCCATTGATGAACTCTTCCCTGATCCGGATTCTGATGCTGCCAAAAAAGTATCAGACAAAGTATTTGAATATAAAATGAAGCATGAACGGGAATAAGCCACTCTAATTTTATTTTTAAACCAAAAAACTCATGTCTAACTACACAGCTGAGCTAAATATTGCTAAGCAAGCAGCAAAGTCAGCTGCTGAAATTATTAAAAAATACCAGCGCGACCGTAATTTTTCAGTGGATTATAAGGGGAAGAATGACTTGGTTACCGAGGTGGATATAAAAGCGGAACAAAAGGTGCTTTCTGTAATAGAGAAGGAATTTCCGGATGATCATATCCTTGCCGAGGAAACGGGAGGAGAGCTGCGATTACCTGAAGAACGAACTTGGCTTGTGGATCCTATTGACGGAACCACTAACTTTACACATGGATTTCCGGTTTATTGTGTTTCAATAGCCCTTTGGGAACAAAAAGAGCCGAAGATGGCTGTTGTACTTGAAGTATCGGGGGGAGAAATATTTACTGCTTTAGCGGGCAAGGGGGCATATCTGGATGGCAATCCCATTACAGTATCAAAGCTTAGTGATCCCAAAGATGCGTTGGTTGGCACAGGTTTCCCCTATAACGATATGAGTTTAGTGGACAACTACCTGAAGTTTTTTCGCATGTTGATGGACAATATACGAGGGGTAAGACGACCGGGTGCCGCTTCGTATGATCTGTGCTGTGTTGCAAGTGGGCGCTTTGACGGATTCTATGAATATGCACTAAACCCGTGGGATGTGGCAGCAGCAGCGCTTATCGTTAAAGAAGCTGGAGGTAAGGTTTCTGACTGGCAAGGGGGTGATGACTGGCTATTTGGTGAACGAATTGTTGCGGGTAATCCCGTTATGCACGATTTCTTACTTAAAGAAATCAGTAATTATTTTGAAGAAGGTGAAATTGATACCCCTTATAAAGAAAAAAGAGATATCACCTAGAAACCTTGACCCATTCTATCGCTGAGGACTTGTCTCAAATAAGTCATTGAATGCAGCCATCGGTATGGGGCCGTTGTGGTACTTAAACGGTTCACCATAGGTAGCACCAATTAAATGTCCATAATGTTGGGCACGTGCTTCAATGCCTTCAAAGAACTGTTCGTTGGAAATATAGGTTCCCGGTTCTTCTGTAGGATTTTGAACATTAAACTGCGTTTTAAAAGCGAGCAGTGCTTCTTTCTTTATCTCAAAAGTGTCGGAGATATCAAAGACCAGGTCGGGTTCAAAGGGCCGATCTTGCATAAAGTGAAGTACATGCGATGGGCGCCAACGCTCTTGGGGATTACCGTCGGTATCGACAGTTTCAATTTTAGTCAATCCACTGAAGAAAATGGAATCCAGAGCCAATTGAGTAGCATTACCGTGATCGGGGTGGCGGTCTGAAGGCGCCCCAATAAAGCAGATATGAGGACGGTGGGTTCGAATTTTTTGTATAATCTTTTTCTGATATTCTCTCGTGCTTTCGAGCTGGGTGTCTGGTAATCCTAGGTTCTCACGAACTGATACCCCAATAATTTTTGCTGCTTCTGAAGCTTCCTGAAGTCGTGTTTCGGGAGTGCCACGGCTGCCCATTTCACCACGAGTAAAATCTATGACACCTACTTTTCGACCTTGTCTAACAAGGGCAGCAAGAGTACCGCCACAGCAAAGTTCGGTATCATCGGGATGTGCAGAAAGCGCTAGTACGTCGAGTTTCATAAAAGTTTTGTCAGGTTATTTTTCGGTACAATATAGCTTAAAATTGTGGGATCATTAAAATTATACTATGCATTATAAATTAAGTGAAACGATTTTGTTTATATATCGTATTGAGGCTATTGTCAAAGAAAATAACAAGAGGAAATGTCCAGATTAAATCGATTTATCAATAGTAGCTGGGAAGGGTTAAAAATTTCTTTAAATGCATTAAGGATTAATAAAACGCGATCAGTTCTTACAACACTCTGTATTATTATCGGTATTGTGATGGTAACACTGATGAATGCGGTCAGTAATGGGATGGACTCCGAGTTCGATAAAAGCATGGCCATGATGGGACAGAATGTTATTTATGTGGAGACCCAACCTTGGAATCGCGGTCCTGATTATAAATGGTGGGAATACCGGAACCGGCGCGATATGAAGCTGGATTATGTTGAAGAAATTAAGGAGGCCAGCAGGTTAGCTTCTGAAGTATCGGCAACGGTTGCACAATCTGCAACAATACGGTATAAAGATACCAGTACAGAGGGGGTGTTTTTAGCTGGGGTTACGCAAAAATATTTTGATACAGCTGGATTGGATGTCGAACAAGGAAGAGTGTTTACTACTGAAGAGGTTCGCCGAGGTCAAAAGGTGACTGTACTGGGTGCTACGTTGGCAGATAAATTGTTTGAACGGGGAACCCCTTTAGGCAAAGAAATACGTATTAGTGGACAAGAGTTTACTGTAATAGGTATTTTGGAGAAACAAGGAAAGTTTTTGGGATTGGCAGATATGGATCGTCGGGCGATAACCCCTATTACAGTTTACGGACAGATATACGGATTACGTAGCGGTATCCAGTTGGCGGTGAAGTTTCCTAATGAGGAAATCATGAAGGAAGGAGAATATGAAGTTGAAGGTATTATGAGGCGTATTCGTGGTTTAGAAGCTACAGAGGAAAATGATTTTTCGATTAATAAACCACAGGCCTTTAAAGCACAGCTGGAGTCTTTTAAAACCGGTCTTTATATCGTAGGTGGAGCCTTGACGGCTTTATCACTTATTATCGGGGGTATAGGTGTGATGAATATTATGTTTGTATCAGTACGTGAGAGGACCAAAGAAATTGGAATCAGAAAGGCGGTGGGGGCTAAGGCGTGGGAAATTCTCTACCAGTTTTTAATTGAGGCGGTGGTTATGTGTTTGTTGGGAGGTTTGATAGGGCTGGCAATTTCTTATCCCCTGAGCTTGTTACTGAACCAGCTTTTTATAGCTAGTATCGATCTGAGTGTGGTATTCTCAGCTTTTATACTATGCTCTCTGGTTGGATTGGTATTTGGTTTTATCCCTGCTTACAAGGCTGCAAAATCAGATCCTATAGAATCATTGAGGTACGAATAGTATGAACTTAATAGAGGTATTTAAACAGGCTCTCGATTCGCTATGGGCAAATAAGTTACGCTCCTCGCTTACCTTATTAGCCTTGGTGGTAGGAGTATTCTCTGTGATCGTTTCAACAACGGCTGTTGCCGTGCTGGATAACTTCTTCCAGAATACCATGAGTATTATGGGCGGGGATGTAGTGAATGTTTCACGAACACCGTCTGTCCAGATTGGTGAAAGTGATCGGAGTAAAAGAAATCGGGAAGATATTACCTTCGATATAGCTGAAGAACTGCAGGAGCAGATGCGATTGGGTAAAAAAATGAGTCCCGATGAAACCTTTGATTATACCAAAGTGGTTTATGAGGATGAGGAGACCGATCCTACGGTGCGAATTATTGGTAGTAATGAAAATTATCTAGACAATAATGCCTATGATTTAAAAGATGGACGTAATTTTTCTTCAGAGGATATACAATACCGACGCCCCTATGCAATTATTGGAAAAGATATTCGAGATAAACTGTTTAAAAATGAGCATCCCATAGGAAAAGGTATTCGCATTGCCGGTCACCGATACCAGGTTATTGGGGCTTTAGATAGCAAAGGGAGTATTATGGGGCAGTCGATGGATGAGATGGTCATTATTCCATATACGACGGCATTAAATGTCTATGGAGGAGATCGTAATATTGATATTATGGTAAAGGCCCCGGCGATGGATTTGATTGACGCAACCATAGATGAAGTGACCGGTATAATGCGTGTGGTTCGCAGAGTGGCACCGGGAATGGAAAATGATTTTGAAATAGAAACCAATGATACGCTGGCCGGAACCTTTGATCAGTTCACCTTTATCCTTTATGCCGTAGGTTTTATTATTGGTGGAATTACGCTCTTTGGGGCGGGCATCGGGGTTATGAATATTATGTTGGTGTCGGTTACCGAACGGACCCGTGAGATTGGAATTCGAAAAGCAGTTGGTGCCACAAAAAAAGCCATTGTTTCACAATTTTTGGCAGAAACGATTTTTATCTGCCAGCTGGGGGGACTTATCGGTATTATACTTGGTGTATTGGCTGGTAATGGAATGGCACTTTGGATTGAAACCGAACCTGTAGTACCTATTTGGGCTGTAGTAACTGGTTTTATGGGGATGTTTGTAATTGGATTGTTATTCGGGGTTTATCCCGCTTATAAAGCGGCACAGCTTGATCCTATCGAAAGTTTACGATACGAGTAAACGATTTGGATCGGGTCGGTTTTAACAATTTTGATTGCTAATATGGTGTGATACCAAGCAGATTGTAAATGATTTTATAACATGCTTGGGGCTGGCTATATTCGAAGCTATGAAAGAGAAAAAACAGATACTGATTATTGGTCTTGTATGGCCTGAACCCAACTCCTCTGCAGCGGGAGGGCGGATGATGAATCTCATCAAATTATTCCAACAGCAAGGGTGGAAGATCACTTTCGCGACCTCAGCTGCAGAAAGTGAGTATCAAGCTGATCTCAAATCACGAAACATCAATACCGTCCGCATTGCAGTTAACGATTCCAGTTTTGATTTGTTTATTAAAGAATTACAACCCTCTTTTGTACTATTCGATCGTTTCTTGACGGAAGAACAGTTTGGATGGCGGGTGGCGGAGCAGTGCCCGGGTGCCTTGCGTATTTTAGACACCGAAGATCTGCATTTCTTGCGCCGGGCCCGGGAAACGGCTGTGAGGCAGGGACGACCTTTTGAGAAAGCAGATCTATTGCATGAAGAGACTACCAAACGTGAGATTGCCAGCATTTATCGAAGTGATCTTTCTCTCATAATATCAGAATATGAGATGCAGCTGTTAACCAATTTATTCGGCATAGATGAGAAGCTATTATATTATCTGCCTTTCATGCTTTCGAAGATAGACAAACGGGTTATTGATCAATGGTCTGATTTTTCTGAACGTAACCATTTTGTGATGGTTGGCAACTTCAGACATCCCCCAAATTGGGATGCTGTGAGGTTTTTACGAGCTGAGGTTTGGCCATTGATTAGGAATAAATTGCCTGAGGCAGAACTTCATATTTATGGGTCATACGTTACGCAGAAGGCCAAACAGCTTCATAAACCCGAAGAAGGCTTTTATATTGATGGAAGGGCATCTGATGCTCAACAAGTGGTTTCAGAAGCTCGTGTATGTCTGGCACCGCTACGTTTTGGGGCCGGACTCAAGGGGAAGCTTGTAGAAGCCATGCAGTGCGGCACTCCCAGTATAACTACTACGATTGGTGCCGAGGGCATTTCCGGAAAATTTGAGTGGAGTGGAAGCATACAGGATAAGGCTACAGATATTGCTGATGCTGCAGTAGAATTATACCAAAATGAGACGGCTTGGTATAAAAAGCAAAAAGAGGGTATTAGAATTATAAATGAGCGATTTGCGAAGCCGGAATATGGCGATCGTTTTATTCGTAGGATCACTGAATTAGTTGAAGAGTTAGATACCCATCGCCTCCAAAACTTTACCGGCCGCATGTTAGAACACCATACGATGGCCAGTACTAAGTATATGTCACGATGGATTGAAGAGAAAAATAGTCTATAGGTGACAGTATTTTGTCTGAAATTATTTCCTTATAATTAAGCAGACGCTGATATCAGATATTAAGAAATCATATAATTATGGACGAAGAGATACTTGAAAATATTAATGAACGTTTAGATAAGACACTTGA